>NZ_JCAXDX010000004.1:0-524205 GCF_059758575.1 Sinorhizobium sp. GQ132 | reverse complement strand
CGTGTTTGGGGGCTCCCCAGCGCCGATGCGGCGTCCGTCTTGCAGTGTCGCGTTCAGCGGAGCAATACGGGGCGTTCAATCCTTCCGTAGCGCAGCCCCGCGGACCGCCATTTTCCATCTATTTGCCCGGTTGAGCGCCCGGAAGGTTATGGTTAGGTTCGGGGCATGGGGATGCTCAAGGATATCGGCGGACTGGCGGCATTGACGGCGCGCCTCCTTGCACGTTTCTGGCCGCAGCTTCTGCTTGCCGCGACGCTCGGATATATCGCGCGTGTCCTGCTCCTCGAGGCTGCGGTCGGCGTCGGCCTGAAAACCCCCCTTGGCGGAATGGTAACGCTGTCGCTTGTCGTCCTCGTCAAGCTGCTGGTGGTCATTGCGATGTTCGCGATCCTGCGTCCCGGCCTGTCGGTGCTCGCCGCGTTGCGCGGCATGGCGCCAGCTGCCGGCTCGACGAAGAAGGAACGGCAGTTGAATCGCCTTCTGGTGATTGCCTCCGCAGCCATCTTGCCGTTCTTCGCCTATTACGCCGCGTGGGGTTTCCTCGGCGACACGGTGCGCGAGTATTCTCGTCTCGCCCTGGATCGGGTGGCACTGGGAGAACGGTTACAGATTTTCGAGCTCCTGCGCTCGCGCAGCCTGATTGCGGCGATCCTCGCCTGCTGGTTCGTGCGATGGCTTGCCAAGCGCGCCAACGGGCGCCTGCAGTCGCCGTGGCTGCGTTTCGTTATCGTGGCGGCGGACGCGAGCTGGATCTTCATCGGGCTCTATGCGCTGGACAGATGGAAGGACGACTTCATAAGCTGGCTCGGCGCCGG
Organism: Sinorhizobium sp. GQ132; assembly: GCF_059758575.1. Classification (NCBI taxonomy): domain Bacteria; kingdom Pseudomonadati; phylum Pseudomonadota; class Alphaproteobacteria; order Hyphomicrobiales; family Rhizobiaceae; genus Sinorhizobium; species Sinorhizobium sp. GQ132. Next base: position 523,390 of record NZ_JCAXDX010000004.1, on the reverse strand, counting down.
CGCGTTTCTCGATGCGGTGGAAGCCGGCATCGTCGGATTTTCCATGGAAGCACACGCGGCAGCGGGCGGCACTGCGGTGGAGTTCCAGGAGCCTGGACTCGTCACGCAGGCGCAGGAACTGTTCTTCTACGCCCTCCTGCCGCTCGTCTGGCTCGTAATGGCTGCCATCATCTATGGCTACGACATTTCGGCAAAACCCGTCGCCGCTCCGTCGCCGCCCGCTCGCGCCACCACGCTGCGCAAATGGCTGGCCGATTTCGCCGCCCACTTCCTCGGAGGCTATCGGACCCGCTACCGGCCGGTCGGGGCCTGCCTGCGCACGGTGCTCGGCGCCGGTCTCGGGACGTTGCTCGCCTTCGTGGTGCTTTACCGCGCCACCAGCTGGCTCCCCGCCTGGGCGTGGTACGGCGCAACCCGTCATCTCGGCCCGCACGACCTCGAAACCTGGCAGCGGATAGGCGACGTCCTGGCCGTTCTCGTCGGCAGTCCGACCGAGCTCGACGGCGGAATCCTTTTCGGTCCGGTGCGGATCGCCCTGCTGGCCGCCATGTTGGAATACGCAGTGTCCCGATCCGGCGAAGCCGGCATCCCGCAGGCTGCTGGTCACCGGACAAGCGTTATTTCAAGACAATCGGCGGCGAGCCGGTCAGGGCAAGCGACAGGGTGAACCCGTCCGCCTGCCGCGGCACGAGAAAGAGTTCGACGACGCGAAGCGACGCCTCGCCGGCCTTACCGATCGTCAGCGTCGTGCATTGCGGCCTGTCGGCAATCTCGGGATCGGCCTCGCGTAAAAGACGGCCGGGCAGCGGCAGCGGGTCCCAGCGGCGGCCAGCGCCATCCGTCAGCGAGAGCGCGCAGGGCAAGGCCCGCTTCAGGACGTCCGCTGCCTGGACCGAGACGTCGATTTCCGCCAGCATGAGGCTCGTGTCCGGCAAGGTTCCCGGCAGCCGGCGCAGCGATGTGAGCCGCCAGCTGCCGCCGGAGACTTGCCCGCTGCCGTCGCGCTCGACGGTCACAGGTGGCTGCATGCGGCGTTGCAGCCATGCGGCGAATTCGCCCCGGGATCCGACAAGGACCGCGAGCGGCACGGCGGCGAGCAGCGATACGAGGCTGATCCAGTAGCTCGTTCTCTCCCGTGACGAAGCCCGTGCGCTCATTGCTGAAACTCCAGCGACCAGGGCATGATGCGGCCGCCGCGTGCAAGGGTGAGGGACTCGTGTCTGCTTTCCGGCGGCACGCTGTCCATGGCGATCTCCACCTGCTCGGACAGGGGAGTCAGCGCGGTCTCGGCGACCAGCAGTGTACCCCCCTCGATCTGGTCCTCGGGCAGCTCGAATATCAGCAGCACCGGGCGTGGAATCCCGGGCTCGAGGCGCTCGGCACCCAAAAGCCCGAGCGAACTGCCGATGCGCGTGCTCATGGCAAAGCGCAGGCCGGAAGGGGCCGCGCCACGCAGCCGAGGTCAGCGATATCGATCGGTCTTGCGCCTTCGCCGCCGCTTCGACGACAAGCCATTTTCCGGAGGTGGTGTAGGTACGCGGCTCGCCGAAATGCGAAGCGACCAGTTGGCGGGCGAGATGCACCTTGGCGACTCCGAAGACGAAGCGTTCGGCCTGCGCCGGTTTTCCCTGCGCGGCCGGCACCGCCACGGGCGACAGGATTTCGCTGTAGGAGGGCGTCGAGTGCTGCATGCCGTAGAGCGCCGCCGTCGCCAGGAGCAGGGCGACGATATTTGCGAGGGCCGTCATTGTTTTGCCCTCGCCGCTTCCTGCTGAACAATCAGGGACACCACCGCCACCGGATCACGGTCGAACCAGTTGGAGGCGCCATAGAGATTGTCGCGTTTCTTGTAGATCTGGCTCCCGATCAGCAGGTTCAGCTCACGCGGCGGCATTTCCCCCGCCGGCCATTCCCATACGGCGGTCAAACTCTCCGGCATGCCTGGGTGCAGGCCGGGGCTGAACGCCTTGTCCCGTGTCAAATAGAAGTTGGGGGAGGCAAGTTTCGCCTCCAGGCCGGCAAAGGTGAGCAGTTTCGCCGGCAGGTGGGCGGTCGCCGCCGAGCGGTTGCCGGCCTCGAAATCGACAAGCAGGAAAGTTTTCGGTTCGGGCGGTCTCCTGCCGGAAGGGGGGACATCGCTCATGCGGGCTCCGGCGATCGTCACATGCCATCGCCCGGTATCGACCGTCTCGCCCGGCCCGGCGGCGCGCAGGGGTTCGGGATTGGCGGCGCGATAGATCGCCGCTCCGTAGGAGATCGCACTGGCCGCCAGAGTGCCGATACTGGCGGCTGCCAGCGCAATGAGCCGTTGCCGGTAGCTCCGTCGTTGCTCGTCCATCGCGACACCCGATCCGCAGCCGCCCACAAGTCGACCCAAGCCCGCGGAGAAACCTAGAATAATTTTCGCCAAGGCGCCACGTTCTCGATTCGATGACCGCTGCCCAATCGGAACTCAACGCACGCTAGCAATGATCTGTGCCCGCTTCGGTCACCACGGCGTCCATCCGGATGTCATGCGCCTGAGGACAAATGGTCCTTATCCTCGACAGTGCGAAACCAACGCCCAGTACGCGGCGCGTCGCCGCCATTGTCGCGAGTGTCCGGTCGTAATAGCCCCCGCCATAACCAAGCCGATAGCACGACGGATCGAAGCCCACGACCGGGGCGACGATGATATCGGGGGTGCATGAAACAGGCCTGGCCGGGACGGGTATGTTCCAGATCCCACGGACGAGTTTGTCGCCTGGTCGCCAGAGGCGAAACTCCAGAGGCTGTCCTTTTTCGACCACGACCGGGAGCGCACATCGGCCGCCGTCATCGGCTATTTGCCGCATCAGCGGTCTGAGATCGGGCTCACCCCGAAACGGCCAGTAGACGCTGACCACACGGCCGCGCACGGGTCCGATTTCGGCAAGCAGACGGCTGACGATCTGCGCTTCGCAAGCGGTCCGAAGGTCGGGAGATATGGTCAGGCGTTGCGCGATGAGGCGAGCCCGTTCGCTTGTCCGCCACCGCCTGACATCGGCACAGATCGACCGGTCGGATGACAGGCCCGCATAGGCCGGGTCGAGTTCGTGCATCAAGCAGGGTGGCGACGCAAAACTCGGCGGAATATCATCGTCGATGTCCATCCCTGTCTACCTCCTCAATAGATCTACGCTCAACAGGCGCCAATCCAAGGTCAAGTCCTTCCAGAAGATCGTCAATGTGCTGGTTTGGTTTTGGACAAGTATAGCGGCGGCACCGGGGAGCCGAATGCCGGGTCGGTCGCGACCCCGTGGGCTGCGGCCGGGGTTTCGGCTCTGTCAGACCTGGATTTTCGCTCGAGCATCGGGAGTAACGCCCTTCATTCAGATCATCAAAGCAGCGTGGCTGGCCGGGATCGACCGAGGCACGCGCACCAGGATGGCAACCGCGAATTCCGCTGACAAACGAATTGAATTGCTGGTTAACCGCAAATATTCTGCGTTTATTTTGATGAATGCGTGCCACCGGCAGGCAGGCTGACGTGGCGACGCCATTTGCGGGGGGCGAAGATGGACATCAGCATTGCGCGTACGTTCCTCGAGGTGGTCAAGACAGGAAGTTTCGTGAATGCCGCTGCCAATCTGAACATCTCGCAGACCGCGGTCAGTGCGCGAATTCGCGTACTCGAGGAACAACTCGACAGGCCCATGTTCATTCGGAACAAGGCCGGTGCCAGGCTGACCCCCGCCGGAGAGCAGTTTTTCCGTTTTGCAACGAGCCTGGTGCAAGTATGGGAGGCGGCGCGAACCACGGTCGCTTTGCCCCCGGGGCGCGAGGCCATGGTGACGATCGGTGCGGAGCTCAGTCTGTGGGATCCACTCTTGAAGCATTGGCTTTTGTGGATGCGCCGCGAATGCCCCAGCGTGGCCATTCGAACCTCGATCGACAGATCCGAGCGGCTGATGGAACTCGTGCAGGACGGTTCACTTGATGCGGCGGTCCTTTATGGAGCGCCAAATCGTCCAGGCACGCTTGCGGAGCTGCTTTTCGAGGAAAAGCTCGTTCTCGTCCGCACGACGGCCATGCCGCAGCCGTCCGGACCGGAAGACCTCATTGGCATCGATTGGGGAGAGGATTTTGCCGGCAGCTATAGGGCGGCGTTTCCGGGCGGTCCGAGTCCGGTGGTAGCGATCAGTTATGGGCCGCTTGCTCTCGACTACATTCTGGCAGTCGGCGGATCCGGATATTTTCGGCAGGGCTTCGTTCGGCCCTATCTTGTGGACGGCAGTCTCGAGCTCGTTCCCAACAGTCCGGAATTTGCCTACCCCGCTTATCTCGTTTCCTCAGCTAAGGCAGATCGGTCTATGCTGGATCGCATTCGGGCGGGATTGAGGGCCGCCGCATCCAGTGCCGGCGTCTGAAGCGGGTCGGAGAACTCGCGTCGGATCAAATCACCTTCACCGATAGTTGCGGCGAACAGCCGAAAGGATATCCGATGAAACCAATCAATATTTCCGAGAAGCTGGCTCTGTTTTCGAGCCATTGGGACCCGCACGTCGTGTCCGATTACAACGGCAACGATGTCATGGTCGTCAAGTTTAAAGGGGAATACCCATTTCACAAGCATGAGACCACGGACGATTTCTTCTACGTCCTCGAGGGCGAAATGATTATGGACATCGAAGGGAAACCCTCTCAGGTGGTCAGAGCTGGCGAGCTGTTCGTGGTTCCGAAAGGCGTTGTACATCGTCCCCGGGCAGAGACGGAGGTCAAGGTTCTTCTAATCGAGCCAAAGGGAGAACCCAATTCGGGTGACTCGGACCGAGCACCGGCGCCAAAAACCCGCATCTAGCGCCCGGACGACCTGGTCCTGCATATAATATCCACGGCTCGACGCCTCAGATACCCTGCCCGTTGCCCTGCATTATTTCGGACAGACCATTATGCGAGAGACTTTTGGCCAAAGTCGCGAGCAGATCGGTCTGGGATATGATGCCCACAACCTTGCCGCCGTCGTCGAGAATGACGACGGCGTGTGTCGCCCCGTCCGTCAGGCGGGGGAGCAGGCCTATCGCAGGGTCGGATGGCCTGGCGGTAGCTGCCGCGCTTATCGGCAGTTTGCTCCCGGGCTCTTTACCGGCGAGCTCCCGCAGGCCCACCGTACCCTGAAGCTTCTCGTTCTCGTCAAGCACTGGAAGTGTACGAATGTCGTGCTTCAACAGCAGGTATCGTGCATGCTCGGGGGTCGTGTCGCCGGGCACGGTTACGACGTCGCGGGACATGATGTCGGCACAAGTCAACTCTCCCCTCTGTCGGACGAGGGCCTGCAGTTCGACTTCCCTCAAGAGGGCATCGATGTCCTCCCGGCTGATATCGAGTGTTTCATTCAACCGCGCGATTGCCGAGTCTATGTCCTCGGAATTGAAGCCGACACGAAGCGCAGGTGGGGGATCCGCCGTCGCATGTGTATTCACCGGCGCAATTCCGGGTCGATGAGGATATTGGCGGCGGGCCAGCCTATGAAACAGAATGCCCAATCCGACGAGGATCAGGGAGTTGATCGCAACGGGTATGAACGGGAACCAAAAACCCGAGCGCGCGACCGCGGCTCCACCGATGACAGCCGTCAGCGCGGCGGCGCCTCCTGGCGGATGAAGCGATCGCGTGAGCGACATCGCAAGAATCGCCAGAGCGACTGCGAGGCCGATGGCAAGCATCTGGTCCGTCACGATATAGGTCACGGAGACGCCGATCAGGGCGGAGATCGTGTTCCCGCCGATGATCGACCAAGGCTGCGCAAGCGGACTGGCCGGCACGGCAAAGAGCAAGACGGCAGAGGCGCCGATGGGCGCAACGATCAGCGGCAGCTGGGGGTCGTCCCCAAAAACGAACCCGCAAACCAGGCCGGTGACACAAATCCCGATCAACGCTCCGATACAGCCGATCAAGCGCTCTTTCAGCGTTGCACCCGCCAGAATCGGCGAGAACAGCTTGAATCTCGGCAAACGGCCGGACTTTCGAACTTCGTGTGGCGGAGGGGGGACAATCATTCGGGAGCGTCGGATGCAGTTGCTTATTTTTCGAAGCTTATGTGCCTATAAAAAGGGCGAAGCAATAGCACGGACGGATTTCTGTGTGGTTCCAGCGACATTTCGGAAATGGGCGGTGTGACCGGGCGCGATGACGCGGATCGTGGAGAAGTGCCTCGGCGTAGCGAACCCTATCGCATCGCGCGATGTTCGTTCGCTGCTGCGGCCCATTCCAGGGGAGGCTGGAAGTTGGCACGTAAATTGCTGCCCTAACACGACCACAGTCGGGTACGGGTGCAACTTGGATTTCTTCGGCTTCTCCTCTTCTGTGCTGATTTGGCTCGCTCTAGGCTTGAGCGGCCCTGCGTTTCTTTCCGCTTTTCGCACTGGATCCTTTAACTGGGAATCCGCGGCCGAGACGACTGTCGGAGCCGCGGTTTTCGTCGGAGCATTGGGTCTGTATCTCTCTGCCGGAAGCGTTCTTGCCGCAGCGGTCGCCTCTCTCGCAGCCCTTGCGATCGCCCCCATGTTTCGCGTGAAGAGTCGACGGTTGCCGATGCTGGCCGTGTCGATTCTCTGCCTGGGCATGTATCTCTAGAGAATTTCCTTTCTCACGTCGCGTGCGACGGTGGAAACCATTTTCCTTACGCCGCCGGCAAAAGGACGCAACGCCCGGAGGTCTACTCGGGCGGGCTCTCGCCGTCGCATTGCCCCTTGGTCCAACTTCTCATGCCCGTACGTCCGACCGATAATCTGTCCGGCTTACATGTGCCGGCACTCGAGCTTGGGAACGGTTTCCAGCTCCAGGGAGCTGTCACGGCAAGGCCACGCCTTGATGTGCAGGGATGCAAGCCGCGCATCGGAAAACACCTATTTATCTATTCAGGAGCAAAGCATGAGCCCTCCAGATGCCGAAAAGCGCGAGAAAGTGCAGGATTCCTTGTCTTTAGATCGTCGAAGCCTCCTGCTCGGCGGCACGATGCTTGCTGCAGCTGCCGCAAGCGGTGTCACGGGCGTTGGCACTGCAAAGGCTCAGCAACAGCCGGCAGCTTCCGGCGGGAAACAGCCCAACATTCTCGTCATCTGGGGAGATGACATCGGTACCTGGAATATCAGCCACAACAATCGTGGCATGATGGGTTACAGGACCCCGAACATCGACCGGATTGCCCAGGAAGGCTTGTCGTTCACGGATTACTACGGTCAGCAAAGCTGCACAGCGGGTCGGGCCGCCTTTATCGGCGGCAACGTCCCCGTTCGCACCGGCATGACGAAGGTGGGTCTACCGGGTGCGAAGGAAGGTTGGCAAGAGAGCGACGTGACGATGGCCACCGTCCTGAAAAGCCAGGGATATGCCACGGGTCAATTCGGCAAGAACCACCAGGGCGACCGCGACGAACACCTCCCGACCAACCACGGTTTCGATGAGTTCTTCGGCAATCTGTACCACCTGAACGCCGAGGAAGAGCCTGAGAACCGCGACTATCCGAAAAGCACGGACTTTCGAAAGAATTTTGGCCCGCGCGGCGTCATCAAGGCCAGTGCGGACGGAAAGATCGAGGACACCGGACCTCTGACGAGAAAGCGGATGGAAACGGTCGATGCGGAAACCCTCGCTGCGGCCCGGGATTTCATCTCACGTCAGCATGAGGCGCAGAAGCCGTTCTTCGTCTGGTGGAACGCCACGCGGATGCATTTTCGTACGCATGTGAAAGAGTCCAATACCGGGATATCGGGACCGAGCGGCGACGAGTACCATGACGGGATGGTCGAGCATGACATGCAGGTCGGCGAACTGCTGCAGCTTCTGGACGATCTCGGCATCGCCGAAAACACCGTCGTCATGTATTCCACCGACAATGGGCCTCACTACAATACATGGCCGGATGCCGCCACGACGCCCTTCAGAAGCGAGAAGAACTCGAACTGGGAAGGAGCCTATCGCGTTCCGACCTTTGTGCGCTGGCCCGGTCGCTTCCCGGCCGGAAAGACGTTGAACGGTATCGTCTCGCACGAGGATTGGCTGCCGACCTTCGCCGCCATCGCGGGGGCACCGGACATCAAGGAAAAACTTCTTGACGGGGTCGATCTGAACGGCCGTCATTACCGCAACTACATCGACGGCCACAACCAGCTCGATTATCTGGAAGGCAAGGTCAACGAGTCACCGCGTCGTGAGTTCTGGTACGTGAACGACGATGGTCAGGTCGTGGCGGCGCGTTACGACGATTGGAAAGTTGTCTTCCTGGAAAATCGGGGCGAAGCCTTCGGTGTCTGGCGCGAACCCTTCACCGAGCTGCGTGTGCCGCTGCTCTTTCACCTGCGCCGTGATCCCTTCGAGAAAGCGCAGCACAATTCGAACACCTATAATGATTGGTTCCTGGAGCGAGTCTTCGTCATCGTGCCGATCCAAGGCATGGCAGCGAAGTTCCTGCAGACGATGAAGGATTATCCTCCAAGCCAATCGCCTGGTTCGTTCAATCTGAGCAAGATCGAAGCTGCTTTGCGCGCAGCCGGCGGAGGCAACTAGCTAATGAGCCAGCGACGGTCCGATCGCTTTGGCGGACCGTCGCTGGACTATTCATCGAAGGATTTACACCGCTCGGTGGGACCGTATTGATCGACGGTACTGGTCGCGGGCTCAGCCGGATATCAGCTTCGAGAGCTGTTCGGACACCTTAAGGCCGGACGCTCTGTGAGCTGCAATCACGCTGTTGGCCATCAACATGGCGATGGTCATCGGCCCGACGCCGCCGGGAACCGGCGTAATGGCGGATGCAAAAGGTGCGCACTCCGCGAAAGCGACGTCGCCGACCAGTCTCGTCCTGTTCTCCCCCTTCTCGGGTGCGGGAACACGATTGATCCCGACATCGATGACGGTGGCGCCCGGCTTCAACCAGTCCGCTTTGACCATTTCGGGCCGGCCGACCGCAGCGATCACGATATCGGCGTTGCGGCAGATCGAGGCCAGATCGTTGGTGCGGGAATGGGCGATCGTCACGGTCGCATTGGCATTCAGCAGCAGTTGTGCCATCGGCTTGCCGAAGAGATTCGAACGACCGATGACCAGCGCATTCAGGCCGGAAAGGTCGCGACCGTGTACGCGGCGCACAAAGACCATCGCGCCTGCCGGGGTGCAGGAGATCAGGCCGTTCTCCAGATCGCCGGTTGCGAGCTTTCCGACATTGGCGACATGCAGGCCGTCGACGTCCTTTTCGGGCCGGATCGACTGAATGATGGCATCTGCGTCCAGATGTTCCGGCAATGGCAGTTGCACGAGAATGCCATGGATGCCGTCATCACCGTTCAGTTGATGCACCAGGTCCGCAAGCTCCTGCTGCGTCGTTTCCTTCGGCAGCGTATGCTGGACCGAAAAGAAGCCGCACGCCTTGGCCATGCGGCTTTTTGCGCCGACATAGGCATGACTTGCGGGATCGTCGCCGACGATAATGACGGCAAGTCCGGTTTTCTTGCCCGTCTGCTGCTGCAGCTCGGCATTTGCGTCTTTTATCGCTCCGTTGATGGAAGCCGCTACGGCCTTGCCGTCGATGATCGTCGTCATATTCGCCATCCGACAGTGCGGTTCAGCCAAATTCCAGGCCCATTCGGGCAAGGTCGTCCCAAAGACTTTCTGCAAAGCCGCGCAGCACGATGATCTCGAAGGTTTCCGCTCCGACGCGGGTGACATGGGCCGCGATATGGCCGATCAGCGTCACCGCGCACTGCCCGATCGGGAACGCGGACGGATCGAGGTCGAGCGCCGTGCCTTTCGAAAGCGCGCGATGCGCCATCTTTCCCTCGATCCGGATACGGACGCGGCCGTGGCTCTGATCGACTCCGGTGGCGCGCGGTTCGAGGGCGGCAAAGAGGCTCTTCATTTCCTGATGCGCGATAGGTGCGTCGCTGATGATGAACCACTGGTCGGGCGAAACCGGGCGCAAAGCGTGCGGAGCCGCGTCGGTGAACCTGCCGAGAAAGGGCACGATGTCCTCCTGACCCGGCCGGGCGAGAACATGGATGATCGTGCCTTCCGGCAGTGGCGAGAGCCTGAAATCGGCGAAAGCGACCGTCTGCTTGCTGCCGAGCCCCGGACGAAGGGTTGGACGGAATTCAGACATGGAGCCTCTCGTTCTGAGGGTCGAAGAAAACCGGATTGCAGAGACGTGCAGGCGTGGATTCTCCGTGAAGGCCGCTCCAGACCAGCACCTCTTCGCCGTGACGGTTGCGGCCGTTCTTGACCAGCGCCAGCGCGATGGTGGATCCGACATGCGGAGAATAGGCGCTCGAGGTGACATAGCCCTCGTCGTTTTCGAGGGTGGCAGCCGCCCCCTTGGCGAGAATGTGCGAGCCGCTGCGGAACGACTGCTGCGGATCGAGCGGCACGACCCCCACCAGCTGCGGCCGGTCGGGCGCGGTCAGCCCCTCCCGCTGAAGCATCGCCTTGCCGACGAAATCCGGTTTGCTGGCCGAAACCATTTTCCCGAAGCCCAGATCGGCCGGCACGACGGTCCCGTTGATCTCGTTGTGCGTCACATGGCCCTTCTCGATGCGCAGCACGCTGAGCGTCTCGACGCCGTAGGGCATGATGCCGTGATCCTTCCCCGCTTCCAGGAGTGCATCGGCGACGCTTTCCCCGTAGCCGGCCGGAACCGCAAGTTCGTAGGCGAGCTCGCCGGAGAAGGAAATCCGAAAGAGGCAGCCGTGAAGGGCGCCGCCAAACAGCGAAACCTCCTTCGCTGCAAGATACGGGAACGCCGCGTCGGATATATCCTCGTCGACGATCTTCTGCAGGATCATGCGTGCTTTCGGGCCGGCAATCGCCATTTGCGCCCACTGGTCGGTGATGGAGGCAAGACGCACGTCCAGTTCCGGCCAGAGCACCTGCGCGCAGAATTCGAGGTGGTTCATGACGCCGGCCGCATAGGCGGTGGTGGTCGTCATGAAAAAACGGTTCTCCTCGAGGCGGCTCGTCGTGCCGTCGTCGTAGATGAAGCCGTCCTCGCGCAGCATGAGCCCGTAACGCGCCTTTCCGACGGGCAGTTTGAGGAAGGCGTTGCAGTATACGCGATTGAGAAATTCGGCGGCGTCGCTTCCTGTTATCTCGATCTTGCCGAGCATCGAGACGTCGCAGAGTCCGGCATTCTTCCTTACGTTCAGGACCTCTCGCTCGACGCTCTCCCGCCAGGTCCGCTCACCGCTCAGCGGAAACCAGGAGGATCGATACCAGAGACCCGTCTCGACGAAGACGGCACCATGTTTCTTTGCCCAATCATGAAGCGGCGACTTGCGGACCGGCTGGAAATGATGGCGCGTATGCGCGCCGGTCAGCGCACCGAAGGATACCGGCGTATAGAAAGGGCGGAAGGTCGTCGTCCCGACCTCGGCGGGCGAGACGCCGCGTGCCTTGGCGATCAACCCGATCGCATTGACGTTCGAGAGCTTGCCCTGGTCCGTGGCCATGCCGGTGGTGGTGTAGCGCTTGGCAAGCTCGACATGGCTGTAGCCTTCGCGGACGGCCAGACCGATATCCCTGAGATGCACGTCGTTCTGGAAGTCGACGAAGGCCTTGTCCTTGACCCCGGGGATCGACCACAGCGGGGCAGGGGAATGTCTGCCTTCGTCGCCCTCGACCTTGGGAAGGGCGACCGGCGGGCAGGACAGACCGAACTCCTTGACGATGGCTTCAGCTCGTGCGGCGCCTTCCCCGAGGCAGGCAGCGAGGCCCGTCGTCGCTGCGGCACCGCCTGCAGCCTCGAGCCCCTTCAAGCTCCCGGGCGCGAGAAACGCCGCCTTTTCCGCAGACCAGACGGGCTTGCCGCCTCGGTGGCAGGCAAGGTGGATGACCGGGTCGAAGCCGCCCGCCATGGCGAGCGCATCGACCGCGATCGTTTCCGTTCGACCGCCGTGATGAACTTCGATCGCCGAGATCGCCTTGCCGCCCTTGGTGCCGCACACGACCGCTTCCCGGACGAGGCGCGCTTTGCCGCGATAGCCGACGCCGGCCGCAGGGCGGCTGTCGACGATGGCGACAACGTCGACGCCTGCGGCTTCGAGGTCCTGCGCGAGCGCATAGCCGCTGTCGTTGGTGGTGAAGATGGCGGTCGCCCGGCCCGGGGCGACACCGTAGCGGTTGAGATAGGCGCGCATCGCGCCTGCCATCATCACGCCCGGCCGATCGTTGCCGCCGAAGACGAGCGGGCGCTCTTCGGCGCCTGTCGCAAGCAGGGCCTTTCCGGCAACGATCCGCCACAGCCTCTCGACGGGCAGATGGCTGGCGGGCTCCCGCACATGCTTCTGCACGCGCTCGAGCGCGCCGAAGACGTTGCCGTCATACCAGCCGAAGGCGGTCGTCCGCATCAGGACCCGGACATTCGGCATCGACCGCAATTCGTCGCTTGCGTCGCGGGCGAAATCAGCCGCCGCCTCGCCGCCGATCGTCGCCGTATCGGACAGGAGCGAGCCGCCGGGCAGCGAGCCCTCGTCGACGAGAATGACCCGCGCGCCGGCCCGGCCGGCGGTAAGTGCCGCGGCTAGCCCCGTCGGGCCGGCGCCGATGACCAGCAGGTCGCAATGCGCCCAGCTCTTCTCATAGGCGTCGGGATCCGCTTCGTAGCTTGCCTTGCCGAGGCCGGCAGCCTTGCGGATGACCGGTTCGTAGAGCTTCTCCCAGAGCGGCGCCGGCCACATGAAAGTCTTGTAGTAGAAGCCGGCGCCGAGGAAGGGTGACAGTAGACCGTTCAGCGCACCGATATCGAAGTCGAGCGAGGGCCAGCGGTTCTGGCTCCGCGCCTCGAGGCCCTCGTAGAGCTCCTGCATGGTGGCGCGCGTGTTCGGCTCGGCGCGGCCGCCGCGGCCAACCGTGACCAGCGCGTTCGGTTCGGCGGCCCCCGCCGTCAGGAGCCCGCGGGGCCGGTGGTATTTGAAGCTGCGGCCGACGAGCATCCGCCCGTTCGCAAGCAATGCCGAAGCGAGCGTGTCGCCTTCGAGGCCCCGCATGGGGCGACCGTCGAAGGTGAAGGAGAGCGGGGTGTTGTGGTCGACGAGACCGCGCTTCGGCAAACGGTAGGAGCTCATTTGCGCGCCTCCGATCGCGAGCGGTCGGCCGCATCGTCGCACGCCGCAATCTCATGCGTCACGGTGTCCCGGGCAACGACGAGCCAGCGGCGGCACCCGGACGTGTGGTGCCAGTATTCCTCGTAGGCGCCGCGCGGGTTGTCGCGCAGGTAGACGTAGTCGAACCAATCGGCCGAATCCGCGTCAGCCGCCGGTCGCGACAGGGCCGCGCCCTTGATGGTGAATTCTTCCTTGGGTCTTCGCCCGCAATTCGGGCAGGGCACGAGGCTTGCCATTTCGGATGTTCCTTGGTGCGCGAAATCAGTGAAGGTTGGGCTGAGCGCCCTGTCCCTTTTCGTCGATGAGGAAGCCGCGCTCGAAACGGTCGAGACGAAAAGCTGCGGCGGTCTTCTGTGGCGCGCCCCGGGCGAGAAGGTGGGCGAAGCAGAATCCCGAGGCGGGAGTGGCCTTGAACCCTCCATAGCACCAGCCGGCATTCAGATAGAGATTGTCTATCGGGGTGCGGTCGATGATCGGCGAGCCGTCCATGCTCATATCCATGATGCCGCCCCAGGACCGCAGCACGCGCACACGGGACAAGGCCGGGATCATCGCCTTGCCGGCTTCCGCCACGTGTTCCACGGTCGCGAGGTTGCCGCGCTGGGCATAGGAATTGTAGCCGTCGATATCGCCACCGAAGACCAGGCCGCCCTTGTCCGATTGCGAAACGTAGAAATGCCCGGCTCCGAACGTGACCACGCCGTCGATGAACGGCTTCAGGCCTTCCGATACGAAGGCCTGAAGCACGTGGCTCTCCAACGGCAGGCGCAATCCGGCCATTTCGGCGACCTGCGAGGAATTGCCGGCCGCCGCCAGCGCCAGCTTTCCACAGCCGACGAAGCCGCGGTTGGTCTCCACGCCGGTGACGCGCCCGTTTTCCCGCCTGATCCCGGTCACTTCGCAATTCTGGATGATGTCGACCCCGCGGCTGTCTGCGCCGCGGGCATAGCCCCAGGCGACGGCATCGTGACGCACGGTGCCGCCGCGGCGCTGCAGGAGCCCGCCCTGAATGGGGAAGCGGGCATTGTCGAAATCGAGGAAGGGCAGCATCTTGCGCACGGCCGCCCGGTCGAGAAGGTCGGCGTCCACCCCGTGCAGCCGCATCGCATTGCCGCGCCGCGTATAGGCGTCGCGCTGAGCGTCGGAATGGAAGAGGTTGAGAACGCCCCGCTGCGAGACCATGGCATTGAAGTTGAAATCCTGCTCCAGCCCCTCCCAGAGCTTCATGGAGAGCTCGTAGAACGGATTGTTGCCGGGGAGCAGGTAGTTCGAGCGGATAATGGTCGTGTTGCGGCCGACATTGCCCGAACCGATATAGTTCTTTTCCAGCACCGCGACATTGGCGATGCCGAATTCCTTTGCGAGATAGTAGGCCGTCGCCAGGCCATGGCCACCGCCGCCGACGATGATCACGTCGTAATGGGGCTTCGGGTCGGGCTGGCGCCATGCCGGCGTCCAGTTCCGGTTGCCGCGCAGGCCGTTCAGGAGGATGGAAAGTGCTGAGTAGCGCATGGATGCCGCCCCATAAGTAATCCAAGGGGGCAGGTTAACATCCCAATCCTCCGAAGACTTGCAATTTTGGGACCTTCCGATGTAGGAATCGGTCATGGCAGCATCTTCCGACAGCAAGAACGTGCAGAGGATCGGTTTTTTGCTGGTGCGCAATTTTGCGCTGATGAGCTACGCATCGGCGACGGAGCCCCTGCGTGCGGCCAATCTTCTTGCCGGCCGGCCGCTCTACCAGATCGTCCCGCTTGCGCAGGGAGGAGGGACCGTCTCTTCATCTTCCGGGCTGTCGGTCGGCTGTGCGGATCTGGAGAGTGAAGCGGAAGCCTGCCATACCGTCTTCGTTTGCGCGGGCGGCGAGCCGACCGACTGGGCGGATACGCCTGCGTCCCACACGACGCTCCGGCGTCTCTCGCGCCTCGGTATTCGCGTCGGCGGCATATCGAGCGGAGCCTTCGTGCTTGCCGCCGCGGGACTGCTCGACAACCGCGACTTCACCATTCACTGGGAGCACGCGCCTGCGCTGAAGGAAGCATTTCCCCATCTCAACCCGAGACATGCGCGCTTCGTGCTGGACGGCGGAATTGCCACCTGCGGCGGCGGGGTGGCGCCGCTCGACATGATGCATGCGATGATCGCCGAACGCCTGGGAACCGACTTTGCCCGCCGGGTCAGCGACTGGTATCTGCACGCGGCCGTCGCCGAGCCGGCGGCGCCGCAGCGCGGTTCGGCCGCGGAGCGGTTCGGTACCAATCATCCCGCCCTGCTTGCGGTTCTCGAGAAGATGGAAACGGCGATCGAACGGCCGCTCGACCGGACCGCCATGGCGCGCCTGGCCGGGGTGAGCCCGCGCCATCTCGACCGGCTTTTCAGGGAGCATCGCGGTGCCGGTTTTCTCGACACCTACCGGGAGATCCGGCTGCGGCACGCCCGCCGGCTCCTGCAGCAGAGCCCGCTCTCCATCCCGGAGATCGCCTACGCCACGGGTTTTTCGAGCCCCGCACATTTTTCGAATGCGTTCAAACGCCTGTTTTCGGAGACACCGGGAAGCCTGCGCCGCCACAGCGGTTCATGAGCTGACGCTCCTGATATTGCCTAGTAAGAAAAAAATATTCTCCACAGTTGATGGTCCCGTGACTGCGTGCTAGCATCGTTCCATGCACGAATGGAGGGACTACGCGAATGTGCGGCATTGTTGGTTTGTTTCTGAAAGACAGCAGGCTCGAGCCGCAGCTTGGCGAGCTTCTCTCGGACATGTTGATCACCATGACGGACCGTGGTCCGGACTCGGCCGGGCTGGCCATTTACGGCTCGGCTACCGAGGGGAAGGCGAAGGTGACGATCCAGTCTGCGAAGCCCGAGATTGACTTCGCAGACCTTGAACGGGACCTCGCCGAAGCAGGCGTGCCGGCACGCGTTGCCGTCAAGAGCACCCATGCGGTCGTTGGGATCGCAGCCGCCAGGCTCGCGGATGTCCGTGCCGTTCTCGCCGCCATCCGTCCGGATGTACGGATCATGGGCGCCGGCGACAGTGTCGAGATCTATAAGGAAGTCGGCCTTCCGAAGGATGTCGTCGCACGGTTCGATGTGCGCTCGATGGGCGGTTCGCATGGCATCGGCCACACCCGAATGGCTACGGAATCGGCCGTGACCACACTTGGCGCACACCCGTTTTCCACCGGGTCGGATCAGTGCCTCGTGCATAACGGATCGTTGTCGAACCACAACAATCTGCGCCGGGAACTGATCCGCGAAGGAATTGCCTTCGAGACGCAGAACGACACGGAGGTCGCTGCCGCGTACCTCACGGCGGAAATGGCCAAGGGCAAGGATCTCGGACAGGCCCTGACCGGCGCGCTCGACGACCTCGACGGCTTCTTTACCTTCGTCGTCGGTACCAAATCGGGCTTCGGCGTCGTGCGTGACCCGATCGCGTGCAAGCCGGCGGTCATGGCCGAAACGGATCGCTATGTCGCATTCGGTTCCGAATACCGGGCGCTGGTGAACCTGCCGGATATCGAGAGCGCGCGCATCTGGGAGCCGGAGCCGGCGACCGTTTACTTCTGGGACCATCAGAAGGCCGCCTGACGGGTATTTCGGCCCCTTTCCAAGGATTTTTCAAGTATGCCTGTTATTGATCTCGCCACCACGCCGCTGCGTGAACTCAATAGGTCCCTCCATAATATTCAGCAGGGCTCGAACGATCTGTCCTTCGAAGTCGCCAATCCGCGCGGAAGCCATGCGGTCGCCGTCGGGATCGACGGTCCCGTCGTGGTCGATGTGAACGGCTCCGTCGGCTACTATTGCGCCGGCATGAACGACGGCGGAACGGTCACGGTCCATGGCTCGGCAGGCCCGGGTGTCGCGGAAAACATGATGTCCGGCACAGTGGTCGTCGAGGGCGATGCCAGCCAGTATGCGGGCGCGACCGGCCGCGGCGGCCTGCTTGTGATTAAGGGCAACGCGGCGTCGCGCTGCGGCATCTCGATGAAGGGCATCGATATCGTCGTCCACGGAAATATCGGCCATATGTCGGCTTTCATGGGCCAGTCGGGCCACCTCGTCGTGCTCGGCGACGCGGGCGATGCCTTGGGTGACAGCCTCTACGAGGCCAAGCTCTTCGTACGCGGCACGGTCAAGAGTCTCGGCGCCGATTGCATCGAGAAGGAGATGCGTCCGGAGCACCTGCAAAAGCTGGCCGAGCTCCTGGAAAAGGCCGATGTCAAGGATGTCCGTCCGGAAGAGTTCAAGCGCTACGGCTCGGCCCGCAAGCTCTACAATTTCAACATCGACAACGCAGACGCGTATTAAAGGCAGGGACCAGTATGAGCTATCACAACCCCTATACCCCGCCGCGCAAGTCCGCGACTTTCGACGACTATACGCTTGCGGAAATCCGCCGTGCGGCTGCGACGGGCATTTATGATATCAGAGGCGCCGGGACCAAGCGCAAGGTTCCGCATTTCGACGACCTTCTCTTTCTCGGTGCATCGATCTCGCGCTATCCGCTCGAAGGCTATCGCGAGAAGTGCGACACCTCGGTCGTTCTGGGAACGCGCTTCGCGAAGAAGCCGATCCATCTGAAGGTTCCGATCACCATCGCCGGCATGAGCTTCGGAGCGCTTTCCGGCCCCGCCAAGGAAGCACTCGGACGCGGTGCGACGGCTTCGGGAACGTCGACCACCACCGGCGACGGCGGTATGACGGATGAGGAGCGCGGTCATTCTCAGACGCTCGTCTATCAGTACCTGCCGTCGCGTTACGGCATGAACCCGAGGGATCTGCGCCGCGCGGATGCGATCGAGGTGGTGGTCGGGCAAGGGGCCAAGCCCGGTGGCGGCGGCATGCTGCTCGGCCAGAAGATCTCCGACAGGGTCGCCAACATGCGCAACCTGCCGAAGGGCATCGACCAGCGCTCGGCCTGCCGTCATCCCGATTGGACCGGGCCGGACGACCTCGAGATCAAAATTCTCGAATTGCGCGAGATTACCGATTGGGAGAAGCCGATCTACGTCAAGGTCGGCGGTGCGCGGCCCTATTACGACACGGCGCTCGCGGTAAAAGCCGGTGCGGATGTCGTCGTGCTCGACGGCATGCAGGGCGGGACCGCGGCGACGCAGGACGTCTTCATCGAGAATGTCGGCATGCCGACGCTTGCCTGCATTCGGCCGGCCGTCCAGGCGCTCCAGGATCTCGGCATGCACCGCAAGGTACAGCTCGTCGTGTCCGGGGGTATCCGCTCCGGCGCGGACGTCGCCAAGGCGCTGGCGCTTGGAGCCGACGCGGTGGCCATCGGTACCGCGGCGCTGGTCGCCATCGGCGACAACGACCCCCACTGGGAAGAAGAATACCAGAAGCTCGGCACGACGGCCGGCGCCTATGACGACTGGCACGAGGGCAAGGACCCCGCCGGCATCACGACGCAGGACCCCGAACTGATGAAGCGCCTCGACCCGGTCGCCGCCGGCCGGCGGCTGGCCAACTATCTGAAGGTGATGACGCTCGAAGCACAGACCATCGCCCGTGCCTGCGGCAAGAACCACCTCCACAATCTCGAGCCGGAGGATCTGTGCGCGCTGACGATGGAAGCCGCAGCCATGGCCCAGGTGCCGCTCGCGGGAACGAGCTGGTATCCTGGCAAAGGTACCTTTTGAATGAAAGGGTTAAGGGCCGCACTTGAGAGGGTGCGGCCCTTTCGTTTGAAATTGAGTGTCGGAATCCAAAAGGGGAACAAAGTGACACTGGATCTCTCCACATTCGCCCGCGAAAAGGGCGTCAAATATTTCATGATCAGCTACACCGATCTCTTCGGCGGGCAGCGCGCCAAACTGGTTCCCGCAGAGGCGATCGCCGACATGCAGAAGGGCGGCGCGGGCTTCGCAGGCTTTGCCACCTGGTTCGATCTCACGCCTGCACATCCCGATCTCTTCGCTCTCCCGGATGCGTCCGCGGCCATCCAACTCCCCTGGAAGAAGGATGTCGCCTGGGTGGCGGCAGACTGCGTCATGGACGACGCGCCCGTGGAACAGGCACCGCGCGTGGTGCTGAAGAAGCTCGTCGCTCAGGCCGCCCAGGAAGGTCTTCGCGTCAAGACCGGCGTCGAACCGGAGTTCTTCCTGATCTCGCCGGACGGATCGAAGATTTCCGACACGTTCGATACGGCGGAAAAGCCTTGCTATGACCAGCAGGCGATCATGCGCCGCTACGACGTGATCGCCGAAATCTGCGACTACATGCTGGAACTCGGATGGAAGCCCTACCAGAACGACCATGAGGATGCGAACGGCCAGTTCGAGATGAACTGGGAGTATGACGACGCGCTCCGGACCGCCGACAAGCACTCCTTTTTCAAGTTCATGGTGAAGTCGGTCGCCGAGAAGCACGGGTTGCGCGCGACCTTCATGCCGAAGCCGTTCAAGGGTCTGACGGGCAACGGTTGCCATTGCCACATTTCGGTCTGGGACCTGGAAGGCGAAGTGAATGCCTTTGCCGACAGCAAAGCGGAGTTCGGCCTTTCAGCCGAGGGACGCCACTTCCTGGGCGGCATCATGAAACATGCAAGCGCGCTCGCCGCGGTTACCAATCCGACGGTCAACTCCTACAAGCGGATCAACGCGCCGCGCACGATCTCCGGCGCGACCTGGGCGCCCAATTCGGTGACCTGGACCGGCAACAACCGCACCCACATGGTGCGCGTTCCCGGCCCCGGCCGTTTCGAGCTGCGCCTTCCGGACGGCGCCGTCAATCCCTACCTCCTGCAGGCGATCATCATTGCGGCCGGCCTTTCGGGCGTTCGCTCCAAGGCCGATCCCGGCCGTCACTACGACATCGACATGTACAAGGACGGCCATAAGGTAACCGACGCGCCGAAGCTTCCGCTGAACCTGCTCGACGCATTGCGGGAATACAATCGGGACGAGGAGCTGCAGGAGGCCTTGGGACGCGAGTTCTCCGCCGCCTATCTGAAGCTGAAACAGGGCGAGTGGAACACCTATTGCTCGCAATTCACCGAATGGGAGCACCAGACCACGCTCGACGTGTAGCACCAGGGCTTGTCCGTCAGCTTAAAAGAACCGGATCGTTTCGTTGTTGAAAGACAGTGAAACGATCTTGGAAACGCCTCGGCCGACGTCCCGGCCGTGACCTGCAGGTCGCTTCAGCTCTTCCGGGCCATCACCGTGCGGATGCGCGCACGGCGGTAGGCGTCGGGGATCGACAGGGCCCAGACGAAAATGCCGCCTGCATGCCGCCCGATGAAGGAGCGGTCCGGTGGCGTCGTCATGTAGGTGATCACCG
The DNA here is from genome assembly GCF_059758575.1 of Sinorhizobium sp. GQ132. Taxonomy (NCBI): domain Bacteria; kingdom Pseudomonadati; phylum Pseudomonadota; class Alphaproteobacteria; order Hyphomicrobiales; family Rhizobiaceae; genus Sinorhizobium; species Sinorhizobium sp. GQ132. The sequence continues at coordinate 502,979 of NZ_JCAXDX010000004.1, read as the reverse complement.
AAAAGAAAACGACGAAAAAAGCGAAGGCCAGGCCCCGAGCCGCATCGCGCAGGGCAACATGGCCGGCCCCGGGCAACACCGTGGCCAATACCAGCACGAGATAGGGATTGATCGGCTTGGCCACGGCGGCCTCCTCAGCACTTTGAAACTGCGCACTCCCGGTCCGAAAACCGTTGAATACCTTCTGGGATCGCCCCCGCCGACGGCGGCAGCGAATAAACGGGCTCATCGTCCGCCAGCGAGCCGCTCAGGGCCTCTGCTTCGGCGATCGTCCGGCGTATCGTCTCGGGCGCGATGGCCGTGATTGAAAACTGCGCCTGCCGCAACAGCAGATGGGCGCCGCGTTGCCCCTGAGCCGCCTGGCGGACCAGCCGCACGCCGCGTGGAGTAATCGCGGCCTCCTTGAGCGTGGGATCGGCGAACAGCTTGCCGAACATGGCTGCGGCGCGTTCGACCTGCCGACGCGAAGCATTGCCGTCGCCGCGCATCAGGAGGGCGGCGTCGCTGGGCGGCGGGATCAACAGATGCGGCATCTCGTGCACGAGCGAGTAGAATTCGGCGCCGGTCGGCCGCGCCAGCGCACCGATCTTCGGCCTGGCACAGGGGCTGGTTTCGAGCAGGGTGAGCTTCAGCCACAGTTGCGGCAATCGTCGGCAGACCAGCGTGTCGGGGACGAGTTCGACCCGTACCTGCCGCCCGTCGTCCAGCCTGCCGGCGAGGATCGGAAAATGATCTGCGCCGTGGGTAATGCGGGCGCCCGGAAAGTGCCGCGCCGCTTCGTCCAGGAGGCCGCGGCGCTCGGTAATGGCGGCCCGGTGGTCGCGGACCGCGCGAACGCTCATCCATACGCCGGAAGCTATTGCGAAGGCAGAGAAGGCAATTGTGGTGATCATACGATCGCCCTGGCTTGGTCGCCGGCTTCTGCGCGGGAAGCGCTCCGGACAGTTTCGTGAGGGCGGGCGGCGCGCGCCGAACGGGCAGTGCGCGCCCCTTGAAGGCCGGCGGCTCGCAGGCGCCGCCGGCCCGACCCGATCAATAGCCTTGTGGCTTTGGCCACGGCATCGTGAACTGATCGCCGCGGCGTACGAACTTGTAGCGCCGGAAGTGAAACCACAGCGAAGCCACGATGTAGAAGCACATCATCGCGCTGAGCTGCGTGCCGTAGCCCAGGAACACGGCGAAATAGGCGGTCGAGCACAGAATGAGCAACACGACCGTGGGTAGCGGATGAAACGGGTGCACGTAGCCGCGCTTGATCTTGCCGAGCGGCCACTTGTTTCGGAACATCACCATGTTGAAGGTCATGAAGGTGTAGCCGAGCAGGCCCGACAGGATCGAGAAGGTCACGACCTGATCGAGCGGGGCGCCGAGCGCGAAGATAAGCGCGATCGGGACCAGGAATACGATCGCTCGATAGGGCGTGCGGTAGACCGGATGGACGGCCCCGAACCAGCTTGGCAGATAACGGTCACGGCTCATCGAGAACCAGGCGCGGGAAGCGTCGTTGATGCAGCCGTTGGCGGAGGCGAGCGTGGCGAATGCCGTGCCGACGAAAAGCAGGACCATCAGTCCGGTGCTGCCGGTGACGCGGGCGGCGTCGAACAAAGGCGTGCCGGCCTGGCCGAGATATTCCCACGGCATCAGGCCGGAGCAGATATACCAGGTCATGGTGGCCGCGATCAGCAGCGTCATGATGCCGGCCATCGTGCCGTAGGGAAGCGAGCGGGCAGGAGAGCGCACCTCCTCGGCCGCCTGGCAAGTACCCTCGATACCGAGATAGTACCAGAGCCCGAAATGCAGCGATGCCACGATGCCCACCCAGCCATAGGGTAGCGGATCCGAGGTGATGGCCGAAAAATCGAGCGGCACCGCCGAGGCGCCGAACTGCACCGATACGAACAACGCCACGATCGCAAGGAAGGCGATGGCGGTGATCACCAGGTTGAAGGTCAGGGTCGCGAGCACGCCGCGATAGTTGAGCCACGCCAGGAACATGATGGCGAGAACGATGAAGGGTTGCTGGTTGAGCCCGGCCTGGCCCTGCATTCCGGCCACGGTGTCGAGCAGGAAGCCGACGGTGATGGCGTTGGCGGCTTCGAGCATGGTATAAGCCATCACAAGGAAGAGGCCGACATTGAAGGCCATCAGCGGGCCGACGATGTGCTTGGCCTGAGCGTACTGCCCGCCGGCCGCGGCGACCGTCGAAGTCACTTCCGAGTCGATCATGGCGACGCAGGTGTAGAGCAGGCCGGCCACCCAGCAGGCCAACAGGCCGGCGATCATGCCGCCTTTGCCCACCGAGAAATTCCAGCCCATATATTCGCCGACGAGCACGATGCCGACGCCGAGTGCCCAGACGTGCGCAGGCCCGAGCACCCTCAGCAGGCGCAGCCGGTCCGGCTCGGCTACGGCGGATGTAGTATCGTCCATTTGCCGTCCTCCCCTCAGATCTCGTGGCGCTCTGCCGTCGCCTCGATCTCGCCTTCGCGAGAGGAGATCAGCAGTTCGTTGTCGTACGTGGTGTCGATGCGAACGAGATCGGCGAGCATCAGCACGCCGAACAGCGCCGAAAGCGCCCAGGCCGCGTATTCGAGTATGTCCCACATGGCCGCCGCCTCCCTAGCGTCGTTTCGTGCCGAAGCGTTCTTCGATCACTTCGCGGTACTCCCTGTCGGAAAGCCGGACCACCATCACGAAGTAACCGATGACGAGCACGGCCATGACGACGAGCGAGGCCCAACTGAAGCTATAGTCGAAGCGCGCGGTGATGATGTCGTTGGCGGCCGCCGGATCGGTGATGCCGAGCGCGGCCCACTGCTGCTGCTCGGTGGCGTTCTGGCCGAGCGCTTCCCAGGTCGGATCGGGGATCGGATTGGGCACCTTGGCCGCGCCCGCAAGGCCAAGATAGAGCGGTATGTAGAGGGCTCCGATGGTCAGCACCAGCAACGTGATCACGTCGAAGATCTGGCCTGCAAAGCTCTGTTTCGGAGGTTCGTATGCCATGATACCTCCTAGCGGCTTTGCGGGCGCATCTCGTCGAGATGCTTGAGATCGAGGCTGTAGATGAAGTGCTTGTCTTCTTCGTAATGGCGCAGCATGGCAATGATGGCGGCTGTGTTGAAGAGCAGCACCAGGCCGCAGGCGACCGTCAGGATGACGGCGATGGCCGGCGTTGCGATGTAGGGCCAAACGGTAAACAGCGCGAAGAGCAGGGTGCACCATAGGACCACGACGAAGGCCGTAAGGCAGACGCGGTCACGTCTGTGCATTGCATCGATACGCTGGCTGAAGCTCGCATCCTCGCCAAGCTTGCTTAGTGTCGCTTCCATTCGCTTTCCTCCTCCAATGGTTCTTCCTCCGGGTAGTTTTTCGTTCCTTATAATTTCGGTGCCGGGAGCCGGCCTTTTTCTGCTTAGAAAAAATATTTGCCTAACAGGAATGTCAGGCAAAGCGAGACCACTGTCAAGTGACGCCGTCCCGACCGAGCCGGGCCCGGGCGATCGAGCGACAGTGAGGCGGGGGGCTGATGGACGCGCGGGCGCATTCCAGCGTGTTCGCGGTCACGCCCCGTTAAGCGCAACACATCGCCGGAGCAGGCATAGGCTGCAGCGAGAGTTGATCTTCTACTCAGGGCAGAATACTTCCTCGGCCGCGCGCTTATGGCGTTGTGGAAGACCCAGAAATATTTACTATCAGTAAAAACAAGGCGAGATGGGCATGGGCAGGGAAAACGCGGAAAAACATCGGAACTCGAAGAAGAACGGCAAGGGGTCCGTGGGCGCCGACGGCGCGCGCAAGACGGCGGCAGAATTGGCGCGTGTCACGCCGCTCACTCAGGATCCGCATGCCATCCGCGATACTCGTGAAAAGGTGCTGGAAGTCGCGATCGGTCATGAGGTGCGTGCCTTCCGCAAGAAGCTCGGCATTACAGTCGCCGACGTCGCCTCCGCCACCGATATTTCGGTCGGCATGCTGTCGAAGATCGAGAATGGCAACACATCGCCGTCGCTCACGACTTTGCAGACGCTGTCCCGGGCGCTCGGCGTGCCGATCACCGCCTTCTTCCGCCGTTTCGAGGAGGAGCATAGCGCCGTGTTCGTCAAAGCGGGGGAAGGCGTCGACGTCGAGCGGCGCGGCACCCGCGCCGGCCACCAGTACAACCTCCTCGGCCATATCGGATCGAACACCTCCGGCGTCGTCGTCGAGCCTTATCTCATCACGCTGACCGAAGACTCGGACGTCTTTCCGACGTTTCAACACGATGGTCTGGAGTTCCTCTACATGCTGGAAGGCGAGGTGGTTTACCGGCATGGCAACAATCTTTACCGCATGACTCCGGGGGATAGTCTGTTCTTCGACGCCGACGCGCCGCACGGGCCGGAAGAACTGACCACGCTGCCGATCCGGTATCTGTCGATCATTTCCTATCCGCGCGGCCGCGGAGAGGACTGAGGAAAGCTTCTGCTCATCCCTTTTCGCCTACGCGCGATTTCCCGCCAAGCTGCGAAAGCAAAAGTTGCCTGAGGAGAAATATATATTCCTGAAGATTGATTCCATCGATCTGCTCTGGTAGCAATTTGCGGCGTCGGCAACACCCGTGCGCGCTACCAACGGCGAGGGGAGAGAAATGAAGATGCAGAATTTCGTTCTGACCGTATCCTGCAAGTCGACGCGCGGCGTGGTTGCGGCGCTATCGGGATATCTGGCCGAGCAGGGCTGCAATATCGCCGACAGCTCGCAGTTCGACGATCTGGGTACCGGCAAGTTCTTCATGCGCACCAGCTTCATCTCGGAGGAGCGGGTTGGCCTTGCGGCTCTCAAGGAAGGGCTGAAACCGATTGCCTCGAAGTTCGAGATGGAGACGGCGCTCCACGAACAGTCCGAGCGCATGAAGGTGTTGCTCATGGTGTCGCGCTTCGGCCATTGCCTGAACGATCTTCTCTACCGCTGGAAGATCGGCGCCTTGCCGATCGACATCGTCGGGGTCGTCTCCAACCACTTCGACTACCAGAAGGTGGTCGTCAACCACGACATCCCCTTCCACTGCATCAAGGTGACGAAGGAGAATAAGCCCAAGGCCGAAGCCCAGCTGATGGACGTCGTCGAGCAGACCGGCGCCGAGCTGATCGTTCTTGCCCGCTACATGCAGGTGCTTTCCGATGCGCTCTGCAAGAAGATGTCGGGGAAGATCATCAACATCCACCACTCCTTCCTGCCCTCGTTCAAGGGGGCGAACCCCTACAAGCAGGCCTATGAGCGCGGCGTGAAGCTGATCGGCGCGACGGCGCATTACGTCACCGCCGATCTCGACGAGGGACCGATCATCGAGCAGGATATCGCCCGCATCACCCATGCGCAGTCAGCCGACGACTACGTCTCGATCGGCCGCGACGTCGAAAGCCAGGTGCTGGCCCGCGCCGTGCACGCCCATATCCACCACCGCTGCTTCATCAACGGCAACCGCGTCGTCGTCTTCCCGCCGAGCCCGGGTTCCTACGCGTCGGAGCGGATGGGCTGAGGCCGATAGAGGCCGAGACCGGCTTGCTCCAACCCGCCATTACCGCCCATCGCATCAGAGGCACGCTCTGCATCGGACCCGTGATCGAAACACGGAAATAGGCCCGCTTCGGCGGGCCTTTCGTGATGGTAGGTCCGGCCGCGGAAGTGCGTCTCTCAGACATTGTCGCCTTCGGTCGATGTTCCCTGTGCCGTCCCGGCGCTGCCGCCGCCCCATTTCCAGCCACTGATCGCCGGCATGTCCTCGCCGTATTTTTCGATATGGTGCTTGTGGTCGATCAGCCGCTCGTGGATCGCCTGCTTGAAATATGCGGCGCGGGCGCCGAGTTGCGGCAGCCGGTCGATGACGTCCTCGACCAGATGGAACCGGTCCAGATGGTTGAGCACCACCATGTCGAAGGGCGTCGTCGTCGTCCCCTCTTCCTTGTAGCCGCGGACATGCAGATTGGCATGGTTCGTGCGGCGATAGGTGAGGCGGTGGATCAGCCAGGGATAGCCATGGAAGGCGAAGATGATCGGCTTGTCCTTGGTGAACAGGGCGTCGAAGTCGCGGTCCGGCAGGCCGTGCGGGTGCTCCCCCGACGGCTGCAGCTTCATCAGATTGACCACGTTGATCACCCGCACCTTCAATTCCGGCAGGTGCTCGCGCAGCAATTGCACTGCGGCAAGCGTCTCCAGCGTCGGAACATCGCCGCAGCATGCCATGACCACGTCCGGCTCGCAGCCTTTGTCGTTGCTGGCCCATTCCCAGATGCCGAGGCCTTCGGTGCAATGCTTCACCGCCTGGTCCATGGTTAGCCATTGCGGAGAGGGCTGCTTGCCGGCAACGACGACGTTGATGTAGTTGCGGCTCCTCAGGCAATGGTCCGTCACCGACAGCAGCGTATTGGCGTCCGGCGGCAGATAGACGCGGATGATGTCCGCCTTCTTGTTGACCACGTGGTCGATGAAGCCCGGATCTTGATGGCTGAAGCCGTTATGGTCCTGGCGCCAGACATGCGAGCTCAGGAAATAGTTCAAGGAAGCGATCGGGCGCCGCCACGGGATTTCGTTGCAGACCTTCAGCCATTTGGCGTGCTGGTTGAACATCGAGTCGATGATGTGAATGAAGGCTTCGTAGCAGGAAAAGAAGCCGTGGCGTCCGGTAAGCAGATAGCCTTCGAGCCAGCCCTGGCATTGATGCTCACTCAGGACCTCCATCAGCCGCCCGTCCGGCGACAAATGGTCGTCTTCCGGATAGATGTCCGCCATGAAACAGCGATCCGTGACTTCGAGCACGTCCTGCCAGCGGTTCGAGTTGTTTTCGTCCGGACTGAACAGGCGGAAGTTCCCGGACTTCAGGTTGAGCTTCATCACGTCGCGCAGATAGCTGCCCATCACGCGGGCCGATTCGGCCGTGGCCGTTCCGGGGCTCTGAATCGAAACCGCATAATCGCGGAAGTCGGGCATCTTCAGGTCGCGCAGCAACAGCCCGCCATTGGCATGCGGATTGTCGCTCATCCGGCGGCGGCCCGTTGGGGCAAGCTCCGCCAGTTCCGCCATCAGCCGCCCTTCACCGTCGAAAAGCTCCTCCGGCCGATAGCTCTTCATCCAGCCTTCGAGGATGCGGACATGCTCCGGCTTGTCCATGTCCCCCATCGGCACCTGATGCGATCGCCAGTAACCCTCGCATTTCTTACCGTCGATCTCGGCCGGGCAGGTCCAGCCCTTGGGTGTGCGGAAGACGATCATCGGCCAGGCAGGGCGTTTCAGATTTCCGTTGACCCGGGCGTCGGCCCGAATGCGCCTGATATCGGCAAGCGCGCTATCGAGCGCGCCCGCCAGCTGCTGGTGCACGTCTGCGGGGTCATGACCTTCGACGAAAAGCGGCGCATAGCCCATGCCCTCGAAGAATTTCTGCAGCTCCTCTCTGGGAATGCGTGCGAGAAAGCAGGGATTGGCGATCTTGTATCCGTTGAGGTGCAGGATGGGCAGGACGCACCCGTCGCGCGCCGGGTTCAGGAACTTGTTGCCGTGCCAGCCCGTCGCGAGCGGACCCGTTTCGGCTTCCCCGTCGCCCACGACGCAGGCGACGATCAGCTCCGGATTGTCGAAGGCGGCACCGTAGGCATGGCTCAACGCATAGCCGAGCTCACCGCCCTCGTGAATGCTGCCCGGCGTTTCCGGCGCGACATGGCTCGGGATGCCGCCGGGGAAGCTGAACTGCTTGAACAGCTTCCGCAGGCCCTCGGCGTCCTGGCTGATGTCCGGATAGACCTCGCTATAGGTGCCCTCCAGATAGGCGTGGGCGACGAGCGAGGGCCCGCCATGCCCGGGCCCGATGACATACATCATCTCGAGATCGTCGCGCTTGATCACCCGGTTCAGGTGGACATAGAGCATGTTTAGGCCCGGCGACGTACCCCAATGGCCGAGAAGCCGCGGTTTGATGTGCTCCCGCTTCAGCGGCTCGCTGAGAAGCGGATTGTCGAGGAGGTAGATCTGGCCGACGGAGAGATAGTTCGACGCCCGCCAGTAGGCGTCCATCCGCCGAAGTTCATCTGCGGAGAGCGGATTGGCGGATAATGGATTTTGGCCGGAAACGTCACCTGCCGTCCTGGGGGAAGTCATGTATTCCTCCTGAAGCGAGAGCTCGGATAGCGACGGCGCAACGAGCTGCCGAAGCTGCCGCTGCAGAATCTATGGCGGTGCCGCGCCAGGGCAATGCCGAGCAGCGGCGGGGATGGAGAACCGTGGTCTTGCGGACCGGTTGCGTTAACCCGGCAACTTCGCCGCCGCATGACGCCCGCCCTGATAGCGCACGCCGTCCGAAAGCGCCTCCTCACGCTCTTCAATCGCGTGCCGGTAAGGTTCGCTGCTGTCCTGCGGGCGCCAGCCGAGGAAATCCGCATGCCCGTTCGACCACCAGACGTCGCGGTTGGCGGAGACGCCATAGAGCACCAGATGGCCGATTTTCGGGGCATCGAGAAGCCTGCGCACAAGCGCCAGGAAGTCGCGCGGGCTCAGCCAGGTGGAGAGCATGCGGCGGTTCGTGGGTTCGGCAAAGCAGCTGCCGATCCTGAGGCAGGCGGTTTCCATGCCGTATTTGTCGAAATAGAGCCGGGAAAGATCCTCGCCGAAGCACTTGCTCACGCCGTAAAGGCTGTCCGGCCGCCGCGGCGACAGGTGGTCGAGCGTCTCGCCGACGGGATGGAAGCCGGTCACATGGTTGGTGCTGGCAAAGAGAACGCGGTTCACGCCGGCCTTTCGCGCGGCCTCGTAGAGATTGTAGGTGCCGAGGATGTTGGCCTGAAGAAGAGCGTCGAAGTCGGACTCCACCGAGATCGCACCGAGATGCAGGATCGCATCGCAGCCGCGCACGAGTCGGTCGACCGTCTCGCGCTCGGCGAGGTCGCAATGCACGACTTCCTCGCCCTCTCCGGCGGGAAAAAGCGTGGCGACATCCGAAAGGCGCAGAACATCGGCGCAGCCCTTCAGTCCCTCGCGGGCATAGCGGCCGAGGCCGCCTGCGGCCCCGGTTATCAATAGTCGCGTCGTCATGCGTACAACCTGCTTCGCACGGATCGTGATGACTTCGGCTCCAATGACCAGTCGTCACGGTGATCAATGAATCTCGGGTTCGGGCAGCTTATGGGGCGATTGCAGGAAGGTGAAGTCGCAGCCTTCCGGTGCCTGCTGGATATTCTCCGCATGCATCTTCAGATAGCCCCTCGAATAATCGCGCTCCGGCGGCCTCCATTCGGCGAGCCGGCGTTCGATCTCGGCCTGATCGACCTCGAGCGTGATCGTGCGGCGATCGACGTCGAGCGCGATGATGTCGCCGTTGCGGACCGCTGCCAGCGGGCCGCCGACATAGGCCTCCGGCGCCACGTGGAGGATGCAGGCGCCGTAGCTGGTGCCGCTCATCCGGGCGTCGGAAATGCGCACCATGTCGCGCACGCCCTCTTTCAAAAGCTTCTTCGGGATCGGCAGCATGCCCCATTCCGGCATGCCCGGTCCGCCGACCGGACCGGCATTGCGCAGGATCATCACCGTGTCGGCTGTGACGTCGAGATCCTCGTCGTTCACCGCTCTCATCATCGCGTCGTAATCGTCGAAGACGAGGGCCGGACCGCGGTGTTCGAGGAGGGCAGGGTCGGCGGCCGCGGGCTTCATCACGCAGCCCTGCGGCGCGAGGTTGCCTTTGAGAATTGCCGTGCCGCCGCGCGCGGCAACCGGCCTGTCCAGCGGGCGGATCACCTCCGGCAGATGGACTTCGGCCTCGTCGAGAGCGCCGCCGATCGTGCCGATCACATTGCGTTCCCCGGTGTGCAGGAGCGGCTTCAATTGTTTCCAGAGCGCGATCAGACCGCCGGCATAGTAGAAGTCCTCCATCAGGAATTCACCGGTCGGCCGGATGTTGCAGAGAACAGGGACTTGGGCCGATACGCGATCGAAATCATCGAGCGTCAGAGGAACGCCGCAGCGCCGCGCGATCGCGATAAGATGGATCATCGCATTGGTCGAGCCGGCCATCGCCATGTGCACCGCGAGCGCATTCTCGAATGCCTGCGCCGTCATGATGTCGGACGGCTTCAGGTCCTCGAAGACCATCTCGACGATGCGCGCGCCGGAAAGCGCAGCCATTCGCGCATGGCCGGCATCCGCCGCGGGGATGGCGGAGGCGCCGGGCAGGGAAAGCCCCAGCGTGTCGGCCAGCGCCGTCATGGTCGAGGCCGTGCCCATCGTCATGCAGGTGCCGAAGGAGCGGGCGATACCGCGCTCCATTTCGCTCCATTCGTTCTCGGTGATGCGGCCGGCTTCCTTTTCCGCCCAGTATTTCCAGACGTCCGATCCGGAACCCAGCATCCGGCCGCGATAATTGCCGCGCAGCATCGGCCCGGCCGGCACGAAGATCGTCGGCAGGTCGACCTGGATCGCTCCCATGATCGTTCCCGGCGTGGTCTTGTCGCAGCCGGCAAGCAGTACGACGCCGTCGACCGGATGCGAGCGGATGAGCTCCTCCACTTCCATCGCCAGGAAGTTGCGGTAGAGCATCGTCGTCGGCTTCACATAGGTCTCTGCCAGCGACATGGCCGGCAGCTCGATCGGGAAGCCGCCCGCCTGCCAGACGCCGCGCTTGACCTCCTCCGCCCGAGTCCTCAGATGCGCGTGGCACGGATTGATGTCGCTCCAGGTATTGATGATCGCGATGACGGGCTTGTTTGCGAGTTCCGCATGGTCGTAGCCCATCTGATAAAGGCGGGATCTGTGACCGAAGGCGCGAAGGTCCTTGACGCCGAACCAGCGAAAGCTTCGAAATTCCTCCGGCTTCTTGCGCCCGGTCATCGGCAGCCTCCTTTGCATTTGCGGGTGGGTCGGCTAGATTGCGCCTGTACAGAAAAATGACAGGTGAAGGCAGACCCTTGAACGACGTAACGTTGAAACTGAAACCGGCGCGGCGGGAGCGGCTTGCCGATGTTCTCTACGGGCAGATTCTCGAGCAGATCGCCAGCGGCCAGATGGCCGAGGGGGCCAAGCTGCCGTCCGAAGCGCATATCTGCCGCGACTTTCAGGTTTCCCGTCCGGTCGTGCGAGAGGCGCTGATGCGGCTGCAGGCCGACGGCCTCGTGGTTTCGCGCCAGGGCATCGGCACCTTCGTGAAATCGCGTCCGTCCGACAAGCTCACCAGTCTCGCCGCCTCGGCCGAGATCGCGATCTATCTCAGGGCTTTCGAGCCCCGGCTCGCGCTCGAGACGGAATGCGCGGGGCTTGCCGCGATGCGCCGGACCAAGGCTCAGCTCAACCAGATCGGCGAGGCGCTGGCGGCGCTGGAAGGCGCCTTCGCGCGCGGGGAAACCGGATGGGAAGAGGACTTCGCCTTTCACCACGCGGTAGCGGAAGCTGCGGGCAACGAACTTTTTCCACGCCTTCTGGAAGAGCTGCGTGACATTCTCAGCGGCTCGATGCGCATGGCGCTCGGCCTGACGCGGCAGGGCTCCGATGACCGCCGCCGCCGTGTCCTCGAAGAACACCGCAAGATCTACTCCGCCGTTTCGGGCCAGAACCGGGATCTCGCCCGCCTGTACATGCGCTACCATCTGACGGAATCGCGCGCCCGTATCACCGGCTCCCATGGCGATCTCTGATCCGGTCATGCTCCGATCCACTTCAAGCGCTCGCCGGTAGCCGGCTCGACCATTGCGGCCTCGCTCTCCGCCTTCGGGCGACACGCTGCCGCGGCGCGCCGCGCCGAGCGGCAGGCCTTCAGGGTCGCGGTTACGAGGGGCGTTTTCATGCAGATTTCCCGGCCGGTTTCTTGTATTTTTATTTTACAAGTTGAGCGAGGGCAAGAGCAATGATAGAGCTGGCAACGGCGGCAGCGAATTCAAAAACGGGAGTTTAAGCGCCTCTGGGCGCGTTTCTTCTGGCAGCGGCCCGGGCCCATGGTGTCAAACATGTCTTTCGATTTAACATTTGAGTGTCTTCTGGAATCGCGTTGCGACGTCGCCGAAAGCCCGGTTTTCGATGAGCACCGGAACTGCCTGTTCTTCGTCGATATCGGCCGCAGCGCCCTTCATCGCGTCGAGCTTTCGGGCGCCGGCCACGTCGAATGGACCGTCGAGGGCGGCGCCTGCAGCGCCGGCCTTGCGCGCTCCGGACGCCTCGTGCTGGCGCAGCGCGATCGCGTGGTTCTGTTCGATCCCGATGTCGGCGCGATCACCAGGGAAATCGCCGCGATCGAGCCGGACGTTGCTGATACGCGCCTCAACGACGGCAAGGTCGGACCGGACGGCGCCTTCTGGGTGGGGACGATGCACGATGTGCCCGACCGCCGGCCCGTCGCGTCGCTCTACCGCGTCTCGCCGGACGGCGCGGTGGAACGCAAGGTGGAAGGCATCGTCTGCTCCAACGGCCTTGCCTGGAGCGGCGACGGTACTCTTCTGTTCCACTCGGATTCGCGCGGCGCCTGGATCGACCGCTGGCAGTTCGACCCCGCAACGGGCGCGCTTTCCGGGCGCAGGCGGCTGGCAAGCCTGGATGAGGCGAGCGGCCGACCGGACGGAGCCGCAACCGACGCGGAAGCCCATTACTGGAGCGCCGGCGTGTCGGCGGGCGTCGTCAATCGCTTCTCGCCCGAGGGTCGCCTTGTCGGGACGCATCGCTTTCCGGTGCCGGCGCCGACCATGCCCTGCTTCGCCGGACCGGACCTGAAGACGCTTCTCGTCACGTCGCTGCGGCCTGCGGGCATCGGCGAGAAAAACCGCTCCGGCGGCATTTTCGCCGCAAGAAGTCCCGTGGCGGGTGTGGCCGTCCACCGCTTCGACGATCGCCGGATTTGAGGCTGGCGTCTGCGGTCTGATCAGCGCTCCGGAATCGGCGGCAGTTCGGGCGCATCCAGACCCCTGAAGGGATCGCGCCAGGCATCGATCTCCTCGAGCCGGTCATTCCAGCGGCAGATGTTGGGATAATCGCCAAGCGGCAGTCGGGCGGCATCGTTGAAGGGCAGAAAGCTCGCCATTCGGAAATCCGCATGGGATACGGCGTCTCCGACCAGCCAGTTCCGCCCGGAAAGCTCCATGTCGAGTATCGCCGCTGCCGTACGGAACCTGCTCAACCCCTCCTCGACCAGCAGTTGGTCGATCGGGCCGAGCCCATAGCGCTGCTTCGTGCCGCGCTCGAACTGCACCATGTCGCAAGCTCTTACGAAGTTTTCCTTGCCCCAGCTGATCCATCGGACCATGTCGGGTTCGTCGTCGCCCATGCGCCAGAAATCCGATTGCACCTGGCGTGAAAGCCGGCAGGCGATCGCGTCGGCCTCCCAAAGGCTTTTTCCGGCCTCCACGAGTATCGGCAGCGAAAGGTTGGGGTTGAGCGGCCGAAACCGCTCCGCCTGCCCCGGCGCGAAAGGTGAGGCGAATTCGAACTCAACCTCGGCTGCGAGATGGCGTGCCACCGCGACGGCAAGCCTCGGGTTGGGATTACGGCTGTAGAACAGTTTCATCGCATGGCCCTTCCGTCGGCGCCGAAGACGTGGCAGCGCGACGGGTCGAAGTGGACGGCGAGATTGGAGCCCCGCTCGACCTTCTGCTGCCCCTCCAGCGCGACGGTCAGCTGCTGGCGATCCAGCGTGATCCCGTAGAGCATGGTTTCGCCGCCGAGATTCTCGACGATCTCGACATTGACCGAAGCGAGCTCGATACCGCCCTCGCGCGCGGAAAGGTGCTCCGGCCGGATGCCGAATGTGACGTCCTGCCCCTGTGTCGCACCGTTCAGGCGACGGGGGAGGCGGATCGTTCCGCCGCAGACCTCGATCGCCGTTTCGCTTCCGGTGACGTCCGCGATCCGCGCCTTGAGGAAATTCATCTTGGGGCTGCCGATGAAGCCGGCGACGAAGCGGTTGACGGGATTGTTGTAGAGATCGAGCGGTGCGCCCACCTGCTCGATCCGGCCGGAATTCAGGACGACGATCTTGTCGGCCATGGTCATGGCCTCCACCTGATCGTGCGTCACATAGATCATGGTGTTGCCGAGGTCCCGATGAAGCCTTGAGATCTCCACGCGCATCTGCACGCGGAGTTCGGCGTCGAGGTTGGAAAGCGGCTCGTCGAAGAGGAAGATCCGCGGCTCGCGCACGATCGCGCGGCCGATCGCCACGCGCTGCCGCTGACCGCCGGAGAGCGCCTTCGGCTTGCGGTCGAGCAGCTTTTCGATCTGCAGGATCTCGGCCGCCCGGCGCACCTTCGGCTCGATTTCGGCCTTCTTGAAGCCGGCCGTTTCGAGGCCGAAAGCGAGGTTCTTGTAGACCGACATGTGCGGATAGAGCGCATAGGACTGGAACACCATCGCAATGCCGCGCCTGGCGGGTGCCACTTCGTTCATCCGGTCGCTGTCGAGCATCAGGGTGCCGCCGGAAATCTCCTCCAGTCCGGCGATCATTCTGAGCAGCGTCGACTTGCCGCAACCGGACGGACCCACGAAGACGGCGAACTCGCCGGGGTCTATGGTCAGGTCGATGCCGTGGATCACGTCGAGCGCGCCGTAGCGCTTCTCGACTTTCTGAAGAACGACGCTCGTCGCCATGTCAAAGTTCCTCCCTGCAGCCCTTTATCGGGTATTCGCACGCCAATCGGCATATTTCGGGCTGTCCGGCCCAAGCGGCAACTCTATTTCGCGGCCGGTATCGGCGGATTGATAGATCGCGGTGACCAGTTCCAGCGCGCGGCGCGCATCCTGCGTCGTCACGGGCAGGGGTCCTCTGCCGCTCAGGAAATCGTGGAAATGCGCCATCTGGGTGGTGAAGCGCGGCAAGACCGGACGCCAGTCGCCGGTCACTTCGTCTATGCGCGCCTGCACTTCGTCATTTGCCGCGATGATCTTCCACGGATCCTTACCCGGCGCATAAGGTTCGTGGCTGCTCTCGAAGGTGACGTTCTCGAAATGCAGCCTGAGCCGGCTGATCTGCTCCTGAGAGCCGAGCGTACAGGAAAGCGAAACGAAGGCGCCGTTCTTCATGAGCAGGCTCGCGGAGGCGCAGTCCTCGACCTCGATGTCGTTGACCCGGGTCGCGACCCGGCCGAACACGCGCGCCACCGGGCCGAGAAGATGCAGCATCATATCGTGCAGATGCAGCGCGTGGGTGACGAGCACGCCGCCGAGCTCCGTCGCCCACTTGCCCCTCCAGGGGACGGAATAATATTCGGGCGTGCGCAGCCAGAAAGTCTCGACCGAGCCGACATAGGGCTTGCCCGCGATGCCCGCCTCGATGATGCGCTTGGCTTTCTCGATGCCGTCGCCGTAGCGATACTGGAAGATCGGCATCAGCACGCCACTTGCCTGCTTCTCGGCTTCCATGATCGCATCGACGCCCTTCAGCGATCCGGTCAGCGGCTTTTCGCAGACCACATGCTTGCCGGCGGCAAGGGCCGCGAGCACCTGTTCGAGATGGATTCCTGGCGGGGTGCAGATGTCGATGATGTCGATTCCATCGTCGGCGAGAAGTTCCTCGAAGTGGCGGGTCCGCTGCTCGATCCCGAATTCGTCGCCCACTTCGTTCATCCGTTCCTCGTTGAGGTCGCAGAGAGCCTGGACTCGGAACTTGTCCGGGTGCGGCTGATAGCCCTCGACGATATGCGAACGCCCGATGCCGCAGCCGATGATGGCGACTGTCTTCACGCTCATGTCAGTTCCTGTCCCCGTTCTGTTCGGCGATCGCCTGCGCCTGAAGCGCAAGCTCCATGGCCTTGAAGCAGCGCTCCTGCGGCATCGCGGTTTCGGTCCTGTCGCGGATGTCGGCGAGGAACTGGCGCCCGAAGGGCAGGTCGACGCGGGAGCAGTCGATATGTTCGACGCCGTTCCGGTCCGCGAGAAACAGGTGGTTGCCGCCTTCGCGCCCGGCGAGATCGACCGTCTTGCGGACCTCGATCGTTCCGGATGTGCCGACGATGAAGAGCCGGCCGT
Source organism: Sinorhizobium sp. GQ132 (assembly GCF_059758575.1). NCBI lineage: Bacteria > Pseudomonadati > Pseudomonadota > Alphaproteobacteria > Hyphomicrobiales > Rhizobiaceae > Sinorhizobium > Sinorhizobium sp. GQ132. The sequence continues at coordinate 487,022 of NZ_JCAXDX010000004.1, read as the reverse complement.
CACCCCAGGTCGGCATTCCCTCCGGGGTCAGCCAGTTCACATGGATCATGCCGGTGCTCCGCCCGGTCGAGAGGTGGATGCTGCCCGTATCCTGCAGTTCGGGAGCGTCGGGAACGCTCCGGTTGCCGACGCTCGCCGAAAGCACGGTCGCGTCGTTGGCGCCGGTGAAGAACAGGAACTGCTCGCACTGGTGCGATGCGATGTCGGTCAGGATGCCGCCATAGTCCGTGCGGCGGAAGAACCAGTCGGGCCGCGTCCCGCGGCGCAGCCTGTGCGGGCCGAGGCCGACTATGTGCACCACCTCGCCGATCGCGCCGGCGGCGACGAGCTCGCCGGCCTTGACCGTGGCCGGGCTCTCGAAATGCTCCGAATAGAGGATCGAGAAGATGCGGCCCGTCTCGGCCTGGACCCGGCGCAGCTTGGCGAGCTGGTCGAAGCTCGTCATGCCCGGCTTGTCGACAAGCACGTCCTTGCCGTGCTGCATGGCGCGGATCGCCAGTTCCGCGCGCTCGCTCGAAACGGCGGCCGAGACGATGAGGCCGATGCTCTCGTCCTCGAGGATTTCCTCTGCCGTCGCGATGCGCGGGGCGTCTGCGTAGACGGCGGAAAATTCCGCGGCCAGCGCATCGTCCTTCTCGTGGAAACCGGCGAGGCGGGCGCCGGCCCGAAGCAGGCAGTCGACCTGGCCGTAGATGTGGTTGTGGTTGAGCCCGACGGCAGCGAAACGCAGTTCGTCCATGATGATTTTCTAGCTCCGTCGCTCAGCGCTTCATGCCGGTGGTGGCGATGCCCTCGATCAGAAGGCGCTGGAAGAAGAGGAAGAAGAAGAACACCGGCACGAGCGAGAGCGTCGACATGGCGAAGAGCCCGCCCCAGTCGGAGGTGCTGCTCGAGTCGACGAAGGTCCTCAAGCCGAGCTGGATCGTGTAGCTGTTCATGTCGTTGAGGTAGATCAGCGGCCCGAAGAAATCGTCCCAGGTCCAGATGAAGGAGAAGATGGCGGCCGTCGCCAGAACGGGAAGCGATAGCGGCAGCATGATCTTCCAGTAGATGCGCCAGGCGCCGCAGCCGTCCATCATCGCCGCTTCGTCCAGTTCGCGCGGGATTCCGCGGAAGAACTGCACCATGAGGAAGATGAAGAAGGCATCGCTGGCGAGAAACTTCGGGACCACCAGCGGCAGGAATGTGTTCACCCAGCCGAGATCGAGGAAGAGGACATATTGGGGAATGAGCGTCACGTGATACGGGATCATCATCGTGCCGAGCATGATCGCGAACCAGAAATTCCGCCCCGCGAAGCGCAGCCTTGCGAAGGCATAGGCCGCGAGCGAGCAGGCGACGACATTGCCGACGACGGTGAGGACCGCGATGACCAGCGAGTTCCAGAAGAACCGCCCGAAGCTGACGTCGAGCCCGAACCAGCCGCGCAGATAGGAGGAGAAATCCACCGAGGAGGGCCAAAGCGACGTGGAGGCGAAGATCTCGTCCTCCGGCCTGACCGATGCCGAGATCATCCACAGGAGCGGATAGATCATGGCGATCGAGGCGGCGATCAGGGCGGCGTGAACGAGGACCGATCCGACAGGGCCGCGGCGGCCCGTCGGGACCGGCGGCGGGGCGGTTACCGAGCTCATGGTCGCGTCAGTCATCGTAGTGCACCCAGTAGCGAGAGGTGAGGAACGAGAAGGCCGTGAACAGCCCGATGATCAGCACGAGAATCCAGGCAAGCGCCGAGGCGTAGCCCATGCGGAAATTACCGAAGGCCTCCTGGTAGAGGTAAAGAGTGTAGAACAGCGTCGAATTGATCGGACCGCCGGTGCCGCCGGAAATGATGAAGGCGGGAGTGAAGGCCTTGAAGGCGTCGATCGTCTGCACGACCGCGTTGAAGAAGATCACCGGCGTCAAGAGCGGCAGCGTGATCTTGTAGAACTGACGGAACTTGGACGCCCCGTCGAGGCTCGCCGCCTCGTACATGTCCGTCGGGATCTGCCGAAGGCCCGCAAGGAAGATGATCATCGGCGATCCGAACTGCCAGACGCTCAAGACCACGAGCGTCCATATCGAATAGTCCGGGTGAGAGATCCAGCTCGGCCCCTCGATGCCGAACTGGGCCAGCAGGCTGTTGATCAGGCCGTCGCCGGCGAAGAGCTGTCGCCAGAGCACGGCGATCGCGACGCTGCCGCCAAGGAGCGACGGCAGGTAGAAGATCGCCCGATAGACGGTGAGCCCCCGGACGCCGCGGTCGAGAAGGATCGCGACGAGCAGCGCGAAGGCGAGCTTGAAGGGCACCGAAAGCACGACATAGAGAAAGGTCACCTTGATCGCCGCGGCGAATTTCGGGTCCGCCGTCGCGATGCGCACGTAATTGGCGGTGCCGATCCATTCCGGCGCGCGGATCAGGTCGAAATTGGTGAAGGAAAGATAGAGCGAGGCGATGGCGGGCCCGAGCGTCAGGCCGAAGAAGCCGATGAGCCATGGCAACAGAAACATGTAGCCGGCTCCATGGCTTGCCCATGTCCTGGCCAGGCGGCCCTGTGCGGCCGGGCGCGATGACGCGCCCGTGCCGACTGCGACAGCGGTGTCCTGCACGGCCGCCATCCTCCTTAACCTCGTGCAAGGATTTGGCTGACCTCGTTCACCAGCGTCTCGCCTCCTTGCTTGGCGTCGAGCTGACCGAAGCCGACCTGTTCGGCGACGTTGCGCAGAGCGAATTCCGCCTCGCCGGCACCGCTGGGCGGCGGCGGCGGCAGATCGCCGGCAAGCGCTCCGAGGCCCGAGACATAGTCGAGCATGGCGCGGCCGAGCTCGTCGAGCGTCGACGCCAGTTTCTCGCGTACGGCTGCCGATTCCGGTACGCCGCGCTCGACGCCCAGGATTTCGGCGGCTTTCGGGTCCTTGACGAAGAAGTTGACGTATTTTGCGCCGAGTTCCGGGTCCTTGGTCTGGGCCGAGACCGAGAAGAACATCGACGGCTTGCGATAATGGCCGCCCTTCGCATCCTTGTCGATCAGCGGGTGGCTTCTCAGCGCCAGTTTGTCCTTGTTTATGCCCTGATAGGCGACGAACTGATTGGAGTGCGCGAAGGAAGCGGCCGCCTTGCCGAGCGATAGGGGGCTCGTCTCCACATTGTACTGGTCGAGCGCCTGGATGTCCGGCGGGACGCAGGCCTTGTCCTCGCGCATTTTCTGCCACATGGCGAACCATTCGGCCGCATCGTTCGCATCATAGGCGATCTTGCCGTCCGCGGTGAACAATGCCTTGCCGCGCTGGCGCAGCCAGTTTTCGAACAGCGGCTCGACCGCGCTGCCGTCGGAGAGGCCATAGAAACCCTTGCGCTTGCCGGCCTTGGTGATCTCGGCGCCCGTCCGCGCCATCTCTTCCCAGGTCGTGGACGGCGTCGGAAGTTCGATGCCGGCTTCCTCGAAAGCGGCGACATTGACCATCATCGCCGCCGAATTGGCGCCGAGGCTGATGCCGTAGAGCTTGCCTTCGACGCTGCCGCCCTTGATCTGCACCTGGTCGAAATCCTCGACCTTGAGCACGGAACCGAGATAATCGTCGAGAGGCGCGAGCGCGCCGCGCCGGGCATATTCGACGATGTAGCGATAGTCCATCTGGATGATATCGGGCGCATTGCGCCCGGCGACCTGGGTCGCAAGCCGCGGCCAGTAGTCGCTCCAGCCGAGGAATTCGCCGTTGATGGCGACGCCCGCGTTCTGTTCCTGGAAGAGCTGATTGACCTTGTTCGTGCGGTCGGCACGTGCCTGTGAACCCCACCAGAGCACCCGCAGCCGCGCCTCCTGCGCAAAGGCGGGCCCTAGTGCGGACATCGAAAGAAGTGCCGCCCCTCCCGCGAGTACGTTTCGCCTGCTGATCTTATGCGTCATCTGTTCCTCCTCCCTTCGGAACGCCTCCACAACGTTCCGGCCTCTTGCAACAAATAACTATTTGGTTACAAGTTATGGAGAAGCAGTGATCCTGTCAAGCAGTTGTGTGCCGAACTGTCATTGGCTTGTAAATTATTTTGACAAAGTTGCACCGAAGGCCGTTAAAGGCAAGAGGTTGCGGAGGTTGCGCGTGATGGACAAGATAAGAGGCGAGGCGAAAGGGAGGAGCGGGTCCGGGGGGCGCGCGGAGCGGGCGCTTCAGCGCGACCCCGAGCGCACGCGTGCCTCGATCCTCGCCGCCGCGACCCGGGAGTTCGCCGAAAACGGCATAGGCGGCGCCCGCGTCGATTCCATCGCCGAGAGGGCCGGCATCAACAAGCGCATGCTCTACCACTACTTCGGCGACAAGGAACAGCTTTATCTCGCGGTCCTGGAAGAGGCCTATGTGGGGATAAGAACGGCAGAAAAATCCCTTAATCTCAGCGACTTGGAACCCGAGCAGGGAATTGCCGAGCTTGCCATGTTCACCTGGGACTACTTCCTGGAACATCCGGAATTCCTGAGTCTCCTCGGCACCGAGAACCTGCACCGGGCCCGCTGGCTGCGTCAGTCGACGCGTCTAAAGGAGCTGCATTCGAGCTTCATAGACAAGCTTTCCGACCTTCTCCGGCGCGGCAAGGCCGAGGGGCTCTTTCGGCCCGACGTCGATCCGCTCAACCTCTATCTGACGATCGCCGCCCTCGGTTATTTCTACCTGTCCAACCAGTACACGCTCTCGACGATCTTCGGCCGCGACCTCATGGACAAGAGCAATCTCGACGTCTGGAAGCGCCATATCGTCCATGTCACGCTGGCGTCGATCCGGCGCTGATCCAGGCACATGTCGTTTTTTTTGTTGACAAGTGCGATTCTCCTCTGCCACAAAGTAACCGATTAGTTACTGGCTTGGGAGGGCTGGTTCTTCCCCTCACCGGCCTCTCAGGGAGGAACGGCATGCCGCGTTTGGGTATAATATTGCACGGTGTCACCGGCCGCATGGGCTACAACCAGCATCTGGTGCGCTCGATCCTGGCCATCCGTGATCAGGGCGGGATCACGCTCCAGTCGGGCGAAAGGCTGGAGATCGATCCGATCATTGTCGGCCGCAATCGCGACAAGATGGAGCAATTGGCCAAGCGCCATGCCATCGCCCGCTGGTCGACCGATCTCGACGCGGCGCTTGCCGATCCGAACGACCAGATATTCTTCGATGCCGGCACGACGCTGATGCGTGCCGAGCTCATCGGCCGCGCGCTCGACGCCGGCAAGCACGTCTATTGCGAGAAGCCGATCTCCGACGATCTGAGGACGGCGGTCAAGCTGGCGCGGAAGGCGCGCACCTCCGGGCTCAAGCATGGAGTCGTGCAGGACAAGCTGTTCCTGCCGGGCCTTCGCAAGCTGGCCCTGCTGAGGGATTCGGGCTTTTTCGGCAAGATACTCTCGGTGCGGGGCGAGTTCGGCTACTGGGTGTTCGAAGGCGATTGGGGCGTTCCGGCCCAGCGGCCCTCATGGAACTACCGGAAAAAGGACGGCGGCGGCATCATCCTCGACATGCTCTGCCACTGGCGCTACGTCCTCGACAATCTCTTCGGGGAAGTGAAGGCCGTCTCCTGCCTCGGCGCGACCCATATCCCAAGCCGTATCGACGAACAGGGCCGCGCCTACGACTGCGACACCGACGACGCGGCCTATGCCACCTTCGAACTCGAAGGCGGCATCGTCGCGCATATCAATTCCTCCTGGGCGGTGCGCGTGCGGCGCGACGATCTGGTGACGTTTCAGGTCGACGGAACCCATGGTTCCGCTGTCGCCGGACTCACGAAATGCTGGACGCAGCACCGCGTCAACACCCCGAAACCGGTCTGGAATCCCGATCAGCCGCAGATGATCGATTTCTACAGGACATGGGACGAGGTGCCGGATACGCAGGCCTTCGACAACGGCTTCAAGGCGCAATGGGAAATGTTCCTGCGCGACGTGGCGGAGGACGGCCCCTGGCCCTATGGGCTCGAGGCCGGCGCCAAGGGCGTACAGCTTGCGGAACTCGGCCTCAAATCCTGGGCGGAGCGCCGCTGGCTCGACGTTCCGGAATTGGAGCTCTGAACCATGGTCAGCATCAAGCTTCCAATCGAAGGCAGGCTTGCCAGCTACGACCTCACGGGTCGGCCGGTGCCTTTCAACAGGCGTGACGCCAAGGCCTTTTCCAGGGTCGCCTTCGCCGCCGCCCATGTGGTCGCCGACCCGCTCGCCGACAACGATCCCTGGCTGGCGCCGGCGATCGACTGGGAGCGCACGCTTGCCTTTCGTCACCGCCTCTGGGATCTCGGTCTCGGCGTCGCCGAAGCGATGGATACAGCCCAGCGCGGCATGGGCCTCGGCTGGCCGGAAGCGCGCGAACTCATCCGCCGCTCGCTTGCCGAAGCGCGCGGCCGCCAGGGCGCGCTGATCGCCTGCGGCGTCGGCACCGACCATCTGGCGCCTGGGCCGGACGTGTCGATCGACGATATTCTCCGGGCCTATGAGAGCCAGATCGAGGCGATCGAGGCAGAAGGAGGCCGGATCATCCTGATGGCGAGCCGGGCGCTTGCCGCCGCGGCGAAGGGCCCGGAGGACTATATCCGCGTCTACGACCGCGTTCTCTCGCAGGTGAAGGAGCCGGTGATCATTCACTGGCTCGGCGAGATGTTCGATCCGGCGCTCGAAGGCTACTGGGGCAATGGCGACCACATGGCGGCGATGAAGACCTGCCTCGAGGTCCTCGAGGCGCATGCCGCAAAGGTCGACGGCATCAAGATTTCACTCCTTTCCAAGGAGAAGGAGATCGTGATGCGGCGGCAACTGCCCAAAGCCGTGCGCATGTATACCGGCGACGACTTCAACTATGCCGAACTCATCGCCGGCGACGAGGAAGGGCATTCGGATGCGCTGCTCGGCATCTTCGACGCCATCGCGCCGGTGGCTTCGGCGGCGCTGGAAGCGCTGGGCAGCGGGCGAAACGGCGAATTCTTCGAATTGCTGGAGCCGACGGTGCCGCTCTCGCGCCACATCTTCAAGGCGCCGACGCGTTTCTACAAGACCGGCGTCGTCTTCCTTGCTTATCTGAACGGCCTTCAGGACCATTTCGTCATGATCGGCGGACAGCAGAGCGCCCGATCGCTCGTCCATCTCGCCGAGCTTTTCCGCCTTGCTGACAAAGCCGGGGTCCTGACCGATCCGGAGCTTGCCGCCGCCCGCATGCGGCGCGTGCTCGCCGTGCACGGCGTCGAGTGAGGCTTTGCGATGACGCAAGCCCCGCGCGTCAGGCTGGCCGAAGCGGAGGTTTTCGAGCGGCCGGTCGAGTTCCGTTTTCCCTTCCGCTTCGGCTCGGCGCGCGTTGCGAGCGCGCCGCAGGCCTTCGTCCGGGTGCGGGTGGAGGATGCGCGCGGCCGGTCCGCCATCGGCTGGTCGGCAGAGATGATGATGCCGAAATGGTTCGACAAGAACCCGGGTCTTTCGCCGCAGGATAATGTCGAGCAGCTGCGTGCCTCCTTGCGTCTGGCGGTCGAAGGGCTGACCACGCTGCAGGCGCAGACCCCCTTTGGACTGCACGCGGCTGCCGAGGGTGATCACCACCGGGCGGCAGCCGGGCATGGCCTGCCAGCCCTTGTCGCCTCCTACGGCCTGGCGCTCCTTGACCGCGCCATCCTCGACGCGGTGTGCCGCATGACCGGAGCAAGCGCCGCCGAGGCGGTCAGAGGCAACCTGCCGGGCATCACCGACGCAACCGCGCCCGATCTGGGAGGCTTCGACCTTGCGCGGTTCCTCTCGCGCCTCGAACCCGGCCCCAGGCTGGCCGTTCGCCACACGATCGGCCTTGCAGACGCGCTGACGGCGGCCGATTTCGCGCCCGGGCAGCGGCTGGCGGACGGCCTGCCACAGACGCTGGAAGAGGTGATCGCCGCCTATGGCCACCGCTATTTCAAGATCAAGGTATCGGGGCGCCCGGCCGAAGACACCGAGCGTCTGCTCGCCATCGCCGCCATTCTCGACCAGAGCGTCGATGCGTATCGGGTGACGCTCGACGGCAACGAACAGTTCGAAAATGCCGATGCCGTTGCCGATCTTCTCGACCGGATCGCCGAAGAGCCGCGTCTCGAAAAATTGAGCGCCTCGGCGCTCTTCTTCGAGCAGCCGATCGCTCGCGCCGAGGCGCTGTCGAAACCGGTCACGGAAGTCGCCCGGCGGATGCCGCTCGAAATCGACGAGTCCGACGGCGATATCGGCGCGTTTCTCCGTGCCCGCGCGCTCGGTTATGCCGGCATCTCGTCGAAGTCCTGCAAAGGCTTCTACCGGGCACTCATCAACCGCGCTCGCGTGGAGATGTGGAACGCCGAGGCCGGGACGGCATCCTGTTTCATGTCCGCCGAGGACCTGACCACGCAGTCGGGCCTGGCGCTCCAGCAGGACCTCGTGCTGGCAGCGCTTATCGGCGCCGGCCACGTCGAACGCAACGGCCACCACTATGTCGACGGCATGGCCGGCGCCCCGGCGGCAGAGCGGGCCGCCTATCTCGCCCGTCATGGCGATCTCTACGAAAGCGCTTCCGGGCGGGCGCGGCTGGCGATCCGCGGCGGCGAAATCACCTTTTCCACCGTCTTGCGGTCCGTCGGTCTCGGCTCATCCGTCGAGCCGGACTGGGCGGCGACGGTGTCCTGAAATCGGGAGGAAAACATATGCTGGTCGAAGGGCTTTCCATCAATCTGGCGACGATCCGGGAGCAGTGCGGCTTCGCCGAAGCCGTGGATATCTGTCTAAAGCACGGCATCACGGCGATTGCGCCCTGGCGGGACCAGGTGGCGGCGGTCGGGTTCGACGAGGCCGTGCGTATCGTCCGCTCCAACGGTCTGAAGCTCACTGGGCTATGTCGCGGCGGCTTCTTTCCGGCGCCGGAAGCCGCAGGACGCGAAAAGGCGATCGACGACAACAGGCGCGCGGTGGACGAGGCAGCGGAACTCGGCGCCGATTGCCTGGTACTGGTCGTCGGCGGCCTTCCGGGAGGTTCGAAGAACATCGACGCGGCCCGGCGGATGGTTCTGGAAGGGATCGCGGCGGTGCTGCCGCATGCGCGCGCGGCCGGCGTGCCGCTTGCGATCGAGCCGCTGCATCCGATGTATGCCGCCGACCGCGCCTGCGTGAACACGCTCGGACAGGCTCTCGATATCTGCGACACCCTCGGCCCGGGCGTCGGCGTGGCGATCGACGTCTATCACGTATGGTGGGATCCCGATCTCGACGAGCAGATCGCGAGGGCAGGCAAAATGAAGGCGATCCTCGCTCATCACATCTGCGATTGGCTCGTCCCCACCAAGGACATGCTGACGGATCGCGGCATGATGGGCGACGGCGTCATCGACCTCAAGGGTATCCGGCGCCGGATCGAGGCGGCCGGCTTCCACGGGGCTCAGGAGGTCGAGATCTTCTCAGCAGACAACTGGTGGAAGCGCCCGGCCGAGGAGGTGATCGCGACCTGTGTGGAACGCTACCGGAACTGCTGCTGATATGCTGGGGCAGGATGTGTCTCCTATAAAATATGCGTGAGGGTATGATGGACAACAAGCGTCGCTTTGCGCTGGTCGGCACCGGCAACCGCGGAACCACCATGTGGGGCAGGGATCTTCTGGCCGGCTGGCGCGGCCTCGTCGATCTGGTCGCCATTGCCGATACGAACGCGCTGCGGGCCGAGCGCGCCCGCACAATGATCGCCACCAATGCGCCCGTTTACGGCAATGTCGATACCATGCTTGCCGAAACGCGCCCCGATCTCGTCATCGTCTGCACCCCGGACGACACGCATGACGATATCGTCGTGCGCGCCCTGGAGTCCGGCGCCGACGTCATCACCGAAAAGCCGATGTCGACCACGGTCGAGAAGATCCGCCGCATTCTCGACGCGGAGAAGCGGACCGGGCGGCGGGTGGACGTTTCCTTCAACTACCGCTTCGCGCCGACCGCAGCACGCATCAAGGAACTCCTCAATGCCGGCGAGATCGGTCGCGTCACCTCGGTCGACTTCCACTGGTATCTCGATACGCGCCACGGCGCCGATTATTTCCGCCGCTGGCATGCCTATACGGAACGCTCGGGCAGCCTCTTCGTGCACAAGGCGACACACCATTTCGATCTCCTGAACTGGTATCTCGACAGCGATCCGGACGCGGTCAGCGCCTTTGCCGACCTGCAGATGTACGGCCGCAAGGGACCGTTTCGAGGTCCCCGCTGCAAGCTCTGTCCTCACAAGAGCGAGTGCGACTTCTACCTCGATCTCGAAGCCGATCCGTTTCTCGACTCGCTCTATGAGGAACCTTCCGAAATCGACGGCTATTTCCGCGACGGCTGCGTCTTCCGCGAGGACATCGACATCCCCGACACGATGGTCGCGAATATCCGCTACCGCAACGACGTCCACGTCTCCTATTCGCTCAACACCTTCCAGCCGATCGAGGGCCATCATATCGCCTTCAACGGTACGAAGGGCAGGATCGAGCTTCGCCAGTACGAGGACCAGCCGTGGGAGACGCCGGCCGAGGACATGATCCTGCTCGTCCGCAACTTTCCCAAGGGCAAGGCGGCGATCGAACGGATCACGGTGCCGCATTTTCCCGGCGGGCACTATGGCGGCGACGACCGGCTGCGGAATACGCTCTTCGCGCCGGATGCGACGGATCCGCTTGGACAGCGCGCAGGTGCGCGGGCCGGCGCCATGTCGGTCCTTTGCGGCATTGCGGCGCTTCAGAGTTCGCGTACGGGCAAGATCGTCAGCCTGGCCGATCTGATGCCGGAATTGTTCACCGACGGGGCGCAGGCGGAGCGCAAGCTCGCGGCGAATGCCGGGTGGACCGCGCATTTTCCCTCTTGAACCTCTAGTTGCTAGAGGACTTAGCCTGCTTCCGGTTTCGTAAGGAGCATGGAATGACAGGCATATTTCGGGAAACGAGATTCCGCGTCGATGGGATGGATTGCGCGTCCTGCGCGACCAAGATCGACACGGCCGTCAGGCGGGTTGCGGGGGTCGAGGACGTGAATGTCTCGGTGGCCGCCGGCACCATGACCGTCCGGCATGTGGCGCGCGACGATATCGGCGCCCAGGTGATGCGGAAGGTCGGCGGCCTCGGCTACGGGCTTACGCCGCTTGACGTTGCGACGGAACGGCAGCCGGCTCAGAGCGAGCACGCCTGCTGCGGCCACGGGCAAGTTGCAGGCGGCCCGCACCACGATCACGGCCATCCGACAATCCTTCCGGCAGGCACGAAGCCGTCGTCCCATTTCAGGGCGCCCTTGCCATGGTGGCGAACGGCAAAGGGCAGGCTCACGCTCGCCTGCGGCGTTGCCCTTGCCGCAGCCTATGCCATCGGTCAGTTCGTTCCCGGTACCGAGCCCTGGATTTTCACCCTCGCCATGCTCGTCGGCCTGGTGCCGATCGCGAGACGCGCGCTCATGGCAGCTGTTTCCGGCACGCCTTTCTCGATCGAGATGCTGATGACCATTGCGGCAGCCGGTGCCGTTTTCATCGGCGCCGGCGAGGAAGCGGCCATGGTCGTCCTCCTGTTCCTGATCGGGGAACTGCTCGAGGGCGTTGCCGCGGGCAAGGCACGGGCGAGCATACAGGCGCTGACCGCGCTCGTGCCAAAATCGGCGCTCCTCGAAGAAAACGGCAGGACCGTGGAGGTCCCCGCCGAAAGCCTGGCCCCTGGCGCCATCGTCCTCGTCCGTCCCGGCGACCGGCTTCCCGCCGATGGCATCATCGTCTCCGGCGAGAGCGGCGTCGACGAGGCGCCGGTGACCGGCGAGAGCACGCCCGTCCTGAAGGAAGCCGGCGCGAACGTCTTTGCCGGAACCGTCAATGGTGACGGCGCGCTGCGGGTGCGCGTCACCGCCGCCGCGGCCGACAATACCATCGCGCGCGTCATCAGGCTTGTCGAAGAGGCGCAGGAGAAGAAGGCGCCGACGGAGCGTTTCATCGATCGCTTCTCCCGATATTACACGCCGGGCGTGGTGCTCGTCGCGGCATTGGTCGCGATCATCCCGCCGCTCGCCTTCGGCGGCCTGTGGCAGGACTGGATTTACAAAGGGCTCGCGCTTCTCCTGATCGGTTGCCCCTGTGCCCTCGTCATCTCCACGCCGGCCGCGATCGCCGCGAGTCTTTCGGCAGGTGCACGCCGCGGTCTTCTGATCAAGGGCGGCGCCGTCCTCGAAAATCTCGGCAGGATCACAGCCGTCGCCTTCGACAAGACCGGAACGCTCACCGAAGGCAGGCCGAAGCTGACCGACATCGTCGCCTTCGGCAGATCGGAAGCGGAGGTGCTCGACTACGCCGCTGCGCTCGAACAGGGATCCAGCCATCCGCTGGCCCGTGCCGTCCTGTCGCGTGCCGAAGCCGATGGATTGGCGCTCCTTCCCGTCGAAGGCGCCAGGGCGATCGGGGGCAAGGGCGTTGCCGCTTCCGCAGACGGCGTCGAGCTTTTCCTCGGCTCGCCCGAGGCGGCCCGGGAGCGCGCACCGCTGGCGGCGGATGAACTGGCTCGGATCGAAACCCTGCAGGATGAGGGGAAGACCGTCTCCGTGCTCGTCGTCGGCGGGAGGGCAGCCGGAGCGCTTGCCATGCGCGACGAACCGCGTGCGGATGCCGCGGCGGGCCTGAGGGCGCTCGCCGCTCAGGGGTTGCGGGTGGTGATGCTCACCGGCGACAACCGGGCGACGGCCGAGGCGATCGCCGACCGGCTCGGGGGCATCGAGGCGCATGCAGGGCTTCTTCCCGAGGATAAGCAGCGCATCGTAAGCGGGCTCAAGGCCGAAGGCCTCGTCGTGGCGAAGGTCGGCGACGGCATCAACGACGCGCCGGCTCTGGCGGCGGCGGATGTCGGCATCGCCGTTGGCGGCGGCACCGACGTGGCGCTGGAAACGGCCGACGCGGCCAGCCTCCATGCCCGCGTCTCGGACGTCTCGGAGATGGTGAAGCTGTCACGGGTGACGATGCGCAACATTCACCAGAACATCACGATCGCACTCGGCCTCAAGGCCGTGTTCCTGGCGACCACCATTGCCGGCGTGACGGGCCTCTGGCCGGCGATCCTCGCCGATACCGGCGCGACCGTCCTGGTGACGATCAACGCATTGAGGCTGCTGCGTTAGCTGGCCGGGATTTAACCCGCGGCCTTCCGCAAGGCCCCCAAACCCTCCCCTCAAGGGGGAGGGAAGCGCCTTCACGCACCCGCGCCATGGATGCAATCTCCCTGTGTATATTCGCGCTGGACTCTCACCGGCGATCCTATGAGAGTATAAGGAGATTTCGTCGCCCAGGCTTTCGCGCCTGAAAATCGATGATAAACTTATACCAAATGGTAAAAAAATTGTCGGCACGGTTTCTGCGATGAGCCGAAGCGGGCAAAAAGGGGATCGCAGGCCAATATGAACAATATTGCCATCGAATTGCGTGGAATAGACAAGAGCTTCGGGCTGGTCCACGCCAACAGGAACATCAATCTCAAGGTTCGCAAGGGCACGATCCACGGCATCATCGGCGAAAACGGTGCCGGCAAGTCGACGCTGATGTCGATCCTCTATGGCTTCTATCAGGCCGACAACGGTGAGATCCTGGTCGACGGCAAGCCTGTTACCATTCGCGATCCGAATGCGGCGATCTCCGTCGGGATCGGCATGGTCCACCAGCACTTCATGCTGGTCGAGAACTTTACCGTGCTCGAAAACGTCATGCTCGGCGCCGAGGACAGCCAGATCCTCAACAAGGGCATCGCCAAGGCGCGGCAGGAGCTGAAACGGCTCGAGAAGGAATATGCGCTCGAGGTCAATCCGGACGCCCTGATCGAGGAGCTGCCGGTCGGCCTCCAGCAGCGCGTCGAGATATTGAAGGCGCTTTATCGAAGGGCCGATATCCTGATCCTCGACGAACCGACCGGCGTCTTGACGCCGGCCGAGGCCGATCACCTGTTTCGTATCCTCGGCCAGCTCAAGGCGCAGGGAAAGACGATCATCCTCATCACCCATAAGCTGCGCGAGATCATGGCGATCACCGACGAGGTGTCGGTCATGCGCCGCGGCGAAATGGTGGCGACGCGCACGACGCGTGAAACCTCGGTCGAGGAATTGGCCGAGCTGATGGTCGGTCGGCGCGTGCTGCTGCGTGTCGAGAAGGGCGAGAGCAATCCCGTTGACGTGAAGCTCGCCGTCCAGGGGCTGACGGTCAAGGACAGCCGCGGCGTGACCATGGTCGATAACGTCTCCTTCGAGGTTCGTGCAGGCGAGATCGTCGGCATCGCCGGCGTGGCCGGCAACGGCCAGTCGGAACTGCTCGAAGCGATCGCCGGCATCCGCAAGGCCGCCTCCGGGACGGTTCTCCTCAACGGCAAGCCGGTGGACGTGACCGGCAACGCGGACCCGGCGAAACTGCGGGATCGCGGACTGGCGCATGTGCCGGAAGACCGGCATCACGTCGGGCTCGTGCTCAAGTTCGAGGAGTGCGAAAACGCGATCCTCGGTTACCACCATGACCCGCGCTTCTCCAACGGCATGTTCCTGAACATCGATGCGATCCGCAAGGATGCCGAGGAGAAGATTGCCAAATATGATATTCGCCCGCCGAATGCGCGGCTGAGGACGGCCAATTTCTCCGGTGGCAACCAGCAGAAGGTCGTGCTTGCGCGCGAGATGGAGCGGGATCCGGACGTCCTCATCATCGGCCAGCCGACCCGCGGAGTCGACGTCGGCGCGATCGAATTCATCCACAAGCGGATCATCGAGATGCGCGACCAGGGCAAGGCCGTTCTGCTGGTTTCGGTCGAGCTCGACGAGATACGTTCCCTTTCCGACCGCATCCTCGTGATGTTTGCCGGACGCGTCGTCGGCGAACGCAGCCCCGAGGCGACCGAAGGCGAGCTCGGCCTGCTGATGGCCGGTGTCGAAGGCCGCAAGGAGGCCGCAGAATGAGTACGCCCTATGCGAAACTCCCGGTATGGGTGGAATATGGCCTCATCCCGCTGATCAATCTTGCCGTCGCCTTCCTCGTCGCCGGCCTCGTCGTTCTCCTCGTCGGCGAAAACCCGCTCGAAGCCGCCTATCATCTCATCAACGGCGCCTTCGGCCGCGGCGAATATATCGGCTTCACGCTCTATTATGCGACGACCTTCATCTTCACCGGGCTCGCGGTGGCGGTCGCCTTTCATGCCGGTCTTTTCAACATCGGCGGCGAGGGCCAGGCCTATGTCGGCGGCATCGGCGTGGCGCTCGCCTGCCTCTGGCTCGACCAGACTATGCCCTGGTACGTGGTCTTCCCGCTCGCCATCGTCGGCTCCGCCTTCTTCGGCGCGCTCTGGGCGTTCCTGCCCGGCTGGCTGCAGGCCAAACGCGGCAGCCATATCGTCATCACCACCATCATGTTCAATTTCATCGCCTCCAGCCTGATGGTCTATCTGCTGACACGCGTGCTGAAGCCGCTCGGCTCGATGGCGCCGCAGACGCGCACCTTCGCCGAAGGCGGGCAATTGCCGAAGCTCGACTGGCTGCTGTCGATCTTCGGCCTCAATATCGGCACGGCGCCGTTCAACATCTCGTTCCTCCTGGCGCTGGCGGCCGCCTTCGCGGTCTGGGTGCTGATCTGGCGCACCAGGCTCGGCTACGAGATGCGCACCATGGGCCATAGCCCGTCCGCCGCGCGCTATGCCGGTATCAGCGAAAGCCGCATCACCGTCGTCGCCATGATGATATCAGGCGGCCTTGCCGGCATGATGGCGCTGAACCCGATCATGGGCGAGCAGTTCCGCATGCAGCTGGATTTCGTGCAAGGCGCCGGCTTCGTCGGCATCGCGGTCGCGTTGATGGGGCGCTCGCATCCGGGCGGCATCATTCCCGCCGCGATCCTTTTCGGCGTGCTCTACCAGGGCGGCGCCGAGATCGCCTTCGAGATGCCTTCGATCTCCCGGGACATGATCGTCATCATCCAGGGTCTCGTGATCCTCTTTGCCGGGGCGCTCGAGAACATGTTCCGCCCGGCGATCACGCGCGCCTTCGCGATGCGCGGCCAGCGCGCGGCCGCCGTCGTGCAGACCAAGGGAGCCTGAAATGGACTTCTTCCACGTTCTCGTCGTGCTCCTGGAATCGACGATCCGCGTCTCCGTGCCGCTGGTCTTCGCAGCCCTTGCCGGTCTGTTCACCGAGCGCGCCGGCGTCTTCGACATCGGCCTGGAGGGCAAGATGCTCGGTGCGGCCTTTGCCGCCGGGGCGGCGGCAGCCGTCACGCAGTCCGTCTGGGTGGGGCTCGTTGCGGCGATCCTCGTTTCCGTGGCCCTCTCGCTCGTCCACGGCTATGCTTCGATCACCCAGCGCGGCAACCAGATCGTCTCGGGTGTGGCGATCAACTTCATCGTTGCCGGTTCCACCGTGATCCTGGGAGAGGCCTGGTTCCGGCAAGGCGGCCGCACGCCGGCGCTCGCCGAAGGCGCGCGGTTCCAGACGATCAACTTCCCCGACGCGGACATGATCCGCGAAATTCCCGTCCTCGGGCCGGTCTATGCGGACCTCCTGTCCGGCCATTTCCTGCTCACCTATCTCGCCTTCGCCATGGTGCCGATCAGCTGGTGGATTCTCTACCGCACCCGTTTCGGCCTGAGGCTGCGCGCCGTCGGCGAGAATCCGGGCGCGGTCGATACCGCCGGTATCTCGGTGATCTGGCTCAGATACCGGGCTGTCATCTGCTGCGGCATTCTCTGCGGCTTTGCCGGCGCCTATCTTTCGCTGGCGATGACGGCGGGCTTCGTCAAGGGCATGACGGCGGGTAAGGGCTATATCGCGCTTGCGGCGCTGATCTTCGCCAAATGGCGGCCGCTCAACGTCATGTTCGCCTGCCTGCTCTTCGGCTTCCTCGATGCGCTCGCGATTCGTCTGCAGGGCACGCCCTTGCCGCTTATCGGCCAGGTTCCGGTGCAGCTCATGCAGGCCCTGCCCTATATCCTCACCGTTATCCTGCTTGCCGGCTTCATCGGCAAGGCCATTCCGCCGAAGGCGGGCGGCGTACCCTATGTGAAGGAGCGCTAATCATGTCCAAGGACGAACTCTTTGTCGCGGCGCGTGAAGCCATGGCGAAGGCGCATGCGCCCTATTCCAAGTTTCCGGTCGGCGCCGCCATTCGCGCCGAGGACGGCAGGATCTATACGGGCGCAAACATCGAGAACCTGTCCTTTCCGGAGGGCTGGTGCGCCGAGACGACGGCGATCAGCCATATGGTAATGGCCGGCCAGCGCAAGATCACGGAGGTCGCGGTGGTCGCCGAGAAACTCGCGCTCTGCCCGCCCTGCGGCGGCTGCCGTCAGCGGCTTGCGGAATTTTCCGGCGCGAGCACCCGCATCTATCTTTGCGACGAAACGGGGATCAGGAAGACGCTGGCGCTCTCCGACCTGCTGCCGCACAGCTTCGAGACGGAGATTCTCGGATGACGGCGGCGGCGGACTTCCTCGGGGGCAAGCTCGGAGCGCTTGCGCCCCGCTACGGCATCGTGCTCGGTTCCGGCCTCGGCTCGCTCGTCGACGCAGTGGCGGAGCCGCTGCGCATCCCCTATGCGGAGATCCCGGGCTTTCCGGTGAGCGGCGTTTCCGGCCATGCCGGCGAGTTCGTGGCGGGCAGGATCGGCAACACTCCCGTCGCCGTGCTTTCCGGCCGTGCCCACTATTACGAACGCGGCGACGCCAATGCCATGCGCGTGCCGATCGAGATGCTGAAGCGGATCGGCGTCGAGAACCTGATCCTCACCAATTCCGCCGGTTCGCTGCGCGAAGACATGCCGCCGGGCTCGGTCATGCGCATTGCCGATCACATCGCCTTTGCCGGCGCCAATCCGCTGATCGGCGTCGAAAGCGACGAGCGCTTCGTCGGCATGACGAATGCCTATGACGCGGCGCTGGCCATAGGGATGGAGGAGGCCGCCGAACGCCTCGGCATCCCGCTCGCGCGCGGCGTCTATATGTGGTTCTCCGGGCCGAGCTTCGAGACGCCGGCCGAAATCCGCATGGCCCGTATCCTCGGTGCCGATGCGGTCGGCATGTCCACGGTACCGGAGGTCATTCTCGCCCGGTTCTTCGGACTGAAGGTCGCCGCCGCCTCCGTCGTCACCAATTTTGCCGCCGGCATGACCGGGGCGGAACTCAGCCATGAAGAAACCAAGCAAATGGCACCGCTCGGCGGCACGCGGCTGGCGGCAATCCTGAAAGAGATGATCGCGAGCGAAGGCTGAACGGCCATGCTTCCGCAGGAAATCATACGAAAGAAAAGGGACGGCGATCGGCTTGATCCGGCGGATATCGCCGGTTTCGTCGCGGGTGTGACCGATGGCTCGGTCTCGGAAGGGCAGGCGGCCGCCTTCGCCATGGCGGTCTGGTTTTCCGGAATGAATCGCGACGAATGCGTGGCGCTGACGCTGGCGATGCGCGATTCCGGGGAAACGCTCGACTGGAGCGATCTCGCACGCCCCATCGTCGACAAGCACTCGACGGGCGGCGTCGGCGACAATGTCTCGCTGATGCTGGCACCAATCGTCGCCGCCTGCGGTGCGGCCGTGCCGATGATTTCGGGCCGGGGGCTCGGCCACACCGGCGGGACGCTCGACAAGCTCGAATCGATTCCCGGCTATGACATCCAGCCATCGCCCGAGCTTTTTCGGCTGGTGGTCGATGAGGTCGGCTGCGCCATCATCGGCCAGACCGCCGATCTCGCGCCGGCCGACAAGCGCCTCTATGCGATCCGCGACGTGACGGCCACGGTCGATTCGGTGCCGCTGATCACCGCATCGATCCTTTCGAAAAAGCTCGCCGCAGGGCTCCGGTCGCTGGTCCTCGACGTCAAGCTCGGCAATGGCTCCTTCATGACGGATCCCGCCGAAACCGAAGTCCTGGCGCGTTCGCTGGTCGAGGTCGCCAATGGCGCGGGCGTGCGCACCTCTGCGCTGATCACCGACATGAACGAGCCACTGGCGGACGCGGCCGGCAACGCGCTCGAAATAGAGAGCTGCCTGGCCTATCTGCGCGGCGAGAAAGCGGGAACTCGCCTCGATCAGGTCGTGATGGCCCTGGCTGGGGAAATGCTCGTTGCAGCGGGTGTCGCGGCGCATGAAGCCGAAGCCGAAGCCATGGCGCGGCGCGTCCTGGAGAGCGGGGAGGCGATGGAGCGTTTCGGCCTCATGATCCGGCGGCTCGGCGGACCTGGCGATTTCGTGGATCGCCCGGGCGCCTATCTTGCCGGGGCGCCCGCGGTCCTTGCCGTGCCGGCGGGCCGGAATGGCTATCTGGCGTCCTGCGAGACGCGCGAATTGGGAATGTCGGTCATCGCACTCGGCGGCGGGCGCACCCGCCCGGATGACCGGATCGATCATCGCGTCGGTTTTACCGGCCTGAGACCGCTCGGGACGAAAGTCGAAAAGGGCGAGCCGATCGCCTTCGTCCATGCTGCCGACCGAAGCCAGGCCGAGGCGATCGCAAAGCGGGTTGCCACGCTCTATGCGATCGCAGACGAGGAGCCGGCGCAACGGCCTGTGGTCGTTTCGAAGCTGAGAGCGGAGTGAGGAAAAGCGTGTGCGGTTTTCCGCCCGCATCCCGCACCTTATCGGACTCGTTGACGAGATGCAGCGCCGTTTTCCGAGGCGGCAGGACGGCAGACCGACAGCCCTACTTCGTTCCGTACATGCGGTCTCCCGCATCGCCGAGGCCCGGCACGATATAGCCCTTCTCGTTGAGATGGCTGTCGATCGAGGCGGTGAAGATCGGTACGTCCGGATGGGCGCCCTGGAAGTTGCGAATACCCTCCGGAGCGGCAAGGAGGCAGAGGAAGCGGATGTTCCGCGCACCGCGCTCCTTGAGCTTCTCGATGGCCGCGATCGAGGAATTGCCGGTGGCGAGCATCGGGTCGACGACGATGACGAGGCGCTCGTTGATGTTGTCCGGCGCCTTGAAGAAATATTCGACCGCCTGCAGAGTCTCGTGGTCCCGGTAGACGCCGATATGCGCAACGCGCGCCGAGGGCACCAGTTCGAGCATGCCCTCGAGCAGGCCGTTGCCGGCGCGCAGGATGGAAGCGAAGACGAGCTTCTTGCCCTCGAGCACCGGCGCGTCGGTTTCCACGAGAGGCGTCTCGATCCGTTCGGTCGTCAGCTCCAGATCGCGCGTGACCTCATAGCAGAGCAGCGTCGAGATTTCCTTGAGCAGCCGGCGGAAGCCCGCAGTCGACGTTTCCTTCTTGCGCATGATGGTCAGCTTGTGCTGCACCAGCGGATGACCGATCACCGTTACGCCGTCCATGGCTCATCTTCCCCGCGAAAATTGGCTATCCACCCTCTTTTCCATGGAAAGGGCGGGGGCCGCAAGAGTGTAGGTGGAAGTTGTGCAGCTAGGCCCGCTCATCCGCGCAACTAGACATGCAACGCGGCCAGCAACCTCTCCCGCGTCGGCTCGTCCACGAAGGCGGCTTCAATCGCGGTCTGCGTCATCCGGTCGATCTCGCTGTCGGAGAAGCCCATCGCGTGGAAGGCGATTTCGTATTCCTGCGCGAGCGACGTGTGGAAGAAGGGAGGATCGTCGGAATTGAGCGTCACGCGGACGCCGGCTTCGTAAAGCCGCCTAAGGGGATGCGAGGCAAAGTCCGGGAACACCTGAAGCGCGACATTCGAACCGGGACAGACTTCGAGCACGACGCCCTCGTCGGCAAGGCGCTTCACGAGATCGCCGTCCTCGATCGCCCGGACCCCGTGGCTGATCCGGGCCGGGCGGACATGGTCCAGCGCATCACGCACGCTGAAGGCGCCGGAAAGTTCACCCGCGTGGATGGTGAGGCCGAGGCCGGCATCGCGGACGGTGTCGAAGGCGCGGGAGAATTCCGCGACGCTGTGCATGCGCTCCTCGCCGGCCAGATTGAAGCCGGTCACGAGCGGATGCCGGCGCATCGCTGCATATTCGGCGGTCCTGATGACCGAGTCGGGACCGAAATGGCGGATGCCGGTGATCAGCATGCGCGATTCGATGCCGGTCTTCGCCTTCGCCGCCTCCATGCCGGCGGCGAGGCCCTCGATATAGGCGTCGGCGCCGAGCCCGATCGTTTCGCCATGGTCGGGCGAGACAATGATTTCGCTGTAGATCGTACCCGCTTCGGCAAGCTCCGTCAGATAGGTCTCGGCGAGAAGCGCATAGTCGCCTTCGGTTCGAAACAGCGAGGCGACGGCGTCGTAGCACCTTACGAAGCTGGTGAAATCCTCCCAGACATAGGCCCTGTCGCGGATGATCGCGCTGGTGTCGACGCCGTATTTGCGGGCCTGCCTCAGCGCCAGTTCAGGCGGCGTCGCGCCCTCGATATGGCAATGCAGTTCGGCTTTCTTCAGATGAGCGGTCAAATGAGGCTTCTCCCATGTGGGCCGGCGCCAATGCCGAGATGTCTTGCGACGGTTTCGCCGATATGGGCGAAGCTGTCGGCGATGCCGAAGGAGCGGCTGCGAAGCGTCGGGCCGAACATCAGCACCGGCACGCGCTCGCGCGTGTGGTCGGTGCCGCGCCAGGTCGGATCGCAGCCATGGTCGGCGGTCAGGATCACCATGTCGCCGGGTTTCAGCCGGCGGTCGAGATCGGGCAGGCGTGCATCGAAGGCTTCCAGCGCGGCGGCATAGCCGGGCACGTCGCGGCGATGTCCGTAGAGCATGTCGAAGTCGACGAAATTGGTGAAGACGAGCGCCCCGTCTTCGGCCTCTTCGATGGCTTCCAGACTGGCGTCGAAGAGGGCCATGTTGCCGTTGGCCTTGGTGAGCCTGGTCACACCCTGATGGGCGAAGATGTCGCCGATCTTGCCGATCGCGTGCACCGTGCGCCCGGCCTCCTGCAGCCGGTCGAGAACGGTCTCGGGCGGCGGCACCGAATAGTCGCGACGGTTGCCCGTGCGCGTGAAGTTGCCCGGGTCGCTGCCGACGAAGGGCCGTGCGATGACGCGGCCGATATTGTGGTCGTCGACGAGCCGGCGGACGACCTCGCAGAGGTTCAGCAGGCGCTCCAGCCCGAAGGTCTGTTCATGCGCGGCGATCTGGAAGACGGAATCGGACGAGGTGTAGCAGATCGGCTTGCCGCTCCGCATATGCTCTTCGCCGTGGCGGGCGATGATGTCGGTACCCGAAGCATGGCAATTGCCGAGAATGCCGGGCACATCGCCCTCACGACAGATCGCTTCCACAAGTTCGGGAGGGAAGGCGTCGCCTTCGGCCGGAAAATAGCCCCAGTCGAAGGTCACCGGCGTGCCGGCGATTTCCCAATGACCGGACGGCGTGTCCTTGCCGCGCGAGACTTCGCTTGCAGCGCCGTAGATCCCGTAGACGCGTTCCGGCAGCGCCATGCCGGCGGGCAGCCGCCCGGTCGCGAGCCGCGCCGCATGCATGAGGCCGAGCGCCGACATGTTGGGCAGATGAAGCGGCCCTTCCCGCAGACCCGTCCGGTCGGCCGCTCCCGCCGCGCAGAATTCCGCAATATGTCCGAGCGTATCGGCGCCGAGATCGCCGAAAGCCTCTGCGTCCGGCGCATTGCCGATGCCGAAGGAATCGAGGACGAAAAGGAACGCACGCGCCATGAAACACCCTGACTGATCCCGAGCGCGAGCGCGATAAGCGGCGAGCCGGTGCCATTAAGATTTTCGCGGCCGTCGCCGCACAATCCGGCAGAAATAGCGCGCCGCCTTGTCCATTGCAATTGATGCATGCCGCCCAGGACCCACCCCGCGTGGGTGCCGGGAGGGAAGCCTCAGCAATCGGTGCAGTTGATGGTCGTGCCGAAGCGCTGGCGGTAGTATGAGGTCCGGGAGAGCGGGATCGTGCCGCCGGCGTCCGAGCCGAACAGGGAAATCTGGTGGTTGACGACGAGTTCGGTGCGCACGACGAAGGCATTCACCGCGTCGAGCTCCGCCGGAACGCTGACCACGGAATTGACCGCATAGGGGACCGTCGCGCCGTCGCTCGCGTCCGACCAGCCCCGGGACCAGGCGACCTTGCCTTCAGTCGTGCCGTTCACCTGGATACCGGTGATCTTGAGGTCGTAGTCGGAGCCGTCATAGGGCACCAGCATGTTTTTCGCGACGTTGCGCATGTCGTCCAGAAAGGCCTTGTTCACCTGCTGCTCCTGGGTGACGATATCGCTCACCGCACTCGAGGCCCGCCCGACCTTGCGCGCCACGGTGAAGCCGAGCGAAAGCTCGAAAGCGCCGACATAGGCCGCGATCAGAAGCGGCGCGACAATGGCGAATTCCACGGCACCGGCGCCGCGCCGGTCCCGCAACAGTCCGTGGAAGACACCCCACAGCTGCCGTTTGCATGCAGGAAGACGTTCCATGGCGGCCTCAATAGTTTTCGTTGCGGAAGGTGGCGGTCGAGACCATCAGATAGTCGCGCGGCATGCTGTCGCCGGCGGGTCTGAGCTTGGTCACCAGGGGACGAACGAGATCGGTGATCACGGTCCAGCGGTAATAGGCGCGCACCATGGTGTAGTCGTTCGGGCCGCCGGGTGCGAACGTAAAGCCGCTGGTGTCGAGATCGGAGCCGATCCGCGGCACGGCTTCCGGAAAGACACTGAGATCGGCGGGAAGCTTGCGGACGTCGAGATAGAGTTTCGAGGCTTGCGTCGCCTCGGTCGCCGAGCAGGTCATCATGATCGCGATTTCCTCGCAGAAGGCCTGGCGGAACTGGGTTTCTGTCGTGAAGCCGGGCTTGCCGGCATCGGTGGTGATTTCACCCGTGCGGATTTTCCGCGCCAGCGTATCGGTCGCATTGGCCAGCAATTGCTCCCCGGCAAAAGCGACGAATGTCTCGATCGAGGCGAAGACGACGATGAAGAAAGGCAGTGCAAGGATCGCGAATTCGATCGCCGTCGCACCTTTCCGGTCGCCGATGAAGCGCCGAAACAGGCCGCGCGGGGAGCGAGCCCGGGGAGTGGATGCTTTCTCGTCGATCGACATCGCGCCGTTCCATCATGTCAACTGGTTGGCGCAAAATACACGGCGACTGTTGAAGATTCGTTTTCGAGGACCCGGAGAATTTTAGTGGTTCTGAAGCTGAGGGCGGAAGGGCCCCTCATCCCGCTGCCGCGACCTTCTCCCCGCACGCGGGGAGAAGGGACAAGCGGCTCGCTTTGCGGCTCAAGTCCCCTCTCCCCGCGCGCGGGGAAGGGTTAGGGTGAGGGCAGGGCGAATTTCCCGGTCTTAATTGCCGCTCGAAGCCGAGGCCTGCCGTTCCGCACGCTCGCAATTGGGCGTGCAGGAGAGAACGGTGCGGACGGTCTGTTTATAGACGCGCACCGTGTTGCCCTCGTCGATCGATACGAGGATGCGCTCGTCGACCATGGCGTTGCCGTCCTGGTCGAGAATGACGAGATTGGTGGTGCCGAAATTGCGCCCGGTCAGCACGATGGTCTTCGCATCCGCCACGGTCGCGTCCGCAACCTCCGCATTGCCGATGATCACCTTGCTGACGGGCCGGTCGAGCTTCAGCACACGGGCGTGGTCCATATAGACGCGCATCATTTCTTCAGCTGCGCGGGCGCCGCCCGGTGCGGCGATCGCCAGAAGTGCAGTCGTTGCAAGCAGTGCGGCCCGTGGGGTCGCTGAGGGCGTGTTCATGGCGCGTCCTGACGGTCTATCTGCCGCATCTTGGCGCCTTTTGGTGAATGAATGGTTACGCCGATGCGGCGCAATTTAAGGCATCCATTTTCCGCACATTTACCCAGGAAAAAGCGAGTTTCCTTTAACCTCACGATAACCGGTTTCCTTAAGCGGAAAGCAATTAGCCCCCGCTAAATTCAGGGTATCCGATCAACGGCAACAGTTTGACGGACGTGCTGAACAACAAGTGAAGTTTGAGGAGAATAGTCATGAAGACCATTTTTGCACGCCTGATGAAGGATGAGTCCGGCGCAACCGCAATCGAATACGGCCTGATCGCAGCTCTGATCTCGGTGGCGTTGATCACCGGGGCGACGACGCTTGGAACTTCCCTGGATACCACCTTCAAAGGTCTCGGCACGAAGCTGACGACGGCCGTGAACAAGACTGCACCATAAGCACCGGATCGTAGCTTAGGTCTGAAACGAAAGAGCCGCCCTTGGGCGGCTCTGCCATCCATTCGCTTCAAATAGAACTTTTCTGGGATTTGCCAACAAGAGCATCGTCTTCACAGGACGGGAACATAGAAATCGTGACACAGGCTACCATTTTCGTCGTCTTCCCACTTTGCTTGGGATTTGCAGCGTTCTCGGACCTGTTCACCATGACGATTCCGAACCGCGTTTCCGTGATTCTTTTAAGTACTTTCCCAGTGGTTGCATTGCTGACGGGCTTCGATTTCGTCGAAGTTTGCTTCCATATGGCCGCCGCGGCGGCCGTCTTTGCAGTGTGCTTCTGCTTGTTTGCCACAAATGTGATGGGCGGGGGTGATGTTAAACTTCTCACCGCAAGTGCGGTTTGGTTCGGCTTTACACCATCGCTCACCATCTTCATCTTGTATGTTTCTGTCTTTGGCGGTCTATTGACGCTCGTCGTCCTGTTCTTGCGCAGCCAAGACGACCTGATCCTTGGCGCTCGCATCCCAATTCCGCGCTTGCTGCTAACGGCCAAAAAAATTCCCTACGGCATCGCCATCGCTTGCGGCGGATTTGCTGCCTATCCCTCGTCACCCCTGATGCAGGCCGCCTTTGCGCAGCTTCCCTGACACGCCTCCACCTCAAGGCTGGAGCGTAGCCTTCCGTTAACCATCTGCATAAGCATTCCATTAACCATAATTACACCAATTCCTGATCAACCTGATCCCGGGCAATTCCTGGGGGTTTGGGGCGATCATGAAACCGGTGCGCATTATCATTCTGGCGGTGGCCGTCGGCTCGGCTGCCTTGGCCGGGCTGTTGGCGATGAAGCTCACCCGCGCGCCCGCCCCGCAGACGGCGGAACCCGTCATCGAGCAGGCACCAACCATCAACGTGCTGGTCGCCGGTAAAAGCCTGCCGGTCGGCTCCCGCCTCGGTGCCGATTCCATCCATTGGAAGGCCTGGCCGAAGGATGGTGTCGCCGAGGGCATGATAACGGAGGAAAACCGTCCCGCCGCCGTCGAAGATCTTGCCGGCGCCGTCGTCCGCCTGCCGATCTTCACCGGCGAGCCGGTCCGCCGGGAAAAGATCGCCGACGCATCGAACCGGATCATGTCGTCGCTGCTGCCCGCCGGAAAACGCGCCGTCGCCACGGAGATCACGGTTGCGACCGGGGCGGGCGGCTTCATCCTACCGAACGATCGTGTCGACGTGATCATGGTGCGCAAGTCCGACGGCGATTTCTATCTGACCGAAACGGTGCTGAGCAATGTCCGTGTGCTGGCGATCGACCAGCAGATCGAGGAGAAGGAAGACGGCTCGAAAGCGGTCGTCGGTACGACCGCGACGCTGGAGCTGACGCCGGACCAATCGAAGGTCATGACGGTCGCGCAGCAGATGGCGGACCGCATCTCGCTGGCTCTGCGCAGCGTCGCCGACGCGCAAGAGCCGGATACCACGGCTGCCGACTACCTTCTCAACGGCGACGGCCGGCCGAGCATTCAGGTCATCAAGTCGGGCTCCATCGTCAAGGGCGACGGTGTGGCCCTCCAGAACCAGAAGTGAGGCGGGGCGCAAGGTGAAACCGATCGTAAAAAAGTTTCGGGCGTCTGTCGCAGCCGGCCTTTCCTTCTGCCTGACCTTTTCGGGTATGGCGCTGCCGACCCTCCCGGCCGCCGAGGCCGCCTCCTCCTCGGTGGTGAGGATCGTCGACAGCGGCCCCGGCGCCCGCAAGACCATCAATCTCGGTCTCAACAAGGCGGTCGTCGTGGACCTGCCGAGCGACGCCCACGACATCCTCGTCGCCGACCCGTCGCTCGCCGATGCGATCACCCGCACCTCGCGCCGCATCTATCTCTTCGGCAAGTCCGTCGGCCAGACGAATATCTTCGTCTTCGGCCCGGGCGGCGAGGAGATCGTCAGCCTGGAGGTCGCCGTCGAGCGCGACGTTGCCGGTTTGGAGGCGAACCTTCGCCGCTTCATTCCCGATGCGGATATCAATGTCGAAATCATTTCGGACAACGTGGTGCTGACAGGCACGGTCCGCACGCCGCTCGACTCGACCAGGGCCGTCGATCTCGCACGCGCCTTCCTGAAGGGCGGCGAGGCGACCACGCGCAACATCACCGCGCAGGGCAATAACGGCGATGCCGATATCTTCGCCGAGGATCGCCAGAGCTCGCAGATCGTCAATCTGCTGACGATCGAGGGCGACGACCAGGTGACGCTGAAGGTGACCGTCGCCGAGGTCAGCCGGCAGGTGCTGAAGCAGCTCGGCTTCAACGGCCGCGTCTCCGACGGCGAAAGCGGTATCAGCTTCCGTAATCCGGCCAATCTGGGCGACGCCATCGGCGTCGGTACGAACGCACTCATAAAGGGCTCGATCGGGCCAACCACCATTTCGAGCTACATCAACGCGATGGAGCAGGCCGGCGTGATGCGCACCCTGGCCGAGCCGAGCCTCACGGCCATTTCCGGACAGGAGGCGAAGTTCTATGTCGGCGGCGAGTTCCGGATCGCAGGCGTGCAGGAAGTGTCGAAAGACAAAGACACCGGAGATCCGGTCGTTGCCCGCGAAGTCAATGACGTCGAATATGGCATCAGGCTGAATTTCAAGCCCGTCGTTCTCGGCCCCGGCCGCATCAGCCTGCAGATCGAGACCGATGTGTCCGAGCCGACCTATGAAGGATCGGTCGTGACGGGCAACGGCGCCAACGGCATCCCCGGCAACACCTTCCTCGGCATCCGCCGGCGCGAGGCCTCGACCAGCGTCGAACTGCCGTCCGGCGGCTCGATCGTGATCGCCGGCCTCGTCCAGGACAATATCCGCCAGGCGATGTCGGGCCTGCCCGCCGCCTCGAAGATCCCGATCCTCGGCACGCTCTTCCGCAGCAAGGACTTCCAGCGCAGCGAGACGGAACTGGTCATCATCGCCACGCCCTACCTCGTCAGGCCGGTTGCCCGCAGCGCGATCTCGCGCCCGGACGACAACTTCAATCCGGCGAACGATCTCGAAAGCTTTTTCCTCGGCCGCGTCAACCGGATCTATGGACGCCCCGAGGCTCAGCCGCCGGCCGGCCGCTATCACGGCAATGTCGGCTTCATCTACAAATAGGCCGGCCATGAAGAAGCGAAGCGCAGCTCGAAACAGTCCCGAAAGGCAGCCGCCGATGGCCCTGAACCGCTTTCCGTATCGCCTGGCCCTGGGCGCGCTCGTCGGCCTGCTGCTGGCTGGCTGCACCAACAAAGACAGGCTCGCGACCGGTGCTCTTCCGGACGATTACCGCACCCGCCACCCGATCGTGCTGACGGAGGGCGAGCGGACGATCGACATTCCCGTCGCCTCGGGCGACACGCGGCTCACTCAGGGGACCCGCGACGTCATCCGCGGCTTTGCCGCCGAATATCGGAATGCGTCGAGCGGCGTCATCCAGATCATGCTGCCGCGCGGATCGGTGAACGGCCATGCCGCGCAGATCGTCCGCAAGGATATTCGTCGCGTGTTGGCAGCGGGCGGCGTGTCCCCGAAGAAGATGATCGAAACCACCTATGACGCCTCCGTGACGGGCGATGCCGCACCGATCCGCCTGAGCTATGTCGCGATAACTGCGCAGACCGCACCCTGCGGCGCGTGGCCGGAAGATCTGGCGCTGAACACGCTGGAAAACCGCAACTACTACAATTTCGGCTGTGCCACCCAGTCCAATCTCGCCGCTCAGATTGCCAATCCGACGGATCTCGTCGGCCCGCGCCAGATGTCGCCGATCGACGCCGAGCAGCGGGGCCAGGTGATCGACAGCTGGCGCGGCACGGAAAAGGGCGACGGCGGAACCACGATCGTCTTCAACTGAAACGGGCCTTCAAGGAAAAGCGATGAACGCGATTGAATACACGATCGAAAGCGGCGCTGCCGGCGATTGGCCCGCGGACGGGTCGCGCCCCGGCGACCTCGAGCAGCTCCGGCCCCTGCCGCGCATCTCGATCCACGCCTTCTGCGAAAGCGAAGCGGTGCAGCGACTCATGGAGCGTTGCGGCCAAGACCGCCGTATGGCGAAGGTCAGCCTTCGCATCACCGGTGGCGGCATCGCCGCCGCCGCGACCACTTTTACCAGCGTCTCGACGCCCAATCTGATCATTCTCGAAACCGCGGCCGAGACCGGCTCGCTGCTTTCGGAGCTGGCGCCGCTCGCGGAGGTCTGCGATCCGAGCACCAAGGTCATCGTCATCGGCCGCCATAACGACATCGCTCTCTATCGCGAGCTGATCCGCAACGGCATTTCCGAATATATGGTCGCGCCGGTCGGGATGGCGGATATGCTGAGCGCCGTCTCGGCGATCTTCGTGGATCCGGAGGCGGAGCCGCTCGGACGCAGCCTTGCCTTCATCGGCGCGAAGGGCGGCTGCGGATCGTCGGTCATCGCCCATAATTGCGCCTGGGGCATTTCCAATCTTTTCTCGACCGAGACGATCCTTGCCGATCTCGATCTGCCTTACGGAACCGCCAATATCGATTTCGATCAGGACCCCCCGCAGGGGATCGCCGAGGCCGTATTCGCACCGGATCGGCTGGACGAGGTCTTTCTCGACCGGCTCCTGACCAGATGCTCCGATCATCTGTCGCTGCTCGCCGCCCCCTCCATGCTCGACCGCGCCTATGACTTCGAGACGGGTGCGTTTCAGCCGATCCTGGAAGTTCTTCAGCGCAGCGCGCCCGTATCCGTTCTGGACCTGCCGCATGGCTGGACCGACTGGACCCGCTCTGTGCTTTCCGCGGCCGACGAGGTGGTCATCACCGCCGCCCCGGACCTGGCAAGCCTCAGAAACGCGAAGAACTTGCTCGATGCCTTGAAGAAGTTGAGGCCGAACGACAAGGCACCGCATCTCGTGCTCAACCAGGTGGGCGTGCCCAAGCGTCCGGAGATCGCTCCCGATGAGTTCTGCGCGTCGCTGGAGATCGAAGCCGCAGCGATCATTCCGTTCGATGCGGTCCTCTTCGGCAATGCCTCCAACAGCGGACGCATGATCGCGGAGATCGACCGGAAGTCGCCGGCCGCCGAGACCTTCTCCCAGCTGTCCCACCTCTTGACCGGGCGCACCACCGTCAAGAAGGCCAGACGGGGCGGCCTCGGCAAGGTTCTGGCGAAGCTCGGCAGGCGGTAGCGGACTATTTCCGATCCCGCACCCGAAGGGGCGGAGATCGATGAAGCAACTGGAATGAAGTGATGTTTGGCAAACGCGGAAATGAAGGTTCTGGCAAGGGTGGTGCGCGCGGCTTCTCGCCTGCGCCCCCGATGCCCGCGGTCCAGCTGGTACCGGTGGAGCGTGCCGCCGCGCCCGTTCTCGGCGAAACGATCGCTGCGCCATCCCGCCCGCAAGCGGCGGCGCCGCCTCAGCGGCGCCGAGCGCCGAGGGCGGAAGATTATTACGACACGAAATCGCAGGTCTTCTCCGCGCTGATCGATACGATCGATCTGTCGCAGCTCTCCAAGCTCGATATCGAGAGCGCCCGCGAGGAAATCCGCGACATCGTCAATGATATCATCACCATCAAGAACTTCGCGATGTCGATCTCGGAGCAGGAGGAACTGCTCGACGACATCTGCAACGACGTGCTCGGCTACGGACCGCTGGAACCATTGCTCGCGCGCGACGACATCGCCGACATCATGGTCAACGGCGCCGGGCAAACCTTCATCGAAGTGGGCGGCAAGGTCGAGGAATCGGAGATCCGGTTCCGCGACAACGGGCAACTGCTGTCGATCTGCCAGCGCATCGTCAGCCAAGTAGGCCGCCGCGTCGACGAATCGAGCCCGATCTGCGATGCGCGCCTGCCGGACGGGTCACGCGTCAACGTCATCGCGCCGCCGCTCGCGATCGACGGTACGGCGCTCACCATCCGCAAGTTCAAGAAGGACAAGCTGACGCTGGAGCAACTGGTGCGCTTCGGATCGATCACGCCCGAGGCCGCCGTCCTGCTGCAGATCATCGGCCGCGTCCGCTGCAACATCGTCATTTCCGGCGGCACCGGCTCCGGAAAGACGACGCTGCTCAACTGCCTGACGCGCTATATCGACAGCACCGAGCGGATCATTACCTGCGAGGATTCCGCCGAATTGCAACTGCAGCAGCCGCATGTCGTCCGGCTCGAGACGCGCCCGCCGAACATCGAGGGCGAGGGCGAGATCACCATGCGCGACCTCGTGAAGAACTGCCTGCGCATGCGCCCGGAGCGCATCATCGTCGGTGAAGTGCGCGGCCCGGAAGTCTTCGACCTGCTGCAGGCGATGAACACCGGCCATGACGGTTCGATGGGAACGATCCACGCAAATACCCCGCGCGAATGCCTGAGCCGCATGGAATCGATGATCGCCATGGGTGGCTATACCCTGCCGGCCAGGACCGTTCGCGAGATCATCTCCGGCTCGGTGGACGTGATCATCCAGGCCTCGCGCCTGCGTGACGGATCGCGCCGGATCACCCACATCACCGAAGTCACCGGCATGGAAGGCGACGTGATCATCACCCAGGACCTGATGCGCTACGAGATCGACGGGGAGGACGCCAATGGCCGCATCGTCGGCCGCCACGTCTCCACCGGCATCGGCCGGCCGCATTTCTGGGACCGGGCCCGTTACTTCAATGAGGACAAGCGGCTCGCGGCGACCCTCGACGCGATGGAAAAGCAATAGGCGAAACGGCTGCGGTCCCGCCGCTCCGAGTAAAGGACAGACCGAGCGATGTTCGGCATAGACATCACCGTCCTGGGATTGGCCGGCCTCGTCGCCCTGGCGGCGGCAGCACTCGCCTATGGTGTGCTCTATCCCCGTATCGAGACAGAGAAAAAGGCGGAAGGCCGCCTGCGCCGGGTCAGCGCCTCGGAGACGGACCGCACCAAGATCAAGGCGGCGCGCGACCGCGTCAACGAGATGTCGAAGCGTCGCAAATCCGTTCAGGATTCCCTGAAGGACCTCGAGAAGAAGCAACAGGAAAAATCCGCCAATGCGGCGCCTTCGATGAAGAAACGCCTGCTGCAGGCCGGTCTTTCGATATCGATCGCGCAGTTCTATCTGTTCAGTGCGCTTTTCGGGTTGCTCGCCTTCCTTGTCGTCCTCCTGGCAGGGGCCGGACTGATCATTGCCGCAGGCGTCGGCCTGATAGGCGCGGCCGGCCTGCCGCGGTGGATCGTCGGCTCGATGGTCAAACGCCGTTGCAGAAAGTTTCTCGACGAGTTTCCGAATTCGCTCGATGTCATGGTCCGGTCGATCAAGTCGGGGCTGCCGCTGAACGACGCCTTGCGGCTGATCGCGAGCGACGGGCAGGAGCCGGTCAGGACCGAATTCCGCCGTGTCGTCGAGTCCCAGCAGGTGGGTCTCAACGTTCCCGAAGCCTGCGCCCGCATGATTCACAGCATCCCGCTGCCGGAAGTGAACTTCTTCGCGATCGTCATCGCCATTCAGGCGCAGGCGGGTGGCAATCTGTCCGAGGCGCTCGGCAACCTCTCCAAGGTCCTGCGCGAACGCAGGAAGATGAAGGCGAAGGTCAGCGCGCTGTCGATGGAGGCCAAGGCGTCCGCCTGCATCATCGGCGGGCTGCCCTTCATCGTCGCAAGTCTCGTCTATCTGACTTCGCCGGACTACATGATGATTCTCTTCACCGACCCGCGCGGCCACATCATCATGGGCGCTTCCGCCGTTTGGATGAGCATCGGCATCTGGATGATGCGCAACATGATCAACTTCGACATCTGAGGATCCCGTGGCCGGCTGGATAGAGACGCTTACCGATCTGAACATCATCGTCGCGGCGCTCGCCTCGATGGCCGTGCTCGCCACGTTCTATTCGCTCGTGGCGCCCTTGCTCGAACGGGGAGACCTCGCGAAGCGGATGAAGTCGGTCGCCACCGAACGGGAGCAGATTCGCGCCCGCGAGCGCGCCCGGCTCAATGCCGAGGCGACCACCGGCAGGGCAAGCCTCAGGGCACAGCACAACACCTCGGTCCGGGAGATCGTCGAGCGGCTGAACCTCAGGAAGGCTCTGGTGGACGACAACACCGTCAACCGCCTGAAGACGGCCGGCTATCGCTCGCAGAACGCGCTCAACACCTTCCTCTTCGCCCGCTTCTGCCTGCCGTTCCTGTTTCTGACCGTTGCGGTTCTTTATATTTTCATGCTCGGAAATTTTGCCGATAAGCCGATCATGGTCAGGGTGTCCTTCGCCATCGGATTCGCCTATGTCGGCTTCTACGCGCCGAACATCTTCATCGCCAATGCGATCTCCAAGCGCCAGCAGTCCATTCGCCGCGCCTGGCCGGACGCGCTCGATCTCCTGCTCATCTGCGTCGAGTCCGGCGTCTCGATGGAACTCGCCATGCGCCGCGTCGCCGACGAGATAGCCGTGCAGTCGCAGCCGCTGGCGGAGGAACTGGTGCTGACGACCGCGGAACTCTCCTTCCTGCCCGAAAGGCGCATCGCGCTCGAAAATCTCGGCATGCGCACGGGTCTCGATGAGGTGAAATCGGTGACGCAGGCGCTGATCCAGGCCGACCGCTACGGCACGCCCGTCGCTCAGGCGCTGCGCGTTCTGGCGCAGGAGAGCCGCGACCAGCGCATGACCGCCGCCGAGAAAAAGGCGGCCGCACTGCCGCCGAAGCTGACGGTGCCGATGATCCTGTTCTTCCTGCCGGTCCTCGTCGCCGTCATCCTCGGCCCCGCCGGGATACAGGTGGCGGACAAGTTTTAGGATGGAAAGGCAAAGGTGGTTTAACCGCCCTTGAAAGGGACTGCCGCCTTTACCGGCTGTACTGCCTCACCCTAGCCCCTCTCCCCCGTGGAGAGAGGGGAGTGGAGAGGGCGGCATATCCCTTCTCCCCGCCTGCGGGGAGAAGGTCGCGGCAGCGGGATGAGGGGCGCGTGCCGCCACCCTTGCAGGTGGCGGTGCCGGCCGGTCAAGCTTCAATCCGCCTTCGCCGCATCCGCCTTTGCCAGCTGCTTCCACGCGCCCTGCTGAGACAGCATGGAGCGAAGATAGGCGACATTGGCCTCCGCCTGCTCGGCTGTCAGTTCCTGGCGGGCGATGACCTCCGCTTCCTGGAAGCGGCCCTGCAGGCCGACGGCAAGCGCGAGGTTCTGGCGCACGCTGCTGCCGGCATCCGGTTGGCTCGCCGCGGATTTGAGGTAGGTCTCGGCCGTCCGCAGATCCTTCGAGAGCAAATAGGACATGCCCAGATTGGAGAGGACCGAAGGCTCGTTGGGCTTGAGGTCCAGAGCCTCGCGATAGCGCAGCCGTGCCTCGGCGGAGCGGCCGAGCTGGTCGAGGATGGCGCCTTCCGCGGATTTCAGCTTCCAGTCGGGCCGGTCCGGCGTCTGGGCACGGCTGATCGTTGCGAGCGCCTGTTCCAGCTGACCCGCTGCGGCCTGGGCCTTGCCGTAGGCTCCGAGCACCTCGCGATCCGCCGGATGGTAGATCGCCACCTGTTGCATGACGGCAAGCGCCTGTTCGTTGCGGCCCGTCATGCGCAGGAGATTGGCGTAGTTGAGCCCGGCCTCCCGATCCTTCGGATTGCGCTCATAGGCCTTGCCGATGCGTTCGGCGGCGGCAGCGAGTTCGGTCGCGTTCATCGACTGCACCGGCCTCGTGAGCTTCGGGATAGATCCGGTCGTCAGCTCCTTCCTGCCCTGTTGTCCGGCGCAGGCGGAGAGCGACAGCGCCACCATCGCAACGGCAACCCCCGTTGCGAGGCGGCAAAGGGATAAGGAGAAAGTGTATTGCATCGTCATCGAAGCCCCAGCCATCCAGTCCTGCACCGGAACTCCAGACAAAAGCGGCGCAACTTTCACTCCAGCAATAATCTGTTAACCCTAACGGAGCGTTAATCGCACCTGTTCGCATCCGCCAAGCGAGGATTCCAATGGCTCCCTATCAGTTCATCGAGCGGCCATCGCCGTTCAACACCAGCAACGGCAAGACGCTGCCGATCTTTGCGGTGACGCCCGCGCATATAGAGACGGGGAGCATCGATCCGATCGCGCTCGATTGGGCGAAGAAGGCCGGCTTCAAGGCGGAATCCGGCGCGGTGCTGCTGATCCCCTCGGCCGATGGTCATCTCGGAGGCGCGCTGTTCGGGCTCGGCGCCAACCCGTCCGACACGCCCTTCCTGACCGGCAAGCTCGCCCGGGCGCTCCCGGCCGGCAAATGGCACATCGAAACGGCGCCGCTCACCGCCAATCGGCTGGCTCTCGGCTACGGCCTCGGGTCCTACCGCTTCGAGCGCTACAAACCCTCGAAGACGGACGCGCCGACGCTGCTCATTCCGGCCGATTCGGATGCGACCGATATCAAGCGGCAACTCGCCGGCGTGTTCCTGGCGCGCGACCTGATCAACACGCCGACCAACGATATGGGACCGGAAGCGCTGGAAACCGCATTCCGGGCGCTGGCCGCCCATTACAAGGCCGACGTATCGGTGATTTCTGGCGAAGCCCTGCTGACCGAGAACTTCCCGCTCGTCCACACGGTCGGCCGCGCCAGCGCCGAAGCGCCGCGGCTGCTTGAAATGCGCTGGGGCAGGAAGGGCCACCGGCAGGTGACGCTCGTCGGCAAGGGCGTCTGCTTCGACACCGGCGGGCTGGACATCAAACCGGCGTCCTCGATGCTGCTCATGAAGAAGGACATGGGCGGCGCTGCGAACGTCATGGGCCTTGCGCTGATGATCATGGATGCAAAGCTCAAGGTGGATCTGCGCGTGATCATTCCAGTGGTCGAGAATTCGATCTCGGCGAATGCCTTCCGTCCCGGCGACATCTACAAGAGCCGCAAGGGTCTGACAGTGCAGATCGACAACACCGACGCGGAGGGACGGCTGATCCTCGCCGATGCTCTCGCCTATGCGGACGAGGAGAAGACGGACCTCGTCATCGACATGGCGACCCTGACGGGCGCCGCCCGCGTGGCGCTGGGGCCGGACCTGCCGCCCTTCTTCACCGACGACGATGACCTCGCCCATGATCTTGCCGAAGCGAGCCTGGCCGTGGACGATCCGGTCTGGCGGATGCCGCTCTACAGGGGCTATGACAAGGATGTTTCCGCCCGCATCGCCGATCTCACCAACGCCCCCTCGGGCGGCATGGCCGGCTCGATCACGGCGGCGCTGTTCCTCAAGCGTTTCGTGACGAACGCGAAAAGCTGGGTCCATTTCGACATCTTCGGCTGGGCACAGTCCGAGCGCCCGCATTCGCCGATCGGCGGTGAAGCTCAGGCGATCCGAGCGCTTTACCATCACATCGGCAGGATAGCGGGGTAGCCGTTCGCGCGATCGAGCCACAAAAGAAACGCTTGCGTAACGATCGCCGGCTATGCTCCCGGACAGGTGATCCACGCAGGAGTTTCCTTTGCCGGTCGAACTTACCCCTTCTCAGGCGCTGGGGCTCTGGCATGCCGTGTCGCTCGAACAGGTGCGCGTCGACAGCCGCGATCTGACCTTGCGCCAGATGGCGATCCTGTTACAGATTTATCTCGTGCCGCCGCCCCATACGGTGCGCGGCCTCGCCGCGGCGCTCGGGGTGACGAAGCCGGTGATCACGCGCGCGCTCGACACCATGGGTGCGCTCGGCCTCGTCGACCGGATTCGCGACGAGCGCGACAGGCGCAACGTCATCATCAAGCGCACCGTCGAGGGCGCGCTTTATCTTGAAAAGTTCGGCGATCTGATCATCGATCAGGGCCGGAAAATGTGAGCTTATCCATGTCCGAGGTCCTCGACCGCCGCCTGAATGCCTATCGCGAGGATCTCGCGGAGGAACGCCTGCGCGGCATGGTCGAGGCAAAGCGCTTCGTGGAAGGCACGTCGGCGGCCGTATCCGTGCCGGTGACGCCGCTGCGGTCGAGGCCGGAGGCCGGCTGCGGTACCGATACGGAGCTTCTCTATGGCGAGACGGTGCGCGTGCTCGACGTCGCCGACAGATGGGCGTGGGTGAAGTCCGACCTCGACGGCTATGTCGGCTACGTACCGGAGGATGTGGTGCAGCCCCCGCAAGCGCCGGCGACGCACCTCGTGGCGGTGCCGAGGACGTTCGTCTATCGCGGCGCGGATCTGCGCTTTCCCCAGGCCTTTGCCCTTTCCATGGGAAGCCGGATCGCCGTCTCCGGTGAGGCCGAGACGCGCGGCACGCGCTATTTTCTGCTGGATGGCGGGCTGGCAATCGTCGCCGATCACTGCATCCCTGCAACCGGCGCGCTTACGGATGATTATGTCGCAATCGCGACCCGCTTTCTCGAAACGCCCTATCTCTGGGGTGGCCGCTCCGGCTTCGGCATAGACTGTTCCGGCCTCGTGCAACTCGCGATGCAGATGGCGGGGCGCAATGCGCCGCGCGATTCCGACATGCAGGCAAGCGGACTCGGCCGCCCCATCGAGCGCGAAGATCTCACGCGCGGCGACCTCGTCTTCTGGAAGGGCCATGTGGCGATCATGGAAGACGAGAAGACCCTGGTGCATGCCAACGGACACACGATGACGGTGGCGCGCGAAGGTCTCGAAGATGCCATCCGGCGCATCGCGTGGCTTTACGCGCAGCCGACGGGATACCGGCGGCCCTGATCCCCGGACTTTGCGGCTTTCTTGAGCCGCAGCCGCCCCTCATCTGCCTGCCGGCACCTTCTCCCCGCAGGCGGGGAGAGGGGGTGAGGGTGAGGGGCGGTCGCTGCGCTCCGCGCAATCAATAGCCGGCTAGCTTATCCACCACATGCTCCAGAGGCAGCCCGCGCTCGAAGCGCGCGATCTGGTGCTCCACATGCACAAAGAGCGCCCTGACGTCGGACGAAGCGGCGACATGCGGCGTCACATAGACATCCGGCATGTCCCAGAAGCGGCTTTCCGGGGAGAGCGGCTCCTGTTCGAAGACGTCGAGCGATGCGCCTCCGAGAACACCGGAATCGAGGCAGTCCAGAATGTCGGCCTCGACCTGACTGCCGCCACGGCCGGCATTGATGAAAACGGGCGCTCCGAACGGCCCCTTCCGGCTGAGCTTGGCGAAGAGGGCGGCGTTGAAGATACCCTTCGTATCCGGCGTCAGCGGCAGCAGGCCGACGAGAAAATCCGTCCTGCCGAGAAATGCGTCCAGTCCGGCGGCGTCGTAGGTCTCTACACCCTCGACCACCCGTTTGCTTCGCGACCAGCCGATCACCTTGAAGCCCATCACGGCGAGCTTGCGGGCGGAGTCCTGGCCAAGCACGCCCATGCCCATGATGCCGACCGTCACGTCGGCTGCTTCCGGCTGGCTGAGGTCGCGCCATTCGTGCTTCTTCGCCAGCGCCTCGTAGGCGCGGTGCTGGCGAAGATGCAGGAGGCACTGCATCACCACCCACTCGCTCATCCGCGTCGTCAGCGTCCGGTCGACGAAGCGCACCAGCGGCACGTCGGGCAGGCCCGGCAGCGTCAGCACGTGGTCGACGCCGGCGCCGCCGGAAAAGACCACCTTGAGATCGGGGGCGCGGGAGAAGAGGTCAGGCGCGGATTTCCAGACCACCGCATAGTCGATGCCGGAGAGGTCACGCCCCTGATGCGCCGGGTCGGCGAGATCGATCACCTCGCGGCCGGGAAAGGCGCCCGCAAGGGCGGCTTCGACCTCCTCGGGGATGAATTTCAGGTCGACGATTACGGGGCTTCTGGCGGACATGGACGCAACTCTACTGATGAATGGCGGCGAGATTGACCGCTTCGAGGTTGAAGGCGGCGGCCATCAGC
The DNA here is from genome assembly GCF_059758575.1 of Sinorhizobium sp. GQ132. Classification (NCBI taxonomy): domain Bacteria; kingdom Pseudomonadati; phylum Pseudomonadota; class Alphaproteobacteria; order Hyphomicrobiales; family Rhizobiaceae; genus Sinorhizobium; species Sinorhizobium sp. GQ132. The sequence goes on along the minus strand of NZ_JCAXDX010000004.1, from coordinate 448,230 downwards.
GCCTTGGTATAATCTTCCGCCGGCGCCTCGAAGATGCGCTCGGCGGGTCCCTGTTCCACGACCTTGCCGAGCCGCATGACGATCACCTCGTTGGCGAGCGCGCGCACGACCCTGAGGTCATGGCTGATGAAGAGATAGGCGAGATTGTGCTTGCGCTGGAGATCGCGCAGGAGATCGACCACCTGGGCCTGCACGCTCATGTCGAGGGCGGAGGTCGGCTCGTCGAGCATGACGAACTGAGGTTTCAGCACCATCGCCCGGGCGATCGCGATGCGCTGGCGCTGGCCGCCGGAAAATTCGTGCGGATAGCGCCAGCGCGTCGCGGGATCGAGGCCGACCTCTTCCAGTGCTGCGGCGACGCGCTGATCGCGCTCGCCGTCCGTCAGCGCCTTCTCGTGGATCTTCAAACCCTCGCCGATAATATCGGCGATCGACATGCGCGGGCTCAGCGATCCGTAAGGGTCCTGAAACACCACCTGCATCCGGTTTCTGAGCGGCCGCATCTCGCGGAAACTGTAGGCGTCGATGTCTTCCCCGACGAAGGCGATGCGGCCCTTGGACGAGATCAGTCGCGTCAGCGCAAGGCCGAGCGTCGTCTTGCCGGAACCGGACTCGCCGACCACGCCCAGCGTCTGGCCGGCGCGGAGCGTCAGGTCGATGCCGTCCACCGCCTTGACGTGGTCGACCACCCGGCGCAGGAAGCCCGCCTTGATGGGAAACCAGACTTTCATGTCCTTGGCTTCGATCACGATCGGCCTGGAGGCGTCAGAGGGGGGCGGTTCGCCCCGCGGCTCGGAGGCAAGCAGGTGGCGGGTATAGGCGTGCTGCGGATTGGCGAAGATCTCGGCGGTCGGTCCGGTCTCGACGATCTTGCCCTTGGTCATGACGCAGACCCGATCGGCGATCTTGCGGACGATGCCGAGGTCGTGGGTGATGAACAGCATGGACATGCCGTGCTCGTCCTTGAGCGACTTCAAAAGCTCGAGGATCTGCGCCTGCACCGTGACGTCGAGCGCCGTCGTCGGCTCGTCGGCGATCAAGAGCTCCGGCCGGTTGGCGAGAGCCATGGCTATCATCACGCGCTGGCGCTGGCCGCCCGAAAGCTGATGCGGGTAGGCGCCGAGCCGCTTCTCCGCTTCGCGAATACCGACCTGCTCGAGGAGCTCCAGCGTTCTCGCGCGGGCGGCCGCACCCTTGAGTTGCTGGTGGATTTCCAGGATTTCGCCGATCTGCTGCTCGATCGTGTGCAGCGGATTGAGCGATGTCATCGGCTCCTGGAAGATCATGGTGACGTCGTTGCCGCGGACATGCCTGAGCTCGTCGTCGCTCGCCTTCAGGAGATCCTTCCCGTTGAAGAGGATTTCGCCGCTCGGATGGCTTGCGGCGGGGTAGGGCAGGAGCTTCAGGATCGAGTTGGCGGAGACGGATTTGCCTGAGCCGGACTCTCCGACCAGCGCCACGGTCTCGCCGCGCCTGATGTCGAAGGAGATGCGGTCGACAGCAAGCGAGGTTTCGCCGCCCTGGTGGAAGGCGACGGAGAGGTCGCGCACGGAAAGGAGGGTATCTGTCATCGTCGCGCTCACCGGAACGTCTTTCTCGGGTCGAAGGCGTCGCGCGTCGCCTCGCCGACGAAGATCAAAAGCGACAGCATGATCGACATGGCGAAGAAGGCGGTCAGCCCCAGCCAGGGCGCCTGCAGGTTGGACTTGCCCTGCGCGATCATCTCGCCGAGCGACGGGGAACCCGGAGGCATGCCGAAGCCGAGAAAGTCGAGCGAGGTGAGCGTGGTGATCGAGCCCGAAAGAATGAAGGGCAGGAAGGTGAGCGTCGCCACCATCGCGTTCGGCAGCAGGTGACGGTACATGATGGTGCCGTTGCCGACGCCGAGCGCGCGCGCCGCGTTGACATATTCGAAATTGCGGGCGCGCAGGAATTCGGCCCTGACGACGCCGACGAAGCCGACCCAGGAAAAGAGCAGCATGATGCCGAGCAGGATGAAGAAGCCCGGCGGCAGGATGGCGGCGATGATGAGCAGGATGTAGAGCACCGGCATCGACGACCAGATCTCGATGAAGCGCTGCATGAGCAGATCGGTCCAGCCGCCGAAATAGCCCTGCACGGCACCGGCCGAAACCCCGATCACCGCCGAGGCGATGGTCAGTGCGAGGCCGAATAGGACCGAGATGCGAAAACCGTAGATCATCCGCGCCATCACGTCGCGGGCCTGGTCGTCGGTGCCGAGCCAGTTCAGGTTGCCGGCTATGCATCCGGGGTCGTCGGCCCCTTGCGGATAGGCGGAGCAGCGCTCTTCTTCGCTCATCAGCCAGAAAGGGGGCGTCGGCGCCGAATGGGGGATGCTGGAATTGACCGTCTGGTAGGAATAGCGGATCGGCGGCCAGACCATCCAGCCGTTCGCCTCGATCTCGTCGCGGACGAAGTCGGACCGATAGTCGGTCTCGGCGAGGAAGCCGCCGAATTTCTCTTCCGGATAATCGATCAGCACCGGGACCAGGATCTCGCCCTTGTAGGAGGCGAGGATCGGCTTGTCGTTGGCGATGAATTCCGCGAACAGACTGAGTCCAAAGAGGAGAAGGAAGAGCCACAGAGACCAGTAGCCGCGGCGGTTGGCCTTGAAATTCTGCCAGCGGCGGCGCCCGATCGGCGTGAGCCAGCCCTTTTCCGGCGCGCCGGCATAGGCGGTAGCGGTGCTCATCAGACGTCCCTCCGCTCGAAATCGATGCGCGGGTCGACCCAGGTGTAGATGAGGTCCGAGACGAGGCTGACGACAAGGCCCATCAGCGAATAGATGAAGAGGGTCGCGAAGACGATGGGATAGTCGCGTTTTACGACCGCGTCATAGCCGAGCCGCCCCAGCCCATCGAGCGAGAATATGTATTCGATGAGCAGCGACCCGGTGAAGAAGGCGGAGATGAAGGCGCCGGGAAAGCCCGCAATGATGATCAGCATCGCATTGCGGAACACATGGCCGTAGAGAACGCGCCGCTCGGTCAGGCCCTTGGCCCGCGCCGTCGTCACATATTGTTTCTTGATCTCGTCGATGAAGGAATTCTTGGTCAGCAGTGTCGTGGTCGCGAAGGCGGAGAGCAGAAGCGTGATCAGCGGCAGCGTCATGTGCCAGAAATAATCGAGGATCTTCTCGTACCAGGGAAGCTGGTCGAAATTGTCGGAGACGAGGCCGCGCAGGGGGAACCAGTCGAAGAAGGATCCGCCCGCAAACAGCACGATCAGGAGAATGCCGAAGAGGAAACTCGGCACCGCATAGCCAACGATGATGACGCCGGAGGTCCAGACGTCGAAGGTGGAACCGTCGGAGACCGCCTTCTTGATGCCGAGCGGGATCGAGATCGCATAGGAAAAGATCAGGATCCAGACCCCGAGCGAGATCGAAACCGGCATTTTCTGGATGATGAGGTCGATGACCGGCGTATTGCGGAAGAAGCTCTCGCCGAAGTCGAAGCGGATATAATCCCACATCATCGTGACGAAGCGCTCGAGCGGCGGCTTGTCGAAGCCGAACTGCTTTTCGAGCTTGGCGATGAAATCGGGATCGAGCCCTTGCGCCCCGCGATACTGCCCGCCATCGCCGCCGCCGCTGGGCACGAGGTCGCCGGCATTGCCGGAAAGCCTGTCGGAGCCGGCCGCGTTGGTGAGGTCGGAGATCACCTGCTCCACCGGCCCGCCCGGCGCGAACTGCACCACGGCGAAGGAGATGGCCATGATGCCGACGATCGTCGGGATCATCAGCAGAAGCCGGCGCAGGATATAGGCACCCATCAGGCGAACCTCGGCAGAGTGGCGCCGCCGATCGTCGCGATCCGCGAGGCTCTGGCTTGCCGTCTATGTCGTCTCAATGGCCCAACTCCCTGGCGTGGTCGAATCCGCCGGCTCGTTTCCGTATTTGAGTGATTCGGTATTCGCATTTGGAATCGACCGGAGCCCCGAGCGCAAGTGCTTCATTTGCCGACGGCACTCTTGAACCACCATACGTCGGGGAAGCCGATGGAGTATTTCGGTAGTTCGGCGGGGCGCTCGAACTTATCCCAGTAGGCGATGTTCGCCTTCAGCTTGTAATAAAGCGGTACGACGTAGTTGTGCGCGAGGAGCACGCGATCAAGCGCTTTGGTAGCAGCGACGAGCGTTTCCCGGTCCTCGGCGAAGATCACCCGTTGGATCAGCTTGTCCACGCCCGGGTCGGCGATGCCCGCATAGTTTCGCGAGCCTTCGCGCGAGGCGGCGCTGGATCCCCAATAGTCGGCCTGCTCGTTGCCCGGGCTCAGGGTCTGGCCCCAGACCTGCCAGGTCATATCGTAGTCGAAGGTCCGCTCACGATTTGTATATTGCGAGGCATCGACCGTGCGTACGCGCGCCTCGATGCCGATTTTTCTGAGGTTCTGGGCGTAGGGCAGGGCAGCGCGCTCGAGTGCGGGACTGCTCAAAAGGATCTCGAAGGAAAAAGGCCGGCCCGTTGCCGTATCGACCATGCGATTGCCCTTGAGCTCGAAACCGGCCTGCTTCAGGAGTTCGATCGCCTTGCGCAGGTTGGCGCGCGCCTGCTGTGGCGTGCCGTTTACAGGGTTTGCATAGGGAGTGGTGAACACTTCCGGCGGAACGAGGTCTTTCACCTCGTTCAGGATTTCGAGTTCCTTGCCTTGCGGCAGCCCGGAGGAGGCAAGCTCGGTACCGAAGAAAAAGCTGTCGACGCGCTGATACTGGTTGAAGAAAACGGTGCGATTCAACTCTTCGAAGTCCAGCGCATAGTTCAGGGCCTGCCGTACCCTCTCGTCGTCGAAGGGCTTGCGGCGCATGTTGGGCACCATGGCCTGCATCACGCCAGTCGCGCGGAAGGGGTTAGGCACTTCCTCGCGCTTTACCTTTCCTTCCTTCGCGGCCGGAAAATCGAAGCCGGTCACCCAGCGCACGGCCTGATTTTCGACCCAGTAGTCGACGTTTCCGGAGCGGAAGGCTTCGAATTCGACATCGCGATCGCCGAAAAAGGAATAGGTGATCGAGTCGAAATTGTTCTGGCCGACATTGACGTTGAGCGAGGCGCCCCAATAGTCCGGCCGCCGTTCATAGCGGATCGTGCTGCCGGGAGAGAAGGATGCGATGCGATAGGGACCGGAACCCATGACCGGCTCCAGTGTCGTCCGTGATATGTCGCGCGGCTTGCCGTCCGCTCCCGTGCCTTCCCACCAGTGCTTCGGCACGACCAGAATCTGCCCCAGAATGAGCGGCAGTTCGTGGTTGTTCTTTTCGTCGAAACGGAAAGTGACGTCGCGGTCGCCGGTTTTCTCCGCCGCCACCACGTGCCGGTAGTAGCTCTGGTAGAGCGGATTCAACTCCTTAGCCCGTTCGAAGCTGAAGACGACATCTTCGGGCGTGACGGGTTTTCCGTCGGCCCATTTCGCTTCCGGCCGCAGACGGAAGGTCGCCGAGGAGATATCCTCGGGGAAGGATACGCCTTCTGCGAGAAGTCCGTAGGCGGTGGAAATTTCATCGTCGGCCGACTTCAGGAGCGTGTCGAAGACGAGCCCCAGCCCGATGGCGACTTCCCCTTTGACGAGAAGCGGATTGAAGGTATCGAAGGTGCCCGCTTGCGAAAGCCTGACGTCGCCGCCCTTTGGTGCGTCGGGGTTTACATAGCTGAAATGCTCGAAGCCGGGTGCATATTTGAGCTTGTCGACGAGCGACAGGCCGTGATGCCAGGTCGGTTCCTGCGCGTGTCCGGTTTGCGGCAGTAGGAAGCAGATTGCCAGACATGCGGCCACGAGGTTCGTTCTTACAGTACCGCCAAAATCCAGCATGCCAGCCGTTTCTCCTTTAGTTACCGCTGATCCTCCCGATGAGAATAGGCGAAATCAGGGCAATTGACAGGACCTGCCAAAAAACAGGCTGATTTCTTCGGTCACATCCCGGTGAGTCGCAAGCTTGATGCAACTGCGGCGAATCAGGATAGGAGAGGTCGGCGGCTTCCGCTGCAAGATCATGGGGAATGGAATGAGATTTGATGCGCGGGCTGCGCTTCGGCGCTGCGGTTCGACCGTCCTGGCTCTGATCATGGGGGTGAGCCTCGTCTCCGCCGAGGCGGCTGCAAACGACGCTCCCCCGGCCAAGGAACTCTTCGGCGCCAAGGACCTGCCGATGCAGGCGGCGCCGGCTTCGTTCGGCTTCTACTCCAAGGGTTGCCTTGCCGGCGGGGTCGCCATCCCCACCGACGGCCCGACTTGGCAGGCGATGCGCCTGTCGCGAAACCGCCGCTGGGGGCATCCCGCGATGATCGCTCTGATCGAGCGCTTCTCCCACGATGCCGTCGAGAAGATCGGCTGGCCCGGCCTTCTGCTCGGCGATATCTCGCAGCCGCGCGGCGGGCCGATGCTTTCGGGTCACGCTTCGCATCAGATCGGGCTGGATGCGGATATCTGGCTGACGCCGATGCCGCAGCGGACGCTGAGCTACCAGGAGCGGGAGACGATTTCCGCGACGTCCATGCTCGACAAGAGCAAGTTTCTGACGGTCGATCCCTCCATCTGGACACCCTCTCACGCCCGGCTGATCATGATGGCGGCGAGCTATCCGCAGGTCGAGCGGGTCTTCGTCAACCCGGCCATCAAGAAAAAGCTATGTGAAACCTGGAAGGGCGACCGCTCGGCGCTCGGCAAGGTCCGGCCGATCTACGGCCACGACTATCATTTCCACATCCGGATCAAATGCCCTGAAGGCTCCAAGGGCTGCAAGGACCAGGCCGTGGTTCCGGCGGGTGACGGCTGCGACAAGTCGCTCGCCTGGTGGTTCACGGACGAGCCCTGGGCAAAGCCGACCCAAAAGCCGGCCGCGAAGCCGCAGAAGCCGAAATTCGCGACTCTTGCCGATCTGCCGAAGGCCTGCGCCGTCGTGCTGAACGGTCCGGCACCCGCTTCCGAACAGGAGGCGACCTACAGCACCGCCTATCGCGCTCCTGCCGCCACTCCGGCTGCCGCGACCAGCATAGAGGCCGTAATCAGCGCGGCAGGCGAAGGGCTGCCCGCGAACATTCCCGTACCCCTGCCGCGGCCGGGCCTGCAGTAGCGCCATTGCAATTTGCCGATGCTCATGTATAGGCGTTCAATCGATTTAAATCGGTTCGCATGAGTGCGCCTGCTGCATCTGTGCGCCATGAACTTGCCGGGGGGCTCTCGCATGGCAGATCGGAAATGTCTCGCCCTGATCGCCCATGATCAGAAGAAGGATGACCTCGCGTCTTTTGCCAAGGCGAACGAGGCGGTCCTCTCCAAGTGGAAGATCGTCGCCACGGGGACGACCGGCGGACGTGTCCTCGACGTGTGTCCGGCGCTCGACATCGTCCGGCTGAAGAGCGGTCCCCTCGGCGGCGACCAGCAGATCGGCGCGCTGATCGCCACGGGAGACGTGGACTGCCTGATCTTCTTCGTCGATCCGTTGACGGCCATGCCGCACGACGTCGACGTCAAGGCACTGATGCGGCTCGCGATCGTCTATGACATCCCTATGGCGCTCAACCGCGCGACTGCCGAGCAGTTGATCGACTTCAGGCGCAACTGATACATAAACCCCGACATTCACGCCGCGATCAGGACGGACCTCTGCCATGGCCAATGCGAGTGAACACAGCTTTCCCTTCCCGATCCTGATCGGCGACATCGGCGGCACCAATGCCCGGTTCGCATTGCTCATCGACGCCTACGGCGAACCGAAGCAGCTTGCCCCGATCAGAACGGGCGATTTCGCCACGATCGAGGAGGCGATGCAGAAAAGCATCCTCGACAAGACCTCCGTCCAGCCGCGCTCGGCGATCCTCGCCGTAGCCGGGCCGATCAAGGGCGACGAGATACCGCTGACGAATGCCGGCTGGGTGATTCGCCCGAAGGACATGCTGGCCAGCCTCGGACTGGAGGACGTGCTGGTCATCAACGACTTCGAGGCCCAGGCGCTCGCCATTGCCGCGCCGGCCGATCAGGATGTCGTTCAGATTGGCGGCGGCGCCGTCCGGCCCTTCCATTCGCGCGTCGTGCTCGGCCCGGGTACCGGTCTGGGCGTCGCTGGACTGGTCTATGCGCAGCATACCTGGATACCCGTGCCCGGCGAGGGCGGCCATGTCGATATTGGCCCCCGAACGGAGCGCGACTTCCGGATCTGGCCCTTCCTCGAACCGATCGAGGGACGTATGGCCGGCGAGCAGATCCTGTGCGGCCGCGGCATCATGAATCTCTATCGCGCGGTCTGCGCAGCCAATGGCGAGGAAGCGGTTCTTGCGGATCAGGCGGCAGTGACGACGAGCGCCCTGTCCGGCGCCGATGCGGCGGCGGTCGAAACCGTGTCGCTCTTTGCGACCTATCTCGGGCGCGTTGCCGGCGACATGGCGCTGATCTTCATGGCGCGCGGCGGCGTGTTCCTTGCCGGCGGCATTTCGCAGAAGATACTGCCGGCGCTGACGAAGCCCGAATTTCGCGCCGCCTTCGAGGACAAGGCGCCGCATTCGGCGTTGATGCGGACGATTCCGACCTTCGCCGTCATTCATCCCATGGCGGCGCTCTCCGGCCTCGCGGCCTTTGCCCGCACGCCGAGGGACTTCGGTGTTGCAATGGAGGGACGCCGCTGGAGAAGGTGACGCTGCGGCCGGCGCAGAGACTCGCCAAAACGGCAGCAAAGCACTATAGAGCCCCCGAAAGCGATGCCGGGGTGCGGTACGCGAGCGGGCTCAGGGAAGACGGGCTTATTGAACGCCAAAGATAGAAACAAGCGCGCAGTCGATTCCGAAACGATCACGGGAATCCTCAGGCGCGTCATCGCCGAGAACGGCCGCGACCACATTCGTGGCTATGCTTTCGCAATCGCATGCCTTGTCGTGGTGGCGGCGACGACCGGCTTCACCGCCTGGATCATGGAGGCGGTCGTCAACGAGGCTTTCGCCAACAGGCGCGCCGACATCGTGCTCCTGATCTGCGGTGCGATCTTCGCCGCCTTCGTCCTCAGGGGGCTTGCGACCTACGGGCAGGCGGTCGCCCTTTCCAAGATCGGCAACAACATCGTGGCGCGCTATCAGCGCCGGCTTTATGCGCATCTGATGGCGCTCAGCGTCGGCTATTTCCACGAGCACCGCTCGGCCCAGCTCGCCGCCAAAGTCAGCCAGAACGTCAGCGGCATCCGCGACGTGCTCAACATGACGGTCACGTCCGTCGCCCGCGACCTCCTGACGCTGATCGGCCTGGTCGTGGTCATGTTCAGCAAGGACTGGCTCCTGTCGCTGATCGTCTTCTTCGTCGCGCCGCCATTGCTCCTCGGGCTCCGCTACATTTCCAGACGCCTGCGCCTGGCGACGCGCGAAGCCGTCGAGGTCAACAGCCGGGTTCTCGGCGCCATGCAGGAGACCATCCAGGGCATCACCATCGTCAAGGCCTTCACGATGGAGAACGAATTGCGGCGCAAGGTCGAGTCGATCATCGATCGTGCCGAGAACCGGGCAAACCGCATCGCGCGCCTGAGCGAGCGCACGGCGCCGATGACCGAGACCTTCGCGGGACTGGCGATCTCCAGCGTGCTTGCCTATGCGGCCTTCCGCACGATCTATCACAACGTGCCGCCCGGAGCGTTCTTCGCCTTCGTCACCGCCCTGCTCATGGCCTATGATCCGGCTCGCCGTCTCGCGCGCCTGCAGGTTTCGCTGGAACGCGCGGCCGTCAATGCCCGCATGATCTACGAGATTCTCGATACGGTGCCGCACCAGCGCGACCGTCCGGACGCCACCGAGCTGAGGCTCGGCGAGGCGACCGTCGAATTGCGCGACGTGCGCTTCGCCTATGGCACCGGCGACGAGATCCTCAAAGGCGTCAGCTTCCGTGCGGAGGGCGGCAAGACCACCGCCCTCGTCGGCCCCTCGGGCGCCGGCAAGTCGACCATCATCAGCCTGATCCCGCGCTTCTACGATCCGATGTCCGGCGAGATCCTGATCGACGGCCAGAATATCGCCGGCGTCACCAAGCAATCGCTTCGGGCGGGCCTCGCCTATGTCTCGCAGCAGCCCTATCTTTTCGAAGGCTCGATCCGCGACAACATCCGCTACGGCCGGCCCGATGCGACCGATGCCGAGATCGAGGAAGCGGCGCGGCTGGCCTATGCGCATGATTTCATTCTGGCGCAGCCGCAGGGTTACGATACGCCCGTCGGCGAGCATGGCGTGACGCTTTCCGGCGGCCAGCGTCAGCGCCTGTCGATCGCCCGCGCACTCGTCCGCAACGCGCCCGTCTTGCTTCTGGACGAGGCGACATCGGCGCTCGACACCGAGTCGGAAGCCGCCGTCCAGAAGGCACTCGAAGAGGCGATGAGCGGCCGCACCGTCATCGTCATCGCGCACAGGCTTTCCACCGTCGTCAACGCCGACAAGATCGTCGTCATGAAGGAGGGTACCGTCGTCGAGGAGGGCTCCCATGAGGAGCTTGCGCGGCGTCCTGACGGCCTTTACGCTCGCCTCCACAATCTCCAGGGCAGCGGAGCGGATACGGTCGCCGAGGCCCAGATCCTGTAGCACAAGGAATTTCAGATGAACGAAACGGACATGAAGCTCGTTGTGGTCGGCGCGGCCGGCCGTATGGGCCAGACATTGATCCGGATCATTCACGAGACGGCCGGGGTGCGCCTTCATGCCGCGATCGAGCGGACCGGATCGCCCTTTATCGGCCGGGATGCCGGCGAGCTTGCCGGTGTCGGTCCGATGGGGGTCGCGGTTACCGACAAGCCGCTCGAAGCCTTTGTCGAGGCCGAGGGCGTCCTCGACTTCACGGCCCCCGCCGCCACGGTGGAATTCGCCGGCCTTGCGGCGCAGGCACGCATCGTCCACGTGATCGGCACGACCGGCTGCTCGGCGGATGACGAGGCGAAGATCCGCGCCGCCGCCCGTCATGCCCGCGTCGTCAAGTCGGGCAATATGAGCCTCGGCGTCAACCTTCTCGGCGTGCTCACGGAAAAGGCGGCGCGTGCGCTTCCGGCCCGGGGTTGGGACATAGAGATCCTCGAAATGCACCACAAGCACAAGGTCGATGCGCCCTCGGGCACGGCACTGCTTCTCGGCGAAGCGGCGGCCAAGGGGCGCGGCATCGATCTTGCGGATCACTCCGTGCGGGTCCGCGACGGCCACACCGGTGCGCGGCCCGAAGGGTCAATCGGTTTTGCGACGCTTCGCGGCGGCTCCGTCATCGGCGAGCACTCGGTTGTGATTGCCGGAGAGGGTGAGATTGTCACGCTTTCGCACAGCGCGACCGACCGCTCCATCTTCGCCCGCGGCGCCGTCGCTGCCGCCCTCTGGGGCCGCAGCCAAAAGCCCCGCCTTTACTCAATGCTCGACGTTCTCGGGCTCGACTGACATCCGATAGTTCACAATGAGGAAATCGAAATGAGCGGCACCCTCGTCCTTGTCCGGCACGGCCAGAGCGACTGGAACCTGAAGAACCTCTTCACCGGCTGGCGCGATCCCGACCTCACCGAGCTCGGCATCGAGGAGGCAAAGGCCGGCGGCAAGGCGCTTGCCGATTACGGCATCAAGTTCGACATCGCATTCACCTCCGTCCTCATCCGGGCCCAGCGTACCTGCCAGCTCGTCCTCGACGCCGTCGGCCAGTCGTCGCTCGAAACGGTCCGTGACCAAGCCTTGAACGAGCGCGACTACGGCGACCTCTCCGGTCTCAACAAGGACGATGCCCGGGCGAAATGGGGCGAAGAACAGGTCCATATCTGGCGCCGCTCCTACGACGTGCCGCCGCCCGGCGGCGAAAGCCTGCGCGACACCGGCGCGCGCGTCTGGCCCTATTACCTGACCGACATCCTGCCGCGCGTGCTTTCGGGCGAGAAGGTGCTCGTCGCCGCCCATGGCAACTCGCTACGCTCTCTCGTCATGGTGCTGGACAAGCTGACCAAGGAGCAGATCCTCAAGCTCAATCTCGCGACCGGAGTGCCGATGGTCTACAAGCTGAACGCGGATTCGACGGTCGCTTCGAAGGAAGTGCTCGGGGATATGTCCGGGGCGCATTGAGGGCGCTTGATGGCAGGGGTTTTAACCCCTCCCGAACCCCTCCCCAAAAGGGGCTGGGGTTCGGGAGGGGCCTGTTTCCTACCCCATCATACCAGGAATGCTCCCTTCAAGCCTTCCCGGCCTCCCAGCCGAGGATCGCGCGCTTGCGCGTCAGGCCCCAGTGATAGCCGGTGAGATCGCCGGTCTTGCCGAGCGCACGGTGGCAGGGGACGACGAAGGAGATCGGGTTGCGCCCGACCGCGGCGCCGACCGCACGCGAGGCCGTCGGCTGGCCGAGGTTTTCGGCGATCCTGGAATAGGTCGTGGCCTTGCCGAGCGGAATCTGCAGCAGGGTCTGCCATACGCGGATCTGGAAATCCGAACCGATCAGGAAAATCCGGAGCGGCTCTTCCGCGCACCAGCGGTCGGGGTCGAAAATGCGTGCCGCATAGCGCGCCGTCGCCGCGCTGTCCTCGACATAGACGGCGTTCGGCCACCGGGCGGCCATGTCTTCGAAGCTCGCGCGCTCCTCGCCCGAATCGGCGAAGGCAAGGCCGGCGAGGCCGCGGTCGGTCACCATCACCAGGGCCGTGCCGAAGGGCGAGGGGTGAAAGCCGTAGCGGATGGTGAGGCCGGCGCCGCGCGCCTTCCACTCGCCGGGCGACATGGCCTCATGGGTGACGAAAAGATCGTGCAGCCGGCTCGGACCTGACAGACCGACCTCGATGCTGGTCTCGAGCAAGGGCATGTCTTCCTGGCGCAGGAGCCGCTTGGCATGATCGAGGGTGACCGCCTGCAGGAAGGCCTTCGGCGAAAGCCCGGCCCAACGGGTGAAGACTTTCTGGAGCTGCGTCGGCGACTGGCCGAGGCGTCGGGCGAGCGACTCGAGCGAGGGCTGCTCGCGATAGTCTTCGGTCAGCATCGCGATCACACGCCTGACCGTGTCGTAGTCGGTGCCTTCCGGGGTGATGTCGGTGGGAATGGATGTAACGACGTTCATGATCATCTCCTTGTGCCACAGATAATCATGCAGGCGATGCTATAACCACCCGATTCTTGTCGGCCGACCGCTCAGCGCGACCTGGAGGTCGCCAGCGCCCGGGCGAAGGCGACGGCGAAGGTTTCGCGGTCGTCGCGGTTGAGGAAGGAGCCGATATCGGTCTGCCGGCCGCCGCCACTGATCTTCATCGACACGATGCCGATCTCCTGATGACGCTTGATGCTGAAGCGCGCCCAGAAGGTGTTGAAGCGGTGCTCGATCATCCTCCCCGAGGGCGCGAACTTCCTGACCGAGACGTCGGTCCGCGAAACGCTGACCTCCTCGCGGGCCCGCGCAGTGTGGTAGTTGAGCCAGAAGGCACCGAAGAGCAGGATGAAATCGAGGCCGAAGAAAAAGACGACAGGCCAGGCGCCGATGACCAGAAACACGACGATGTGCATCAGGCTCATGACGCCGGCGATCATCAGGAAAATCTTGAGGCCCCTATGTCCCAGCGAGCGGTAGGGGGTGAGTTCGGCCGCAAAGATCGGCTCGTCATCGATGTTTGGCGCGGCGTTGCCTTTGATCATGACCCTTGACTATAGATGCAGCATGAAAAACGTGAAGCTCAAATCGCCACCGAAAGCGCCGAAGCCGGCGAAAGCGACAACGCGCCGCACGGGGCCGCGCAGTGCCTACCGCAGGGCGGAAGTCGAGGAAATCTTCCGCCGATTTTCGGTGCAGCGTCCGGAACCGAAGGGCGAGCTCGAGCACGTCAATCCGTTCACGCTCGTCGTGGCGGTCGCTCTCTCGGCGCAGGCGACGGATGCCGGCGTCAACAAGGCGACCCGGCAGCTCTTCGCTGTCGCCGATACGCCGGAAAAGATGCTGGCGCTCGGCGAGGAACGGGTTCGCGATTATATCAAGACGATCGGCCTCTACCGCAACAAGGCGAAAAACGTCATCGCTCTCTCCGAGAAGCTCATCACCGACTTCGGCGGCGAGGTGCCGCGCACGCGCGAGGAGCTCGTGACGCTGCCCGGCGTCGGGCGAAAGACCGCCAATGTCGTGCTCTCCATGGCCTTTGGTCAGCCGACGATGGCCGTCGACACCCATATCTTCCGCATCGCCAACCGTATCCGTCTTGCCCCGGGCAAGACGCCGGATGAGGTGGAGGCCCACCTCCTGCGGGTGATCCCCGACCACTATCTGCTCCACGCCCATCACTGGCTGATCCTGCACGGCCGCTACGTCTGCAAGGCGCGCCGGCCGGAATGCGAGCGCTGCGTGATAGCGGACCTCTGCAAATCGCCGGAAAAGACCTGCGACATCCCGGCCCCGCTCGTGGAATTGCCGCCGCAGGCGATCTCGCTCGCCGCTCATTGAGCGATCAGGCGATCGATCAGCCTGTCGATGGCGTAGGCATAGTCGGCCCGTGCGGCGCCCGCATCGATCTCGAGCGCAGCGCGGTCGAAGGCGGCCGATAACAGGAATGCCATCGCCTTGACCGTCTTCTCCTCCAGGCGGTGCGGAGTCATGGCGGCAGCGAGGCCTTCCTCCAGCGTTCTGCCGCCATGGGCGGCGTCGAGAGCCGCCATTTCGGTGACGCCCAGCACGGCCGGCCCGTCGAGCAACAGCAGGCGTACCCTGCCCGGAACGGCCATGGCGTCGAAATAGCCCGCCGCTCCTGCGAGGAGTGCCTCGCGGGGTGGGAGGGGAGCACCGGCCAATTGCTCGATCGTCGCCGCGACGTCGCGTGCTTCCCGTTCTACGATCGCCCGAAACAGCGCCTTCTTGTCCTCGAAGTGGTGATAGAGCGCGCCGCGCGTGAGCCCGGCTGCGGCAACGATGTCCGGCGTCGCCGTTTCGGCGTAGCCTCTGGAGACGAAGAGCGCCCGTGCGGCATCCAGGATCGCCGTGCGGGTGGCATCGGAGCGCTCCCGGTTGGAGCGTCTTGGTTCTTTCTGTTGCATACATGCAGCCTGTATGTTATTGAACGGATACATGCAGACTGTATGTTATCGAAAAACGGAGGGAAAGATGAAATCGACAAGCTATTATCCGGTGATCATGACGCAGGACGTTCGGCAGACGGCGGATTTCTACGTCAGGCATCTAGGCTTCGAGGCGCTTTTCGTGAGCGATTGGTACATGCACCTTCAGTCGACCGAAAACGAACATGTGACGCTCGCGGTGCTCGATTACCGTCATGAGACGGTGCCCGAACGGCACCGGGCGCCGGTGCAGGGCCTGCTCCTGAATTTCGAGGTGGAAGATCCCGATCGGCTCTATGCCACGATGCGTGACGCGGGCCTGCCCATCCTCAAGCCGATCTGCGACGAAGACTTCGGCCAGCGTCATTTCATCACGGCCGATCCGAACGGCGTGATGATCGACATCATTAAACCGATCCCGCCAAGCGCCGAGTTCGCCGCCGCCTATGACGCAAAGGCGCTGCCGACGTGATCGTCGGCATCTCCGAATTCCGCCGCATGCGGGAGCCTTCCCGCATTTGAAGAAGCGCATAACGCTGTTGCGTCTTCCAAATGGCCGGAAAACCGCTATTAACGAACACCGGTCACCAAGGAAACCCGGACGGAGTTCATGGCAAAATACGACGTTCTGACGATCGGCAACGCGATCGTCGATATCATTGCGCGCTGCGATGACAGCTTTCTCGAAGAAAACGGCATCATCAAGGGCGCGATGAACCTCATCAATGCCGATCGTGCCGAACTGCTCTATTCGAGAATGGGACCGGCGGTCGAAGCCTCCGGCGGCAGCGCCGGCAATACGGCGGCTGGCGTCGCGAGCCTCGGCGGCCGCGCCGCCTATTTCGGCAAGGTCGCCGACGACCAGCTCGGCGAAATCTTCACCCATGATATTCGCGCACAGGGCGTCCATTTTCAGACGAAGCCGCTCGACGGCCACCCCCCGACGGCCCGCTCGATGATTTTCGTGACCGAGGACGGCGAGCGCTCGATGAACACCTATCTCGGCGCCTGCGTCGAGCTCGGCCCGGAGGACGTCGAGGACGACGTCGTCGCCCAGTCGAAGGTCACCTATTTCGAAGGCTATCTGTGGGACCCGCCACGTGCCAAGGATGCGATCCGCGAAGCGGCGCGCATCGCCCACGCCCATGGGCGGGAAACGGCGATGACGCTGTCCGACAGTTTCTGCGTGCATCGCTACCGCAGCGAGTTTCTCGAACTCATGCGCTCGGGCACGGTCGATATCGTTTTCGCCAACCGGCAGGAGGCGCTCGCGCTTTACGAGACCGAGGACTTCGATCGCGCGCTCGAGCTGCTGGCCAAGGACTGCAAGCTTGCGGCGGTCACGCTGAGCGAGGAAGGCTCCGTCGTCGTGCGCGGCACTGAGCGCGTACGCGTCGGCGCGAGCGTTCTGGAGCAGGTGGTCGACACCACCGGCGCCGGCGATCTCTATGCCGCCGGCTTCCTCTTCGGCTATACCAGCGGCCGCTCGCTCGACGAGTGCAGCAGGCTCGGCAATCTGGCAGCCGGTATCGTCATAGGCCAGATCGGCCCGCGGCCGCTGGTCTCGCTTGCAACCGCTGCCCGGCAGGCCGCTCTCGTCTGAGGCGCCCGTCCGAGCGGCCAATCGAAAGCGCGCGTTCATGCTCATCATCTTGGGAGGCTTGCCCGGATCCGGGAAGACGACGATTGCTCGCGCTTTGGCGAAGCGATTGCGCGCGGTGCATGTGCGCGTCGATACGATCGAGCAATGCATCCGGGTTTCGGGCGGTCCGGGCTCCGACGTCGGGGCCGCAGGATATGTAGCGGCCTACGGGGTGGCTGAAGACAACCTCACGCTCGGCCACACCGTCATCGCGGATTCCGTCAATGGCCTGGGTGTGACGCGGGAGGCCTGGCTCGCCGTGGCAGACCGATCGGCGGCACGGGCGGTCGAGGTGGAGGTCGTCTGCTCGGACAAGGGGGAACATCGCCGGCGCGCGGAAACCCGGCTTTCCGACGTACCGGGTCTGACGAAACCAAGCTGGGAAGAGATTATCGATCGCGTTTACGAAGATTGGGGATCGCGACCCCTCGTCATCGACACCGCGAAGAAGAGCCCCGACGAGCTCGTCGCCGATCTCATTTCGAAGCTCGAACGCCAGAAACCGGGGAGCTGACGCCCTCCCGCACCGCTTACTTGAAGGCCTCGCCGGGATAGGCGCCCCAGATCTCGCTCTGGGCGATCCAGCCTTCGACCCCTTGCGTGTCGGCATGGCACCAGTCGCCGTTGCATTCGCCGATGTGCAGCATGACGCCTGGTTCGACGCGCGCGACGATCGGCGCCGTGCTCTGCGGATCGCGCCGCATGTTGACGAAAACTCCCTCTCCCTTGCTGCGCATCCACGGGGCGGCCAGCGCCGTGCGGTCGCCGGAGAGAAGCGCCTGGTTGACCCAGCCCTCGGTTCCGTCGGCGTCGCGGATACGGCGCCAGTTGTCATATTCCTGGATGATCTCGACCGGCACGCCGGATTTGAGATAGCGGAACGCCACGGCATAGTCGACGCTCGGGCCGATTCTCAAGTTCACGCTTTTCGCCTTCAGGCTGACGAAGCGGGGGAGGGGAAGGCCGCTCGGCCCCTTCGCCGCCTGCGCCTGGGCGGTGCCTGCCGTCAAGACCGCTCCGAGCAAGGCTGCCATCGTGAGGGTGGAAACTCGTGAAATGAAGTGACGCATGACGAAGCTCATCTTCCGAAGGTAAGCAGGGCTTGGCGCAAGCCCTTGCGGTGCTGACCGGCCAGGCGCTCGCAGATTCCCGCACTTTTCAAATCCCCGCACGGGGCGGCGAGTTTCAATTGTGTTCCCCACCGGGTCTGGTAGAAATTGCGGCTGTAGGGAGAACTATCACCCGACTTGGTTAAGGACCCGTCAACGAGGGCGCCGCTCACAGCAATGACAAGCAAGAAAAAGCCAACGGTCTACATCACCCGCAAACTGCCGGATGTCGTCGAAACCAGGATGCGTGAGCTCTTCGACGCGGAGCTGAACATCGATGACACGCCGCGCAGCCAGCCGGAGCTGGTCGCCGCGGTCAAACGGGCCGACGTGCTCGTGCCGACGGTGACGGACCGGATCGATGCGGCTCTGATCGAGCAGGCCGGGCCGCAGCTGAAGCTCATTGCCGCCTTCTCGAACGGCGTCGACAACATCGATGTGGATGCGGCCGCGCGCAAAGGCATAACCGTCACCAACACGCCGAACGTCCTGACGGAGGACACGGCCGACATGACCATGGCGCTGATCCTCGCGGTGCCGCGCCGGCTCGCCGAAGGTGCGCAGGTGCTGACCGACCGCAAGGGGGAGTGGGCAGGCTGGTCTCCCACCTGGATGCTGGGGCGGCGCATTGCCGGGAAACGCATCGGCATTGTCGGCATGGGGAGAATCGGCACCGCCGTCGCCCGCCGTGCCAAGGCCTTCGGGCTTTCGATCCACTATCACAATCGCCACCGCGTCAAACCGGAAACCGAGGAGATGCTGGAAGCGACCTATTGGGACAGCCTCGACCAGATGCTCGCCCGCGTCGACATCGTCTCCGTCAACTGCCCGTCGACCCCGGCGACCTATCATCTGCTCTCGGCCCGGCGGCTGGCGCTGATGCGGCCCGACAGCTACATCGTCAACACCGCGCGCGGCGGCATCATCGACGAGGCGGCGCTGATCAAGAGCCTCCGCGAGGGCAAGATCGCCGGCGCCGGGCTCGACGTGTTCGAGAACGAGCCGTCCGTCAATCCGAAGCTCATCAAGCTCGCCGGCGAGGGAAAGGTCGTTCTCCTGCCGCATATGAGCTCGGCGACGCTGGAAGGCCGTATCGACATGGGCGAGAAGGTGGTGATCAACATCCGCACCTTCTTCGACGGCCATCGCCCGCCGGACCGGGTCCTTCCGGGGCGGGATTGAAACACCACCACTTTGGCAAAAGCCGCGGCGCTATCCGCCGAGGGGCCGCATCCTCTCTACCCTCGTCCCTGTGCTCGTCACCGGGCCGAGAGCAGCGCCGCGTCTGCGGCGCGGGAAGCGTTCTTTCAGCCCAAGGACCTGGTCTGGCTGGATCCCTGTGACGAGCAAAGGGAGGAGGGATCAAACAAGCGGCGCCGGGTATTCCAGATCCCAACAGGCCTTAATGCGCCTCGTCCCAGTTGTGTGCCGCGCGCGCATCGACCTTGAGGGGCACCCTCATGTCGAGCGCGGGCATCGCGGCGTTCTCCATCACCGAGATGATGACCGGAATGGTGCGCTCGATCTCGCCATCCTCCACCTCGAAGATCAGCTCGTCATGCACCTGAAGCAGCATTCGCGCGGAGAGCTTTGCCGCTTCGAGCGCCGGCTCCATCTTGACCATCGCGCGGCGGATGATGTCGGCGGCCGAGCCCTGGATCGGGGCGTTGATCGAAGCACGCTCGTTGAAGGCACGCATCGACGGATTGGACGAGCGGATGTCCGGGTAGTGGGCCCGGCGTCCGAAGATCGTCTCGACATAGCCGTTCTCGCGGGCAAAGGCCTTGGTGTTCTCCATATAGTCGCGAATGCCGGGGAAGCGTTCGAAATAGCGTTTGATGTAGTCACCCGCCTCCGAACGCTCGATCGAAAGCTGGTTGGCTAGTCCGAAGGCGGAGATGCCGTAGATGATGCCGAAATTGATCGCCTTGGCGCGGCGGCGGATCTCGCTCGGCATGCCGTCCACCGGCACGCCGAACATTTCGGAAGCTGTCATCGCATGGATGTCGACGCCATCGGCGAAAGCCTGGCGCAGCTGCGGGATATCGGCCACATGGGCGAGCACTCTCAGCTCGATCTGGCTATAGTCGGCCGAGACCAGCTTGTGTCCCGGCGCCGCCACGAAGGCCGTGCGGATCTTGCGGCCTTCGCCGGTCCTGATCGGAATGTTCTGCAGGTTCGGATCGGAGGAGGAAAGCCGCCCGGTCGCCGTCGCAGCCATTGCAAAACAGGTGTGGACGCGCCTCGTTTCCGGATGCACGAAGCCGGGCAGGGCGTCGGTATAGGTCGATTTCAACTTGGTCAGCTGCCGCCAGTCGACGATCTTGCGAGGCAGGTCGTGCCCGGCGGCCGCGAGGTCTTCGAGCACCTGCGCGGAGGTCGACCATTGCCCGGTCTTGGTTTTGGAGCCGCCCGGAAGGCCCATCTTGCCGAAGAGAATGTCGCCGAGCTGCTTCGGCGAGCCGATGGTGAATGTCTCGCCGGCGAGGCGATAGATCTCGTCTTCGAGCGCCGCCGCCCCCTGTGCCAGCTCGCCGGAAAGGCGTGACAGGATTTGCCGGTCGATGGTTATGCCGCGTTCCTCCATCCCGGCAAGGACAGAAATCAGCGGTCGCTCCAGTCGCTCGTAGACGCGCGTCAACCCCTTGGCGGCGAGCCGGGGCTTCAGCACATGCCAAAGCCTTAGCGCGATATCCGCATCCTCGGCCGCATAGGTCGTCGCCTTGTCGATGTCGACGAAGTCGAAGGTGAGTGAAGACCGGCCGGTGCCGGTGACGTCCTTATAGGCGATCGGCTTGTGGCCGAGCCACCGCTCGGCAAGCGAATCCATGCTGTGGGCGCCGTTGCCGGCATCGAGCACATAGGACATCAGCATCGTGTCGTCGAAGCTTCGCATGGTGATGCCGTGCCGCTTCATCACGAGGTAGCCGTATTTCAGGTTCTGCCCGACCTTCAGGACGGACGGGTCCTCCAGCAGGTCCTTTATCCGGCTAAGGGCTTCACGGACCGGTGCCTGGCTGTCGACGGGTCCACCCCCCAGGAGGTCGCTGACGCCGCTCTTGTGCGCGAGCGGCACATAGGCCGCCCTGATCCTGGAGCCCGAAGGGTTGTTCGCGTAATCGGCGACCGCGAGCGAAAAGCCGACGAGGTCGGCGCGCATGGCGTCGGGCGACGTCGCCTGGGTGTCGAAGCCGACGAGCCCCGCCTCGCGGGCGTCGGCGATCCAACGCTCGAGCGTATCGAGATCGCGGATGGTGAGATATCCGGAATGATCGAAGGCGGCTTTGCCGAAATAGGACGCACGCGCCTCGGCGAGGCCCGCGGGCGTCGCGCCGGTCGTATCGGCATCCTGGCCGGAGGAGAGGAAGGAGACAGCCGCCCTGGCCGCATTTCCCCTGGGCGGCGTCGCGCTCGATGATTGCGGCGACGGCAACGGGCCGCCGGCCTCGCCGACGTCCAGATCCGGCCCATGCGCCTGCGCGCCCCATTCGACCGGCACATGAGCCGGTTCGATCGCTTCCGCATCCGTGTCGGTCGCCGCTGCGACGCGGCGCGTGAGCGTGGTGAATTCCATCGCCTTCAGGAATGCGATGAGCTTCGGGCCGTCCTGCGAATCGAGCCTGAAGTCCTCGGGCAGAACGTCGAGCGGCGTGTCCTTCTTCAACGTCACGAGCTCACGCGAAAGGCGCGCCAGATCGGCATTGGCGATGATGGACTCGCGCCGCTTCTGCTGTTTGATCTCGCCAGCCCGTTCGAGCAGCGTGTCCAGATCGCCATATTCTTCGAGGAGCTGGGCTGCCGTCTTCGGCCCGATCCCGGGGATGCCCGGCACGTTGTCGGTCGAATCGCCGGTCATGGCCTGGAGATCGATCATCTTTTCCGGGGGCACGCCCCACTTTTCGATCACGTCCGGAACGGTGATCTGCTTGTCCTTCATGCTGTCGTACATCGACACTTTCGGCGTGACGAGCTGCATGAGGTCCTTGTCGGAGGAAACGATGGTCACGTCGGCGCCCGCCTCCTCGGCAAGCCGCGCATAGGTCGCGATGAGGTCGTCGGCCTCGTAGCCCTCCTTCTCGATGCAGGGCAGGTTGAAAGCGCGGGTGGCGTGGCGGATGAGCCCGAACTGCGGAATCAGATCCTCCGGCGGCGCCGTACGGTTGGCCTTGTACTGGTCGTAGAGCCCGTTGCGGAAGGTCTTCGAGGAATAGTCGAAGATCACGGCCAAATGCGTCGGCGTCACGCCCACCGAGGTGTCGCGCGCGTCGGTCAAAAGCTTCCAGAGCATGTTGCAGAATCCCGCAACCGCATTGACGGGAAGCCCGTCCGACTTGCGGTTGAGCGGCGGGATGGCGTGGAACGCCCGGAAGATGAAGCCCGAGCCGTCGACGAGGAAGAGATGATCACCGTTTTTCATGCGGCCATGGATAGCGCGAGGCAGGGGAAAGGTCCATTGCGCTTTTCCGGCGCTACCCCATTTAAGTGGAGCGACAAAGGCCTGCCGGAACCCTGATATTCCGGTGCCGAACACTCACGCAAACGTTACGCATTTGTAATGCGCGATTCAGTCTCCCTATCCTTGAAATGCCACATTTGACTCCACAAATCATGTCGAGCGGCAATCATTCAATGCCGTGAGTCTGGTGATTGGCCTGTCCCCCGCCCGCACCAGATGAGGACAAAGGCCTCATCCCCCTCTCCGGGCCTTTGTCCCGCTTTCAAAGAGCCGCCACGGCGCAGCCTCCGCGCCGTGGCGGTTTTTTGTTGCCTATGCCCGTCAGTCGAAAGCGTATCGCCACACAGTCTCAAATCCCCGTGAAGTCGGCGCGGGTTCGGCTTCATTGCAGGCATTGTAACTTGTCTTCGCGCTCCTTCCCGCGTAGGCATAGACATGGCCTTCAATCGTATGGAATCTGCGACTTACCTGGCCAGCTTGTTGGCGAGGGGTTTCTCGCGCGCCCTGCAGGAGCGCGGTCAGAAACTCGGCTTTGCCCCCGGGCAATTCCCGGTCCTCCTGGAATTATGGTCCGAGGAAGGGCTGACTCAGAGACAGCTTCTCGACCGGCTCGACATCGAGCAGGCAACCATGGCCAATACGCTCGCCCGAATGGAGCGAGACGGCCTCATCGTCCGCCGCAAGCATCCGAACGACAAGCGTTCGCAGCAGATATTCCTGACCGAACGAGCCCGCAAGATGGAGGCCGCTGCGAAGGAGGCTGCTGCTGCAGCGGAGCAGTCGCTGCTTTCCGGCTTTCGCCGCTTCGAGAAAGAACTGATGCTCGAATATATGCGCATGGCGCTGGCGAATACGGCGCGCCACGGCGACGCCTCCTGATTTCACCCGACAATTTATCGTTGCATCAAAAGTTTTCGCTTAAAGCCGCCGGGTTTCGATTCTAGTTTCGCCGCGAAACCCAAAAAGGATTCGCATGATGGCAGATATCACCCCGGTTCTCGAGCGCGCCGACGCAAATCTCCCGCAAAGCCTCGAGCGGCTCTTCGACCTCGTCCGCATCAAGTCCATTTCCACCGATCCCGCCTTCAAGGAGGAGTGCCGCAAGGCTGCGGAGTGGCTGGTGGCGGAACTCGGAGCGATCGGCTTCGAAGCCTCGGTACGCGACACGCCCGGCCATCCGATGGTCGTCGCCCATCACGCTGCCGAGAAGGCGGACGCTCCGCACCTGCTCTTCTACGGCCATTACGATGTGCAGCCGGTCGATCCCCTGAACCTCTGGGAGACCCCGCCCTTCGAGCCCTCCGTCAAGGAGGTCGAGCCCGGCCGCAAAATCATCACCGGCCGGGGTACGGCCGACGACAAGGGCCAGTTGATGACCTTCGTCGAGGCAGTGCGCGCCTATAAGGAGACCCGTGGCGGCTTGCCCTGCCGCATCACCATTCTCTTCGAGGGCGAAGAGGAATCCGGCTCTCCGTCGCTCAAGCCCTTCCTCGAAGCCAATGCCGGTGAACTCAAGGCCGACTACGCTCTTGTCTGCGATACCAGCATGTGGGACCGGGACACGCCCGCGATTTCGGCCGGCTTGCGGGGCCTCGTCGGCGAGGAGGTCGTCGTCAAGGCGGCGGACCGCGACCTGCACTCCGGTTATTTCGGTGGCGCGGCGGCGAACCCGATCCATATCCTGGCCGAGATTCTCGCCGGCCTTCACGACGAGACCGGCCGCGTGACGCTCGACGATTTCTACGAAGGCGTCGAGGAGACGCCGGCCGAGATCAAGGCTGGCTGGGAAACGCTCGGACAGACCGCCGAGAAATTCCTCGGCGAGATCGGCCTCTCTATCCCCTCCGGCGAAAGGGGCCGCTCCGTGCTCGAACTCACCTGGGCACGGCCGACGGCGGAGATCAACGGCATCACCGGGGGCTATACCGGCGAAGGATTCAAGACGGTGATCGCTGCAGAAGCCTCCGCCAAGGTTTCGTTCCGCCTGGTCGGCAAGCAGGACCCGGCAAAGATCCGCGAGAGCTTCCGCGCCTATGCGCGCTCGAAAATTCCGGCGGACTGCTCCGTCGAATTTCATGCGCATGGCGGTTCGCCGGCTATTCATCTTCCCTATGATTCGGCGCTGCTGAGCACGGCTAAGGCGGCACTTTCGGATGAATGGCCGAAGCCCGCCGTGGTCATCGGCATGGGCGGCTCCATACCGATCGTCGGCGATTTCCAGCGGATGCTCGGCATGGAATCGCTGCTGGTCGGGTTCGGTCTTTCCGACGACCGCATCCACTCGCCCAATGAGAAATACGAGCTCGCGTCCTTCCACAAGGGCATCCGCTCGTGGGTTCGCATTCTCGACGCACTCGGCACGCGGTAAAGCTTTGCGGGCGGGGGGCTATGGTGAACACCGTTCGGCCATTGTCCACCGCCTTCGGCCATGAATGACAAATCGCATCCGCTTGACGGATATCAAGTCGACTTTGCTTGACCTGCCTGCCTTGGGATGCTTCCCTTTTTGAAAACAAACCAAAGTGGGAAATGAGCTGTTGGCAAGTGCAAGGATCGGGACGCGTCGTCCCGAGCATGTTTCTTTCGTTACGCAGAATGGGCATCGCCACCTCGGCAGCACCGCGAAGCGCTTGGCGTGCCTTCAACCGGCCGCTGCTGATGGGCACCCGCATCGCCGCGACGCTTCGCTCGTGAATCGATTTCCGCCGGAAAATCACGCAGAAGCCCCGGCATGAAACGGCTCAAGGCATATTTCTGGCCCGTTGTGGGGCTTGCGGCGATCTTGGTTTCGGTGCGCGCGCTCGTCGATGAACTGCGCGGCCTGTCTCTCAACGAGTTCCTGGCGAGCTTCCAGGCCATTTCGCTCGAAAGCTGGCTGCTCGCCATCGGTTCGACGTTTGTCGCCTATGCGGCGCTTGCCGCCTATGACCGGCTGGCGCTCGATCATCTCGGCCACCGCATCTCGCTGTGGTTCATCACCCTCTGCTCGTTCACCACCTATGCGCTTTCGCACAATCTCGGCGCCTCGGTTTTTTCCGGCGCGGTGGTGCGCTATCGAGCGTATCGGTCGAAAGGCCTGACGCCGGGAGAGGTGGGCGTGCTCGTCGCCTTCTGCTCCTTCACCTTCACGCTCGGCACGCTGATGCTCTCGGCCATCGTGCTGCTCCTGAGGCCGAATATCATCGAGAGATTTTCGGAGTTCCTGCCCATCGAAATGTCGTTGACGACGGGCGGCCTCATTCTCGCGCTCATCGCGCTCTACGTCCTCGGCAGCCTGGTCGGCATGCGGCCGCTGCGCACGCGCTGGTTCCAGCTGCATTACCCGCGACCCTCCATCGTGCTGAGGCAATTGATCATCGCCCCCGTCGAGCTTCTGGGCGCGGCCGGCATCATCTATTTCGCGCTGCCCGAAGCCGGCAATCCCGGCTATCTGGTCATTCTGGGCATCTTCCTCGCGTCCTTCTCCGCCGCGCTGCTCTCCCATGCGCCGGGCGGCATCGGTGTGCTTGAATTCTTCTTCATCGCGGCGCTTCCGGAAATGGACCCGGCCGACGTTCTGGCTGCGCTTGCCATTTTTCGGCTGCTCTACCTCCTCGTCCCCTTCGTGCTGGCGCTCGTCGTCATCCTCGTTTTCGAGCATTCCCGCTTTCTGGCCGAGCGTGCCGCGAAGGAGCCGTAGAGTTTCGCTGGAGCACTTCCAGGAAAAGTGTGGAACGGTTTTCCGTCCGGACCTCAGGGGGCGTTGCAGGTGGCGGGGATCGCCTTCTCGATGGGGCCTTCCGCTTCGTCGAGCCGGGCCGTCTCGATCTGATAGGGCGTGAAGGGCGGCACCTGCAGCGACGGATTGATGATCCTCGTCACGTAACAGCCGGAGAAAAAGCGGGTCTGTCCGCCTTCTTCGATGGATTTGATCGCGACCGGAACGGCCGAATAGATGCTGCCGGCAGCGCCCTCCGTGACGACCTTGCCGAACTTCGCTTCCACCGACACCGTCTTGGCGTAACCGTCGGCGAAGGCCTTGAACTCGCCGACGGGTTTCGACGCTCCGAAGTAGCCGTAGGCTCTGGCATATTCCTTCCGGTTGATCGCGTTGTAGAGCGAGCGGACGAGCGCCGCGCCGTCGGAGCGGTCGTCGACATAGGGAAATTCCTCCTGTGCCCTGGCCCCGATCCCCTGCGTGGCAAGGGCGGCAAGGGCGATCAGCACGGTGCAGCGAACCCTCATTCTCTCTCCTTTCGAACGGATGAGCCGGCCGGCCGAGAAGCCGGCGCGCTCGCGAGTGTCCGGTACGATCCCGACGATTTTGAGTCGAAGGAGAGGCTTACCGGGGCGGCAGACCGGCCTTTCGGCGGCCGACGACATGCTCGCGCCAGATGGTGAAGATGCCGGCGGCGACCACCAGCACCGAGCCGATAATCATGTTCGTCGTCAGCGTCTCGCCGAAGATGGTCACGCCCATGACGGAGGCGAAGACGAGCTGCAGGTAGGTAAGCGGCTGAACCGCGGCGGCATCGAGCATGTCGTAGGCGCGGATCAGAAAATAGTGGCTCGACGTGCCGGTGATGCAGAGCAGCACCATCCAGATCCAGTCCGCCCCGGAAAGCGTCGCCCAGAAGAAGGGCCCGACGAGACTGATCGCGAAGGCGCCGACGATGCCGGTATAAAAGAAGCTGGTCATCGCCGAATCGTCGCGACTGGCAAGCCTGGTGGTGATGACATAGAAGGCGAACATCACGGCTGCGGCCAGCGGCAGCAGAAAGTTCACGTCGAACGACCCGTCTTCCGGCCGCAGGATCAGAAGAACGCCGATGAGTCCGACGGCAATCGCCGACCAGCGCCGCCACCCGACCCGTTCGCCGAGCAGAGGCATCGACAGGAGCGCCACGAAGAGCGGAGTGGCCGCGAGGATCGCCTGCGAATGCGCCAGCCCGACGATGGTGAAGGACGTGATCACCACGACGATCTGCACGGGCAACAGGACGCCCCGCAGGAGCTGAATGAGCGGCTTTCTCGTCACCGCGGTCGCGGCAAATCCGCCCGGTGCCCGCGCCGCGATCACCGCAGCGAAGCCGGCAAATGCCCAGTAGCGGATCATTGCCACGAAGACCGGCGGGTAGATGGCGCCCAGATGCTTGGAGATGCCGTCCTGAATCGAGAAGATGACGATCGCCAGAAGGGCGAAGACGTAACCGTTTGCCTTGGATCTCATGGGGTGGTGATACACGCGCTTTGCGGCCGCAGCCACGAGTTTTTCGCCCTGTGCATCTGGCCGGATCCGAAGCGCGTCGCGCGAATGCGATGCGCTTTCAGGTATCGCCAGATACAGAAAGACCCCGAGCCGGGAGGAGGTGGCTCGGGGTCTTAAACTTGATCGGTTCTGGGAGGAGGAGTGAACCGACCGAATGCCGGGCGCCGTGGGAGGAGGTACAGCGCTTCGACAAGGAGGAGAATAGATTATTTTCGCTGAGGTAATAGTGCGAATGTTGCATTGCAGCATTGCGCCGGATGCAAGGCGGCGTTCAGCCTTCCAAGGGTGTGGAACCAGGAGGCCGGGGCCGATGCAAGGTTTTGAACAATCTGCCTTTTTCGCAAGAGAGCTCTTAACTCCCCCTTAAATTGCCGCATTTAAAGTACAACGCATCGGGACCAGCGGACGGGGTGGAGCCTACCGCACGACAACGGCACGGCCGGGATCGCCTGGGGGCGATGGGCACCGGTCCGGCCCCCAAAGGGGATATTTCCTTCCGGCATGGCGAGCGGCAAATCAGGACAGCGGATCGAGCCTTCCTTCGGCAGTAGCGACGACGGCGGCGACCTGCGCGTCGACGCGAGCGACCGCGTCTCGGGCGGCGGCGGCAAGCCGAAGCGCGCCAAGTCGCCCGAACGCGGCGCCAGGCGAGAAAAGCCCGGCAGGCGCGCCGGCGGGCGCGGCTCCGGAAGAAGCGGCTCCGGCGGCGGGTTCTTCGGCCTCGTGCGGCGGCTCGCCTATTGGTGCATCGTGCTCGGCATATGGGGCGCGATCGGCGTCGGCGGCCTCGTGCTCTATTACGGGGCGCGCATGCCGAGCGCCACGAGCTGGTCGATCCCCGAACGGCCGCCCAACGTCAAGATTCTCGCGGCGAATGGCGACATCATCGCCAACAGGGGCGCGACCGGCGGCGAGGCGGTCGCTCTCGAAGACATGTCGCCCTATATCCCGCAGGCGGTGATCGCCATCGAGGATCGCCGCTTCTATTCGCATTTCGGAGTCGATCCGCTGGGGCTGGCGCGCGCCATGCTCACGAACGTCATGAGCGGCCGCATGGTCCAGGGCGGCTCCACGCTCACCCAGCAGCTTGCCAAGAACCTGTTTCTCTCGCCGGAGCGGACGTTGGAGCGCAAGGTGCAGGAGGTGCTGCTCGCCTTTTGGCTGGAGCAGAAATACACCAAGGACCAGATCCTGGCGATGTATCTCAACCGCGTCTTCTTCGGGTCGAACGCCTATGGCGTCGAGGCGGCCTCCCGGCGTTACTTCAACAAGTCGGCGCGCGACGTCAATCTCGGCGAAGCGGCGCTGCTCGCAGGCCTTCTGAAGGCTCCCTCACGGCTGTCGCCGGCCCGAGACCCCGAAGCGGCGGAGGAGCGCGCACAGCTCGTGCTCGGCGCAATGCGCGAGGAAGGCTTCATCAGCGACTCCGAGATCAAGACGGCGATGTCGCAGGCGCCGACACGGGCAAAGAGCTTCTGGTCCGGCGCCGAGCACTATGTCGCCGACATGGTGATGGACCAGCTCCCCGGCATGATCGGCGAAGTCACGCAAGACCTCGTCATCGATACGACCATCGACCTTGCGCTCGAGAAGAAGGCGGAGGAGGTGCTCGCCGAGAAGCTCGAGGCCGAGGGCGGCAAGCTCAACGCCTCCCAGGCGGCGCTCGTCTCGATCGACGGCACAGGCGCCATCCGCGCGCTCGTCGGCGGCAGGGACTATGCCGAAAGCCAGTTCGACCGCGCCTCCAAGGCGAAGCGCCAGCCTGGCTCGGCCTTCAAGCCCTTCGTCTACGCGGCGGCGCTCGAGATCGGCCGCACGCCGATGTCCGTGCGCAACGACGCGCCGGTCCGGATCGGCAACTGGACACCTGAAAACTATGATCAGAAATACCGCGGCGAGGTGACGCTCGCCGATGCGCTCGCCAATTCGCTGAACACCATCGCCGCCCAGCTCGTCATGGAGGTGGGGCCGCAGAACGTGGTCAAGCTCGCGCACCGGCTGGGCATAGATTCCGAGATGCAGGCCAATGCATCGATCGCGCTCGGCACGTCGGAAGTGACGCTGGTGGAGCTGACGTCCTCCTATGCGCCTTTCATGAATGGCGGCTTCAAGGCGACGCCGCACGTCATCCGGCGCATCTCCGCCGCCGACGGCACCGTGCTTTACGAAAACACCTACGACAACCCGCCGCGGGTGCTCGATCCGGCGATCGTCAGCGAGATGAACCGGATGTTGGTGCGCGTGCTGACGGATGGCACCGGCAAAAATGCGCGCCTGCCGGGTTGGGAGGCGGCCGGGAAGACCGGAACGACGCAGTCCTTCCGCGACGCGCTGTTCGTCGGCTACACCTCCAACCTCGCGACCGGCATCTGGTTCGGCAACGACGACGGAAAATTCATGAAGAAGGTCACCGGCGGCGGCCTTCCCGCCAAGGCCTGGCACGATTTCATGGTTGCGGCGCATGAGGGTCTTTCGCCGTCGCCGCTCTTCGGCACGACGGGCGTGCAGCCGGTCTTCGACGAGGGCGGCATCGCTGCTGCCGGCGAAATGCCGGCCGAGGGTTTCGGCACGGGTAATCCCGACGTCTTTCCCGAGCGCCCGGCAGGCATGGACGGCGTCGAAAGCATGGACGGCATGGCCGCGGTCGATCAGGTCCGGCCTGCAGAACAGGCCGGAGGACCAGTCCCGCCGGCCGGCGTCGGAGAGACCACCGGTGGGACCCGCCGAACGACGCTGTTCGACCTGCTGACCGGCGGTTGAACCAGCGGCAGCGGGCCCCGTCGGGTGTTTGTGGATGACGGCTTGCATTTGCCGTCGTTCCCCCCGCAGAATGCCTTGCAGTCCGAAACGCCGGTCCTTATATACGCCGCATCGATGCAGCCGCGGCTGCGATGAAAGACAAAGACCATCCCGTTAGGGGCTGTCCCACGAATGCCTGACCGGGTTCCGACAGTCCGCTGCAAGGAGAGAACGACATGGCTAAAGTTATTGGTATTGACCTGGGAACGACCAACTCCTGCGTCTCCGTCATGGACGGCAAGGACGCGAAGGTGATCGAGAATGCGGAGGGCGCGCGTACGACCCCCTCCATGGTGGCATTCACCGAAGACGGCGAACGTCTCGTCGGCCAGCCGGCCAAGCGCCAGGCGGTGACCAATCCCGAAAACACGCTTTTTGCGATCAAGCGCCTGATCGGCCGCACCTTCGAGGATCCCACCACCCAGAAGGATAAGGGGATGGTCCCCTACAAGATCGTCAAGGCAGACAATGGCGACGCCTGGGTCGAAGCCCACGGCACCAGCTACTCTCCGTCGCAGATCTCCGCGATGATCCTTCAGAAGATGAAGGAAACGGCCGAGTCCTATCTCGGTGAAAAGGTCGAAAAGGCCGTCATCACCGTTCCGGCCTACTTCAACGACGCACAGCGCCAGGCCACGAAGGATGCCGGCAAGATCGCCGGTCTCGACGTGCTGCGCATCATCAACGAGCCGACCGCAGCGGCCCTTGCCTACGGCCTCGACAAGAAGGAAGGCAAGACGATCGCCGTCTACGATCTTGGCGGCGGCACGTTCGACATCTCGGTCCTGGAAATCGGCGACGGCGTCTTCGAAGTGAAGTCGACCAACGGCGACACCTTCCTTGGCGGTGAAGACTTCGACATGCGCCTCGTCGAATATCTTGCCTCCGAGTTCAAGAAGGAGCAGGGCATCGACCTCAAGAACGACAAGCTCGCGCTGCAGCGCCTGAAGGAAGCTGCCGAAAAGGCGAAGATCGAACTCTCGTCCTCGCAGCAGACCGAAATCAACCTGCCGTTCATCACGGCGGACGCTTCCGGTCCGAAGCACCTGACGATGAAGCTGTCCCGCGCCAAATTCGAGAGCCTGGTCGAAGACCTGATCCAGAAGACCATCGCGCCCTGCAAGGCCGCGCTTAAGGATGCCGGCGTTTCGGCTGCCGAGATCGACGAAGTCGTTCTCGTCGGCGGCATGACCCGCATGCCGAAGGTTCAGGAAACGGTGAAGCAGCTTTTCGGCAAGGAGCCGCACAAGGGTGTCAACCCGGATGAAGTGGTTGCCATGGGCGCCGCGATCCAGGCCGGCGTTCTGCAGGGCGACGTCAAGGACGTGCTGCTGCTGGACGTCACCCCGCTCTCGCTCGGTATCGAAACGCTCGGCGGCGTCTTCACCCGCCTGATCGAGCGCAACACGACGATCCCGACGAAGAAGAGCCAGGTCTTCTCGACGGCCGACGACAACCAGTCCGCCGTGACGATTCGCGTCTCGCAGGGCGAGCGTGAAATGGCGGCCGACAACAAGCTGCTCGGCCAGTTCGATCTCGTCGGCATTCCGCCGGCACCGCGCGGCGTGCCGCAAATCGAGGTCACGTTCGACATCGATGCGAACGGCATCGTCCAGGTGTCCGCCAAGGACAAGGGCACGGGCAAGGAGCACCAGATCCGCATCCAGGCCTCGGGTGGTCTTTCCGACGCCGAGATCGAGAAGATGGTCAAGGATGCCGAAGCCAATGCGGAAGCCGACAAGAAGCGCCGCGAAGGCGTAGAGGCCAAGAACCAGGCCGAAAGCCTGATCCATTCTTCGGAGAAGTCGCTCCAGGAGCATGGCGACAAGGTTTCCGAGACGGACCGCAAGGCGATCGAGGATGCGATCGCAGCGCTCAAGAGCTCCGTCGAAGCTTCCGAGCCGGACGCCGAGGACATCAAGGCCAAGACCAATACCCTCATGGAAGTCTCCATGAAGCTCGGTCAGGCGATCTATGAGGCTCAGCAGACGGACGCCGCCCATGCGGATGCCGCCGCCGACGCCAAGCGCTCCGGCGATGACGTGGTCGACGCCGACTACGAGGAAGTCAAGGACGAAGACGACCGTAAGCGGTCGGCCTGACGGCTTCGCCTTTCGATGAACGGGCCCGGGAGCAATCCCGGGCTTTTTCATAGATGGTTCATGGGCTGCAGCCCCAGGCGTGGAAGCGAACCGACCCTGCGCAGGAAAGTGGCTGCGAAACCGCCGTTTTCCGACAAAAAACGGCTTCCGCCCCGACTTGGCTATGGTATCGCGCTTAAAGGTTTACTAAATCCTGTGGCAAGATAATCAGGCAGCCGTCGGATCCTTCGCGCTGGCAAGCCCTGTCGCTGATAACAGGACGATCTTTGAAGCATGAAACGTGATCTTTACGAAACGCTTGGCGTTCAAAAAAACGCGGACGAAAAGGAGCTGAAGAGCGCCTTTCGCAAGCTCGCGATGAAATATCACCCGGACAGGAATCCCGGCGACCAGGAATCGGAAAAGTCCTTCAAGGAAATCAACGAAGCCTATGAGACGCTGAAGGACCCGCAGAAACGGGCAGCCTATGACCGCTACGGCCATGCGGCCTTCGAGCAGGGCGGCATGGGCGGAGGCTTCGGCAACGGCTTCGCCGGCGGCGGAGCGCACGGCTTCTCCGATATTTTCGAGGACATCTTCGGCGAGATGATGGGTGGCCGTCAGCGCCGCTCGTCCGGCGGACGCGAGCGCGGCGCGGACCTGCGCTACAACATGGAGATTTCGCTCGAGGAGGCCTATTCCGGCAAGACGGCGCAGATCCGCGTGCCGACGTCGATCACCTGCGACGTCTGCACCGGCACGGGCGCCAAGCCCGGTACCAGCCCGAAGACCTGCGGCACCTGTCAGGGTACCGGCCGCGTCCGCGCGGCCCAGGGCTTCTTCTCGATCGAGCGGACCTGCCCGACCTGCGGCGGCCGCGGCCAGACGATCGCCGACCCTTGCACCAAATGCCACGGCCAGGGCCGCGTCGTGGAGGAGCGGACGCTCTCGGTCAACATTCCGGCCGGTATCGAGGACGGCACGCGCATCCGGCTTTCCGGCGAGGGCGAGGCCGGCCTTCGCGGCGGCCCGGCGGGCGACCTCTACATCTTCCTCTCGGTCAAGCCGCATGAGTTCTATCAGCGCGACGGCGCGGATCTCTATTGCGCCGTGCCGATCTCCATGACGACGGCGGCGCTCGGCGGCAAGTTCGACGTCACCACGCTCGACGGTACCAAATCGCGCGTCACCGTGCCGGAAGGCACGCAGGCCGGCAAGCAGTTCCGCCTCAAGGGCAAGGGCATGCCGGTGCTGCGCTCCAGCCAGACGGGCGATCTCTATATCCAGATTCAAATCGAGACGCCGCAGAAGCTCACCAAGCGCCAACGCGAGTTGCTGCAGGAATTCGAGCAGATCTCGTCCAAGGAGAACAATCCCGAATCGACGGGCTTCTTCTCCCGAATGAAGGACTTCTTCGATACGCTGAGCGATTGAGGTAACGTCTCGGATGTTGCGCCTTCCCCTGTGCGGCCGCCTGGGGAAGGGGCCCGGGCCTGCGCGGCTTGTCCCTTCTCCGGTGAAACCGGCAGAAGGTGGCGGCAGCCGGAGGAGGGCCCGTTCGGCGGTCCCCCGGCATGGCACCATCCACCTATATTGCAGCTGAAACCAGTTGCCAAAGGCCGGCGGCGATGAGCAGCGTGCCCGCAATACGGGAGAGGAGGCGGCCCGGGAAGAACACCTTCTCCGCCAGCACGAAGATGGCGATTGCCGCAATCCAGAGCACATTCATGATGCCGCCGACGAAAAGAAGCGTCATCAGCGCCCAGCAGCAGCCGATGCAATAGAGCCCATGGCGCAAGCCCAGTCCGACGGCTCCCGCGGGGTCGCGGCGAAAGCCGCCGTGGCGCTGCAGGAACACGATTGGCGCCTGACATTGGCTGAGGCAGGCATCCTTGAGCGGCGTCCATTGGTAAAGACCCGCGACGATCAACACGGCACCGCTGAAGATGCGACTGGCGCTTGCCAGCGCCGTCGACAGCAGGGTTCCCTCCATGAGCCATTGCCCAAGCGTCGCGGCAAGCGCAAATCCCACCCAGGCAAGGAGATAGCCGCCGGCGAAAAAACCGGTCGCCGCAAAGGGCTTGCCCTCTTTCCGGCTTTGCCGGCCGACCCGGGCATAGAGCAGGATCATCGGCGTTGCCGAAGGCAGCATCATGCCGACCATCATCACGACCCACATGGTCAGGGTGACGCCGGCCTCTACGGAACTCCAGGGACGCGGTGAAATGCCGAGGACGGTGCCGAGCGACAGGGCGGCGCCGGCGTCCATCTCCATGCCGTCCATCTCCATGGCAGGGTCCATCCGCATGTCCGCTCCCATGCCGGGACCGGACATGCTCATGCCATCAATGTTCATGGCTGCTGCCAGCCAAAGAGTGTATGTCCAGGCGATCACCGTCAATGCGGCGAGCGACGCTGCCACGATGACGCGATCCCGTCTGAGCAGGCTTTCAAGCGCGGTGTCGGCCGGCATGACGTCAGTGAACCACGCCGCTTCCGGTCATGTGCAGATTGGCGAAGTGGGCGTGCGAATCCGCGAGCGAAACCGCCAGCGGCCCGCTCGTCTCGGCCCAGCCGCGCCCCACCTCGCAGCGGTCGTATTCGAAGCCGTGCGGAAGGTTGATGCGGGCGTGGTGCTCCTCACCGGTCACCGGATTGACGATCGGCTCGCCGCGAGCCTCCATCCATCCCGGAATGTTAACGCGCGCCGAGCGCCTTTCGACGTCGATCTCGAAATCGATCGGCGCGAAAACCGGTTCGTGGAAGGTCTCGAAAGTCGTCGCGAACACCTGGAAGAAGGTGGCGCCGGGCTCGGTGTCCTGGCCGCTCATGATCCGTAGCAGCGCCTCCCGCTGCTTGTCGGAGGCACGCTCGTCGATGATCGGAACCACCGCGCCCCTGCCCTCGTGAATGGCACCGGGCCAGGATACGATCATGCCGCACCTCAAGCCGTCGAGCCGGGTGTCGCCATGGTGTCCCTCGTCGATATCGACGACCCCGATCGCGCGGCAATTCCCCTCTGTAGGCAGTGCGTTGAACTGGCACGGGCAGCCATAGGCGCAGTTGCAATGGATGAATTCGCGGCCCTTGATCGTCCACTCGACGTCCGTCATCGTTTCCTCCCCAGATACGATGGAAGTTTCACTCTCCTCCGAATGCAATGCTATTAGATAGCGGGAATATACTCCCCGCCGACGGCAATGCCAACGGGGTGCCTCGCGAAAGCGTCAGGCGATGAGGTCCACTGCGAAATAGCAGAGCGCCGAGATCAACGCTGCCGCCGGCATGGTGATCACCCACGCGACGACGATGTTGCCGGCGAGCCCCCACCGCACCGCCGATACCCGCCTCGCCGCGCCGACGCCGATGATCGCGCCGGTGATCGTGTGGGTGGTCGAAACCGGAATGCCGAGCCAGGTCGCCGCGAACAGCGTGATGGCACCGCCCGTCTCCGCGCAGAAGCCCTGCATCGGGTTGAGCTTGGTGATCTTCGAGCCCATCGTGTGGACGATCCTCCAGCCGCCGAAGAGCGTGCCGAGCGCGATCGCCGCCTGGCATGTGATGACCACCCAGAAGGGCACGTAGAATTCCGAGCCGAGATAGCCCTGCGAGAAGAGAAGCACGGCAATGATGCCCATGGTCTTCTGCGCATCGTTGCCGCCATGGCCGAGCGAATAGAGGGAAGCCGAAACGAATTGCAGCACCCGGAAGGTGCTGTCGACGGCGAAGGGCGTCTGGCGGACGAAGACCCAGGAGACGATCAGGATCAACAGCAGTGCCAGAACGAAGCCGATGCCCGGCGACATGACGATGGCGCCGGCCGTCTTCAGGAGTCCTTGCCAGACGATCGAGCTGAAACCGGTCTTGGCCAGCCCGGCACCGACGAGGCCGCCGATGAGCGCGTGCGAGGAACTCGACGGGATGCCGAAGACCCAGGTGACGATGTTCCAGGTGATTGCGCCCATCAGCGCCGCGAAGATCACCTGCGGCGTGACGATACCCGGATCGATGATGCCCGTTCCAAGCGTTTCGGCGACGTGCAGTCCGAAGAAGAGGAAGGCTATGAAGTTGAAGAACGCCGCCCAGAAAACAGCATATTGCGGCCGGAGCACGCGAGTCGAAACGATGGTCGCGATCGAATTGGCCGCATCGTGCAAGCCGTTGAGGAAGTCGAAGAAAAGCGCGACGGCAATGAGCCCCACGAGCAGCGGGAAGGCGAGCGTCGCATCCATCAGACGTTCTCGATCACGATGCCGCTGATTTCGTTTGCCACGTCCTCGAAGCGGTCGACGACCCTTTCCAGTTCGCCGTAGATCTCGCTGCCGATGATATAGGCCATGGGGTTGGAAGCGCCGTGGCGCTGGAAGAGATCCTTCAGGCCCTGCTCGTGGAGCTGGTCGGATCTATCCTCGACATGCGTCACTTCCTCGGCGATGGCGCCGAGGCGATGGGCATTGGCGCCGATGCGACTGAGGAGCGGGATGGCCTCGGCGACCAGATGGGCGGCCTCGACGACCGCCGCGCCCATGGCCTGCATGCCGGGGTCGAAGCTCTTCTGTTCGTAGAGCCGGATCGTTTTCACCGTCTTGTGCATCATGTCGATCGCATCGTCCATCGACTGGATGAGATCCTTGATGTCGCCGCGGTCGAAGGGGGTGATGAAGCTGCGGCGGACCGCCAGCAGAACCTCGCGGGTGATCTCGTCGGCCTCGTTCTCGAGCGCGACGATGCGGTCGCAATGGCTTTCGATGTCAGGACCGCCGGCAAGCAGCGCGTTCAGCGCCTCCGCCGCACCCATGACGGCGCGCGAATGGTCGGCGAAGAGGTCGAAGAAACGGTCTTCCCGGGGGAGGAGCTTGCGAAACAGGCCGAGCATCAGGGATCCATCCAACTGTCGATTGTCACGCAGTTGTCATATTGTACTTGCGCGTTCGGGGAAAGTTCCGGTGCGGCCGAAAAAAAGGGCTTTCCCACAGGCGATTGGGCGGAAATGCGCAGCCCGGATACGGAATCGCCGCGGGCCGGGGAGAGGCAGACGAAACGCCCTTTCCGCCTTGCCTTGGCCCGGCTTTCATCCTACCTGACAGCAACGTCGAATGCGGACCCGCAATGCCCCACAAGGTCTTTCTCACACGCCTGAAACTGAGCGACTTTCGCAACTATGCAACGCTGGCGCTCGACCTCGACCAGCGCCATGTGGTGCTGACCGGCGAGAACGGCGCGGGTAAAACCAATCTGATGGAGGCGGTCTCCCTTCTTTCGCCCGGGCGCGGCTTGAGGCGCGCTGCCTATGCGGATATCGCCCGCGTCGGCGCCGCCGATGGTTTCTCGATCTTCGCCGCCGTCGACGGCATGGAAGGTTCGGTGGAGATCGGCACCGGTACTCAAGGGACCGAGGAGGGGCAATCACGGCGCCTCAGACTCA
Organism: Sinorhizobium sp. GQ132; assembly: GCF_059758575.1. NCBI lineage: Bacteria > Pseudomonadati > Pseudomonadota > Alphaproteobacteria > Hyphomicrobiales > Rhizobiaceae > Sinorhizobium > Sinorhizobium sp. GQ132. Next base: position 410,460 of record NZ_JCAXDX010000004.1, on the reverse strand, counting down.
ACGGCACTGTGGCCCGCACGGTCGACGAACTCACCGATCACCTCCGGGTGCTCTGGCTCACGCCGGCGATGGATGGCCTCTTCACCGGCCCTTCCGCCGACCGCAGGCGCTTTCTCGACCGGCTGGTACTGTCGCTCGATCCCGGGCACGGCCGGCGCGCCAGCGAGTTCGAGCGCGCCATGCGCAGCCGCAACCGGTTACTCTCGGAATTCCGGCCCGATCCCGCATGGCTGTCGGCCATCGAGCGCGAAATGGCCGGGCTCGGCATCTCCATGGCGCTCGCCCGTCAGGAGATGCTCGGCCTGCTCTCGGCCCTCGTCGAGCGAAGCCGGATCGATGGGACCTTTCCGTCCGCAAGCCTGTCGCTCGCCGGCTTTCTCGATGACTGTGCAGGTATTCCCGCCTTTGAACTCGAAGAGCGCTATCTGGCAATGCTCGCCGAAGGCCGTGCCCGCGATGCGGCCGCCGGCCGCACGCTCGACGGGCCGCACCGCACCGATCTCCTGATCCGCCACCAGGAAAAGGACATGGAGGCAGAGCGTTGTTCGACCGGCGAGCAGAAGGCGCTGCTCGTCGGTCTGGTTCTCGCGCATGCACGGCTCGTCGGGGACATGACCGGCCACGCCCCGGTGTTGCTGCTCGACGAAATCGCCGCCCATCTCGACCGGGGACGCCGTGCCGCCCTCTTCGATCTGGTCGATGGGCTGGGCGGCCAGGCCTTCATGACGGGCACCGACCGGGCGATGTTCGACGCCCTTGGCGAGCGGGCTCAATATCTGGCCGTTGCAAACGGCCGCGTTTCCGGGTGACATAGAGCGCCGTCCGCGAAAATTAAATGGAGACGCTAATGACGACCGATGCGACGCTCGCTCCTTCGGAGATCGCGCGCTACGCACGCCACATCGTGCTGCCGGAGATCGGCGGCCCGGGGCAGCAGAAACTCAAGGCCGCGCGCGTGCTCGTCATCGGCGCGGGCGGGCTCGGCGCGCCGGCTCTGCAATATCTCGCGGCCGCCGGTGTCGGCACGCTCGGGGTCGTCGACGATGACGTGGTCTCGTTGTCGAACCTGCAGCGTCAGGTGATCCACGCCACCGCCGATATCGGGCGGCCGAAGGTCGAGAGCGCCGCCGCGGCGATCGACGCCCTCAATCCGCATGTGAAGGTCGTGGCGCACGCGCTCAGGCTGGACCCCGAAAATGCAGATGCGCTCATGCGCCAATACGATCTCGTCGTCGACGGGTCGGATAATTTCGATACGCGTTATCTCGCCGCCGATACGGCCGCGGCGGCAGGCGTGGCGCTCGTCACCGGTGCCGTCGGACGCTTCGACGGCTCGGTCACCGTGCTGAAGCCCTACGAGACCGATGCCGAGGGGCACCCGAACCCCTCCTACCGCGATCTCTTCCCGGAGCCGCCACCGCCGGGAACCGTGCCGAGCTGCGCCGAAGCCGGCGTCCTGGGCGCGCTCACCGGCGTCATCGGCACGCTGCAGGCGATGGAAGCGATCAAGCTCGTCACCGGCATCGGCGAGCCGCTGGTCGGCCGTCTGCTGCTCTACGATGCGCTCGCCGCCCGGTTCGACACGATCCGCTATCGGCGCGGCACGCGTTGAGGACGCCATGGAGACGGTTCGCATCGGCGCCAGCTTCGATCGTTACGAGGAGTTGCTGTCGCTGATCCGTGCGTCCTTCGCCTATATGGACGGCCGCATCGATCCGCCCTCCTCGGCCCATGCGCTGACTGCGGCGTCCCTTAACCGGAAAGCAAGGGACGAGATCGCCTTCGTGGCCGTCGCCGGGCGTGAGCTCCTGGGCTGCATCTTCTGCAAGCCGGAAGCGGACTGTCTCTATATCGGCAAACTCGCCGTCGCTCCCGGCTTCCAGGGAAAGGGAGTAGGACGGATGCTCATCGCCGCCGCCGAGGAAACGGCGCGTGGTCTGGGCCTGCCTGCGCTGAGGCTTCAGACACGCATCGAGCTCACCGGGAACCAGGCCGCTTTTGCGGCTTTGGGCTTCGTGGAGACGGCGCGAACCGCCCATCCAGGCTTCACCCGCCCGACCTCGGTCGATATGCGCAAAGTGCTCAGCTAGATCACCATGCTTTTGGGTCGGGTCGACCTAGAAACACCACCGTGATCGGTTCCACGAAGTTGAGACGCGGGATGCGGGCGGAAACCGCACACGTTTGTCCTCATCCCGCTCTTATCCTTATCCCGCTCCAGGGCCGAGGTGTGGGGAGGTATCGCCGCGCGCCGGCATCCGCCGGAAGCCCGCAAAGAGAGACTGGAGCGCTTCGCTCCCCTGGGCCACGAGGTCGAAGCGACGGCCGAACAGCAGCCATTCGGTACAAAGCCCCATCATCATCCAGCGCAGGGTCCGTGCCGCGGTCGGCGGCGCCCAGTGCTCCTGCAACTGGCCCCTTTCCAATGCCCGGGCGAAGGCAAGCTCCAGAAGGGCATCGTGGCGCTCCTCGATCTCGCGCTGGCGCACGAGAACGGCGGACATGTCATTGTCGTAGTCGCAGCGCAGCATGATCGCGAGAATGCGCTGCCGCTGCTCGTCCGCGGCCAGGGTCGTCAACCAGTCGCTGGTCGCGCTCTCGACGATGGCGAGCGTGTCGAAGGCTTCCGTTTCGATCTCGCGTGCGATCATGTCTTCGTGAGGCAGCGGCACGGCCTCGTAAAGGGCGAGGAAGAGATCCGTCTTGTTGGCGAAATGCCAGTAGATGGCGCCGCGGGTGACGCCTGCCTCCTTCGCCACTTCCTCGAGCGTCGTATTGGGAACGCCCTTCTTGTAGAACATCCGCTCGGCGGCACACAGGATCTTCTGTCTTGTGGCCTCGGCGTCGGCCTTGGTTCGGCGCATCTATTCAAATTCTCCTTCGGCGACGGCCCGCCCGCCGCCCTAGGCGGGCGGGCCGTCTTCGATATTATTCGGCCGGGCTGGCGGTTTCGGATGCTGGCTTGGCCGCCTCCGGCGTCGCTCTTCCGCGTTCGAAGATCTTCATCACGAACACGAAGAAGACCGGGACGAAGAAGATCGCCAGCACCGTCGCCGAGATCATGCCGCCCATGACCCCCGTGCCGATGGCGCGCTGGCTGCCGGAACTTGCGCCCGTCGCGATCGCCAGCGGCAGGACGCCGAGGGTGAAGGCGAGCGAGGTCATCAGGATCGGCCGGAAGCGCAGATGCGCAGCCTCCAGTGTCGAGTCGATGAGCGACTTGCCCTGTTCGCGGAGTTCCTTGGCGAACTCGATGATCAGGATCGCGTTCTTCGCCGAAAGCCCGATGATCGCGATCAGGCCGACCTTGAAGTAGACGTCGTTCGGCATGTCCCGCATCGTCACGGCAAGCACGGCGCCGATGACGCCGAGCGGCACGACCATGATGACCGAGACCGGAATGGACCAGCTCTCATAGAGCGCGGCCAGGCACAGGAAGACGAGCAGGCAGGAGAGCGCAATCAGGAGCGGCGCCTGCGAGCCCGACTGGATTTCCTGCAGCGACTGCCCCGTCCATTCATAGCCGAAGCCCGCCGGAAGCTGGGCCACCAGGCGCTCCATCTCGGCGATCGCATCGCCGGAAGAGTAGCCGGGCGCGGCCTCGCCGCTGATGCGGACCGCCGGATAACCGTTGTAGCCCACCGTTTGCGTCGCCGCCTTGACCCATTCCACGTCCGCAAAGGCCGAAAGCGGAACCATGCCGCCATTGGAGTTGCGGACGTTCAGGTTCAGGAGATCCGCCGTCTGCATGCGCTTCGTTTCGTCCGCCTGCACCGTCACGCGCTGCATGCGGCCGGCATTCGGGAAGTCGTTGACATAGGACGAGCCGAGATTGGTCGAGATGGTCGAGTTGATGTCGGCAAAGGTCACGCCGAAGGTATTGGCCTTCTCGCGGTCGATATTGACGCTGACCTGCGCCGCATCGGGCATGCCCTCGAAGCGGACCCCCGTCAGGACCTTGCTCTGGGAGGCGAGGCCGAGCAGCTGATCGCGCGCTTGCGCCAGCGCCTCTTGACCGAGACCCGCACGGTCCTGCAGGCGGAAAGAAAACCCGCCGGTCGTCCCGAGCCCCTGGATCGCCGGAGGCGACAGAGCGAAGCTGATCGCATCCTTGATCTGACTCATGGCCATCGTGGCGCGGCCGGCGATCGACTGGGCGGAGTTGTCAGCATCGCGCTCGCTCCAGTCCTTGAGCGTCACGAATGCGAGCCCCGCATTCTGCCCGCTGCCGAAAAACGAGAAGCCGTTGATCGCCACGATCGTGTCGACCGCCTTTTCCTGGCCGAAGATGGTCTCGGTCTGCTCGATCACCTCCGTGGTGCGGTTTGCAGTCGCTTCCGAAGGCAGTTGCATCATGACGATGACGAAGCCCTGGTCCTCGTCCGGCAGAAAGGACGAAGGAAGCTGGAGAAAGGCCCAGCCGAGGCCGGCAAGCAGCGCGAGATAGATGACCATGAAGCGGCCGGTCCGCCGGACGATGCCCCCGACGGCGCGCGTGTAGCCGTGCGACGTCCGGTCGAAACCGCGATTGAACCAGCCGAAGAAGCCGCGCTTGGCGTGATGGTGACCCTTCGGAACCTGCTTGAGGAAGCTTGCGCAAAGCGCCGGCGTCAGCGAGAGCGCAAGCAGCGCCGAGAACAGGATCGAGACGACCATGGTAAGACTGAACTGGCGGTAGATCACGCCGACGGCGCCCGGGAAGAATGCCATCGGGATGAACACCGAAGCCAGCACCAGGGTGATGCCGATCACCGCACCAGTGATCTGCTTCATCGCCTTGCGGGTTGCATCCTTCGGAGTGAGCCCTTCTTCCGACATGATACGCTCGACGTTCTCGACCACAATGATCGCATCGTCGACGAGAATACCGATCGCCAGCACCATGCCGAACATCGTCAGCACGTTGATCGAGAAGCCCATCGCCAGCATGACGGCGCAGGTGCCGAGCAGGGCGACCGGCACGACGATGGTGGGAATTATCGTATAGCGGACGTTCTGCAGGAAGAGGAACATTACCAGGAAGACGAGGCCGACGGCCTCGACGAGGGTGTGCAGCACCTTCTCAATCGACACCGCGACGAAGGGCGAGGTGTCATAGGGGACCGAATATTCGAGCCCTTGCGGGAAGAACTCCGCGAGCTCGTCCATGCGCGCCTTGATCGCTGCCGAGGTCGACATCGCGTTGCCGCTCGGAGAGAGCTGCACGGCGATGGCCGCCGAGGGGCTGCCGTTGAGGCGGGTGGAGAAGGTGTAGCTTTCGCCGCCGATCTCGAGGCGCGCGACGTCGCGCAGCCGCACGGCGGAGCCGTCGGCATTCGCCCTCAGCACGATGGCACCGAATTCCTCCGGGGTCGAAAGCTGACCCTTGATGACGACCGGAGCGGTGACCTGCTGCGTGATCGGATTCGGCTGGGCGCCGATCGAGCCCGAGGCGATCTGGGCGTTTTGAGCCTGGATCGCTGCCGTGACGTCGGCTGCCGTCAGGTTGAGGCCGAGCATCTTGTCGGGATCAAGCCAGACGCGCATCGAGCGCTCGGTCGCAAAGAGCTGGGCGCGTCCGACGCCGGGCACGCGCTGGATCTCGCTGAGCACGTTGCGGCTGAGATAGTCGCCAAGCCCGATCGCGTCCATCGAACCGTCGGTCGACGTGAGCGAGATGATCAGCAGGAAGCCGGCGCCGGCCTCGTCCACCTGCACGCCTTGCTGCCTGACGGGATCGGGCAGGCGCGGTTCGACGCGCTGCACCCGGTTCTGAATGTCGACCGAGGCCTGGCTTGGATCGGTGCCCGGCTGGAAGGTGGCGTCGATCGAGACCGAGCCGGAGGAGCTGGTCGACGATTCGAAGTAAAGCAGCCCCTCGACGCCGTTCAGCTCGTCCTCGATCAGCCGCGTGACGCTCTGATAGGTGTCCTGCGAGGAGGCGCCGGGATAGTTGGTATTGATCGATATCTGCGGCGGTGCGACATCCGGATACTGCGAAACCGGCAGGAGCGGGATAGCGATGATGCCGGCGATCATGATGAAGATCGCCACCACCCAGGCAAAGATCGGCCTGTCTATGAAAAAACTGGGCATGATTTCGGTCTCACTTCACTTCGGTGCCGGGCTTTTCGCCGGCATCTGCCGAAGCGCTGGCCTGTTCGGGCGCGGGCTTTGCGTTCGGGTTCCAGTCGGAAGGCTGCACGGGCGCGCCCGGGCCGACTTTCTGGAAACCCTCGACTATGACCTTTTCGCCGGGTTTCAGGCCGGAGGTCACCTGCCAGCGCTCGCCGACGGTGCGTCCGAGCGTGACGTTGCGGAATTCAACCTTGTTGTCGGCATTCACGACATAGACCTGCGACTGCCCGGCATTGTTGCGCTGCACGGCCTGTTGCGGGACGGTGATCGCGTCCTTTTCCAAACCCTGCTGGATCTGGACGCGGACATACATGCCCGGCAGCAGATCGTTGTTCGGGTTGGGGAATTCGCCGCGCAGCGTCACCTGGCCCGTCGTCGCGTCGACGGCGGCTTCGGAGAAGAGCAGCCTGCCCTTGAGGGCGTAGGGCGTCCCGTCGTCGAGGATCAGCTGAACTTCGGCCTCGTTGTTGGCGCTCATCCACTGGCCGTCCTTGAGCGCCTTGCGCAGGCGGATCAGATCCGTCGCCGACTGGGTGAAATCGGCATAGATCGGGTCGAGCTGCTGGATCATTGCAAGGTTCTGGGTGTCGTTGGTGTTGACGAGCGCGCCTTCGGTGATCAGCGCCCGGCCGATCCGGCCGCTGATCGGAGCCGTGACGTTCGTATATTGCAGATTGAGCTTGGCCTCGGCGAGCCCTGCCTCGGCGATGCCGACATCGGCCTCGGCCTGGGCGAGGGCCGCGATCGCATCGTCGTACTGCTGCACGGCGGTGACCTGCGCCTCCTTCAGTCGCGACTGGCGGTCGGCCGTCCGCTTGGCCTGATCGACCACCGCCTGAGCGCGCTTCAGCGTCGCCGCGGCGCTGTCCACCTTGACCTGGAACGGTGCCGGGTCGATGCGGTAGAGCACGTCGCCTTCCTTGACCATGGTGCCCTGCTCGAACACGCGCTCGACGACGATGCCGGAGATGCGCGGGCGGACCTCGGCGATGCGGGTGGCGGTGATGCGGCCGGGCAGTTCGTTGGTGATCGGCAGCGGTTCCGCCTTCGTCGTGAAGACGGCGACCGGCGACGGCGGAGGGGCGGCAGCCGCTGCCTGCTGTTCTTCATTCTTCTGGCAGCCCGCGAGAAAAATCACGGATGCCAGCGCGGCGGCCAATATCGGTCGGTTCATGCGCATCGCAATGTCCATATTGTCAAAGGACCGGCCGCAGTCGCGGCGTTTCGCAAGCGCTGCGCGGTCCAAAAGTGAGGTGAAGCGGAGCCGGTATCGGCGTGGAAAATACCGGAAAGCTAATATACAGACGCCAATGTATGTTAATTTCTGCCGCAGTGCAACAGAGTTTCGACGCGCCGGTCGGGGAGGCAGAAAAGGACGAGTCGCAACGGTTTCGGCGTTGCGGCTCGCGGTGATCACGCAGGCGTGATTCGGGCCGAAGCTGTTTCAGGGGGCAAATCGGCCCCTCATCCCGCTGCCGTGACCTTCTCCCCGCCAGCGGGGAGAAGGAAAACAGGGGGACCGTCTGCGCCACGATGCCATGCCCCGCGGGCGGGGAGCGGGCAATCACACCGGCGCTTCGTCTCTTACTGACCCGACTTGATCACGCGCCCGTCCGCATCGAAGCGGTGCATGCTGCCGATTACCGGCGTCGCGTGGACGATGTCGTCGGCGGCGTAGCGGTGTTCGCCGAAGAGGCGCACCGTCAGCAGGCCGACCGTCTCCGATTCGATATAGATGATCGTGTCGGCGCCAAGATGCTCGACATGGATCACCTTGCCCTTCCAGTCCCCGCTTTCACGGGAGAGGCCGATATGCTCCGGACGGATACCGATCGTCTTTGCCTCTCCGTCGCCGAGCTTTGCGGCTTCGATGAAATTCATCTGCGGCGAGCCGATGAAGCCGGCGACGAAAAGGTTGGCCGGGCGATTGTAGAGCTCCATCGGCGAGCCGACCTGCTCGATCCGGCCGGCATTCAGCACGACGATCTTGTCGGCAAGCGTCATCGCCTCGACCTGATCGTGGGTCACGTAGATCATCGTCGCCTTGAGGCTGCGGTGAAGGCGGGCGATCTCGAGCCGCGTGTTGACGCGCAGCGCCGCGTCGAGGTTCGACAGCGGCTCGTCGAAAAGGAAGAGCTTCGGCTCGCGCACGATCGCGCGGCCGATCGCCACGCGCTGACGCTGGCCTCCGGAAAGCTCGGCCGGACGGCGGGCGAGATAGGGTTCGAGCGACAGCATGCCGGCCGCCTTGGCGACCTTTTCTTCGATCTCCGCCTTCGGCACACCCGCCTGCTTCAGCCCGAGGCCCATATTGTCCTTGACGGTCAGGTGCGGATAGAGCGCGTAGGACTGAAACACCATGGCGATGCCGCGCTTGGCCGGCGCCACATGGCCGACCTCGACGCCGTCGATCTGAACGCTGCCCGAGGTCGCGTCCTCGAGGCCGGCGATAGTGCGCAGAAGCGTCGACTTTCCGCAGCCGGACGGACCGACGAAGATGACGAACTCGCCGTCCTTCACGTCCAGGTCGATGCCCTTCAGCACCTCATGACTGCCGAAGGCCTTGCGGATGGTTTTGAGTTGAAGTGATCCCACGTGTCGCCCTCTTGGGTTAAAGCTCGACCGGCTTGCCGGTGCGCACACTCTCGTCGGCGGCGAGGCAGATCTTCAGCGACTGCACCGCATCGTCCATGTGCCGGCCGAGATCGATGTCTTCTCGTATGGCCTTGAGCACGAAGGCCTGCTCGCGCTCGCAAAGCTCCTGGTGGCCGGGCTCGCCCTCCATCACCAGGTCCTCGTCGGATTTCAGGAACCGGCCGTCCGGTCCCGTCGCGGCGCTGTGCACGCGGATGACGGAGGTTTTCGTGTGCACGTCGATGTCGTCCGATTTGGCGTTCTGATCCATAACGATCGACACGGAGCCGTTCGGAGACATCACATCCTTCACGAAAAAGGCCGTCTCGGAGATCATCGGGCCCCAACCCGCCTCGTACCAGCCCACAGAGCCGTCCTCGAAGATCACCTGCAGATGCCCGTAATTGTACATATCCGCGGCGATCTCGTTCGAGAGCCTCAAGCCCATGCCGCGCACCTCGACGGGCCTGGCATCGGTGATCTGGCACATGACGTCGACATAGTGGACGCCGCAATCGACGATCGGCGGTGTCGTCTGCATCAGCGACTTGTGCGTCATCCAGGTCGGGCCGCTCGACTGCTGGTTAAGGTTCATGCGGAAGACAAAGGGCCCTCCGAGCTTGCGGGCTTCCGCGATCAGCCGCATCCAGGACGGGTGGTGGCGCAGGATATAGCCGACGACCAGCTTGCGGCCGTTGGCCCGCGCGCAGGCGACGACGCGCTCGGCGTCGGCGACCGTCGTTGCCAGCGGCTTCTCCACGAAGACGTGGGCTCCCGCCTCCATCGCCATCACCGCATAATCCGCATGCGTGTCGGAATAGGTGTTGATCGAGCAGAGCTCCGGCTTCAGCGCGGCCAGCGCCTCCGGGAACGACGGCAGGATCTCGTATCCTGCCAGAGCCTCGGGCAACGCCACCTTCGATCGGTTGACCAGCCCGGCGATTTCGAAGCCGGGGTTCTGATGATAGGCGAGCGCGTGGCTGCGGCCCATATTGCCGAGCCCGGCGCTGAGCACGCGGATCGGGGGTGCGGATGAATTCACTTGACTGCTCCTGCCGTGATGCCGCGGATCAGCTGCCGCGAGAAGATGACGTAAAGGACGAGGACCGGGAAGATCGCCAGCGACAGAGCCGAGAGGACCGCGTTCCAGTTGGTGACGAACTGGCCGATGAAGATCTGCGAGCCGAGGGTGACGGTCTTGGTCGCCTCGGCGGGCGCGAGGATCAGGGGGAACCAGAGATCGTTCCAGATGGGGATCATGGTGAAGACGGCGACCGTCGCCATGGCCGGGCGGATGAGCGGCAGCACCAGCCGCAGGAAGATCGCATATTCCGACAGGCCGTCGATGCGTCCGGCATTCTTCAGGTCGTCGGATACGGTGCGCATGAACTCGGACAGAATGAATACCGCCAACGGCAGGCCTTGCGCCGTATAGACGAGGATCAGCGCGGTCAGCGTATTGACGAGACCAGTCGCCACCATGCCCTGCAGGATCGCCACCGTTCCGAGCCGGATCGGGATCATGATGCCAAGCGCCAGATAGAGTCCCATCAGCGTATTGCCGCGGAAGCGGTATTCGGAAAGCGCGAAGGCGGCCATGGCGCCGAACAGCAGGACGAGCGTGATCGAGACCACGGTGACGATGATGCTGTTCTGGAAATAGCCGATGAAGTCACCCTGCTTCAGCACCGTTTCGTAGCCGATCAGGCTGAAGGTCTCGGGTGTCGGGATCGCCAGAGGCTCCCGGAAGATCGCGTTGCGGCTCTTGAACGAGTTTACGATCGTCAGGAACACCGGAAAGAGTGCAACGAGCGTATAGGCGATCAGGGCCGCGTGAACGGCGCCCATGCGCACGAAGGAGGCGCGTGCTTTCGACATCTTCTATCCTCCTTAGAACTGATAGCGGCGCATGCGGCGCTGTATGCCGAAGAGATAGAGCGCGACGCCGGCGAGAATGATCAGGAACATGATCGCGGCGATCGTCGCGCCCATCGAACGGTCGCCGAGCTGAAGCTGGAAACCGAAGAAGGTGCGATAGAGCAGGGTGCCCAGGATGTCGGTCGACTTGTCCGGGCCGGCCAGCGCGCCCTGCACCGTATAGATCAGGTCGAAGGCGTTGAAATTGCCGACGAAGGTGAGGATCGACACGATGCCGATGGCAGGCAGGATCAGCGGAAGCTTGATCTTCCAGAACTGGCTCCAGCCGGTGACGCCGTCGAGCTCCGCCGCCTCGGTCACCTCGTCTGGAATGTTGAGGAGCGCCGCATAGATCAGCATCATCGGGATGCCGATATATTGCCAGACGGAAATGAGCGAAACCGCGATAAGCGCGGTGTCGGGCTTGCCGAGCCAGGGCCCGAACAGCGATCGCAGGCCGACCGTGTCGAGAAGATAGGGGGCGACGCCCCAGATCGGCGACAGGATCAGCTTCCAGATGAAACCGACGATGACGAAGGAGAGCAGCGTCGGCAGAAAGATCGCCGTGCGGTAGAAGGCGCCGAAGCGCAGCTTCGGGACGGACAGCATGGCGGCGAGCGCGATGCCGATCGGGTTCTGCACGGCCATGTGGATCAGGAAAAAGACGAAATTGTTCTTGAGCGCGTTCCAGAAATCCGCCGCCCAGCGCGGGTCGCCGAACAGAACCTTGAAATTGCCCAGGCCCACGAAGGTCAACTGGCCGTCAACCGTGTTGTAGAAGGACTGGCGCAGCGTCTCGAAGAGCGGAAGGATCATCACCGCCGTGTAGACGACGAGCGCCGGCAGCAGAAAGACGAGGATGTGCCAGCGCCGCGGGCGCCTGATCTCGGTGACGTCGGTCGTGATTTCACGTGGGTTCATCGGCCTCTGGCCCGTTCTCAAACCGGCTGGCCATAAGGGCGCAGCCTCGATTTCTTTCGAAATGCGGCGCGGCTTCCTGCCTTGCACCGTGCTTCCGTCAGGCGTCCCGGGGTCGCGGAGAGCCGGCAAGCCGCTTCGATCCGCTCGTTACAGGCGCGGCGCCTTAGCGCCGGTGCCCGAGCAATCCATGACGCCGCCCCGCATGCGATACGTTTGCACATGTCGGGGAGGGTGCGCAGACGGCGTCCACGCACCCCGTTTCGGTCTTACTTTACCGGCTTGAACCAGCTGTCGAGGCCGTCCTGGAGCTTCTTGGCCGCCGCCTCCGGCGTGTCCGTGCCGTTGATGACATTGGCCGACATGACCCAGGTTTCGTTCTCGAGGTTAGGGGTTCCGCGCGACAGGATCTGATAGGTCGAGCGGATGGTCGGCTTGCATTTCTCCCGCCAGGAGACGAATTCCTGAGCGAGCGGATCGGACATCTTCACCGCCGTCGAATTCAGGCTGAAGAAGCCGGGCAGGGCGTTCGCATAGATATCCGCGAACTCCGGCGAGGCGACCCAGGTGAGGAAGGTCTTGGCGGCATCCGCATTCTTGCTCTTGGCATTGAGTCCGATGCCGATGTCGTTGTGGTCGGAGATGTAGCAGGTATCGCCCGCCTTCTTCACCGGGGGCGGAAAGGCACCCATCTTGAATTCGGCCTGTGTGTTGAAGCCGGAGATTTCCCAGGAGCCGGCCGGGTAGATCGCCGCCCGGCCGAGCGTGAAGAGGTTCTGGCTGTCCGGATAGGTCTGCGCCTCGAAGCCGTCGCCGAGGTAATCCTTCCACTTCGCCAGCACGCGGAAAGGCTCGACCCACGGCTCGTCGGTCAGTTTCTGCTCGCCTTTCAGCAGAGCCAGACGGCCTTCCTCGCCCTTCCAGTAGTTCGGGCCGATGTTCTGGTAGCCCATCGTGGCGGCTTCCCAGAGGTCCTTGGTGCCCATCGCCATCGGGATGTAGTTGCCGTCCGCCTTGATCTTTTCGAGGACCGCGAAGAACTCCTCCTCGGTCGTCGGAACGGAAAGGCCGAGCTGGTCGAAGGCATCCTTGTTGTAGATGAAGCCGTGAATGACGGAAGCCATCGGCACGCAGAAGGTCGCCTTGCCGTCGTCGGTCGTCCACGCGGATTTGGCGACGTCGGAGAAATTCTCCATGCCGGGAAGACCGGTCAGGTCGGCAAGATGCTTCTTGTTGTAGAGTTCGAGCGAGGCGTCGAAGGGACGGCAGGTGATGAGGTCACCCGCGGAGCCGGCGTCGAGCTTGGCGTTGAGGGCGGCGTTGTATTCGGTGGGGGCCGAGGGCGCGAATACCACCTTGATGCCCGGGTTCTTCGCCTCGAAGGCGGGGATCAGCTTTTCCTGCCAGATCGCCAGGTCGTCATTGCGCCAGCTTTCGATCGTCAGCGTTGCATCCTGGGCTTGTGCAAGCCCGGTCGAGCCGAGAATGCTCGATGCGAGCAGCAAGCCTTTCATTGTTGTGCGGGTCATGCAGTTTCTCCCCTTTAGGCGCGTGTCGCGCGGTTTTGAATTCCCAGTTTATCTCTCACGCCCCGACGATGGCGATCGCCCGGCGCAAATTCTGATCGGCGCGCTCGAGCGCGTCCTCGGCATGGGCGACGTCCCTCGCTCCGGATGCGAGCAGGATCGCCAGCTTGACCGACCCGGCGGCAAGGCCGAGAAGCCTGTCCGCCTCGGCGGCGCCGATGCCGGTTATGTCCGAGACGATGCGGATCGCCCGGCCGCGCAGCTTGATGTTGTCGGCACGCAGATTGACCATGTGACCATCGAGCACGTGGCCGAGATGGATGCCGACCATGGTCGAGAGCATGTTGAAAGCGATCTTCTGAGCCGTCCCGGCGCCCATGCGGGTCGAGCCGGACACGACTTCCGGAGGCGTCTCCAGGAGGATGGAGACGTCGGCGTTCAGAAGGAGCGGTGCGCCGGCATTGTTGGCCACGCCGATGACGCGGGCGCCGCGTTGCCCGGCCTCGTCGGCAGCGGCGATCGCATAGGGCGTGGAACCGCTGGCAGAAACCGAAATGAGGCAGTCGCCCGCCCCGATTCCGGCGTTGCGCACATCGGCGCGCGCGAGCTCCATGTCGTCCTCATAGCCGCCGGCAAGATCGGTGAGGCTTTCGGCGCCGCCGGCAATGAGAATGACGATCTGCTCCCGAGCTATGCCGTAGGTGCCCGGCAGCTCGAGCGCGTCCGCCAACGCCATCAACCCGGAGCTTCCTGCGCCGGCATAGGCAAGCCGGCCGCCCGAGGCAAGGCTGTCCGCCGCAAGGCGGGCCGCGGCGGAAATCGGCTTGATCGCCTGTTCCACCGACCTTGCCGCCTCCTGCTGACCGGCTGCGAGCAAACGAAGGGCCAGCTCCGGACGCATGACGTCCAGGCCCTTGGCATTGTCGCGGCGTTCTTCGGTCTTGGCTGGCGGCATGGCATCGTCCTCCTCTTCTGGAATTAATGCCAAAAAAATACCACTTGTCTAGGAGAAATTTAACTTTTACCGCAAGAAACCACTGAAAAAAGAAATAAATCCATAGTTTTCAAAGAAGTAAGCTGGGGAATGATCTGTAGTCAGAAATCTCGCTTGGTTAATGGTATTTTTTTGGTATCTTGTGGTGACGGAGGTGCCCATGGCGTTTTACCTGATCGGAATTGATGGCGGCGGAACGAGCTGCCGCGCGGCTGTGGCAGCCCTCGACGGCCGCATTCTCGGCCGCGGCAAGGCGGGCGCCGCGAACATCCTTACCGATCCGGAAACGGCGCTGCAGAACATAACCGATGCGGCGCGCAACGCTTTCGGGGATGCGGGCCTCGACCAGGCCGCAATTGCGGCATCGCGCGCCATCGTCGGCGTCGCCGGCCACAATGTGGGCGATGCCGTTCATTACGTGAAGAGGCGGCTTCCCTTCGCTCAGGCCGATATCGAGTCCGACGGGCTGATCGCGCTGCAGGGCGCTCTCGGCGACGGGGACGGGGCCGTCGCGATACTCGGGACGGGCACGATCTATATCGCGCGCCGGGGCGATGAGATCAGCTATGTCGGCGGCTGGGGCTTCACCATCGGAGATCACGGCAGCGGCGCACGCATCGGTCACGCGCTGCTGCAGGAGACCCTGCTCGCCTATGACGGCATACATGAAGGCTCGCGCGTGACCGATGCCGTACTTGCCGAGTTCAACCACGACCCGCGCGACATCGTCGACTTCGCACGCCTCGCCAAACCCGGCGAGTTCGGCCGCTATGCGCCGCGCGTCTTCGAATATGCCGAGCGCGGCGACCCTGTGGCAGTCAGCCTGTTGGAGGCTGCCGCCGCGACGGTGGACGAGGCCCTCGACGTGGTGGTTTCGAGGGGAAGCGAGAAGCTGTGCCTGCTCGGAGGATTGGCGCCGCTTTATCGCCGCTGGCTCGCCGACCGGCATCAGCCGCGCTTCGTCGAGGCGCAGGCCGATGCTTTGACCGGCGCCGTCGCGCTGGCGGCGGCCCGTTTCGGCTCCCATTCCGGGGTATCGGCATGAACCAGCAGCTCGCCGCCATTCTGCCGCTCGAAACCCTGCAGTCGGGGGGCGCCGGCCCGCTCTATCTGAAGCTCAGACAATCGCTCGAAGAGGCAATCCTGTCGGGCAAGCTCAATCACGGAGATGCGCTGCCGCCGGAGCGGGATCTTGCGGATTACGCCAATGTCAGCCGAGTCACGGTCCGCAAAGCCGTCGACGATCTCGTGCGTGACGGGCTCCTCGTGCGCCGCCACGGTTCCGGGACCTTCGTCGTCCGGCCGGTTTCGCGCGTCGAGCAGTCGCTCTCGCGCCTGACCTCCTTCACCGAGGACATGGCCCGGCGCGGCCTCAACACGCGTGCGGAATGGCTGGAGCGCGGTCTCTTCCATCCCTCGCCGGACGAGATGATGACCCTCGGGCTCGCGGCCGACGCGCTGGTGGCGCGCCTTGGGCGGCTCCGTATTGCCGACGACATGCCGCTTGCGATCGAACGCGCCTGCGTTTCGGCGGAATTCGTTCCCGATCCGCTCGCCGTCGCCTCCTCGCTCTATTCAGAGCTCGAGAAGAAACAGGCCCGGCCGGTGCGCGCGGTGCAGCGGATCTCCGCCTGCAATATCAAGGAACCGGACGCGGCCATGCTCGGCGTCGCGGTCGGCGCCGCCGGTCTTTCGATCGAGCGCGTCTCCTATCTTGCTTCGGGGCGTGTGGTCGAATTCACACGGTCGCTCTACCGCGGCGATGCCTATGATTTCGTCGCGGAGCTGACGATCCCGGAAAACTGAGCCGGCGTGGCCGGACGAGGGAAGGGCGGGACCAAAAGTGTAAAGCGGTTTTCCGCCCGCATCCCGCCTGTTTGATGAAAGGACATGACGATGCAGACCAACATGCGGCGAGAAATCGACGAGATTCCCGAGGCCGCAGCCCGGTTGCTGGAGCGCTCGGCCACGGAGCTGGCGCAAGCAGGCGCGGCGCTGCGCGACAAGGATCCGGCCTTTCTGGTAACGATCGCCAGAGGCTCTTCCGACCATGCCGCGCTGTTCTTGAAATACGCGATCGAGCTCACGATCGGTCGTCCGGTCGCCTCGCTCGGACCATCGCTGGCGTCGATATACGGTGCCGATCTGAAACTCGGCGGTGCGGCGGCGATTGCGATCTCGCAGTCCGGCAAGAGCCCGGACATCGTGGCCATGGCCGAAGCCGCGACACGCGCCGGCGCCGTTTCGATCGCGCTGACGAACACGCTGCCGTCGCCGACCGCCGAGGCCTGCACCCACCCGCTCGACATTCTCGCCGGGCCCGAAATTGCCGTTGCGGCGACCAAGTCCTATGTCAACTCGATCGTCGCCGGTCTTGCCGTGCTCGGCGAGTGGACCGGCGACGCGACGCTCAAGCATGCGGTCGCCGATCTGCCGAACCAGCTTGCCAAGGCCGTGAAGCTCGATTGGCAGGACTTTGCCGACGACCTTGCAGAAGCGGAATCGCTCTATGTGCTGGGCCGCGGTCCGGCGTTGGCCATCGCCAGCGAAGCGGCGCTGAAGTTCAAGGAGACGTCCGGCATGCATGCCGAGGCCTATTCCGCGGCAGAGGTGCTGCACGGACCGGTGGCACTGGTCGGGCCCCGGTTCCCGGTGCTTGTGCTGGCCGCCCGCGATGCTGCCGAGGCCTCGGTTGCCGATATCGCGGACGGCATGAGCGCCAAGGGCGCGGTGGTGCACGTGACCTCGGCACGGGCGAGCAAGGCAAAGCGCCTGCCCTTCGTCGAGACCGGGCACCCGCTCACGGACGCCTTGGCACTGATCCTGCCGTTCTATGGCTTCGTCGAGGCCTGGTCCCGCTCTCGCGGTCTCAATCCCGACGCACCGGAGAATCTCAAGAAGGTGACGGAGACACGATGACTGCGAAGAAGACGATCAGCGGAGCGCGGATTTTCGACGGCATCGACTGGCACGACGGGGCAGCCCTCGTGATCGAGGCGGGACACGTCAAGGCGATTGCGCCGGCGGGAAGCGTCCCCGCCGGCGGCGAGACCGTCGACGCGCGTGGCCTGCTTCTCGTGCCCGGTTTCATCGATCTGCAGGTGAATGGCGGCGGCGGCGCGCTTCTGAACGAAGGGCCGACCCTCGAAAGCATCCGGCAGATCTGCGCGGCGCATGCGAAATTCGGCACGACGGCGCTGCTGCCGACCCTGATCACCGACACGCGCGCGGTCAGGACCGCGGCCATTGCCGCAGGCGTCGAGGCGAAAGCCGCGGCGGTTCCGGGCTTCCTCGGGCTGCATCTCGAAGGCCCGCATCTGTCCGTCGCGCGCAAGGGGGCTCACGATCCGGCGCTGATCCGCCCGATGGGCGATGACGATCTTGCCGAGATACTCGCTTGCGCAAAGGCGCTCGGCCGTCTGATGCTCACCGTGGCCCCGGAAAACGCCACCAGGGAGCAGGTGCGGGCGCTGGCCGATGCCGGCGTCGTGGTGAGCCTCGGCCATACCGACGTGGATTACGATACCGCCTGCGCCTATGCCAAAGCGGGTGCCCGGACCGTCACGCATCTCTTCAACGCCATGAGCGGGCTCGGCCATCGCGAGCCCGGCGTGGTCGGCGCGGCGCTTTCGACCGGCACGCTCCACGCCGGCATGATCGCCGATGGTTTTCACGTTCACCCGGCGTCGATGGGCATCGCGCTGCGCGGCAAGAAAGGGCCGGGTCAGATTTTCCTGGTCACCGACGCCATGTCGCCGATCGGCACCGACCAGACGAGTTTCTTCCTGAACGGACGGGAAATCCTGCGCCGGGGCGGGCGCCTGACGCTTGCCGACGGCACGCTTGCCGGCGCCGATATCGACATGCTGTCGTCGGTCCGCTTCGTCCACCAAAGGCTTGGTCTGCCGATCGAAGAGGCCGTTCGCATGGCCTCCGCCTATCCCGCCGACGCCATGGGAATCGCCTCGCACAAGGGCCGGCTCCTGCCTGGTACGGATGCGGACTTCGTGCTGCTCACGCCGGAACTCGCAATGAAATCGACCTGGATCGCCGGGGAGGCGGTTTTCGCGGCTTGAGGCAGCTTGGCGGCGCGATACACGGCAAGATTGTTCCTCTCCCCGCAGGCGGGGAGAGGGTACTTGCCCTATGAAACATGGGCGGTTGTGGCTGGGCAGGCAGTCTCCGCTCGTCCCTTCGCCCCGCCTGCGGGGAGAAGGTGGCCGGCGGGCCGGATGAGGGGCGGACGCCGGAAGGAGCCTCACAACTTACGCTTGAATCTTCGCCCCTATGGCATCGAGCCGCGCCCGCATCGCCCTGATCGTTGCTGCGTCCGTGCGGCGACGCTCAGGCGCGGCGAATCCCATCTCGACGAGGCGCATGTCTTTAGCCGGCTCAGCAACAGAACAGGACGAATGAACCTCGGCGACAGCAAGCCTCGGCACGATCGCTCCGACTGTGTCGATGGTGATGCCCGATCCGGGCATGATCGAGAGCCGTCCCGCCGCCAGTTCGATCAGTCTTTCCAGCGTATCGGCCGCTTCCGGTGCCGTTCTCGCGCCGCCCGAGGTCAGGATGCGTTCGAAGCCGAGATCGGCGGCGATCTCCACCGCCTCGGCGAAATCCGGCACCAGATCGAAGGCGCGGTGCAAGGTGAGCCCCAAACCTGACGCATGGCCGGCGAGTTTCGTCAGCATGCGCGCGTCCAGGCGGCCGTCGGCGAGCGATGCGCCGAGAACCACGCCGGCGAGCCCGGCATGCCGCGCGGCATCGATGTCGTGTCGCATGACCTCGAGGTCGGCCCTGTCATAGATGAAATCGCCCGCCCGCGGCCGGATCATCGCATAGACGGGCACCGGCGGTGGAGCGGCGGCGGCCATCAGGCCGGGGCTGGGTGTCAGCCCTCCCGCCCCAAGCGCCGAACAAAGTTCGATGCGGTCGGCGCCCCCGGCAACGGCGGCCTCCAGACCATCGGGATCGTCGACGCAGACCTCCAGCAATATGCGGCTCATGCCGATCTCCCTGCGAAGCCGAGCAAGGCGGCGCCGATCAGGCCGGGCTCCACCCGGCACTCGCCACGCACGACGAGCGGCCGGTCGAAACGCCTGAGGATGCGCGCCCGCACCGCCCGGTCGATCTCGGTGAGCAGCGCTTCGGCATTGGAAAGACCGCCGCCCACCGGCACGATCGTCGCCCCGGTGATGTTGATCACGAGCGCCAGCGGCGAACTCACCAGATCGACGAAGACGTCGATCGTGCGCGCCGCCTCGGCATTTCCGTTCTGCCAGCCTTCGATAATGTCGTGACTGGAGAGCGACTTGCCGTGGACCGTCTCGTGGAGTCTTTCCAGCCCGCGTGCACCGCCGACCGTATCGACGCAACGGCTCTGGCCGCAGCCGCAGGGAAAGGCCGGTATGGCAATGGGCGGGTGTCCGGCCGCGGCCGCGACGGCGGGGCCGTGACCCCACTCGCCGGCAAAGCCGCCATCGGCATTGATCAGCCGGCCGTCGATCACCAGCCCGCCGCCGACCCCGGTGCCGAGGATGGCACCGAAGACGATGCGATGGCCGCGCCCGGCGCCGACACCGGCCTCGGCAAGGGCGAAACAATCGGCATCGTTGGCGATCACCACCGGCAGGTGCAGCGCCGCTTCGAGTTCGGCGACGAGCTCACGCCCGTCGATGCAGGGAATGTTGGCGCATTTGATCCGGCGCGTCTCCGGATCGATCACCCCGGTGATCGAGATCGCCACCCTTTCGGGCAGGCCGCCCGCTTCGTCGAGCACGGATTCCATCGCCTCGACGAAGCGGCGGAAATCCGTGAGCGGCGTCGCGCGTCGGGGCAGCGGGAATATCCGCTCCGGCGAATGGGTGATCGCGCCCTTGATCGCCGAGCCGCCGATGTCGAAACAGACGATCATGCATCGCCCCGGATGGACGCCTCGGCGGCGAGTGCTGCGGAAAGCAGGCGGTCGTCCTGGTGATGAGGCGCCGAAAGCTGGAAGCCGACCGGCATGCCAGCCGCACCCGTGCCGCAGGGAAGAGAGACGCCGCAGAAATCCAGGAAGTTGCCGATCGATGTATTGCGCAGCGTCCTGGCATTGACCTTGAAGAAGAGATCGTCGTCGGCAAGAAGCGGATCGAGCGGCGGCGCCACATGCGGCAGGGTCGGATGCGCAATGAGCTCGCCGGCCCTGATGCTCTCGCCCGCTTCATGGATCAGCCGCTCGCGGGCGTCGAGGATGGCGATGTAATCGCTGACGGTGATCTTCTCGCCGAGGCGGCTACG
Source organism: Sinorhizobium sp. GQ132 (assembly GCF_059758575.1). Lineage (NCBI taxonomy): Bacteria > Pseudomonadati > Pseudomonadota > Alphaproteobacteria > Hyphomicrobiales > Rhizobiaceae > Sinorhizobium > Sinorhizobium sp. GQ132. The sequence continues at coordinate 390,069 of NZ_JCAXDX010000004.1, read as the reverse complement.
GGCGACGACGCGCGGGTCCATGCGCTCCGCCTCCGGCCCTGCCAAGCGTTCCCGGTGCAGCGCGTAGGCCTCTGCCGTCACAAGAGCGCCGTGGCGGGCGGTAAGCTCGAAAATTTCCGCAAAGCTCGGGAAGGCCTGCCGGCGGACCTTCGCGCCCGCCGCTTCGAGGCGCTTGATCGCTTCCTCGAATGCGGTCACGACTTCCGGTTCGGCATCGTCGAAGACGATCGTCTCGGGAACGACGATTGAAAGATCGGCGATTTCGGCGCGGCGGATCACCGGCGCGGTCAGTCCATGCATGGCGGCGTCGGCCCAGACTGCATCCTGCACCGTCTGGCAAAGAGGGCCGAGCGAATCGAGGCTTTGCGCGAGCGGGAAGACGCCCTTCATCGCGTAACGGCCGCGTGTCGCCTTGTAGCCGACGATGCCGGTCATTGCCGCCGGGATACGGATCGAGCCGCCGGTGTCGGTGCCGATCGCCAGCGGTACGAGGCCGGCGGCGACCGCAGCGGCGGAGCCGGAGGAGGAGCCGCCGGGAATGCGATGGACATCCGCGGACCTCGGATTGCGCGGCGTGCCGTAATGCGGATTGATGCCGAGCCCGGAGAAGGCGAATTCGCTCATATTGGTCCGCCCGACGCTGACCATGCCGGCGCTGCCGATGTTCGCGACCACCGTTGCGTCGGCCGCGGCCGGCGGCCCTCCAGCGAGAATGACGGAACCTGCGGTCGTGACACCGCCGGCAAGATCGAAGAGGTCCTTCCAGGCGACGGGCAGGCCGTCGAGCAGCCCGAGGGAGCGGCCGGTCTTGATGCGCTCGGAAGCCGCCTTCGCTTCGCGCGCCGCACGCTCCTGCGTGAGCGCGACGAAGATCGATCGGTCGGGGTGGTTTTCGATCCGCGTCAGGGTTTCCGCGACAAGTGCGACGGGATCGAGCTTGCCGGACTGCGCGAGCACGGCGAGGCTCGCAAGTGTTCGTTGGTTGATCATGGTACCTTTTCCCGCTGGCGTTCCAGCGCTCGGATACGACTTTCCTTCCCCTGGATCACGATGTTTTTAGGTCGGGAGACCTGAAAACATGAGCGTGATCGTTTCCAGGAGGTTGAGACGCGGGATCCGGGCGGAAAACCGCACACACTTTTCCTCGTCCCGCTCCAGCATATCGCATTCGTTCGACGCACACGACAATGCCCTCCTCGTTATTCCGATAGAGCAGGCGGGGTGCTTCTGCGATGGTAAAGCAACCGGCGACTTGGGGGCTGTCGCCACAAAAGGAAACAGCAGCAGGCCCGAAAACCGCCTCCGGCCGGCTTGCCCCTGCCGGCCGCTCTGCCTACATGCCTTCCGGTTGCACTTATCGGCCAGGGAGACGGTCATGATTCTCGATGCGGCGCGCCTTGCCTTCGCCAATCTTTTCGCGACGGAGACCCGCACGGTCTTCTGGAAGGTCATCGGGCTGACGCTGCTGGCGCTCGTCGCGCTCTGGTTCGCGCTGCGCGAGCTCTTCGTCTGGCTTGCCCTGCCCTGGATCGATGCGCTGATGCCGGGCACACCCGACTGGGCGGGGTGGCTCACTTTCGTCGTCGGGATCTTTGCGAGCCTGGGACTCGCGCTCGCTCTGGCGCTGCTGCTGGCGCCGGTGACGGCGCTGATTGCCGGCTTCTTCCTCGACGATGTCGCCGAGGTGGTCGAGAAACGGGACTATCCCGGCGAGGCGCCCGGCACGCCGTTGCCTCTCGCCGAGGCTATCACCGGTTCGGCGAAATTCCTCGGCGTCGTCATTCTCGGCAACATCGTCGCGCTCTTCCTCCTGCTGGTGCCGGGCGTCAATCTTATCGCCTTCTTCCTCGTCAACGGCTACCTGCTCGGTCGGGAGTTCTTCGAGTTCGCCGCCATGCGCCATCGTCCGCCCGCGGAGGCGCGGCTCTTCCGTGCCAAACATCGCTCGACCGTATTCCTCGCCGGCCTCGTGCTGGCGGCCTTCCTAGCCGTGCCTCTGCTCAACCTGCTGACGCCGCTCTTTGCTGCCGGCATGATGGTGCACCTGCACAAGATGCTCTCGGCGCGGGACACCGGATTTGCGGGCACGACCGCGGCTGCGAGAAGCTGATCGCACCGCGCTCCCTTGACACCCGGCCGCGCGCCGACATTCTGCGCCCGACTTTGAATCCGACCGACGGAGAAGCATGATGCGCGAAGCAGAAGAGCGGATCACCCGGCTCGAAGAGACGGTGGCTCATCAATTGAAGACCATCGAGGAGCTTTCGGACCAACTGGCGGAGCAATGGAAGGTGGTCGAGCAGACGCGCGCCAAGCTCGATCGTCTGACGGAACGGTTCCTGAGCCTCGAAGAACAGGCGCAAGATGCGACTCCGGTGACGCGCCCGCCGCATTATTGATGCCTCTTGATCCGACAAAAAAAGCCTCCGGTCGGCTGAACCGGAGGCTTTTGAATAAGGTCAGATGTGCGACGATCAGTACGGGCAGGTCTCGTCGGTCATATAGTCGTGAACCTGGACCTTGCCGGCGATGATGTCGGCCTTCACCTTCTCGACCGCTTCCTTCATTTCCGGCGTGATCAGCGCCTGATTGTGCTCGTCGAGCGCGTAGCCGACTCCGTCTTCCTTGAGACCGAGGTTGGAGATGCCGAATTCGAACTTGTCGTCCTTCGCGGCCATGAAGGAGTCGTAGACGGCGACGTCGACGCGCTTCAGCATGGATGTCAGCACCTTGCCCGGCTGCAGCATGTTCTGGTTGGAATCGACACCGATTCCGAGCTTGCCCGCATCCGCTGCCGCCTGCAGCACGCCCACGCCGGTGCCGCCGGCAGCATGATAGACGACGTCGGAGCCCTGATCGATCTGCGACTTGGCGATCTCGCCGCCCTTTACCGGGTCGTTCCATGCATCGGGCGTGGTGCCGGTGTAAGCCTCGAGCACCTTTACGTCCTCACCGGTCGACTTGGCGCCGCCGACATAGCCGCAGGCGAATTTGTGGATCAGCGGGATGTCCATGCCGCCGACGAAGCTGACCGTCTTGGTCTTGGAAGCGAGGCCGGCAAGAACGCCGACGAGATATGAGCCTTCCTGCTCCTTGAAGACGATCGATTTGACGTTGGGTTTTTCGACAACCATGTCGATGATCGCGAACTTGGTGTCCGGATATTCGCCGGCGAGCTTCTCGAGCGACGCGGCCCAGTTGAAGCCGGCCATGACGATCGGGCTGTTGCCGTCGCTGGCGAAGCGGCGCAGCGCCTGTTCGCGCTGGGCGTCGTTGGCGATCTCGAACTCGCGATATTCGATGCCGGTTTCGGCCTTGAACTTTTCGGCTCCGTTGAAGGCCGCTTCGTTGAAGGATTTGTCGAACTTTCCGCCGAGGTCGTAGATGATCGCCGGCTTGATGTCGGCGGCCAATGCCGTCGCGGACATCATCGAGAATGCAAGGAGACCGAGAATGGTTTTTTTCATTGTAAAGCCCTGTTGTCGCTATTGATCTTTTCGGGTCTTCCGCCGGTCCCGAACGGGGCCCCCACCGCGGAACCCGCCCCTCTCTTTAAGGCTTGGGTGGGCGCATCCTTGCACGGCTTCGGCAAAAAAACATCCAAATTTTTTCGGATGGTAAAAAAGCGATCCGGCCGCCGAACTGGGCGGCGGAGGCGGCTCACGGCGCAAAAAAGGGGTGCGGACATATATCCGCACCCCGTTCGATCCTCCGCATGTCGAGAGCGTCGCTTCGACGCGCCGCGGAACGGTCAGGCGCCGATCGGGCAGCTGACGCCGGTGCCGCGCAATCCGCAATAGCCGTCCGGATTCTTGGCGAGATATTGCTGGTGATAGTCTTCGGCGAAGTAGAAAGGTCCCGCCTTCGCGATTTCGGTGGTGATCTCGCGATCATGCTTGCCGACCCGCAGCGCCTTCTGGAAGGCGTTGCGCGCAGCATTCGCCTCGGCGAGCTGCTCCTCGTCATAGACGTAGATCGCCGAGCGGTAGGTGGTGCCGACGTCGTTGCCCTGGCGCATGCCCTGGGTGGGGTCGTGCTCCTCGAAGAATGTCTTCAGCAGGCGCTGAAGCGAGACCTTGGCCGGATCGTAGACCACCAGCACCACCTCCGTGTGGCCGGTCAGCCCCGTCGTCGTCTCCTGATAGGTCGGATTGGGCGTGAGCCCGCCGGAGTAGCCGGCAGCCGTCACGTAGACGCCGGGGATCTCCCACAGGAGACGCTCGGCGCCCCAGAAGCAGCCCATACCGAAGAGGATCTTCTTCATGCCCTCCGGATAAGGGCCCTTGAGCGGCCGTCCGGACACGAAATGCGTCGTCGCGGTCGGGATCTCCTCCTCTCGGCCGGGCAGCGCCGTTGCAGCATCGGGCAGGATGGTCTTCTTGTTGAACATGTCGATCAGAAACATCTGAGGCTCCTTTCGTCAGCGCTCGTGGGAGCAAGCCGTGCGGCTCCGGCGCTCAGGCGGCAAAGCGCCCGGCAGCGGGTTTCTTCCTGTATCCGGCCATCCACAGGAGGAGGGCGAGGGCGAGGAATACGGCAAAGGCGGGCTGCGCCAGAATCCAGTGCAGCGCCCTGAGCCACATTGCAGGCCCGGCACCGGTCCGCTGCAGCGACTGAATCCAGTTCAGCTGGTCGGACCCGATCGCCGCTATGCCGTCGGCAAGCGAAGTGATGACCGGCTCCGACGCCGCTACCGACTGAATGGAATCGATCGTCCCTGCAAAGACCGCAGCCATCAGCGCCAGAAAGCTCGCAAACCGAAGCAGCAACCGCATCCGCTCCCCCCTTTCGGCTCGTCCTGCGCAAGAGATAGGCGCAAGGGCGGGCAAGCGCAATGGCGGGTCATCCGCAGCAGCTTTCACGGCCTGTCAATAATATGTCAGAAACCAGTTGATCCCGCGCGCATCATCGGTATATATCGCGCCCGTCTCCCGGTTTCACCGGTGACGCGGAAAAGCTTCGCTTTTCCCCATCCAGCCGGATCGACCGCCGGCTGCAGAAGGATGGACAGGTGGCCGAGTGGTTGAAGGCGCACGCCTGGAACGCGTGTATACGTGAAAGCGTATCGAGGGTTCGAATCCCTCTCTGTCCGCCATCAGCCGCCGATTGTCCTCTACAGCGCGATATTGCCGTCGGTCACCGCCGTTTCTCGATAAAGCCTGACATCTCAGCGTCTACAGCAATGAATAATCTTGTGGATCACTCGGTATCGTCCGCGTTGCCGGCGACGGACCATTTAGTGACAGTATCGGCGGCGCTTCCGCCACTGAAAGCGGACAAATACTACCAAGAACCTTTTGCGTGGGCCTACCGATGATGGTGTCGACCCTTATTTAAGAGCGCTTATCTTAGCTCACCCGCTATTTAAGTCAAAAGCTGATTGCTTAAATAACGCCGCGTTCGCATAATGCGACATGTCCGAATCAGCATCCAACCTCCGACTAGGCCGCTTTGTCGAAACCCCCGTTGCGGGGGAAATCGTGCGCGCCTTCGTACCGCCCTCACTACCTCCAGAACCGGCTATTGACGTGCTGGCCCTCCTGGAGCGGCTAAGTTTGGCCGAACGCGCCTTGGGGCGTCTGGACGGCATCACCGTGCTGCTGCCACGTCAAGAGCTGTTCCTTTATATGTATGTGAGGAAAGAAGCCGTGCTCTCGTCCCAGATCGAGGGCACGCAATCAACCCTTTCGGACCTGCTCCGCTTCGAAACTGAGGCGCAAGCCGGCCAGCCGATCGACGACATCCGCGAAGTCTCGAACTATGTCGATGCGATGATGTATGGGCTGGAGCGGCTGGAAGACCTGCCGCTATCGCTGCGTCTGATCCGCGAGATGCACCAACGGCTGCTACAGAGCGGGCGTGGCGGCACGAAAAATCCCGGCCAGTTTCGGCGGTCTCAGAACTGGATCGGCGGCTCACGCCCAGGCAACGCGCTGTTCGTGCCGCCGCCGCCGACCGAGATGGATGCTTGTCTCGATGCGCTTGAGCGCTTCATGCACGAGGACGGCTCGCGCCTGCCCGCCCTCATCAAGGCTGGGCTGCTGCATGTCCAATTCGAGACCATCCACCCGTTCCTGGATGGAAACGGCAGGATCGGTCGCTTGTTGGTGACGCTGTACCTGTGCGTCAACGGTGTGCTGCGCAAGCCGCTGCTCTATCTGAGCCTCTACCTTAAAACGCATCGCGCCGACTATTACCGCCTGCTTCAGGAGGTGCGCGAGCACGGGGCATGGGAAGCCTGGCTCGATTTCTTCCTTGCCGGTGTTGCGGATACGGCCAATCAGGCATTCGAAGCCGCCACCCGGATTGTCGATCTGTTCAAGGAAGACCGCGAGCGGATTACGACAGAAAGCGACCGGGCAGGCTCCGCGCTGCGTATCCATGATTTGTTTCAGCAAAACCCGTTCCTGACGGCCAACCAACTCGTTCAGCAAACAGGTCTCTCTGCCCCGACGGTCAATGCGGCGCTCGCCGATCTGGAACGGTTCGGCATCGTTGAAGAAATCACCGGACGCAAACGGGGGCGCGTGTTCAGTTACCGGCGATATCTCGCCATCTTGAGCGAGGGAACCGACCCGCTCCCCACGACGGCTTAAAAGGGGGAGTCCGTGCCGATAAAAACTATATCCGCCGCACAATTCGCGACCGCGTTCGATCTCAGGCCAAACCTCGTGGCATGGTTCCTCGGTGCTGGTGCATCGGCCGCCTCCGGCATTCCTACCGGCTATGCCATGATCCGCGATTTCAAGGCGCAAATCTTTTGCCGCGAGACAAACCTGTCAAAGCGGGAGATCGATACCGCTGATCCGATCTGGATTGACAGGATCGATGCCTTTTTCCGGCAAACGTCATTGTTGCCGCCTGACGGCGACCCTACGGAATATGCCAAGGCCTTTGAAGCGGTCTATCCAGAGGCCCGGCATCGCCGACAGTATATCGACGATGCGATCTCAAAGGGCAGTCCCTGTTTTGGACACAAGATACTTGGCAGTCTGATGGCTGTAGGCAAGGTCGATTGCGTTTTCTCGACGAACTTCGATCCGCTCATCGAGGAGTCGGCGCATTCGGCAAATAAGATTCTGCCAATAGGCGACCAGAACCGCCCGACTGTGGCGGCGATCGATTCCGCCGACCGTGCCATGCGGTGCCTCAATGAATCGGACTGGCCGTTGGTCGCCAAGCTCCACGGTGATTATCAGTCGATCGCGATTAAGAACACGGGATCGGAACTAGAGGAACAGGACGCCCGGATGCGGCATGTGCTGGTGGAATCCGGCAAGCGCTTCGGAATGATCTTCGTCGGCTATAGCGGACGCGACGCTTCGATCATGGAGGCGCTGAACACGGTTCTCGATGCGCCGTCGCCATTTCCGAACGGACTGTACTGGCTCACCTCGTCAGCTTCGCGTTTACTGCCCGCAGTGATCGAATTCCTAGAGCGCGCCGGAGCGGCTGGCGTGGACGTGGCCGTCGTTGAGTGCGCGACCTTCGACGAACTGGCTGCCGATATCATCAAGATAACCGATTTACCCAAGCCGCTTCTTGATCGGGTGATGGAAGGGCGACCTACGCCGCGCCTCGTACCCGTTCAGATTCCAAATGCCAAAGCCCGCGCATTCCCGGTGCTGCGCTATTCGGCAATTCTGCTCCAATCGATGCCGACCGCGGCTAGGCGCATCAGGTTGAGCCAACCGACAACATCGGCAGAGGTGCGCGAGATCTTCAAGGCGAAGGGATGTCGGGCGACGGCGGCCGCTTTGGCGCGTGAGCTAGCGGTGTTCGGGCGGGACCAAGAAATCCTGGATGCCTTGGATCCGCTCGGCCCATCGCTCGCTGGAACGATCGACCTAGATCCGGTCGCCGATAGCTGGGCGATGGGATTGCTCTACGACACGCTTGTGCGATCTCTCGCCCGACAGCGCCCGCTCATCCCACGTTACAGGCGTTCGGGCCATTCGCTCGTCGTTGCAACACCGCGCGACGGCGATGATCCTGATCGAACGCGGCGTCAGCAACAAACCCTATCCCGGCTGCGCGATGCCTACGGCACCAGTCTGTTTGGCACAGTGCCCAAGCTTGGCTTCCCGTTTCAGGAGGGTGTCCACCTCAAGCTGGAACAGGTCGATGGAAAGTGGTGGTGCGGCTTCGAGCCTTACACGTTCGTCCAGTTGCCCCGACAAGACACTCCACAAACGGAAGGTGCGGAGGATCTGGTCGCGCAAGAAGCGGCGGCCGAAGTGGGCATGCAAGCCGAGCGACGAGGTGATCCTGCCGGTGACTGGCGCCGCGAACGATGGGCTCCGCGCTATAATAGGAATTGGGCCAGCATTATTGGGGCTTGGGCCCAGCTTCTGACCGAGACGGGCGGCACGCTTCGAAGCGCTTTCGGACTCGAAGATGGCACTGGCATTGATGCCGTGTTCAAGGTGTCACCCGTCACAGGGTTTAGCCGGCCGTCGCATCACCATACCTACTTCGACAGGAGCAAATAATGGCGAACCCAGCCCTCACCGAGCTGCCGCCATTCACGCTCTTGGATGAGCCGGAACTGTCGTTTTCGCCATCCGACGCCACCCAGGTAGATGTCCATCCATTGCGCGGCCTCCTGAACTTCGGGCCGTATTCGAAAGGATCGTTTAGCGGATACACTCCCCGCATTCGAATCGCGACGGTTGGCCCGGAGAGCGCCTTCCATCGTCGTGGCGATCTGATGAAGCTGTTGCGCGGCGTGCATCGGCCTTCCGACCGATCAGAATATGTGCCGGAATATCCCGGTTTTGAGCGCCTGTTCCGCGTGTCGCTCGATCCCGCGCCAGCGAGTGCGCACATCAAGTGGCCTGAACACCTCGACCAGTTGCCGGGTGACGGCAACGCGCAGCATCGCCTATACCTTGCGCTGGATGCCGCGCTCCGCCGCCTCGACGCCGTTCGCAACGAGTTCGACGTTGTGCTGGTCCACTTTCCCGACACCTGGGACACGGCGACACGCGGAAAATTCTTTGACGCGCACGACGTGCTCAAGGCTCTGGGCGCCAAGTATAATATTCCAACCCAGGTTCTGAACGATCGCGTCTTCACCTTCAGCTTTAAGGCCTCGCTCGCGTGGCGTCTTTCAACCGCACTGTATGTGAAGGCTGCGGGCACGCCATGGAAGCTCGCGCCGCTGAAGGGTGTGCCGGCGGACACCGCCTACATCGGGTTGGCTTATGCCCTGCGCGGTGACCAACAAGATGCGCATTATGTGACGTGCTGCTCGCAGGTCTTCGACATGGACGGTGGCGGCATGCAGTTCGTCGCGTTCGAGGCGCGAGACCCGGTGGTCGACGTGGCCGAAGCCCGCCGGAACCCCTTTCTAAGTCGCGACGACATGCGCGCGGTCCTCGCCCGTAGCCTGGAACTCTATCAGGGGCGCAATGGCGGCAACCTACCAAAACGCATGGTCATTCACAAAACGACCGCGTTCAAGGAAGCTGAAATCGAGGGCGCGTTCGATGCGCTTACCGGCGTAGCGGAAATAGAGTGCGTCGAGGTCAGTTCGGCGTCGTGCTGGCGCGGCGTCTGGCTCATCAAGTCGGGACTAGAGAAGCCGCCGTCAAAACCGTCGGGGTTTCCCGTACCGCGCGGGACGATGGTGATCCGAACGGGCAATTCTGCCTTGGTATGGGTGGCGGGCAATGCTCCCGGGGTCTCAACCAAAGGCGATTACTATCAGGGCAAGAAGAGCATCCCCCGACCGCTGCAACTAATCCGTCATGCCGGCAGCGGGCCACTTGAACTCACAGCCCACGAGGCGTTGGCCCTCACGAAGATGGATTGGAACAACGACGCGCTTTACGACCCTGTGCCGGTTAGCATTCGCTATTCGCAGAAACTGGCCCGCACGATAGCGAATGTCCCCGACCTACCTCGGAATGTTTATCCTTATCGGTTGTTCATGTGAGCCCTCCGCGGGTGCCGATCACATGATGCTGTAGGATTGGCCATATTAATTGCAACAGATCGCGTAACTTAATTTGGCAAACAAGAATTCGCTACGTCCAGAGTCCCAGCACTGATGGCGAGCGCTCTGCACGCTTCAACCTCCACGTCGCGGCAACTCGTGCACGGCGGGCGGTGACCATCATGACGCCCGAAATTCAACCCTGTCATATCCTTCCCTGAGCAAGCCACCGTGACGGATGGGCATCGCAAGCACCCATTATTCTGGGTACGCAGCTTCGCGGGCTCTGACGGACGGCTCTTGCCGTCCGCTTATACCTATTTGGGAGGGCTATAGAGGGCTATGGAATAGATATAGTTCTCATCGCTATCCCGCATGGCCCGCCATCAGCCCCGATTGCCCTCTATAGTGCGATATTGCCGCCGATCGCCGCCGACGGCCGCAACGTCACCAAGTAACATGCGCGCCGTAGATCGCCGCCGTTTTTACGCCACAGCCCGACGTCTGCGACGCTCGTGATCGACCGTGTTGTCGGTGACGGACCAGTCGTCGAACGCAGCCGGCAGGGTTCCCGCCACTGACGAAGCAAGATGGTGCCGACAGCCGTACCTCACCGATCTTCGTCGCGTAGTGCTGCGCCGGCGGAAGCGCGCATCAAGAGAGCGCGGCTCCGGAGCGCGATGACGAGTGCTGCCATGACCAGGACGCCCGCGACTGTGAAAGTGATCCGCATGCCGGCGGCAACGGCCACGGGTGATGCGGCCGCGATCTCGGGTGCAGCCGATGCGAAGGCGAAGACGACTCCCATGACCGACGCGCCGGTGACGAGCCCGAGATTGCGCGAGAGATTGAGCATTCCGGAGACGACGCCGCGCCGGTCCGGGCGGACTTCCACCATCACGGCCGTATTGTTGGCCGCCTGGAACAGCTGGTAACCCGGCGTCAGGATAAGCATGGCGGCCAGGTAGCCGGCGACGCCGAACATCTCCGGAAGCACCGTCAGGGCGAATGAGCCGGCGGCCATTGCGAGGAGACCTGCGACGATCATGAACGGGGCTCCCAGACGGTCGACGGCACGGCCGGCCGGCAGACCGCTCAGGGCGGAGACGACCGGACCCGCCGACATGACGATCCCGACCAGCGCTTCGCCGAGGCCGAGCGAGCGCGAGAGGTAGAACGGCCCGACCACCAGCGTTGCCATCATCACCGTCGAGACGAGTGCGCTCATGGCAAGCCCCGCACCGAGCACCGGGTCCCGCAGAGCCTCGATCCGGATCAAGGGGGTCGCCGCTCTCCGCTCGGCCAGTACGAAGAGGCCGGCGCCGACGACGGCGGCGGCCAGGAGAGCCATGTTGAGCGGACCGAATCGATCGCGCCCAACGGTCATGGCGAGTGCATAGGCGGCCAGCGTCAGGCCGAGCAGCACCGTGCCCGGAACGTCGAAGCCTGCTTGCCTGGCCGCGGGCCTTTGGAGATCGGCGGGCAGCGAGCGGTGCGCGAGAAGAAGGGTCAAAGCGCCGAGCGGCACGTTAACGAGGAAGATCGCCTGCCAGCCGAGACCGGCGATGATGACGCCGCCGAGCGACGGCCCCAGCGCGGTTCCGATCGCAGACATGGTGCCCAGCAGGCCCATGGCGCCACCGGTCTTTTCCTTCGACACGGTCTCTCCGACCAGGGCCGTGGCGAGCGCCATCATGACCGCCGCACCGAGCCCCTGAACCGCCCGGGCGGCAATGAGGAGCTGCAGGCTTGGTGCAGCGCCGCACAAGCCCGAAGCCACGGTAAAGAGCAGGATCCCGGCAAGCAACAGCCGCCGGCGCCCGACGATGTCGCCGAGCCGGCCGACACCGACGATGAGGGTGGTAATGGCAAGGAGATAGGCAAGGACGACCCATTGGACCTGCTGGAACGAGGCGGAGAACGCCGTGGCGAGGCTCGGCAGGCCGACATTCGCGATGCTGGTGCCGAGCGAGGACAGCAGCATGGAGAGCGAAAGGCTGGCGAGCGCCCATCGGGCCGAGGCGGCTCTGTGCGGATTTGCACCTGCGGCATCATCTCGCGCGGCAACGGCTGGTTTCGGCATGAACATTCCTTCCCCGGACCCTGAAGCGTTCCGAGGAGAAGCTAACCGCTCGACCGTCATGGCGGAACACGCACGATTTGCACTTCATTCGTGTGTTTCACGCCATGTCCGATTGAAATCTGTGCTACTGTCGCCGCATGCCGAAACCCGATCTCAATCTCCTCGTCGTCCTCGACGTGCTGCTCGCAGAAGGCAGCGTCGCGCGCGCTGCCAAGCGGCTGCGCCTGAGCCCCTCGGCAATGAGCCGGGCGCTTCAGCGATTGCGCGAGACGACCGGCGACCCGCTTCTGGTTCGGGCCGGGCGCGGCCTCGTTGCGACGCCGCGTGCGCTCGAGCTGCGCGAGAAGGTCGGCCGGCTGGTGGAGGAGGCGCAATCCGTCCTGCGGCCGCAGGAGAAACTCGACCTGAAACGGCTCGTTCGGACGTTCACGCTGCGCACCAGCGACGGCTTCGTCGAAAACTTCGGGCCGAACCTCCTTGCCCGGCTCGGCGCGGAAGCCCCCGGACTACGCCTGGCCTTCGTGCAGAAATCGGACAAGGACAGCGGCCCGCTTCGGGACGGGAGCGTCGATCTCGAAACTGGTGTGGTGGGCGAGGCGACAGGGCCGGAGTTGCGGACGCAGGCTCTGTTCCGGGACCGGTTCATCGGCGTCGTGCGCAATGGCCACGCTTTGAGCGGGGGCGAGGTAACACCGGCCCGCTACGCAGCCGGCAGGCACATCCTTGTTTCACGGCGGGGGCCGGAGAAGGCGGCTGTCGGCATCGATGATATAATGAGGTCGATCGGATTGGAGCGCGAGGTCGTTACCATTGTGGGCGGCTTTTCGAGCGCCCTGGCGCTGGCTCGCTCCACGGATCTGATCGCCAGCGTTCCTGAGCGCCACACCAGCGCCTTGCGTCAGGGAATGCACAGCTTTGCGCTGCCCTTCTCCTTGCCGCAGATCACGGTTTCGCTGCTCTGGCATCCGCGGCTCGATGCCGATCCGGCGCATCGCTGGCTGCGCGGCTGCATTCGCGAGGTTTGCACCGCGCAAGGCTCAGACATGCCGGCCCTGGCCGGTTGAGAAACGGCGCGCTTCACTTTGTATCTTCGCGCGCCCTTAGTTCGTTCTCCACGCTCGAAACACCGATGACCGAGGCGGCCGCTTCGCCGGCAGAGGCAATGTCCGCTTCGCTTCCAACCGTACCGGAGAGCACGACGATGTTGCCTAAAGCGATCACCTCCATGTCGCTCGTATCGATCGCAGTTGCGTAGCGAAGGAAATGCAGAACTTTCTCCGCCAGATCGTCATCGGTCAGATGAGGATCGTCGTCCTTGTGAGAGTATTTCGGGTATTCGCTCGGCATTTCTGGTCGTTCCCGTCCTTGATCGCAACGCTTGGCAGCCCCGGAATGTTCCGGTCGCGCATGGCCGCGTTCGCGCTGATTCTTCTGTAATTGCTGCATGTTGGCTTGGGTTGGCCTAATCAAGAAGGCCGGCAGCATGCGCGTCCCTTGCCTCCACGGCTCGAACAGGGCTATGGCTTGGAAACCCATCAAGGCTCTTCCATGTCCGACGTCTTCCTGAACGTTCTACCGATTTTCGTCCTGATCCTGACCGGCTGGCTCATCGTCCGGCTCGGCTATCTGAAGCCGGCCGTCGGCGAAGCGCTCGGCGATTTCGTCTTCCGCGTCGCGGTGCCGGTGCTGCTCTTCCGTACCATCGCCGAGGCCGATTTCAAGGAAGGGTCGCCCTGGCCGCTCTGGGTTGCCTATTTCTCCGGCGTCGCGGTGACCTGGACCATCGGCCATCTGGCGGCGACGCTCGGCTTCGGCCGGGACGCGCGCATGGGGGTGCTTGCCGGCGTTTCGTCCGCCTTCGCCAATACGGTCTTCATCGGCCTGCCGCTCGTTTCCCGCCTTGTCGGCCAAGACGGTATCGTTGCGCTGTCGATCCTTCTCTCCGTCCATCTGCCGGTCATGATGATTGCCGGAACGGTGATGATGGAGCGCGCGGAACGTCAGACGACCGGCGCACCCGGGCAGGGCATCTGGAAGCTCATGGGCGGAGTTGCCCGCAACCTCGTCCGCAATCCCCTCGTGATCGGCCTTGCCTTCGGCGCTCTGTTCCATCTCCTCGGACAACCGCTCGGCGGACCGGTGAAGATCGTCGTCGACCAGCTTGCGGGCGTGGCAGCGCCTGCGGCGCTCGTCTCGATCGGCATGGCCCTCGACAAGTACGGTCTTGCCGGCAATACCGGGCTCGCGGCCGTGACGAGCACCCTCAAACTCCTGGTGCTGCCCGGCGCCGTCTTCGCCGCCTGCCATCTGTTAGGGCTGAGCGACAGCTGGACCGCGGCGCTGGTGCTGACCTCGTCGGTTCCGACCGGCGTCAACGCCTGGCTGATCGCCAACCACTTCAATGTCGGGCATGCGCTCGCCTCCTCGACCATCACCCTGACCACTGCGCTCGGCGTGGTCAGCGTGTCGGTGTGGGCCTATCTGCTGATGTGACGGGCGGGATTCCTGACCGAAGGCTGCGCTCAAAACAGCCGGTCGAGCCAGCCATGCGGGTCCGGCGCGCGGCCGTTCTGGATGTCCAGCAAGGCTGCCTTCAGGCGGCCGGCAACCGGACCGGCTCCGCCGTCGCCAATGGTGAAGCTGTGTTCACGGCCCTTGACCTTGCCGATCGGCGTTACGACCGCAGCCGTCCCGCAGGCGAAGGCCTCGGTGAGGCGGCCGCTTTCCGCATCCGCCTGCCATTGATCGATGGCATAGGGCTCTTCACGCACCGTAAGCCCCATATCGCGGGCAAGCGTGATCAGCGAATCGCGCGTGATGCCCGGCAGGATCGTGCCCGTCAGCGGCGGCGTCTGCAGCGAGCCGTCGCGGAAGACGAAGAAGACGTTCATGCCGCCGAGCTCTTCGACGAAGCGGCGCTCGACCGCGTCGAGGAACACCACTTGCTCGCAGCCCTCCTGCATCGCCTCCGCCTGCGCCGCAAGACTCGCGGCATAGTTGCCGCCGCATTTGGCCTCGCCGGTGCCGCCGGGCGCTGCCCGGGTGTAATTCTCCGAAACCCATATGGTGACGGCCGGGGCGCCGCCCTTGAAGTAGGAACCGACCGAGGAAGCAACGACGCAGTAGAGGTATTCAGCCGAGGGCTTCACGCCGAGGAGCACTTCCGTCGCGATCATGAACGGCCGGAGATAGAGCGCGGCTCCTTCACCGGCGGGAATCCAGTCGCGGTCGATACGAACCAGTTCGCGCACGGATTGGACGAACAGCTCCTCCGGCAGCGGCGCCATTGCGAGCCGAAGCGCGGAATTGCGGAAACGGCGCGCATTGGCGTCGGGGCGAAACAGCGTGGCGCCTCCGTCGGGAAGGCGATACGCCTTCATGCCCTCGAAGATCTCCTGGGCATAATGCAGAACGAGTGTCGACGGATCGAGATCGAACGCCTTTCGCGGGCCGATCTTCGCATCGTGCCAGCCGCGGCCCTCGGAATAGCGGATCGTCGCCATGTGATCGGTGAACACGCGCCCGAAGCCCGGATTGGCAAGCAGCGCATCGCGCTCGCCGGTCGCCATTCTGGTCGGGTTCTGCTCGAACAGGAAAGTCTGCTCACCGCTACCGGTCATCTGTCGTCTGCTCCTTCGTTCCGAGCGGTTGGTGTCGCTCGCGTTGCATATGTCGAATGGTGAAGGCCATTCTATATCATCATGCGGCCAGGCTCATCACATCTGCGGGATGTGAAAAAACCCGATCGACCGACCGGGTTTTTCAGGAAGTCTGGCCGTGTGCTGACCGCAGTCAGTTTGCCGGAGCCGGCGCCGGAGCGCCGGTCTGACCTGCCGGAGCTGCTCCGCCTTCGGCGGGAGCAGGGGCCGGGCTGGCTTCAGTGGCTGCGGGAGCCGCACCGCCCTCGGCAGGAGCCGCACCGCCCTCGGCAGGAGCCGGAGCTTCAGCAGCGGCGGGAGCCTGTCCCTCCTGACCTGCAGCGGGTGCTGCCTCGGTGGAGCCTGCCGCGGCGGCGTCCGGCAGCGGGGCCGGGCTGTCGGCCTTTTCACGCATCCATGCGATCAGGTTGGCGCGCTCGTCGGTCTTCTTGAGGCCCGCGAAGCCCATGGCCGTGCCCGGCACGTGCTTCTTCGGCGCTTCGAGGAAGTAGCTCAGATGATCGTAGTCCCACACGACCTTGCCGCCTTCGGAAAAGGTCTGCATGCCCGCGGAATAGCTGAAGCCCTCATGCGAGGCGATCGGGCGGTTGACGATGCCCCAGAGGTTCGGGCCGACCTTGTTCGGTCCGCCCTTCTCGATGGTGTGACAGCTTGCGCATTTCTTGAACACGGCCTCGCCGGCGGAGGCATCGGCGCTGGCGAGCAGTGGCCCGATCGGTTCGGACTTCGCTTCCTCGCCGCCGGCAGCACCCGCTTCGCCTGCCGCTTCCTCGGCGACGATGGCGAAACCTTCCTTCTCGGGAGCTTCGGAATGGAAAATGCCTTCCGACGCAATGGATACGGACATCAGAACGAAGACCGTACCCAACAAGGCACCCACACCCATGTTCACATATGGATTCATCTGCAAACGCTCCCTTAGCCACCGGCAAACAAAAAACCGGCCCATCTTGAAATCGCGCGGAACCTATGTCTTTTGGCTCTGCGTTGCAACAGAGATTATCAACCCCGGAGTGAGACGTTTTGACACTTTTTCCGGGTTTTCGAAGGCCGAACGATGAATCGTGAACAATCGGGCAAAACCCTCGTACTCATTCCGGCGCGCATAGCGTCGACTCGCCTTCCCGGCAAGCCGCTTGCCGACATTTGCGGCCTGCCGATGATCGTGCAGGTGGCAAGGCGGGCGGCGGAGGCCGAGGTCGGGCGGATCGTGGTGGCAGTCGATCATCCCGATGTCTTCGCGGCCGTGACCGGCGCCGGCTTCGAAGCGATCATGACGCGCGTCGATCACCAGTCGGGCTCCGACCGGATCCACGAGGCCCTTCTGAAGGCCGATCCGCATGGCGAAGCGGAAATCGTCATCAACGTTCAGGGCGATCTTCCGACGATCGAGCCCGGTCCCATTCGTGCGGCGCTGAAGCCGCTGGAAAATGCCTCGACCGACATCGCCACGCTGACCGTGGCGATCACCGACGAACACGAAAAGACCAATCCCAACGTCGTCAAGGTCGTCGGCTCGCCGCTTTCCGAAAGCCGCTTTCGCGCGCTCTATTTCACCCGCGCCACCGCACCCTACGGCGAAGGCCCCCTCTATCACCACATCGGGCTTTACGCCTATCGTCGCAAGGCGCTGGAAAGCTTCGTTTCGCTGAAGCCGTCGACGCTCGAGAAACGCGAATCGCTGGAGCAGTTGCGGGCGCTCGAAGCGGGTATGCGCATCGATGTCGAGATCGTGGACTCCGTGCCGCTCGGGGTCGACACGCCGGCCGATCTCGACAAGGCCCGCCGCATCCTTTCCGCCCGCGTCTGACATTCCGACATCAAGGGGACCAAAGTGACCGCCAAGACCAACCGGATTTCATTCCAGGGCGACTACGGCGCCAATTCCGACATGGCCTGCCGCGACATGTTCCCGTCGATGGAGCCGCTGCCGTGCCAGACCTTCGAGGACGCTTTCCTGGCGGTTGAAAACGGCGAGGCCGATCTCGCCATGATCCCGATCGAAAACACGATTGCCGGACGCGTCGCCGACATCCATCACCTCCTGCCGGAATCGCGCCTGCATATCGTCGGCGAATATTTCATGCCGATTCGCTTCCAGCTGATGGTGCTGCCCGGCGTCGGGCGCGAGGAAATCCGCACCGTGCACAGCCATATCCATGCGCTCGGCCAGTGTCGCAAGATCGTGCGTGCCAACGGGTGGAAGCCGGTGGTCGCGGGCGATACTGCCGGCGCCGCCAAGCTCGTCAAGGAAGTGGGCGACCGCTCGATGGCGGCGCTTGCTCCGCGTCTTGCCGCCGACCTCTACGGCCTCGACATCATCGCCGAGAACGTCGAGGACACCGACAGCAACGTCACGCGCTTCGTGGTGCTGTCCAGAGAGGAGAGCAGGGTTGCCCGCACCTCGAAGGACGAACTGATCATCACGACCTTCGTCTTCAACGTGCGCAATATCCCGGCGGCGCTCTACAAGGCGATGGGCGGCTTCGCGACGAACGGGATCAACATGACCAAGCTCGAGAGCTACCAGCTCGGCGGCAAGTTCGTGGCGACCCAGTTCTATGCGGACATCGAGGGGCATCCCGACGATACAGGCGTGCGCCACGCGATGGACGAGCTGCGCTTCTTCTCGGAAAATGTGCGCATCCTCGGCACCTATCCGGCGCATCCGATGCGCGGCGTGCTCTGACCATGCGGTGCGGCTTCGGCCGACCCGCTTCACCCCGGACGGCACGAGAAAACGGCAAAACTCGTTAACCGGCTACGCGTCCAGTGCATGCCTAATTTGCAATCATGGAACTACTTAAATCTTAGGCAAATGCCTATTTAGCTCTCGTACAAAGAAGGAGCTAAAAAGATGAAAATCCGTCAGAAGATTACGGAATACGTAAAGATGCGCCGTGCGGTCCGCGAGCTGAACGCTCTCGACGATCACGCCCTGAGCGATATCGGTATTTCCCGTTCCCAGATTCAGGCAGCCGTTTACGGCCGTTAATACCGGGATGACCCCGCGCCGCATTTGACCGCGCGACATCCGAAGTCTTCCACACCCCGCCTCCGTGCGGGGTGTGAGCGTTTTATACGCACGTTTGCTTACGGGCGTTCAAACATGGCACCTCAGCTGCGCTCGGGCCAGGCGAGCCAGTCGCGCATGAGCTGGTGCGCAATGGCGCCCTTCGGCGGCGGAATGTGCTCGTCTCCGGTGTCGGCGACGCCCGTGGCGCGCTCCAGCATCGCCTCGGTTTCCGCCCGCGTGAACCAGCGGACGTCTTCCAGTTCCTGTTCGTCGCGCTTGATGGCGGTCGACTTCGCTTCCGCATAGCAGCCGATCATCAGCGAATGGGGGAGCGGCCAGGGCTGCGACGCATGATAGCGCACGCGGCCGATCCGGATGCCGGACTCCTCGAGCGTTTCCCGCCGCACCGCGTTTTCGATCGTCTCGCCCGGCTCGACGAAACCGGCGAGGCAGGAATACATGCCCGGCGTAAAATGCGGGCTGCGGCCGAGCAGGCATTGATCGCGCTCGACATCGATCGTCAGCATGATAACGACCGGATCGGTACGCGGGAAGACCATGTGCCCGCAGGCCGTACAGATGCGCCTATAACCGCCGGCCGCACCGTCCATCGGGCCGCCGCAGCGGCCGCAGAACCGGTTGCCGGCGTTCCAGACGATCAGGCTCGACGCCTGCGCAAACTGCCCCAGCAGGTTTTCCGGCAGCATCTGTTGGCGATAGAGCGTGCGGGCATCGGCGATCTTGAAGGGCTCCGGCACCGTCTCCTCCGTCAGCCCCGAAGGCACGGCAAGACGCGGCTCGCCATTCGGCAGAAAGCCGAGCAGGACCGCATCGTCCATGGTCGGCTCGAGCCCCGCCAGTTCATAGGGCGCGAAGAGCGGATCGATGACCTTCTCGTCGTGCTTGACGATAAGCTTCGCCCCGGAAAAAGCCAGGAAATGCGCGCCGGGATGCTTGAGCGCCGCCTCGATGCAGTCGTCGGGGCGATGCTCGGACCGGCGGTCCAGGTGGTTCTCCGCGAAGGCGACGAGCGTGCTCGGCTCGGGGTGCGGGCTGTGAAGATCGAAGATCGTTTTCGTCATGCTCAGAGATTTTCCATGATGCGTGCTGCGAATGCCCTGTGCTCCTCCTCCGGCCACGGCTCGGCCTTGCCGAAGCCCCAGACCGGGCCCGGCCAGTTCGGATCGCCTTCACGACGGGCGATGATATGCACGTGAAGCTGCCGGACGATGTTGCCGAGCGCGCCGATATTGATCTTTACGGCGCCGGTCGCCTTCTTCAGGCCTGCCGCTACCATATTGGTCTCGAAGGTGAGCATCGCCTGGTCGAGCGGCGTCAGTTCGAAGACCTCCGTTATGTCGGCGCGTTGGGGTACGAGGATCAGCCAGGGCCAGCGCCGATCGTTCATCAGCCGCATCTGGCACAGCCCGAGCGTGCCGATCGGTATGCCGTCGCGCTCAAGTCGCTCGTCAAGCGTGAAGGTCGTCAAGAAACTCTCCTCGGCATCAAACGGATTCGCTTTGTTTTGCATATCGATACCAGTTTTTTGAAGGCTTGGCTTGCATTTGCTGCGGATATTGCCGATATGAAAGCCGGGAGGTTGGTGGTGGACGAGCCACTCGCCAACCGGGTCAGGTCCGGAAGGAAGCAGCCCTAACGAGCCCCGGCACGGGTCATCGTGCCAGCCTCCCACCTTCTCCGTCCTGTCGGGACACCACCTTCTTCGTCCCTGTCGGGGCACCACTTTCTTTGTCCCTGTCGGGACAAGAGTTCGAACAGCGGCAGGGTCGATGAGCGACGAAGCGCCCACTTCATCCCCGATTTTACCCGTCGAGAAACCGGCCGCCTACCGTGTTCTGGCGCGCAAATACCGCCCCAAGGACTTCTCCGACCTGATGGTCGGCCAGGAGCCGATGGTGCGCACGCTCACCAACGCCTTCGAAACCGGCCGCATCGCCCAGGCCTATATGCTGACCGGCGTTCGCGGCGTCGGCAAGACGACGACGGCGCGTATCCTGGCACGGGCGCTGAACTACAAGACCGCCGAGATCGACAAGCCCACCATCGACCTTCGCGTCCCCGGCGAACATTGCCAGGCGATCATGGACGGCCGCCATGTCGACGTGATCGAGATGGACGCCGCCTCGCATACCGGGATCGACGATATCCGCGAGATCATCGAGCAGGTACGCTATCGGCCGGTCTCCGCGCGCTACAAGGTCTATATCATCGACGAAGTGCACATGCTCTCGACGCAGGCCTTCAATGGCTTGCTGAAGACGCTCGAGGAGCCGCCGGAGCATGTGAAGTTCATTTTCGCGACGACCGAAATCCGCAAGGTTCCGATTACCGTCCTGTCGCGCTGCCAGCGCTTCGATCTCCGGCGCATCAGCGCTTCCGATCTGGTCGGCCTCTTCTCCACCATTCTCGGCAAGGAGGGAGTGCCCTTCGATCCGGAGGCGCTGGCGATGGTGGCGCGGGCAGCGGAAGGCTCGGCGCGCGACGGCCTGTCGCTGCTCGATCAGGCGATCGCCCATGGCGGCGGTTCGGTCGAGATCGAAACCGTGCGTTCGATGCTCGGCCTTGCCGACCGGGCGCGGATCGTCGATCTGTTCGAGCATGTCATCAAGGGCGACGTCGCCGCTGCGCTTGGCGAGTTCGCCGCGCAATACGAAGCCGGCGCCAATCCGACCGTGGTCCTCACCGACCTTGCCGACTTCACCCACCTCGTGACAAGGCTGAAATATGTGCCCGACGCGGTCAACGACCAGTCGCTGAGCGAGATCGAGCGCACGCGCGGGGCCGAATTCGCCGGCAGCGTTGCGGTGACGACGCTGTCGCGCGTCTGGCAGATGCTGCTCAAGGGCATTCCCGAGGCGGAGAGCTCGGCGCGCCCCGCAGGTGCTGCCGAGATGGTGCTGATCAGGCTCGCCCATGCCGCCCATCTGCCTTCGCCCGAAGAGGCCGCGCGGCGGCTTCTCGATCTTTCGGGTGGCGAAGGCGGCGGGCGCCCGGCCCCGAACGGCGGTGGCGGTGCGCAGGCGCCTGCAGGCACCCCGGTCGAAGCTCGCGCCGTGGAGACGGCCGTTTCGCGTCCAAGCGGCAATGGCGCGACCATGCTGCGCGCCGTGCCGAGCTCCGCGGCCCAGCCGATCGGTATCGGCCGCATCGAAGAGCGCACGGTGGCGAGTGCCGCTCCTAAACCCGAACCGAAGGTTGCTGTCAGTTCCATCGGCGACATCGCCGATCTCTGCGCCAAGAACCGCGACATCAAGCTGAAGACGATGGTGCGCGGTTTCCTGAGGCTCGTGCATATCGAACCCGGCCGGCTCGACGTCAATCTGCCCGACGACGCACCGAAGACGCTGCTGAACGAACTCGCAGTCAAGCTCAAGGAATGGACGGGTATCCATTGGGTCGTCAGCTACAGCCGGGAGCAGGGCGAACCGACGCTGGTCGAGGCCGAGCAGCGCGCGCAGGAGCAGCGCGTCAACGATGCGCGCCAGGACCCGGACGTCGCTGCCATTCTTGCGCGCTTTCCAGGGGCCAGGATCACCGACGTGCGCATCCGCGCGGCGGCAGAGGAGGTCGAGAGCCTCGCTCCGGCCGCGGCCGAATCCGAGGACGGCGACATCGTCCCGGGAGACGACATCGAGTAGCCGCGTCGCACGGACGCGGCGCTTCAGAGTATTTCCAGGAAAAGCGTGTAACGGTTTTCGTCCGGAAGTGCGTAGGGCCAAAGAATACCAGAGAACAGGAGACGACGATGCGCGACATCATGGGCATGATGGGCAAGGTCAAGGAAATGCAGGCCAAGATGGAGAAAATGCAGGCGGAGATCGCCGCGCTCGAAATCGACGGCACTTCCGGCGGCGGGCTCGTCACCGTCCGTCTCGACGGCAAGGGCCACATGAAAAGCCTTAAGGTCGATCCCTCGCTCTTCAAGGAAGACGATGTCGAGATCCTCGAAGATCTGATCGTCGCGGCCCATAAGGATGCCAAGGACAAAGCCGAGGCGGTGCAGGCGGAAAAAACCCGCGAACTGACCGCCGGTCTGCCGATCCCCCCGGGCATGAAGCTGCCGTTCTGATCCTCGGCCCCGCAGAGGCTGGCGCCAGCCGAGATGCGTGCTATCTTGCGGACCGTTTGCCGGAGGAGGGAGTGACATGACCGTCGCAACGCTGCTCGTCTTTGCCGGGGCGCTGCTGATTGCCGCTGGGTCGCCGGGGCCGAGCATTGCCGCGCTCGTCGCCCGGGTGCTGTCCAAGGGCGCCCGCGACGTCTTGCCGTTCCTCGCGGCCATGTGGATCGGTGAGGCGATCTGGCTCTCCTTTGCGGTTGCCGGTCTCGCGGCGATCGCCGAGACGTTCCATTGGATGTTCGTCGCGATCAAATGGGCGGGCGTCGCCTATCTCCTCTTCCTCGCCTGGAAGATGTGGTCGGCCGAGCCGCAAACGCCCGGCGAAAGCCTGCCGGAGGCGCGATCTGCATCGAAGATGTTCTTCGCCGGGCTGACGATCACGCTCGGCAATCCCAAGATCATGATGTTCTATGTGGCGCTGCTGCCCTCGATCATCGATCTCGGCTCCGTCACCCTCTTCGGCTGGGCCGAACTGGTCGCGACCATGTTCGTAGTCCTCGTCGCGATCGATGTCGCCTGGGTGCTTATGGCCGCAAAGGCGCGGCAGTTCCTCAAGAGCCGCCGGGCAGTAAGGATCGTGAACCGTGCCAGCGCAGGCACGATGGCAGGCGCGGCAGTGGCCATCGCCACGCGCTGAAGCGCTACGATTCCCATTGGCGGCGATAGACGGTTGGTCTAAAAGCCGGGCATGGCAAAGCGAGTCACCGGCCCCGAAATCGAAAAGCTGATCCAGCTCCTGGCGAAGGTCCCGGGCCTCGGGCCTCGTTCCGCCCGCCGCGCGGCGCTGCATCTCGTCAAGAAGAAGGAACAGTTGCTCGGCCCCCTTGCCGAGGCCATGGGCGAGGCCCATCGCAAGGTCAAGATCTGTTCCTGCTGCGGCAATGTCGACACTATCGACCCCTGCACGGTCTGCACCGACGAGCAGCGCGACCAGGCGGTGATCATCGTGGTCGAAGACGTCGCCGATCTCTGGGCGCTGGAGCGCGCCGGCGCCATGAACGCCGCCTATCACGTGCTCGGCGGCACGCTGTCGCCGCTCGACGGCATCGGGCCGGAGGATCTGAACATCAGGGGCCTCATCGACCGCGTCGCCAAGGGCGACGTGCGCGAGCTGATCATCGCCGTCAACGCGACCGTCGAGGGCCAGACGACGGCGCATTACATCACCGATCGACTCGAGGGCATGCCGGTGAGGATCACGCGCCTCGCCCACGGCGTGCCCGTCGGCGGCGAGCTCGACTATCTCGACGAGGGAACGCTGGCCGCCGCGCTCCGGGCGAGAACGGTGATTTGAGCATTCGCCTCCGCAGCTTCAGTTTCAAGGAAAAGAAATGCTGAGATTCCTTTCCATTCTGCTCCTGGCCTGCCTGTCTTTCGCTACCTTCTCCTTCGCCGCTTCCAAGGCCGACGTCGAAGCGCAGTTCCGGCAGTGGCTGCGAAACGATCTCTGGCCGGAGGCGCAGAAGGCCGGCGTATCGAATGCGGCCTTCGAAGCAGCGTTCGAGGGCGTCCGGCTCGACTGGGACCTGCCCGACCTCGCGCCGCCCGGCTTTCCCAAACCGAAGCAGCGCAAGCAGAGCCAGGCCGAATTTTCCTCTCCCGGATCCTATTTCTCGGAAAAGCGCCTGCAGGGTCTTGCCGCGACGGGCCGCAGCCTCGCCTCCGCCCACGCCTCGACCTTGAAGCGGATCGAGAGGACCTATGGTGTTCCCGGTCCGATCGTCCTTGCCATATGGGGCAAGGAATCCGGCTTCGGCCGGGCGAAGATCCCGCATCCGATCATGGATGTGCTGGCGACCAAGGCTTTCATGTCGACCCGGCCCGAGCTTTTCCGGCGCGAACTGATCGCGGCGCTGCATATTCTCGACAGCGGTGACGTCAAGGAGGCGCAGATGCGCGGTTCCTGGGCAGGTGCCATGGGCCAGCCGCAGTTCCTGCCTTCGAGCTTTCTGAAATATGCCGTCGATTTCGACGGGGACGGACGCCGCGACATCTGGAATTCCGTGCCGGACAGCCTCGCCTCGATTGCCAATTATCTGGCGCAGAAGGGGTGGCAGAGCGGGCGCGACTGGGGTTTCGAGGTCGCAATCCCGTCGGGCGTCTCCTGCGCCCAGGAAGGCCCGGACCTTGCCCGCCCGATCGCCGAATGGGCCGGCATGGGGATCGGCCGCATTTCGGGCAAGGCCTTCCCGGCGGCAGAACGTGCCGCGGCAGGCATGATGCTCGTCCCGGCGGGGACCCATGGACCGCAATTCATCGTCACGCCGAATTTCTACGTGATCAAGGAATACAATAATTCCGATCTCTACGCGCTGTACATCGGCAATCTGGCCGATCGCATCGCTTCCGGCGGCGGTGCCTTCCGCGGCAGATGGGGCGATGTCGGCGGCATGTTGCGATCCGATGTGCTCGCGATGCAGAACGCGCTGGTCGCGAAAGGCTACGACGTCGGCAAGGCCGACGGGCTGCCGGGCTACAAGACGCGCCGCTCGCTCGGCGACTGGCAGGCGAAGAGCGGCCTCAAGCCGACATGCTTTCCCGATGTTTCGCTGAAAGCAAAGCTTCGGTGAGTGACGTGGGGGATGGGCGGCTCCGCCCTCCTCAATGCATCTCGACGGATCGCTTGTAGCGCTCGTAGTGATCGGGAACGATCGTCTGGCGCTCGATCATGCGATGGACACGCGGCGGGTTCGGGCCGCGATGGAACGCGGTCAGCTTGTCGCCGACGGCGGCGTCGGCCTGGGTGCGCCGCTGATTGTGACGGACATATTCGACCCAGGTCGGCACGTGGTAGGTCTCGGTCCAGGTGGTCGGGTTTTCGAGGTCGCGCATCAGCGCCCAGTGGCCGGCTCCGTCGCGGATGCGGATACGCCTCCGCTCCGCCATCGTTTTCAGGAACTCGGGGATGTCCTCATCGGCGATTTCGTAGTCGATCATGACGACGATGGGGCCGCTGCGCGGCTTCAGGTCGAGCTCGAGCAGCGGCTCGTTGAAGCGGTTGAGCGGGTCGAGATTGAGCGACTTGAACTCCGGCAGGGCGAAGCGCAGTCCGATTGCCGCTCCCGCGAGCATTAGCAGACAGGAGCCGATGAGTGCGTTGGCCGCGCCGTATTGTTCGGCAGTGACGCCCCAGAGCCAGCTGCCGCCGGCAATCCCGCCGAAGGTCATCGTCTGGTAGAGCGAAAGCGCCCGGCCGACGACCCAGCGCGGCGTGGAGAGCTGTACCGTCGTGTTGAAGAGCGACAGCGCCAGCACCCAGCAGGCACCGGACACGGCGAGCACGAGGCAGGTCAGCCAGGCCTGCGAGCTGATGGCCGTGACCAGGGCGCTGAAGGCGAAGCCGGCGAAGGCATAGCGCACGATCGCCTCGCTGGTGAGGAATTCCCTCAGCCTTGCACTCAGGAGCGCGCCGCCGATCGCGCCGACGCCGAAGGCGCCCAGCATGACGCCGTAGGTGAGCGGGCCGCCGCCGACAAGGTCGCGTGCCACCAGCGGCAGCAGTGCAAGTATGGCGCTCGCCGAAAGGCCGAAGGCGAAGCCGCGCACGAGCACCTTGCCGATATTGGGCGACATCGCCACGTAGCGCAGCCCCGCAGAAACCGCGCGTCCGAGCGTCTCGCGCGGCAGCCGGTTTTCGGGAGCGACCGGTTTCCATCGGGCGAGCGCGAAGAGAATCGCGAAATAGCTGAGCGTGTTGGCGGCAAAGGCAGCCGCCGCACCCGCGGCCGCGACGATGGCGCCGCCGATCGCCGGACCGACGCTGCGGGTAAGATTGAATCCCATGCTGTTCAGCGCGACCGCAGCCGGCAGGTCGTCGCGCGGAACCATGTCGCCGACCGAGGCTTGCCAGGACGGGTTGTTGAGAGCCGTGCCGCAGCCGAGAAGAAAGGTGAAGATGAGCAGTAGCCACGGCGTAACGATACCGTAATAGGCGCAGACGGTGAGCAGCGCCGAGACGGCGAGCATGAAGCTCTGCGCGACGAGCATGATCCGCCGCCGGTCGAAATTGTCGGCAAGTGCGCCGGAAACCAGCGAGAAGAGCATGATCGGAAGCGAGGTCGAGGCCTGCACCAGCGCCACCATGTTCACCGATTGCGAAATGGACGTCATAAGCCAGGCCGCACCCACGGCCTGGATCAGCCCGCCGAAATTGGAGGCAAGGCTCGCGATCCAGATAGTACGGAAGATGTCGTGCCTGAAGGGCGCCAACGGCGATATGCGGTTCGTCACCTCTGATCTCTTTCGGTTGCTCGTCATATTGCTTCGTTATAAACCTCGCAACGCGATGCGCCAGACGCTGAAACTTGCGTTCGGGCCGAAAGGTCCGACCCGGCGCCTGCGCGACCCTTGCAATTTGCGGCAATGAAGCGTATATGAGCCTCAAATTCTTGATCGGTTAGATGAAGAGTGGGGCCGTGAGGACCCGCTCTTTTTTATTAGCCGGTCCGACGAGGAGAGGATCGTTTGTCCGATACGACAACGGCTGAAAATACGAATGAACCCCGGCTGATTACCGAAACCGGCCTCGACCGGCGTGTTGCCGACATCATCGAGCCGGTGCTCGTGGATATGGGTTTCCGCCTGGTGCGCGTGCGTATGTCCGGTCAGAACGGCCTGACGCTGCAGGTCATGACCGAACGCAACGACGGCACCATGACGGTCGAGGATTGCGAGGAGGTCTCCAAAGCGATCTCGCCGGTTCTGGATGTGGAAGATCCGATCGACAAGGCGTATCATCTCGAAGTGTCGTCCCCGGGGATCGATCGTCCCATGGTGCGCAGGTCCGACTTCATCCGCTGGCAGGGCCATCTGGTGAAGTGCGAGACGTCGGTCATGGTCGACGGGCGCAAGCGCTTTCGCGGCAAGATCGTTTCGGTGGACGAGGATGGCTTCCGGCTCGAGCGCGACCAGCCCGCCTATGGTGAAGAGGCGGCAGTCGCCATCCCGTTCACGGCGCTTTCGGAGGCGCGACTGATCCTGACGGACGAGCTCATCCGCGACGCGCTGACGGCCGACAAGAAAGCCAAGGCCGCGCGCGCCGCCAACGAAAACTTCGAAGACGAAGACACAGACAACGAATAAGGCTGGGTGCGCTTTCGATGCGCCTGCAACAGACGGAGACAAGACATGGCAGTCAGTGCTAACCGGCTCGAACTTCTGCAGATCGCAGATGCTGTGGCACGCGAAAAGGTCATCGACCGTGAGATCGTTCTGGCCGCGATGGCGGACGCGATCCAGAAGGCGGCTCGTTCGCGCTACGGTTCGGAATCGAACATCCGCGCCGACATCAATCCGAAGACCGGTGAAATCCGTCTCCAGCGTCTCCTGGAAGTCGTCGAAAAGGCCGAAGACTATTCGACCCAGATCCCGATCGAGCTCGCCCGCGACCGCAATCCCGATGCAAAGCTCGGCGATTTCATCGCCGATCCGCTGCCGCCCATGGATTTCGGCCGCATCGCCGCCCAGTCCGCCAAACAGGTGATCGTGCAGAAGGTGCGCGAAGCCGAGCGCGACCGTCAATATGAAGAGTTCAAGGATCGCGTCGGCGAGATCGTCAACGGCACCGTCAAGCGCGTCGAATACGGCAACGTCATCGTCGATCTCGGCCGTGGCGAGGGCATCATCCGCCGCGACGAGATGATCCCGCGTGAGAACATGCGCTATGGCGACCGCGTCCGCGCCTTCGTCTACGACGTCCGCCGCGAGCAGCGCGGACCGCAGATCTTCCTGTCGCGCACGCATCCGCAGTTCATGGTGAAGCTCTTCACCATGGAGGTGCCGGAAATCTATGACGGTATCATCCACATCAAGTCGGTCGCCCGCGACCCGGGCTCCCGCGCCAAGATCGCCGTCGTCTCCAACGATTCGTCGATCGATCCGGTCGGCGCCTGCGTCGGTATGCGCGGCTCGCGCGTGCAGGCCGTGGTCGGCGAGCTTCAGGGCGAGAAGATCGATATCATTCCCTGGTCGCCGGATCCGGCTTCCTTCATCGTCAATGCGCTGCAGCCGGCGGAAGTGGCCAAGGTGGTTCTCGACGAGGACGCGGAACGCATCGAGGTCGTGGTTCCGGACGAGCAGCTTTCGCTCGCGATCGGCCGCCGCGGCCAGAACGTGCGCCTTGCCTCGCAGCTGACCGGCTGGGACATCGATATCCTCACCGAGCAGGAGGAAAGCGAGCGTCGCCAGAAGGAATTCAACGAGCGCACGCAGCTCTTCATGGATGCGCTGGACGTCGACGAGATGGTCGGTCAGGTGCTCGCCTCCGAGGGCTTCGCCCAGGTCGAAGAGCTCGCCTATGTCGAACTCGACGAAATCTCCTCCATCGAGGGCTTCGACGAGGATACGGCAAACGAGCTCCAGACCCGCGCCCGCGAATATCTCGAAAAGATCGAGGCGGAAATGGATGCCAAGCGCAAGGAGCTCGGCGTTTCCGACGAGCTGCGGACGATCGATGGCCTCAACAGCCAGATGCTGGTCGCTCTCGGCGAGGAAGGCATCAAGACGATCGAGGACTTTGCCGGCTGCGCCGCCGACGACCTCGTGGGCTGGACCGAGCGCAAGGATGGCGAGACCAAGCGTTTCGAGGGCATCTTCTCGAAGTTCGAAGTCACCCGGGAAGAGGCCGAAACGATGATCGTGCAGGCTCGTCTGGCCGCCGGCTGGATCACCGAAGAGGATCTGGTCAAGCAGCAGGAGGAGGAGGAGCAGGAGCAGGATGAGACGATCGAGGTCGCCGAAGGCGCGGATCAGGACGCCTGATCGCGATGACCGTCGAGATCGATGCCGACAGCCTGCCTGCGGACAAGGGTCCGAAGGACCGGAACGGCAACAACCGGACCTGTATCGTCACGCGTGAGAGCGGCTCTCCTGAAGAGTTGATCCGCTTTGTCGCCGGCCCCGACGGCGTCGTCGTTGCGGATCTGAAGCGGCAGCTCCCGGGGCGCGGATGTTGGGTCAAGTCCGAGCGGCAGCTCGTGGAAAAAGCGGTGGCGAAGAAGCTCTTCGCCCGCGCTCTTCGCGCCGAAGTGAAGGCGAATGCCGGGCTCGCCGACGAGGTCGAGAGACTTCTCGCCGAGCAGCTCGCGGGCATGATGCACATGGCGCGCAAGGCGGGCCAGTTCATCTCCGGCGCGACGAAGACGGAGCAGGCGGTGCGCGGCCTTGCCGCGCTGGCCGTCTTTCATGCGATCGATGCGGCCGCGGATGGCGTCCGCAAGATCGATCAGGCCCGCAAGGCGATGAGCTTCGTCAGCCAGGACGAAACGGAAATACCCGCTTTCCGCCCCTTCACGGGGGCGGAAATGGAGGGACTTTTGGGAAGTAATGCCTTTATCCATGCCGCAGCGCTTGCAGGGCAGGCAGGTGAAGGTGTAGTGAAGCGCGCAATCATGCTCGAAAAGTACCGAGGATCCGTCCCGGTCCGGGCCGAAGGCGGCGCTGGCAAGCCACAGCAATGAAGCGCGTCACCGGCAGAGACCGGCATAGCGAGCATTGTTTGAGACAATTTGGAAGACAGGGTCAGGGGTTTCGTATCCGGCCCTGATCGCTAGGAACGGAACGGAATGACGGACAACAAAGACGACAAGACACTCAGCGTAGCGGGCAAGAAGACGCTGACCCTGAAGCCCTCCGGGGTGACGCAGGGCACGGTGCGTCAGGATATGGGCCGCGGTCGCACCAAGGCGGTCGTGGTCGAGACCAAGAGAACGCGCGGTCCGCTGAAGCACAAGGACGAGCGCCCGATCACGCCGGTTGCCGCCACGCCTGCCGCCCGCCCGGCTGAGCAGCGTCCGATGCCGCCGCAGCCCTCGGGACGTCCGGCTCCTCAGCCGCAGCCGCACCAGCCGCGCCAGGAACAGAACCGCCCTCGCGGCGGCGTCGTCCTGAACGACCTCTCTGCCGGTGAGATGGAAGCCCGCCGCCGCGCCCTGGCGGAAGCCCAGATTCGCGACGCCGAGGAAGCCAAGCGCCGCGCCGAGGACGAAGTGCGCCGCCGGCGCGAGGAGGAAGAGCGCCTCGCCCGCGAGAAGGAAGAGGCCGCGCGCCGTGCCGCCGAAGAGGCTGCGCGCCCGCCGGTAGAGGCTGAAAAGGCCGAGGAGAAGGTCGAGGCTGCAAGTCCCGCCGTCGGCGAACGCCGTGTCGAGACGCGCCCGCAGCCGGGACGCCCGGCTCCGGCTGCAACGCCGGCGGGGCCGGACGGTGCAGCACTTCGCGGCCGCCGCGGGACCGAGAGCGAGGAAGACGAACGCCGCCGCAGCGGTGCCGGTGCTCCCCGCGGCAAGGTCGTGCGTCCCGAGCCGGCCAAGCCCGCTCCCCGTGCAAAGGGTGACGAGGGCCGCCGCCAGGGCAAGCTGACGCTTACGACGGCTGCCGTGGACGAGGATGGCAGCCAGCGCGGCCGTTCGCTTTCGGCGATGCGCCGCCGCCAGGAGAAGTTCAAGCGCAGCCAGATGCAGGAAACGCGCGAGAAGATCTCCCGCGAAGTCGTCCTGCCGGAAACCATCACGATTCAGGAATTGTCGCAGCGCATGTCCGAGCGTGCGGTCGACGTCATCAAGTTCCTGATGAAGGAAGGCCAGATGATGAAGCCCGGCGACCTGATCGACGCCGATCTCGCGGAGCTCATCGCCGGCGAATTCGGCCACACGGTCAAGCGCGTTTCCGAATCGGACGTCGAGGAAGGCATCTTCAACATCTCCGACGTGGACGACGACATGCAGTCGCGGCCGCCGATCGTGACGATCATGGGTCACGTCGACCACGGCAAGACGTCGCTGCTCGACGCCATCCGCCACGCCAACGTGGTTGCCGGCGAGGCAGGCGGCATCACGCAGCACATCGGTGCCTACCAGGTCGAGCAGAACGGCCAGAAGATCACCTTCATCGACACGCCCGGCCACGCGGCCTTCACGGCCATGCGCGCCCGCGGCGCCCAGGCGACGGACATCGCCGTCCTCGTCGTCGCGGCCGACGACAGCGTGATGCCGCAGACGATCGAGTCGATCAACCATGCCAAGGCGGCCGGCGTTCCGATCATCGTGGCGATCAACAAGATCGACAAGCCGTCCGCGAATCCGCAGAAGGTCCGCACCGAGCTGCTGCAGCACGAAGTCTTCGTCGAATCCATGGGCGGTGAGGTTCTCGACGTCGAGGTTTCGGCCAAGAACCAGACCAACCTCGACAAGCTTCTCGAGGCGATCCTGCTGCAGTCCGAACTCCTCGACCTCAAGGCCAATCCGAACCGGACGGCCGAAGGCACGGTGGTGGAAGCCGAGCTCGACCGCGGCCGCGGTGCGGTTGCGACCGTCCTCGTACAGAAGGGTACGCTCACTCCGGGCCAGATCATCGTCGCGGGCGATCAGTGGGGCCGCGTGCGCGCACTCGTCAACGACAAGGGCGAGCATGTGAAGGCCGCCGGGCCGTCGACGCCGGTCGAGGTTCTCGGTCTCTCCGGAACGCCGGCGGCGGGCGATCGCTTCGCCGTCGTCGAGAGCGAGAGCCGGGCGCGCGAAATTTCGGAATATCGCCAGCGGCTCGCCCGCGAGAAGGCGGTTGCCCGCCAGTCGGGTTCGCGCGGTTCGCTCGAGCAGATGATGACCCAGCTCCAGACCTCCGGCGTCAAGGAGTTCCCGCTGGTCATCAAGGGCGACGTGCAGGGCTCGATCGAAGCGATCTCCGGCGCTCTGGACAAGCTTGGCACCGACGAGGTGCGCGCCCGCATCGTTCATTCGGGTGCCGGCGGCATCACCGAGTCGGACGTCTCGCTTGCGGAAGCTTCGAACGCAGCCATCATCGGCTTCAACGTCCGTGCCAACAAGCAGGCGCGGGATGCGTCCGAGCGTGCCGGCATCGAGATCCGCTACTACAACATCATCTACGACCTGGTGGATGACGTGAAGGCGGCGATGTCCGGTCTCTTGTCGCCGGAGCGGCGCGAGACCTTCCTCGGCAATGCCGAGATCCTGGAGGTGTTCAACATCACCAAGGTCGGCAAGGTCGCGGGTTGCCGCGTCACCGAGGGCAAGGTCGAACGTGGCGTCGGCGTCCGTCTGGTACGCGACAACGTCGTCATCCACGAAGGCAAGCTCAAGACGCTCAAGCGCTTCAAGGACGAAGTCTCCGAGGTTCAGTCCGGCCAGGAATGCGGTATGGCCTTCGAGAACTACGAGGACATCCGTGCCGGCGACACGATCGAGTGCTTCCGCGTCGAACACGTCACGCGGACGCTCTGATCCGATCCGGCAGGGTATTGGCGAGCGCCGGATCGGCTCCGGCGCTCGCTTTTTTTTGAGTGAGAAGGCGCGCGACGCCGCCCGCCTCTCGCATGTTGGAACCGATCGCGTTTCGATAGGGGCTTGATACGCCCGATCGGCGCGGTCCAGGGTGAAACGATGGCCAAATCCACATCCTCCGCTCCGTCCCAGCGCATGCTGCGCGTCGGCGAACAGGTGCGCGCAGCGATCACGCAGGTGCTGCAACGCGGTGAAGTACTCGATCCGCTGATCGAAAACACGGTGATTTCCATTTCCGAGGTGCGCATGTCGCCCGATCTGAAGATCGCCACGGCCTATGTGACCCCACTCGGGGTCGCCGATCACGCGGCGGTTATCGAAGCGCTGAACAGGCATGCGAAATTCATTCGCGGGCGGCTCGGCCCGCAATTGCGGCAGATGAAATACATGCCGGACGTCCGGTTCCGGGACGATACCAGCTTCGACAACTATCAGAAGATCGACTCGCTGCTGCGCTCGCCGGAGGTCAGTCGCGATCTCGATCGCGACGGCGACGACGAAGAGTAAGCGACAGAACCGATGTCCAGACCCCGCAAACCGAAGGGCCGCCCGATTTCGGGATGGCTGATCCTCGACAAACCCCTCGATTTCGGTTCGACCGAGGCCGTATCCAAGATCAAGTGGCTGTTCAAGGCGCAGAAGGCGGGCCATGCCGGCACGCTCGATCCGCTCGCCTCCGGCATGCTGCCGATCGCGCTCGGCGACGCGACGAAAACCGTTCCCTACGTCATGGACGGCCGCAAGATCTACGAATTCACGGTGGCCTGGGGCGAGGAGCGCTCCACCGACGATCTCGAAGGCGAAGCCGTCCGCTCGTCCGCCGCGCGTCCGGAGGAAGAGGCGATCCGCGCCCTGCTGCCGAAATATACCGGCGTAATCGCGCAGGTGCCGCCGCAGTTCTCCGCGATCAAGATCGGCGGCGAGCGCGCCTATGATCTCGCCCGCGAGGGCGAAACCGTCGAGATCCCGGCGCGGGAGGTGGAGGTCTTCCGCCTGTCGCTCATCGGTTCGGCTCCGAACCTCGCTCACTTCGAGATCGAATGCGGCAAGGGCACCTATGTCCGTTCGCTTGCCCGCGACATGGGCCGCGATCTCGGCTGCTTCGGTCATATCGCGTCGCTGCGCCGCACCTTCGTCGCTCCTTTCGGCGAGGAAGACATGGTGCCGCTCGCCGACCTCGTGGCACTGGAAAAGATCGAGGACGAGACGGAGCGTCTCGCCGCGCTCGACGCGTATCTGATCGACACGGGGGAGGCCCTGTCCGACCTGCCGCATATCGCGGTCAGCGACGACCAGGCGCACCGGCTCAAAATGGGCAATCCGATCATCCTGCGCGGACGTGACGCACCGCTGCCCGCGCCTGAGGCCTATGCCACCGTTCAGGGCAAGCTGGTGGCGATCGGTGAGATCGCCGAGGGCGAGTTCCGGCCGAAGCGCGTTTTCGCCTCCCAATAATTCTGCTGGTCGAAAATCGATCTTGCGCGTTTAAAGTCGAGCGGCGCGGCACGCGCGGCGTATACTCGTTGTGCGCCGAAGCCCATATTGTCATTGTGGGCCTGCCGGCCGCGCTCGAATCATGGACGGGCGGCCCGGAAGCACACGGCACCCGCTCCGGTAATGCGGCAGGGAATCGGCAAGAGGCGTACATATGGTGGAAGCGTCAGAGAAGAGCCGGGAAGATGCTTCATCCGGCAGCCTGCAGGCCGCCGCCGGCTTCGTCCGCGATTATCTTCGCAGGCCCTTCAGCTTCTACCTGATCTCGCTGCTGCTGATCGCCATCATACCGCCTTTCATCTTTTCCTTCGTGATCCTGCAGCGCAATCTCGACGCGCAGAGGGAGGAGGTCACGTCTCTGCTGCGCGCCTCCACCGGCTCGGTCACGCGCATCGTCGAGCGCGAGGTCGACGGCATGCTGACGACGCTCCGGGTGCTGGCGAAATCCGGCGCCGTGGACCTCGCCGACATGCGAGGCTTATACGACCGTGCATCGGTCGCATTGGCCAACACCGATTCCCACCTGATCATCGTCGACGCCGACCATGATCTTCTCCTGAGCACCCGCGTTCCCTTCGGGACGCCGCTCGGGCAGGCGAAGGATCCGGAGGTCGATCTCGCCCTGCAGAGTACCGCACCGCTGGTTTCAGGGGCTTTCCCGGCCGAAATCGGAGAGGGCTGGGTCTTCACCGTGTATCTGCCGGTCACGACGCCCGACGGAAAGAAGTATCTGCTGGGCCTTAGGCAGGATGCCCAGCGCATGACGAAAGCCGTCAACCGCGACACGCTCTCGCCCGGGTGGAATGCCGCGCTCGTCGACGGAAAAGGCAAGGTGATCGTCTCCTCGGACTCGTCGGTGAAATCCGGCGACCCGTTCTTTCTCGACGAATTGCCGTTGCTCAGCATCGGCGTCAGCAATACCACCGCGAGGGGTGTGGACTATCGCGTCGCGTCCGAGTTTTCGGTGGTGACCGGGTGGCGTATCGTCGCTTGGGCGCCGAGCGCCATCGTCGATCAGCCGATGCTATGGTCCTTCCTCTGGCTCTCCTTCGGCGGGATCATTTTCGCAAGCATCGCGGTCGCCGGTTCACTAACCATCGCGCGGCTGCTCACACAGGGCGTCCGGTTGCTGGCCATGGATGCACGGCGATTGGGGGCGGGCGAGCCCGTCGAAGCGCGCCGCTACATGATCACCGAGGTCGAGGCGGTATCGACCGCGCTCGCAAGCGCAGCGACGGCCAGGGCCAAGGCCGAAGGCGAGATTCGCCTGCTGATGCGGGAGGTCGCGCATCGCGCGAAGAACCAGCTCACCGTCATCCAGTCGATGCTGGCGCAGTCGGCAAATTCGGCGGAGGAGCCGTCGGATTTCGTCGAGGCGTTTCGCAAGCGCCTTGCGGGCCTCGCGCGCTCGACCGACCTCATGGTGGCCAACGCCGCCTCCGGAGTCGACTTCCGCGAGCTGGTGCGCAACCAGCTTCAGCCGTTCATGCCGGCCGAGTCCGACCGCGTCGTGCTCAGCGGACCTGCCCTGCGGCTGGACGCCCAGATGGCGCAGACCCTTGGCATGGCACTGCATGAACTGGCTACCAATGCCATAAAGCATGGAGCGCTCGCCAACCAGACCGGCATGATCCAGGTCGAGTGGTCGGTGGCCGAGGGTGCGATCGACATTCGCTGGCGCGAGAGGGGTGCCGATATCGTCGCGCCTTCCGGAAAGAAGGCCCGCCGAGGCTTCGGCACGGTCGTGCTCGAGCGCATGCTCGGCCTTGCGCTTCGTGCGGAGCTCGAAAGGACGATGCATGCGGATGGCATCGAATGGCGGATACGCATCCCGCGCGGCGAGGACCTTTCCTCGCAGGAGCCAGGCGGTTGAGGGGCGGATCGTCCTGAGCAAACCACCACGAATGGATGCCGGAGCATCCGTGCGCAACCGGAATTGACGGTGCGCGGGAGGCGGTGCCGCGCAGCGGTTTCATGACCCTTTCCTTTTGGAACGGATTCGGTTATAGGCACGCCAGCGAAAGGCGCCGCCTCTTCGTGCGAACGGCCGTAGCTGGACGACATCCCGGCTGCCGGCGACCCTCAAATCCTCGAACGAAAGGATCAAACGATGTCGGTTACTGCAGAGCGCAAAGCTCAGATCATCAAGGAATTCGCAACCGTAGAAGGCGACACCGGTTCTCCGGAAGTTCAGGTTGCCATCCTGACGGAACGGATCAACAACCTGACCGAACACTTCAAGGACCACAAGAAGGACAATCACTCCCGACGTGGCCTCCTTGCGCTGGTTTCCAGCCGGCGGTCGCTCCTCGACTATCTGAAGAAGAAGGACGAGGCGCGCTACACCAAGCTGATCGGTGCCCTGGGCATCCGTCGCTAAACGACTGGTCCGGCGGGTTGCCTCGGCAACCCGCCGGCTTTTTTCTACAGCCCGTGCGCTCTTCAAAAAAGCCTAGGGTATTGTACAGGGCGCCACAGCGCCGCGCGTCCTATTGGACGCGCAACGTCCAGCGGACCGGATGGGCCGGGATCGCGGATCAACCAATGGCCCGTCATGGGGCAGGATTGCAGGATGCTTCGGCGCCTGCTTGCCGAAGCGGCTGCTATACGCAGCGCGGCAAAGCGGTATGCGGCCGGTTTTCTTTGAAGCCTCCCGTTGTCTTGCCCGTGATGCGCCACCATGCGGCTTTGAGATCGCCCGCGCTTTTTGAGCCGCGGAAGGTCTGTCGCACACGAAGGACAGAACATGTTCGAGACACACAAGGTAGAAATCGAATGGGCGGGGCGTCCGCTCAAGCTCGAAACCGGAAAAATCGCGCGGCAGGCCGATGGTGCCGTTCTCGCGACCTACGGCGAAACCGTCGTGCTCGCCACGGTGGTTTCGGCGAAGGCACCGAAGCCAGGCCAGGATTTCTTCCCGCTCACCGTCAACTATCAGGAAAAGACCTACGCTGCCGGCAAGATTCCCGGCGGCTATTTCAAGCGTGAGGGCCGCCCCAGCGAAAACGAGACGCTGGTGTCGCGTCTGATCGACCGGCCGATCCGCCCGCTCTTCCCGGAGGGCTACAAGAACGATACCCAGGTCATCGTCACGGTCATGCAGCATGACCTCGAGAACAACCCGGACGTCGTCGCGATGGTCGCGGCCTCCGCTGCATTGACGCTTTCCGGCGTTCCCTTCATGGGTCCGGTCGGCGGTGCCCGCGTCGGCTACATCAACGGCGAATACGTTCTCAACCCGCATCTCGACGAAATGGACGAATCCACGCTCGACCTCGTCGTCGCCGGCACGCAGGAAGCCGTGCTGATGGTGGAGTCGGAAGCGAAAGAGCTGCCGGAAGATGTCATGCTCGGCGCCGTCGTTTTCGGCCAGAAGGGCTTCCAGCCGGTGATCGACGCTGTCATCAGGCTCGCTGAAGTTGCCGCCAAGGAGCCGCGCGAATTCAATCCGGAAGATCACTCCGCTCTCGAAAACGCGATGCTCTCGATCGCCGAAGACGAGCTGCGCAACGCCTATAAGATCACCGAGAAGGCCGCGCGCTATGCCGCCGTGGACGCGGTAAAGGCAAAGGTCAAGGAACATTTCCTGCCGGAAGGCGTCGAGAACCCGGCCCACACCGCCGAAGAGATCGCCGCTGTCTTCAAGCACCTGCAGGCCAAGATCGTTCGCTGGAACATCCTCGACACGAAGAGCCGCATCGACGGCCGCGACCTCGTCACGGTTCGCCCGATCGTCGCCGAAGTCGGTATCCTGCCGCGCACGCACGGTTCGGCGCTCTTTACCCGCGGTGAAACGCAGGCGATCGTCGTTGCCACGCTCGGCACCGGCGAAGACGAGCAGTATGTCGATTCCTTGACCGGCATGTACAAGGAAAACTTCATGCTGCATTACAACTTCCCGCCCTATTCGGTCGGTGAAACGGGCCGCATGGGTTCTCCGGGCCGCCGCGAGATCGGCCACGGCAAGCTCGCCTGGCGCGCCATCCATCCGATGCTGCCGACCACGGAACAGTTCCCATACACGCTGCGCGTCGTTTCCGAGATTACCGAGTCCAACGGTTCGTCCTCCATGGCAACCGTCTGCGGCACGTCGCTTGCACTGATGGACGCGGGCGTTCCGCTCGCCAAGCCGGTTGCCGGCATTGCCATGGGCCTCATCAAGGAAGACGACCGTTTCGCCGTCCTCTCCGACATTCTCGGCGATGAAGACCACCTTGGCGATATGGACTTCAAGGTCGCCGGCACGGATACCGGCATCACCTCGCTGCAGATGGACATCAAGATCGAAGGCATCACCGAGGAGATCATGGGTGTTGCCCTCAACCAGGCCAAGGGAGGCCGCCTGCATATTCTCGCCGAAATGGCCAAGGCCATCTCGGAGAGCCGCGGCCAGCTCGGCGAGTTCGCGCCGCGCATCGAAGTCATGAACATTCCGGTCGACAAGATCCGTGAAGTCATCGGCTCGGGCGGCAAGGTCATCCGCGAAATCGTCGAAAAGACCGGCGCCAAGATCAATATCGACGACGACGGCACCGTCAAGATCGCCTCGGCTTCCGCCAAGGAGATCGAGGCCGCCCGCAAGTGGATTCACTCGATCGTCGCCGAGCCGGAAGTCGGTCAGGTCTATGAAGGCACCGTCGTCAAGACGGCCGATTTCGGCGCCTTCGTCAACTTCTTCGGCGCCCGCGACGGTCTCGTTCACATCTCGCAGCTCGCTTCCGAGCGCGTTGCCAAGACCACGGACGTCGTCAAGGAAGGCGATAAGGTCTGGGTCAAGCTGATGGGCTTCGACGAGCGCGGCAAGGTTCGCCTCTCCATGAAGGTCGTCGATCAGGCGACCGGCAAGGAGATCGTTGCCGAGAAGGGCGAAAAGAAGGACGGCGGCGAAGCCGCCGAGTAAGCCGCCCTCGGCTGAAACCATTCAGGGCGCGGAGCGGATCGCTTCGCGCCCTTTCTCGTGACGAAAACGGAATCGAACCCATGAGCCGCGACGCGCTGAAAACACTGTTCCATCCTTTCGCAACGGGGATCATCGATCCGCCGGGAGAGGGCGAGCGGGTGCTCTTCCTCGGCGCCGAGGCGGGCTACCGCTTGCCGGAGGGCTTTGCAGCCGAAGTCTCCGCCGTGCAGCCGCTGAAGCCCCTCTACCGCGCGCTGACGGCAGCTCGCGCCGATGTGGCGCCGGTCGCCGCGGGCGACGGCTATGACGCCGCGCTCGTTCTGTGCGGCAGGCACAAGGGCGAGAACGAAGACCGCATTGCGCAGGCGTTGAAACGCACCCGTGCCGGCGCGCTGATCGTGGTGGCCGGCGGCAAGGAGGACGGCATTCAGTCGCTGCGCAAGCGGATCGACAAGTTCGGCTGGGATGGCGACTCGATGCCCAAATATCACGGTGTGGCCTTCTGGTTCACGCGCCCGGAGGAGGTTGCCGAGGCCATCTCGGCGCTCGCCAAGGTCCCGGTGCGCGTCGACGGCCTGTTCGTGGCATCGCCCGGCATGTTCTCGCACGACCGCGTCGATGCCGGCTCGGAACTGCTCGCGTCGCGGCTGCCGCGCGATTTCACCGGTCACGCGGCGGATTTCGGCGCCGGCTGGGGTTATCTCTCGGTCAAGCTTGCCGAGGCTTCGCCGAGCCTCAAGGGCATCGATCTGTTCGAAGCGGATTTCGAAGCACTGGAGGCGGCACGGGCAAACATGGCGGCGAATGCGCCTTCGACGGCGGCTCGTTTCTTTTGGCACGACCTGACGGCGGAAGAGACGCGCGACAAATACGACCTTATCGTCATGAACCCGCCCTTCCACGAGGGCCATGCTGCCGAGCCCGCGCTCGGCGCGGCAATGATCAAGGCGGCCGCCAAGGCGTTGAAGCATGG
The DNA here is from genome assembly GCF_059758575.1 of Sinorhizobium sp. GQ132. Taxonomy (NCBI): domain Bacteria; kingdom Pseudomonadati; phylum Pseudomonadota; class Alphaproteobacteria; order Hyphomicrobiales; family Rhizobiaceae; genus Sinorhizobium; species Sinorhizobium sp. GQ132. The sequence continues at coordinate 349,571 of NZ_JCAXDX010000004.1, read as the reverse complement.
TGGCCGGCTGATGCTCGTCGCCAATCGCGGACTTCCCTATGAGCCGGTCCTGGCGGAGAATTTCAAGGAAATCGGCGAGACCTGCCGCAATGCGCGCTTCAAGGTGCTCTGGGCGAAACGCTGACCCAGTGAACAAGCTCCTCATCCGGCCTGACGGCCACCTTCTCCCCGCAAGCGGGGAGAGGGTTAGGTAAGGGGCAATCCCTGCTTAATCCGCGTCTGCGACCCGCAAGGCTTCGAGCGTCGGCATCGAAGTGATGTTGTAGCCGGAATCCACATAGTGAATTTCCCCGGTGACGCCGCGCGAGAGGTCCGAGAGCAGATAAAGTGCGGAACTGCCGACGTCTTCTATGGTGACGGTCCGGCGCAGGGGCGAGTTCTTCTGCTGCCAGGAGAGCATTGCGCGCGCGTCGGAAATGCCGGCGCCTGCAAGCGTCCGGATCGGACCGGCCGAGATCGCATTGACGCGGATGCCGCGCGCTCCGTAATCGGCGGCCAGGTAGCGTACCGAAGCTTCGAGCGCGGCTTTAGCGACGCCCATGACGTTGTAATTCGGCATGACCCGCATCGAGCCGCCATAGGTGAGCGTCAGCATGGTGCCGCCCTCGCTCATCAGCTCCGCTGCACGCTTGGCAATCTCGGTAAAGGAGAAGCAGGAGATCACCATGGTGCGGCTGAAATTGTCCCGCGTCGTGTCCGCATAGAGACCCTTTAGCTCGTTCTTGTCCGAGAAGCCGATGGCGTGGACGATGAAATCGAGCTTGCCCCAGCGCTCCCTTATGGCGTCGACGACTGCGTCGACGGAGTCGAGGTCCTCGACGTCGCAGGGGAGCAGGAAGTCGGAATTGACCTCCGCAGCCAGCGGCTTGACGCGCTTGCCGAGAGCTTCGCCCTGATAGGTGAAGGCGAGCTCGGCGCCCTGAGCGGCGAGAGACTTGGCGATACCCCAGGCAATAGAATGGTTGTTGGCGACGCCCATGATGAGGCCGCGCTTTCCGTTCATCAGTCCGTTCATCGTGTTATCCGTTATAGCGCTGGAAGACGAGCGTCGCGTTCGTGCCGCCGAAGCCGAAGGAGTTCGAAAGAACCGTGTCGATCTTGGCATTGTCGATGCGCTTGCGGACGATCGGCACGCCTTCGAATTCGGGGTCGAGCTCGGTGATGTGAGCGCTTTCGCCGATGAAGCCGGCCTGCATCATCAGGAGACCGTAGATCGATTCCTGCACGCCGGCGGCGCCGAGCGAGTGGCCGGTCAGCGATTTCGTGGACTGCACATGCGGCATCTTTTCGCCGAAGACCTCGCGGATGGCGCCGATCTCCTTCTGATCGCCGACCGGCGTCGAAGTGCCGTGGGTATTGATGTAGTCGACCTCGCCCTTCACCGTGGCCAGCGCCTGGCGCATGCAGCGCACCGCGCCCTCGCCGGAAGGCGCGACCATGTCGTAGCCGTCCGAAGTGGCGCCGTAACCGACGATTTCCGCATAGATCTTGGCGCCGCGCGCCTTGGCGCGCTCCAGTTCTTCCAGAACGAGAACGCCGGCACCGCCGGCGATGACGAAGCCGTCGCGGTTCGCGTCATAGGCACGTGAGGCGACGGATGGCGTGTCGTTGTACTTCGACGACATGGCGCCCATGGCGTCGAAGAGATTGGACATGGTCCAGTCGAGATCCTCGTGGCCGCCCGCGAACATGACGTCCTGCTTCCCCCACTGGATCATTTCCGCGGCATTGCCGATGCAATGCGCCGAAGTCGAGCAGGCCGACGAGATCGAGTAGTTGACGCCGTGGATCTGGAACCAGGTCGCAAGCGTCGCCGAAGCCGTAGACGACATCGCCTTCGGCACCACGAAGGGGCCGATCCGCTTCGGGCTGTTGTTCTTGCGGGTGATCTCCGCCGCTTCGACGATCGCGCGGGTAGAAGGGCCGCCCGAACCCATGATGATGCCGGTGCGCTCATTGGTGATGTCGCCGGCCTCGAGCCCGGAATCGGCGATCGCCTGCTTCATCGCCACATGGTTCCAGGCGCCGCCCTGGGACAGGAAGCGCATGGCGCGGCGGTCGACGAGGTCGCTCGGGTCGAGCGTCGGCGCTCCCCAGACCTGGCACTTGAAGCCGTGCTCGGCAAAATCCGGAGAAAACGTGATGCCCGACCGCGCATCGCGGAGCGACGCGGTGACTTCGTCGGCATCGCTGCCGATGGAGGAAACGATGCCGAGGCCCGTTACAACAACCCGTCTCATGTCAGATGACCTTTTCTTCGATTGGAACCGTGCGGGGGTCGCCCGCAGTTCAGTCGGCCTTTTCCTGGAAGAGGCCGACCCTGAGATCGGTGGCCTTGTAGATCGTTTCGCCATCGGCCTTCATCCAGCCGTCGGCGATGCCAAGAACCAGACGGCCGCGCATGACGCGCTTGAAGTCGATGCCGTATTCTACCAGCTTGGTCTTCGGCGTCACCATGCCGGTGAACTTCACTTCTCCGGTGGAGATGGCGCGGCCCTTGCCCGCCTCGCCGAGCCAGCCGAGGAAGAAACCGGTCAATTGCCACATTGCGTCGAGACCGAGGCAGCCGGGCATGACCGGATCGCCCATGAAGTGGCAGGGAAAGAACCAGAGATCCGGCGTAATGTCGAATTCGGCGCGGACATAACCCTTGTCGTTTGGCCCGCCCGTTTCCGAAATGTCGGTGATGCGGTTGAACATCAGCATCGGCGGCAGCGGCAGCTGCGCATTGCCGGGGCCAAACATTTCGCCTCGGCCGCAGATCAGGATTTCCTCATAGCTGAAGCTGGATTGTCTGGTGGTCATGAATGGTTGCTTCCCGAGTCTATTATGTGTTCTCCGACCTGCTTTAGTGCAAGTTCGGTCTGATTTGAAGCGCAACCTGTCATCCGCGGCTGCGATGCGGGCTACGGCTCATGACGTTCCAAATAGGGCGGCATGCGGGTGTAGGAAAGCTCTCTCATCGTCGCCGAACCGCTCGGAATGGTGACATCATTCCGCCGTCGCTTACAGTATGAATGTGGCGGCGGCCAGAGTTAAATGCCCGCCTTCCCCCGCTTTGGGCCGATTTTCAGGCGTTTGCGGCCTTCGCACGTGCGGAATCTATTGAAAGCCGCGGCGCCAGAAGTTATATCGCAAATTGATAATCCACGGATCCCGCAGGTATATCGGAACGGCTGTCGATGACGAAAGCAACGCACATGTCCTCACAGGAGAGGCTGCGCAGTTCGGGTTTGCGCCCGACGCGCCAGCGCGTTGCGCTTGCCGATCTGATCTTCGCCAAGGGCGACCGTCACCTGACGGTGGAGGAACTCCATGAAGAGGCCGTCACGGCCGGCGTTCCCGTTTCGCTCGCGACCGTCTACAACACGCTCCACCAGTTCACCGAAGCCGGCATGATCCGCGTCCTCGCCGTCGAGAGCGCCAGGACCTATTTCGATACGAATGTCTCGGATCACCACCATTTCTTCATCGAGGGCGAAAACGAAGTCCTCGACATTCCGGTGAGCAATATTCAGATCGACAATCTCCCCGAACCGCCGGAAGGCATGGAAATCTCCCATGTCGACGTGGTCATCCGGCTGCGTCACAAGAGCGAGCGCTGAGCGTCGTCGCTCTCGCGCCGCGAAGTTTCGTCACATCACGTCCTTCGGGTCACGGCCGGGCCCGGCCTTGCCCGTCGGCAGCGTCCAGCCGTATCGAAGCGCGCCGCCCCGCACGGCGAAGGCCGTGACGACGCCGAGTGCGGACGCTGCGACGAGCGGCAATCCGACCAGGCTGGCCAGGACGAAGGCGCCGGCGCCGATGAGGGCGGCGCTGACGTAGATCTCCGGCCTCAGGAGGACAGAGGGCTCGCCGGCCAGAAGATCGCGCAGAACCCCGCCGAAGGTCGCCGTCAGGGCGCCCGTGACCAGGGCGACGATAGGCGAGCCGGTCGCCGCCAGCCCCTTTGCCGCGCCCATCACGCAATAGGCCGAGAGGCCGAGCGCGTCGAGCCATACGAGCATCCGGTAGCGTGATTCGAGCAAATGGGACGTGAGGAAGACGGCCACCGCCACTGCCGCGCAGACGATGATGAAATTAGGGTTCACCACCCAGAACACCGGCGTCGCGCCGAGAACGAGGTCGCGGATGGTACCGCCGCCAATGCCCGTCGCGGAAGCGAGAAACAGATAGCCGATGATGTCGAGCTGCTTGCGGGAGGCCGACAGCGCGCCGGTCGCCGCAAAGATTGCGACGCCCGCATAGTCGAGGAATTCGAGGATCGGCATGGCTGCTCCGCTTGGCTGCAAGTCTCCTCTAATCGTAACCTATTAAAGAAAACATGCGGTAGGCTACCGCGGCAGCAGCGTCTCAGTCCGGCCGAGGAGATAATAGGCAACGAGCCCTGTCCACTCCTTGGCGGCCGTCGTCGCCAATTGGGCATTGAGCGAGGGCTGGGTGAAATCGAAGCCGAGCCGCACCTTGCCGCTCGTGCGATAATCCGTCGGCCAGGGCGTGACTTCCATGCCGTTTGCGCGAAAGAGGCCGATCGAGCGCGGCATGTGGTAAGCGGAGGTCACGAGCGCACAACGCTCGAGCCCGTTCTCGGCCAGCAAATCCCTGGTATAGCGTGCGTTTTCGAAGGTCGTCCGCGATTCTCCCTCGCGGATCAGCCGGTTGGAACCGATGCCGAAGGTCCCGAAGAATTTCTGCGAGGCATGCGCGTCGCCCTCGTAGATGCCGCTGAGCGACCCGTCTCCGCCCGAGACAAGGATGCGAGCCTGGGGATAGGCCCGCGCGAGCCTCAAGGTTTCGACGAAGCGTTCGGCCGCCTGGTTCAGCTCCATGCCGCCGCGGCTCGCCATCACCACATTCTCGAAGGCGCCCCCGAGCACGATGATGCAAGCAAGCTCCGTCGGCTCCGTCGCGGGGCGGGGAAACCGGTCCTCGAGGATCTGCAGGAAATAGGAGCCGGCGGTGGTGAAGAGAGTGACGAAGAGGACGGCGAGCCCGAAGACGCTCAAAGTACCGCCGCTGCGGCGGAAACGGCCAAGCATAAGCAGCACGCCGGCGAACAGGGCGAGGAAGGCGAGGGACAGCGGCTGGGCTACGAGCCAGAAGATTTTCGAGACGAGAAACATGGGCAGATCGTTCTTCGGCCTCGGCCGGTAAAGATTTCATGAATGACGGCGCCGCGTCTAGCGGCGTGCACAATACAGGACGATAGCCTGGTGCGCCTCGCCGGTTGCTGCACGGCAAGGTTTTTCTTTGCGAGCAGCGTTCAAGCGGCTGAATTCCTTACGTCGGGGGATCGAAAAGATTTTGGTGGAGCTAAGCGGGATCGAACCGCTGACCTCTTGCATGCCATGCAAGCGCTCTCCCAGCTGAGCTATAGCCCCATCAGGGTCCGGCTTTGCCGGTCCGGGAAGATCGCGAGGCGCGTTGCGCCCGGCGAGTGGCGGCTTATTACTTCTGCTAGGTGCAGATGGCAAGCCGAAAAGTGAGGGCCGGGACGAATTATTTTTTGGTTCCGGCCGGATGCTTCGATGCCGATCGCGTTCGACGGATGGGGCGGCTTCGTGCGCCTTTCGAAACGCTTGCGGGCAGGCATGCGGGCGCTGATCCGCCCGCGACGCCAGTCTGTTCAGACGTCGTCGTCCTCGTCGGAAACGCCGATGATGTCGCTCATGTCGTCGTCATCGTCTTCGTCGTCGGTCTGGAGGAAGGTGTCGTCGTCGTCACCCTCGATCTCGACATCGTCGTCGCCGAGATCCGGCAGATCGTCTCCGCCCGAGGCTTCGTCGTCCGCTTCCTCGAGCGAGACGAGTTCGACTTCCGTGTTCTCGGTATCGACTTCCTTGACGTCTTCCTCTTCTTCCTTCTCGAGCACCTTGGCGACGGAGGTTTCCTCGAAGAAGGACAGCGGATAGGACTTGCCCGTGTAGGGGGAGACGATCGGATCACGGTTCAGATCGTAGAATTTGCGCCCCGTTTCCGGGTCGATGCGCTTTGTTCCAAGTTCCGGTTTTGCCACAGTCAAAGCCTCTTGAATGGCCGGCGAGCCGGCTCTTGCCGGAAAGCCGGCGGTTAGAAACGTATCAAGCTTATGATGATTAGCCGGTCCCCATAATCATCTTGGCGAGTTCTGTCAAAGATAAACTTCCGCGAGCTCCGGCCGTCATTTTCTTCACAGCAGGAGGATGACCCTTTTCGCGCATTGTGTTAGGGAGCCGGCGAGACCGGCGGTCCGCCACCAACGCGCCGGAAAGCACCACCTTCCGCGCCAGCCGTCAGCCGGATTGTCAGAGGAAAACCACGATGTCTCACGGCTCGAACCCGCGGCCCGCCACCGCACGCAAGTCTTCCGACCTCAAGGGTACTTTGCGCATTCCGGGCGACAAGTCGATCTCGCACCGCTCCTTCATGTTCGGCGGCCTTGCCGCGGGCGAGACGCGCATCACCGGTCTTCTCGAAGGCGAAGACGTGATCAATACCGGCAAGGCCATGCAGGCGATGGGCGCCAGGATCCGCAAGGAGGGCGACACCTGGATCATCGACGGTGTCGGGAACGGCGCGCTGCTCGCGCCGGAGGCGCCGCTCGACTTCGGCAATGCCGGCACCGGCTGCCGGCTGACGATGGGCCTTGTCGGCGTCTATGATTTCGATTCCACTTTCATCGGCGATGCCTCGCTGACCAAGCGCCCGATGGGCCGCGTGCTCGATCCGCTCCGCGAAATGGGCGTTCAGGTGAAGTCGGCGGAGGGCGACCGGCTGCCGGTGACCCTGCGCGGGCCGAAGACGCCGAACCCGATCACCTATCGCGTGCCGATGGCGTCTGCCCAGGTGAAATCCGCCGTGCTGCTCGCCGGCCTCAACACGCCCGGCATCACGACCGTCGTCGAGCCGGTGATGACCCGCGACCATACGGAAAAGATGCTGCAGGGCTTCGGTGCCAAGCTGACGGTCGAGACCGATGCCGAGGGTGTGCGCACCATTCGCCTCGAGGGCCGCGGCAAGCTGACGGGCCAGGTGATCGACGTGCCAGGCGATCCGTCCTCCACGGCCTTTCCGCTGGTGGCGGCGCTCATCGTTCCGGGCTCGGACATCACCATCCTCAACGTGCTGATGAACCCGACCCGTACCGGTCTCATCCTGACGCTGCAGGAGATGGGCGCCAATATCGAGGTCATGAACAAGCGGCTTGCCGGCGGCGAGGATGTCGCCGATCTGCGCGTTTGCTATTCGGAGCTGAAGGGCGTCACCGTGCCGGAGGAGCGCGCCCCGTCGATGATCGACGAATATCCGGTGCTCGCGGTCGCCGCCGCCTTCGCCGAGGGCGCAACCGTGATGAACGGGCTGGAAGAGCTCCGCGTCAAGGAGTCCGACCGTCTGTCCGCCGTTGCGGACGGCCTGAAGCTCAACGGGGTGGATTGCGACGAGGGCGAGGCCTCGCTGGTCGTGTGCGGCCGGCCCGGCGGCAAGGGCCTGGGCAATATCGCGGGCGGCCAGGTGAAGACCCATCTCGACCACCGCATCGCCATGAGCTTCCTTGTCATGGGACTTGCCTCGGAGCATCCGGTGACGGTCGACGATGCGACGATGATCGCGACGTCCTTCCCCGAATTCATGGGCCTGATGACCGGACTGGGCGCGAAAATCGAAGAGGCAGAGAACAAGGCAGCCTGATGACCTTCGTAATCGCCATCGATGGGCCTGCGGCCGCCGGCAAGGGAACGCTCTCGCGCCGGATCGCCGAGCAATACGGCTTCCACCATCTCGACACGGGGCTCACCTACCGCGCCACCGCCAAGGCGCTCATGGATGCCGGACTGCCGCTCGGCGACGAAGCTGTGGCCGAGACGATGGCGCGCGAAGTGGACCTTTCCGGGCTCGATCGCGCCGTGCTTTCGGAGCATTCGATCGGTGAGGCGGCCTCGAAGATCGCCGTCATGCCGGCCGTGCGCCGGGCACTGGTCGAGGCGCAGCGGGCCTTCGCGCGCAAGGAGCCGGGTACCGTCCTCGACGGGCGCGACATCGGCACGGTGGTCTGCCCTGATGCGGCGGTGAAGCTCTATGTGACCGCTTCCCCCGAAGTGCGGGCGAAACGGCGCCATGACGAGATCATCGCCGGCGGCGGAAAGGCTGACTACGCCGCGGTTTTCGAGGACGTGAAGAAGCGCGACGAGCGCGACATGGGCCGTGCCGACAGTCCTTTGAGACCTGCCGAGGACGCGCACTTGCTTGATACTTCCGAAATGAGTATAGAGGCGGCATTCCAGGCGGCGAAGACGCTGGTCGACGCCGCCCTGAAAGAGAAGATTTGAAGAAGGCCTGATCCGGCCCAGCCGGTCTCCTTCTTGAAAATAGCCTGAAATTCCGTCCACGCGCCGGATTGCTCCATGACAGGAGCGGACTGGGTTCAGGCCTGTCTAACACCAACCCCCGGCGCACATGCGTTTCCGGCAGGAGACGCAGCAGGAGATTATATGTCTGCAACCAACCCCACCCGTGATGATTTCGCAGCGCTTCTGGAAGAGTCCTTCGCCAAGACGGACCTCGCCGAAGGCTATGTCGCCAAGGGCATCGTCACGGCGATCGAAAAAGACGTCGCAATCGTCGACGTCGGCCTCAAGGTCGAAGGCCGCGTACCGCTGAAGGAATTCGGCGCCAAGGCCAAGGACGGCACGCTGAAGGTCGGCGACGAAGTCGAAGTCTATGTCGAGCGCATTGAAAACGCACTCGGCGAAGCAGTCCTTTCGCGCGAGAAGGCCCGCCGCGAAGAGAGCTGGCAGCGCCTGGAAGTCAAGTTTGAAGCCGGCGAACGCGTCGAAGGCATCATATTCAACCAGGTCAAGGGCGGCTTCACCGTCGATCTCGACGGCGCCGTAGCCTTCCTGCCGCGTTCGCAGGTCGACATCCGTCCGATCCGCGACGTGACGCCGCTGATGCACAACCCGCAGCCCTTCGAAATCCTGAAGATGGACAAGCGCCGCGGCAACATCGTCGTTTCGCGCCGCACGGTTCTCGAAGAGTCCCGCGCCGAGCAGCGTTCTGAAATCGTTCAGAACCTCGAGGAAGGCCAGGTTGTCGAGGGTGTCGTCAAGAACATCACCGATTACGGTGCGTTCGTCGACCTCGGCGGCATCGATGGCCTGCTGCACGTCACCGACATGGCGTGGCGCCGCGTCAACCATCCGTCGGAAATCCTGAACATCGGCCAGCAGGTCAAGGTTCAGATCATCCGCATCAACCAGGAAACCCACCGCATCTCGCTCGGCATGAAGCAGCTCGAGTCCGATCCGTGGGACGGCATCGGTGCGAAGTATCCGGTCGGCAAGAAGATCTCCGGTACCGTCACGAACATCACCGACTACGGTGCCTTCGTCGAGCTGGAGCCGGGCATCGAAGGCCTGATTCACATCTCCGAAATGTCCTGGACGAAGAAGAACGTTCACCCCGGCAAGATCCTGTCCACGAGCCAGGAAGTCGACGTGGTCGTTCTCGAAGTCGACCCGACCAAGCGCCGCATCTCGCTCGGCCTCAAGCAGACGCTCGAGAACCCGTGGCAGGCCTTCGCGCATAGCCATCCGGCTGGCACGGAAGTCGAAGGCGAAGTCAAGAACAAGACCGAATTCGGTCTGTTCATCGGCCTCGATGGCGATGTCGACGGCATGGTCCACCTCTCCGACCTCGACTGGAACCGTCCGGGCGAACAGGTCATCGAAGAGTTCAACAAGGGCGACGTCGTTCGTGCTGTCGTTCTCGATGTGGACGTCGACAAGGAGCGCATCTCGCTCGGCATCAAGCAGCTCGGCCGCGATGCGGTCGGTGAAGCTGCCGCTTCCGGCGAACTGCGCAAGAACGCCGTCGTTTCGGCAGAAGTCATCGGCGTCAACGATGGCGGCATCGAAGTGCGGCTCGTGAACCACGAGGACGTCACCGCCTTCATCCGTCGCGCCGATCTCTCGCGCGATCGCGACGAACAGCGTCCGGAGCGTTTCTCGGTCGGCCAGACCGTCGACGCGCGGGTCACCAACTTCTCCAAGAAGGACCGCAAGATCCAGCTGTCGATCAAGGCTCTGGAAATCGCGGAAGAGAAGGAAGCCGTCGCTCAGTTCGGCTCTTCCGACTCGGGTGCTTCGCTCGGCGACATTCTGGGCGCTGCGCTCAAGAACCGCCAGAACAACGAGTAATCGTTGACGGCTTGAAATGATAAGCCCGCGGAGAGCGATCTCCGCGGGCTTTTTCGTGGGCTGTAGCGACCTTTGCGCGTCTTATGAGACGCGCGGCGCAGTGGGAAAAACCGTTACACTTTGTGCTCTAAGGCCTGTTGAGATTCGGGTCACCCGCCGCCGCTTGTTTGATTTCCTCATTCCTGTGCTTGTCACAGGAATCCAGCCAGACCAAGTCCTTGGGCTGAAAGAACTCTTCCCGCGCCGCAGACGCGGCGCTGCTCTCATCCCTGTGACGAGCACAGGAATGAGGGAATCAAACAAGCCGCCGCGGGTGGCCCGAATCTCACCAGGCCTTAGGTCGACCCGACCTGAAGACATCTTGACCTAAGCCAGGCCGCCGAGCTTTCGGTAGAGGTCATAGGCGTCGGCTGCCGGTCGCTCTTCGGTCTGATCCTCCTCGCCGCCGGCGCCATGTCCCAGCTGCCGGTCGTCGCTTTCCGTTTCTCCCTCGTCGTCCCTTGCGTCTTTCTCCGGCTCGCTCTCGCTTTCCCGCTTGCGCCGGTTCACCTCGTCGGCATCGCTTTCTTCGGCCGGCGGGTAGGGAACCAGGGCGAGGGGAAACATTTCGCGCGGAAGTCCGCTTTCGGGGACCCGGGCGAAGCCCTGCGGCGCCATCGCGTCCTCGCCGGTCCGACGCTCTGCCTGAGGAGGAGGCAGGTCGCGAAGCGGTGCACCCGTTTCGGCGTCGGGTGCGATATCCACCGGCGGTTCGCCGGCGGCTGCTGCGCTTCTGATCACGCCGGCGGTCTCCCGTGGCCGCGCCGGCGTCTCGTTCTTCGGCGTCAGGGGCACGGCCGGTCCTGTGTCTCCCGTATCTCGAGGCTGCCAGCTCTTGATCGTCCCCGGCAACGCAAGACTGTCGCGTATGATCGTTCTCAAGGTCTCCGCCGGCGGTTGCGCCATGCGCGCGGCACTTTGAATCCGCACGCGTGGCCTGTCGTCCTCCCTCGCGGAGCGCGGCGGGCCGTCGGTGCCCTCCGAGGCTTCGCCGCCAGGGAGTTTTTCAGCGCCGGCCTCTGCGGCTGCAGCCTTGTCCTCGGCTGCAGCCTTGTTCTCGGCCGTCGCAGGTTTTGCATCCTTCAGCACTGCGCGCGCACTCCCGTTCAGGCCCTCCGCCTGACTGGGGCGTGGCGCCGATGGTTGCGCCGAATCCGCTTCGCTATCCGGGAGCTGCTTATCGGAGCCTTCCGGCGTCATGGCCGGCGTTTCTGCCATCTCCGCCATCTCGTTCTCAAGCGGGCTTGCCGAAGCATCTCTCGCTGCAACTTCCGCACCTCGCGGCGCTGCAGGAGCGTTCGTGGGCGTCTTCGGCGAACGTTGCTGCCCGACCGGAGCCTCCTCGTGCGCCGCTTCGATAGCCGCGCCTGCGGATGTCGTCTCAATCCGGACGCTTTCCGTATCGGCGCCGTAGGTCTTCCTGAGCATCGCTTGCAGGAGCGCGAGGTCCCCCGGGACCGGTGCCTTGGCGCCCGGAAGCGCCGGCGGGACGTGTGCCGGCAGGGGCAGGCTGCGGAGCGGGGTCCGATCGGGCGGCATCGCGCCCCGGCGGTCGGCAGTTATCGCCGCCGCAATGGCGACGCGCTGCGCAAGGTTGCGCGCTGCCAGTTGCTTCTCCAGAAGCTGGCGTTCCGGCATTGGCAATGCTTCGATGAAGCCGGTCAACCGCCGAATGAAGGCGCGTCCGGTCTCCTGCGGCAGGGGTGGAAATTTGAGGATGAGCGCCAGGTCTTCGACCAACTTCACCAGCGCGTCCTTGGATAGGACCTCCTTGCCGGAGAGATGGCGGGTCAGCGCATCGACGATCTTCCGGATCGCCTCGCTACGCTCCGTCGCCGGCAGCGGGCGGCGCAGGCCCTGCGTCGTCTCCTCGGCAGTTCCGACGGCTGTCCTGATGGCGATGAAGGCGGGCAGTTCGGGCATGATCCGCAAGCCTAGAGCACTTCCGGGAAAAGTATCTAACGGTTTTCCGACCGGAAGTGCGTTGGACCAAAGGGTTAGAGCATCTCAGTGTTTCCATGAAACATTGAAATGCTTAGGCCAAACGAGTTTAGGGAGTGTTAACCATGACGATGACGTGGTGCCACGCCGCAGTCTTGCGCGGCCCCTTGCGGGAAGCTCATTCACGGCCCATCCTGCCATGAGCTTGATGGAGCCGCCGATGACATTTCGCCCGCCGCAATCGCTGCGCCGTTTCGATCTCACCGGTAACGGGGTGAACGTTCTCGAATACGAACTGATGGCCGAGCGCGCCGACGCTCTTGGGCGCAATGGCCTGAAGGTCGAAAAGGCAATGGCCGCCCTGAATGCCTTTGACGGCAACAGGCACCCGCCTTCCGAACGCGAGCGACTGCTCGACGAGGCAGCCGACGCGGTTTGGGCCTTCCTCATCCAGCGCGAGACCTGCGGCCTTCGCGACAGCCGCGATGCCGTGCGCCGCTACGGCATTCCGAAGGAAGTCATGGCGCGCGTCGGGATCGTCAGAAAGCGCTGACCGACGGGAGCGCCGCGCGCCGGATAGAACGCGCGGAACTCGATGAATCCAAACGGTACGCTCCCCTACCGATAGGGCGAATAGCACACCCGATAAACCCCGCCATAGGTCAGGTACCGGTTGGTGGCCGGGTTATAGGACCGATAGCGCGACAGGCACCAGGCGACATGGCTGTTGCCGCCGCTCCGGACATAGCCGCCGCCATAGTAGCGTGGTCTATAGGAGCGATAACCGTAATATCCGGGCCCGGGATAGCTGTAATAGCCGGGGCCGTAGTAGCGCGGCCCGTAGTAATAGCGGTTCCCGTAATAGGGCCGGTAGCGGTAGCTGGGTCCGAAATAGAAGCTGATCCCGGACCGTCGGTAATAGGGGCTCCAGCCCGGATAGAAGCCGGACCCTCCGTAATAACCGCGGCGAGAATAGCCGCCGCGCCACCCGTAACGGCCCCGATGCGTGGCATTCTCGATACCGGCCGGCGCTTTGATCGCAATGTCGAGCGCCGGGCGCGGCATGGCCTGAACGGACGTTACAGGGGGAACCGCGGAGACGGCGGCGAGTGCGCAGCTCACAACGAAATTCCGAAATTTCGTCATCTTCTCCTCACTTTCCGAAAGCCGTTGCTTTCCGGTTTTTGTCCCTGCTCCTTTCAGCGCGGCGCGACTTATCAGACGCGCAAAGATCGCTGTAACTCTTCAAGTTGCTGCATGTTTTGGCGTCGATCGGGTCGACCGACGAAACATGCAGTAGGCGTTTGGCGCCGCATGTTTATTCGTGGGCGTGTGCTCCACGTGTCGGCGCGGGCGCGTTCCGGATTCTGCTCCTCCGCCGTTGCTCTAGAATGCGCCTCTCCGGCCCCCATGTCACTGGAATTCTTGCCCTATCATCGAGGAGCCGGGCGCGCTTTACCGCGCTTTTTCGCGATGCGAGACGAAAACTTCAAAATGCCTGTTGACACTTCGGTCACGGCCTTTTACATGCCGGTCCGTCGCCCAGATGGCGGAATTGGTAGACGCGCCAGCTTCAGGTGCTGGTACTCGAAAGGGTGTGGAGGTTCGAGTCCTCTTCTGGGCACCATTCCTTTTTCCAGTAACCGCTTTTGCGGTTCGGAAGTCAAAAAAAGCCCGGTTTCCGGGCTTTTTTTGCTTTCAGAGTTCCGAGGCAAATTCGCCGGTGCCGCCGTTTGCCGCGGCATCTGCCTTTCCTTCTTCAGGCGGCCGTTCCGGCTTCGGTAGTGTCAACCGTACGGACGACGCCCACGACTTCGTAAATGTCGAGCGCCGTCGAACGGCCCTTTGCCTTGGCGGTGCCGAGCGGGCGGAACTTCACCATGTCCTTGCATTGGGCGACCACCGCGCCGCTTGCAAGAACGCTCGTGCCGTAATCCTTGTTCATGCCCTCGAGCCGGGAGGCGACGTTCACCGTGTCGCCCATCGCCGTATATTGCAGCCGTTCCCTGGCGCCGACGCTGCCGACGACGGCCGTTCCGGTGTGGATGCCGAAGCGCGTGCGGAACTCCGGCAGTCCCTTGGCGCGTTGCGCGGAATTGAAGGCCTGGAGCCTCTCCTCGACCGCGAGTGCGCAGCGACAGGCATGCTCGGCATGCCTGGTATCGGCGACCGGCGCGTTCCACATGGCGAAGACCGAGTCTCCATGGAACTGGATGATGGTTCCGTCGTGGGCGGCGACGACCTCGCTGAACAGATCGAAATACTCCGAGAGCATCGCGACCACTTCTTCCGGCGAACGGCCCTCGCTGATGGTGGTGAAGTCGTAGATGTCGGTGAACATCGCCGTCACTTCCTGCCGCCATGCGGCGCGGCCGCCGAAATGGCCGGATTCGATGCCCTTGCGCACCAGTTCCTTCGGGACGTAGAGCGCGAAGGTGAAGATCGCGTCGCGAGCTCTGTTCATTGCGCCGTTGAGCGTCGAGATTTCCGCCACATGCGATGAAACGTCGATAGGAGTGGCAAAATCCAGGTCCTGCAGGCGGTTGGCGCTGTCGGTGAGCTGGTTGAGCGACTTCGTGATCAGATGCGCAAGCACGAGGGCCAGGAGAACGGCGACCACCACCACGGCGCCCGAGACGGCAAGTCCCTGAACGAGGGTCTCGTTTGCGGCCGCCAGCAGCTCGTCGAGCGGGGCCGCGACGACCACCCGGTGCCCGGACAGAAGCAATGCCGATTCGAGCGGCGCCACCGTGACGAGATAGGTGCGGTTTCCGACTTCGACGAGAGTTGCCTTCCCGGCCGGTGGCGGGTTGCGCCGGATGCTTTCGATCAGTCCATCTTCCTGCGGCGTGGCCACCGGCCGGTCCCGGCCCTTCGATGCCATGATGCGTCGCATCATCACGGTGTCGGAATGGATGATCGGCCGTCCGACCGCATCGAGAATGAACGAGACGGATTCGTCCGTCAGCCGCTCGCGGGAGAGGAAGTCCGTGATCGTATCGAGCACCACATCGGCACCGATGACGATCTGCGGGTTGCCGCGGTGCGCTTGCGATATGGTCATCCCGAGATTGCCTGTCGTGGCCATCTCATAGGGACCGATCGCCACCGGTGCCTTGCCGTTGACGGCTGCGCGATACCAGGGCCGCGTCCTCGGGTCGAAGCCGTTGGAAGCAGCGCGGCGTTCGGCGAACTGCAGGCCGCTCGCGTCGAGGAACAGGATCCGGTCGAACGGCTTGCCCCGGTCGTCCCTCTCCATCGAGCGCACGGCGATGGCCGCTCCCCGCGGTGCGTCGAGCGCCATGCGCCAGGCGGCCGAGTCCAGATCGACCACATGAAAGAACGCACCGCTCGGATAACCGACATAGACGCCGTCGATGTGCGGCGAGCGGGCGATGCCCTCGCGCAGCACCGCCACCTTGTCGTTCATGCGTTCGGGCGGCGGCACGAGAAAGGCATTGGCGACGGATGCGACGAGACTGACGAGCGCGGAGGTGTCCCCGGAAAGAGCGCCGAGCCGATCGACCAGGCGGCCGACGAAGGCGTCCATATTGTCTTCGGCATCGGCGATCGAAGCGCTGCGTGCGCGGTGGTAGTCAAGTCCCACCAGCGTCGCGGACACGACGATGAGCATAGCAACCATCACGAGACCGAGCAGCGATCGCAGAGAGCTGGTCCAGGTCCGGGAAGGCTTGTCCGCGTTGGAATCTTGCATGCTTTCGATGTCCTCGAATCCGGATTCCGATCTTTGCAGCATTGCAACGCATTTTCATAGCACCACCGGCCGCATACGACCTGCGCTACAGCGCCGCGCGTCCGGTCGGACGCGCAAAGATCGCTGCAGCACTTCGATCTGCTGCATGTTTTGTCGTTTGCTCGGCTACGACAGTTTGCGGCCCATCACTCTTCAGTTGACGGTGACGGGCTTCGAGCGCATTCGGGCCACCGTCTCCCGCTCCGCCCGCTTGCAGCGCATCGGCGGCAGACTGCGGTCCATCAGTTCCATATCCTCGAGCACCATCTCGCCCATCCTCTTGAAGGCGATGTCGAGCGCACCGGCCCGGTGCGCCGAGCGCAGGAAGCCGGCCAGCCGGCGGACGGGATGTCCAGGGGGCAGGGGCTCCTCCGGGAAGACGTCGCTTGCCGCGCGGATATGGCCGCTTTCCACGGCTGCGATCAATGCATCGAAATCCACGACGCCGGCGCGGCTCAGGAGAATGAAGGCGGCGCCCGGACGCATGGCCGCGAAGGCCCTGGCGTCGAGGAAGCCCTCATTGTCACTGGTTACCGCTGCGACAACAAACAGGAAGTCGCTCTCTGCGAGGACCGTTTCGAGCGACGCCGGTTCGACGCCGGCGTCGAGAAGAACGGAGGCCGGCAGCCAGGGATCATGGACGCGGATCTTCGCACGAAATCCCGAAAGGACGCGGTTAAGCGCCTTGCCGAGATCGCCGAAGCCGATGATGCCGATCTCCGAGCCCGAGAGGAGCCGGGCGGACTTGTTGCCCTCACCGCCCCAGCGTTCGCGGCCCTCGCGGAAATCGACATCCGCATCGACGATGCCGCGGGCGAGGTTGAGCGCCATGGCGAGCCCCATCTCCGCCACCGGTTCGGCGAAGACCTGGCCGGTGGTGAGCACGTGGATGCCGCGCTGGAAAACCACGTCGTAGGGCATGTTGTCGATGAGGTTGCTTTCGACGTTGAGAACGGCCCGCAGCCGCGGCATGCGTTCCAGCGTTTCTGCGGAAAGCGGCGGCTGTCCGACGATATAGCGGACCTCGGAGAGGACGGCGGAGCCGAGCCCGGCGATGTTCTCCGGATCGGCTTCGATCACGCGGTAGCGCCGGTGAAGACGCTCGAGCGCGTCGGGCGTGAAGATCAGATCGAGCGTACGCGGCGCGGGCGCGCTGATGACAAGTGGCCGGTCGCTTTGCGGCCTGTCGGTTTCGGGCATGGTTTCCTCCAGTCAGTGCCGTCCGGGACGCAGTTTCGCCTGTCCCGAGCGCGCAATGCAAGCGTGCCTTTGTCTGGTTCGAACTCAGTAGTTGAGGCCGCGCTTCTGCCGCTCGAGCGACGGCGGCAGCTCGCCGCTCTGGAAGATCGGGCCGCTGCCCTCGCGGCAGCGGTAGACCGTATCGTAACGGGGACGGCCGTGAGACGACTCGAAGGGGCCGTAGCGGTCGATGAAAACCTGCCGGCAAACGATGTTCTTATCGTCGCCCAGCGGGTTCGCCGGCCGTACGCCCGGCAGGTCGTGAAAGACCTGCGCCAGCTCGAATGTCGCCCCGCCGGCGAGGCCGGTACCGGGCGAGAGGGTCGACATCAGGGCGACGAGGGGGGGCGCCAGGGCGAAACGGAACCAGGTCATATACGAACTTTCTCGGGGTGCCGGCAAACGGAACGTCTGCCGAAGGACAAGGTATCGCGGCCGGCCAACATGCGCTATAGGCCAGCTACGCTCCACAGCGCCGCGCGCCTGATCAGACTGGCCGGGTCGCTTGCAGCACTTGTATCTCAGCAGGTTTCCTGAACCGTTCTCCGGGAATCATGCAAGTAACGATCTGGGGATTTTCGATGGCGAATACAATAAGGTTCCACGAGGGGGACATTTCCGAGACCGACGCCGCCCGTTATACGGGCGCGATCGCGATCGATACGGAGACGCTCGGCCTGGTTCCGCGTCGCGACCGCCTCTGCGTCGTGCAGCTCTCGTCGGGCGACGGGACTGCCGATGTGATCCGCATTGCCGCCGGCCAGAAACAGGCGCCGAATCTCGTCTCGATGCTCGCCGATCCGACGCGCCAGAAGATCTTCCATTTCGGCCGCTTCGACATCGCCGTGCTGTTCCATACCTTCGGCGTCACCGCGTCGCCGGTCTTCTGTACCAAGATCGCCTCGCGCCTCGCCCGCACCTATACGGACCGGCACGGCCTCAAGGACAATCTCAAGGAACTGCTCGACATCGACATATCCAAGCAGCAGCAGTCTTCCGATTGGGCGGCCGACATTCTTTCGCCGGCGCAGCTCGAATATGCCGCCTCCGACGTGCTCCACCTGCATGCGTTGCGCGACAAGCTGACGGCGCGGCTCCTGCGCGATGGCCGGATGGAACTCGCCGAGGCCTGCTTTTCGTTTCTCCCGACGCGTGCCAAGCTCGATCTGCTCGGCTGGGAGGAAACGGACATTTTCGCCCATAGCTGAGTTCTACGGCGCCGACCGGTGCGGGAGCAGGCGCCGGTTGCGATAGCAGAGCATTTCAATGTTTCGTGGAAACACTGAAATGCTCTAGGCATTTGCTCTAACGCATTTCCGGACGGAAAACCGTTACACACTTTTCCTGGAAGTGCTCTAGCTCCTGTCCGTGTGGCCGAGATCGCGCTCGGGCTCGATCACGTCGCGAATGCGTTGCTTCAGCTCCTTAGGCCCGGGAAAGCCGCCGTCGCGCTTGCGTTCCCAGATCAACGCGCCATCGATGCGAATCTCGAAATTGCCGCCGGTCCCGGGGATGAGCGCCACTTCCCCAAGCGTGTCGGCGAAGGTCGACAGCAATTCCTGCGCCATCCATCCGGCGCGCAGCAGCCAGTTGCACTGGGTGCAATAGAGGATGGTGACGCGTGGCTTTTCGCTCATCCGGCATGTCCTGTTCACTTGGCTTCCGCGCCACAGGAAACATGGAGCAGCGTCGTCGCGCAAGCGCCGCAATCCATGCCTTCACGCATGTCTCACATAAATGTCAGCTTCAGCGGTCATGTTTTTGACGCTGAGCCCTTGTTTTCCAAAAGGCCTGAGGCAAGAGAAACCCCTGATTTGCAATAGATCCGAAAGGGATTTCATGACCGATACCGCTGCCAATAATCGACCGCGCGCGATCCTGCCGGCGCTCGAAAAGATTTATCTGCCGCTCGATACTTTCGCCGAGACGTTGCTGCGCGTCGTGGCAGGCCTGCTGCTCGTCACCCACGGCTACGGCAAGATCCTCAATCCCTTCGGCGCGGCCGGCATGGTGGAGGGGCTTGGGTTCTATCCGGGCGTTTTCTGGTCGCCCCTGCTTTCGGCGACCGAGTTCTTCGGCGGCATCTTCATTGCCATCGGCTTCCTGACGCGGCCTGCTGCCTTCGCGGCGACGATCGTGCTGCTCGTCACCGTCTATTTCCACGGCATCGTCCAGGGGCAGGGCCTTGGCGGGGCGGAGAAGTCCATCCTCTGGGCGGCGATCACGCTCTTCTTTGCCATTCGCGGCGCCAACAGCCAGTCCGTCGATGCCAAGCTCGGCCGCCAGTTCTGATCTCACCCTTTGAATTGGAGCGCTTCCGGGCGGCGACACATTTTGCCTGGAAGCGCTCTGAAAGCGGCCGGCTCGATCCGGCCGCTTCGAGCAATTGTGCCGGCGGCACGCTCAGCCCGCCTGCGGCATCACGCTGCGGATCGTCATACGGTGTACCTTGCCGGCCCTGTCGACCCAGTCGATCGACTGTCCGACGGAAAGGCCGATAAGCGCCGCTCCGATCGGCGTCAGTACGGAAATCTTACCGGCTTCGATGTCGGCCTCCCCCGGGTAGACGAGCCTCACTTCCTTCGCAAAACCGTTGTCGGCGTCAAAGGCGACGGTCGAGCCCATCTGCACGCTGTCTTTGGGCAGCTTGCCGGGCGCGGCGATTCGCGCGCGGTCGAGTTCGGAAAGCAGCGCCTCCGCGACTTCCGGAACACGGTCGAGCGCCGAGGAGGCGATCGCCGTCAGACGTGCATGGTCTTCGGCATTGATGACGATCGAGGGAAGCTTCTTGCGGGTTGTCTTGTCCGCCATGATGATACCTGTGCCTGGGCGCACCGCTCTGCTTGCGCCGAAAGTGAAATGTCGAGGATGATTTACGCTCGCCGCTCGGGGGTGGAGGCTTGGCCATCCGCTCGCCGATGCGCAGGCCCCCTTACCCGGAGAGCGCACGCATCCGGGCCGGGGTCAGGTTCCTGCGATGGGGCAGACCCGGAAAGAACAGCGGAAATGGATCGCGAGCACTGGCATGGGTCTGAAGGTCGGAAACTTCGCCAACGAAGTCAAGCCCGCGTCGCCACTTGAGACACCGCAGCGCACGTGGTCGATCATTGCGGATCGCGCAAGCAGATCGGAAGCCTTGAAACGCAAAGTCCGTGGCGGCGACGCTTTCGTCACGCCGCCCGCAGGTCGATAACACGCGTTTCGCCTTGCTTCAGGTCGATGCGCATTTTCGATGCGCATCGACCTGATTGGAAATCACTCGTCGCTCATCTTCAGTGCGGCGATGAAGGCTTCCTGCGGGATTTCCACCTTGCCGAACTGGCGCATCCGCTTCTTGCCAGCCTTCTGCTTCTCCAGCAGCTTGCGCTTTCGGGTGGCGTCGCCGCCGTAGCACTTTGCGGTCACGTCCTTGCGCAGCGCCGAGATGGTTTCGCGGGCGATCACGTTGCCGCCGATGGCGGCCTGGATCGGGATCTTGAACATGTGCTTCGGGATCAGTTCCTTCAGCTTTTCGCACATTTCGCGGCCGCGCTTTTCCGCCGCCATCCGGTGCACCATCATCGACAGCGCGTCCACCGGCTCGCCGTTGACGAGGATCGACATCTTCACGAGATTGCCTTCCTTGTGCTCGGTGATCTGGTAGTCGAAGGAGGCGTATCCCTTGGAGATCGACTTCAGCCGGTCGTAGAAATCGAACACGACTTCGTTCAGCGGCAGGTCATAGGTGAGCATCGCGCGGGTGCCGACATAGGTCAGCTCGATCTGGATGCCGCGACGATCCTGGCAGAGTTTCAGGATGCCGCCGAGATATTCGTCGGGCGTCAGGATCGTCGCGCGGATCCACGGCTCGTGGATTTCGGCGATCTTGACCACGTCCGGCATGTCGGCAGGGTTGTGAAGCTCGCGCTCCGAGCCGTCGGTCATAAACAGCTTGTAGACGACCGAGGGTGCCGTCGCGATCAGATCGAGATCGAATTCGCGCTCCAGACGCTCCTGGATGATTTCGAGATGCAGGAGGCCGAGGAAGCCGCAGCGGAAACCGAAGCCGAGCGCTGCGGAGGATTCCATTTCGAAGGAGAAGGAGGCGTCGTTGAGGCGCAGCTTGCCCATGGCCGAGCGCAGGTCCTCGAAGTCGGCGGCGTCGACCGGGAAGAGGCCGCAGAACACGACCGGCTGGGCCGGCTTGAAGCCGGGCAGCGCCTTGGCGGTCGGCCGCTTGTCCTCGGTGATCGTATCGCCGACGCGGGTGTCCGCCACTTCCTTGATAGAAGCCGTGATGAAACCGATTTCGCCGGGGCCGAGCGCCTCCATGGCAACCATCTTCGGCGTCAGCACGCCGACGCGCTCCACCTGGTACTTCGCATCCGTCCCCATCATGCGGATGGTCATGCCCTTTTTCAGCGTTCCGTCGATGACGCGCACCAGAACCATGACGCCGAGATAAGCGTCGTACCAGCTGTCGACGAGCAGCGCCTTCAAGGGCGCGGCGTCGCCGCCCTCGCTTTTCGGGGCGGGCAGCCTATGGACGATCGCCTCCAGCACATCCGGAATGCCGAGACCGGTCTTTGCCGAGATCAGCACGGCGTCGGAGGCGTCGATGCCGATCACTTCCTCGATCTGCTCCTTGATCCGCTCCGGCTCGGCCGCAGGCAGGTCGATCTTGTTCAGAACGGTGACGAGCTCGTGATTGTTGTCGATCGCCTGGTAGACATTGGCGAGCGTCTGGGCTTCGACGCCCTGGCTGGCGTCGACGACGAGCAGCGAACCTTCGCAGGCCGAAAGCGAGCGCGAGACCTCGTAGGCGAAGTCGACGTGGCCGGGCGTGTCGATGAGGTTCAGCACATAGGTCTCGCCGTCGTTCGCCTTGTAGTGCAGGCGCACGGTCTGGGCCTTGATGGTGATGCCGCGCTCGCGCTCGATGTCCATGCTGTCCAGGACCTGCTCGGACATTTCTCGTTCGGCGAGGCCGCCGGTCGACTGGATCAGCCGGTCGGCAAGCGTCGATTTGCCGTGATCGATATGCGCCACGATCGAGAAGTTGCGGATATGCGACAGGGGCGTCTTGGAAGATGGTGTGCTCATGGGCCGCATATAGCAGCGTGATCAGGCGGCGCAAAGCGGGAAATGAAGGCTTCGTTCACTATAAATCCGGGCGTCTGACCGGCCGTTCCGCTCGCGCTTCCGTCTCGGCGAGTGCCGCGGCATTCGGCACCTGGGCGCTTTTGAATTCGAAGCTGTCGCAGTGCTCGGGCGGGACGCGTTCGCGCGAGCGGAGGCGAACGAGCACGAAAAGGGCGTAGAGGAGCGCCACCGTCATCGTCGCATAGATGAAGGTCCGTTGGCCGAAGGCCGGCGTCAGCAAGGTCACGAGCATCGGAACGAGGGTCGCCGCTGCCGACCAGGCGACCAGCATGGTGCTGGCGAGCGGCACGAAATCTGCCGGATCGGTTCGATCGTTGGCATGCGCATTGGCGATCGAATAGACCGTCTCGACCGCTCCCGCGAACATCGCGAAAACCAGCATGAGCAGGAGCAGGTTGTCGAAGGAGACGGCGAGCGCAGCGATGCCCGCGGCGATGACGAGCATACAGGTGGCGATGAGGACGATCCGGCGGTCGGTGCGGTCTGAAAGGGCGCCCATCGGATACTGGATGAAGAGCAGACCGAACTGCATGACGAACATCAATGCCGCTACGTCTTTCTGACTGACGGAATTGGCGGCGGCATAGATCGGCGTAAAGCCCTGCACCAGCATGGAGAGGCCGCCGGATGCAAGCACGCCGATGAAGGCGACCGGAGAAATCCGCCAGACCATGGGAATGTCGATGCTGACCCGGGCAGGGGCGGGCGGCGTGGGCAGGCGCGTGAGGCCGATCGGCAGGATGGCGACCGCGGTGAAGAAGATCGTGACGATCGGGGCGAGATTGCCCTCGACCGGGATTTGCCCGAAGAGCCAGGCGCCGGCGCCGAGCCCGATGACATAGGCCATGTAGAAGAGCGCCATCGCCCGGCCGCGCCAGTGGTTCTCGCTGGCATGGTTGAGCCAGCTCTGCGTGATGATGAAATTCATGTTGGCGGCAATGCCGTAGAGGCCGCGTGCGACGACCCAAAGCAGCGGGTGGACGCCGAGGCTGATCGTCAGCGCCGCGAGAATGACCAGCGCCATCGAGCAGGAAAAGGCGCGGGCGTGGCCGACGCGGCGAATGAGCGAGCCGCCCATGAGGCAGCCGATCAGCCCGCCGAAGGCAATCGCCGTCACGGCGGCTCCCGGGACCCAGTCCGGCGCCGCCGAGCGCGTCAGCACGAAGGGCACATAGGCGAGCATCATGCCGTTGCCGACCGCGACCGATGTCATGGAGGCGACGATGCTCGCGATCGACAGCAGCGACGAAGGAGATCGATGCATCTGCCTGTCCTTCTGCCGATCGTATGAAGATGATCTAAATTATTGAAGTTGGATGTTTTTTAAGAATCGGCGCAGAGTCTGGACGATAAAGCAGGACCCGGACCGGCGCTGTCGTCAAAGCGGCATGCGCGAATTTATTTCTCGGTTCGATCGCCTTGACTCCATTATATGAGAAGTGCAGTCTCAGATAATGGAAAATGCACTCGCCCCTCTCGAAGAGACCATCGGCATGCGCCTGCGCGAGCTGCGCATGGCCGGGGATCTTACGCTTGACAACCTGGCCGGCCGCTCCGGCGTCAGCCGCGCCATGATTTCGCGCATCGAACGCGGCGAGGCGAGCCCGACGGCGCAGCTTCTGGCGAAGCTATGCAGCGCGTTGGGCACGACGCTTTCGGCGCTTTTTGCTTCCGAGAGGGGCGAGGCCTCGCCCTTGGCCCGGCGCGCGGAGCAGCGGCTGTGGCGCGATCCCGAAAGCGGCTACCTGCGCCGTTCCGTTTCACCCGAAGGCGTCGGTTCGCCGGTCGACATCGTCGAGGTCGAGTTTCCGCCCGGCGCCCGCGTCGTCTTCGAGCGACAGCCGATGGACCGCGGCATCACCCAGCACCTCTGGCTTTTTTCCGGCCGCCTCGAACTGACGATGGAAAGCGGACGACAGCTCTTGGAGCCGGGCGACTGCCTCTTCATGGGGCTCGAAGAGGCCCACATCTTTTACAATCCCCACGAGGAACCGGCGCATTACGCCGTCATCCTCTGCCGCAACAAGGTTTGACATGCCCGACGCCGATATACGCGTGCTCACCGCAGAAGAAACCCTGGCCGCCCTGCCGGCTCTGGCCGAAATCCTCTCCGATTGCGTCGAAGGCGGCGCTTCGGTCGGCTTCATGCATCCCTTTTCGCCGCACGCCGCCGTTCAATTCTGGGCGGGCGTCGCCGCCGCCGTCGGGCGCGGCGAAACGGTTCTCCTCGCGGCCGAAGTCGATGGCCGGATGGCGGGCACCGTGCAGCTCGGCGTCGGCACGATGCCGAACCAGCCGCATCGCGCCGATGTCAGGAAACTGCTCGTCCACCGCGACGCCCGCGGCCTCGGCCTGTCGCGTCGCCTGATGGACGCAGCCGAGGCGGAAGCCCTCAGGCGCGGCAGAAGAGTCCTGGTCCTCGACACGGCGACCGGAGAGCCGGCCGAAGCGATCTACGAGCGCTTCGGCTGGACGCGCGCCGGTGTCGTTCCCGACTACGCGCTGATGCCGGACGGCCGCTATTGCGCGACGACATTCTTCTACAAGCACCTTGCCACATAGGGCGGCTCGGATGGACCCGTCCGGTTGCCGTCGCAATCACGAAACGAAGAAGTGCGAGAGCCCCTGGCCGGCGGCGAAAGCGGCATAGCCGAGAACTGCGAAATAGACGGTGGTCGCGAACAGGAAGAAATAGCCGCCGGCCACCATCAGCCCGTCGCGCTGGATGATGCCGAGCGACAGGAGCAGGATGGCGATGCCGGGCAGCGTGTTCGACAGCGGAATCAGCCCGAGCGGAAACATGAGAAGCACGCCACCGGCCATGATCATCAACCCGTTGAAACGGTTCATCAGGGCGCCTTCGGTCAAAAAATTGACCCGCGGGCGCACATAGCGGTCGAGCTTCGAGACCAGTGCCGCACCTTTGCGGAGCGTCGGCACGAGCTTTTCCGTGTCGATCTCCCGATCGAGGATGCGCTTCGGCAGCCAGGGTACGCGGTTGAGGGTGATCGCGAGCGAAATGAGAATGATGGCCGCCCCGAAGACGGTGCTGACGCCCGGAATGGAAACCGGGATCAGGAACGGCAGGGTCAGCAGCGCGCAAAGAAGGAGGAAGCCCTGCTCGCCGATCTCGATCATCAGCTCGCGCAGCGTGATCGTATTGCCTCTGATCGAAGCGATCATGCCGGTGAGCGTGTCGCTGAGGCTGCGTTGCGAATCGCCGAACTCGACCGCCATGATTTTTCCTTTCACGATTTGCGGGCGCTCCATGCGGCGCCCGCGGTTCGCATTCTTTACGCCGAACCGGGCCCGGCAGACCATAGCGCCAAGCGCGTGAACCTTCGGTTAGCGAGCCCTCTGGTCAGCAATATGGCGAGGTCCGGCAGAAATGGTGCACCGCAATACCCTCGATCGGGGAAAGTAGAAGGCCCCTTCATCTTCCTGCCGCAATCGATAGTATGAACCGATCCTGAGCACCAATGGGGACAATTGATTCGATGATCAAGAAATGCGCCATCCTGGCTGTCGTGGCCGTCTATCTTTCCGGATGCACCACCACCGATCCCTATACGGGAGAACAGAAGATGTCGAACACGGCCGGAGGCGCTTTGATCGGCGCGGGTCTCGGCGCTGCGACCGGTCTTCTGGTGGGCGGCAGTGCCGCGGGCCGGCGTGATGCCGCTCTTGTCGGCGCAGGCATAGGCGCTCTCGGCGGCGGCCTGGTCGGAAACTACATGGATCAGCAGGAATCGGAACTGCGGGCGCAGTTGCAGGGCACCGGCGTTTCGGTCACCCGCGCCGGCGATCGCATCATCCTGAACATGCCGTCGAACATCACCTTCGCGACCGACCGCGACCAGGTGATTCCGGCCTTCTATCCGACCCTCGACTCGGTTGCGATCGTGCTGCGCAAGTTCAACAAGACGCTGATCGACGTCGACGGTCACACCGACTCGACCGGCAGCGCCTCCTACAACCAGGGACTTTCGGAGCGGCGCGCGGCCTCGGTCGCCAACTATCTCGCCAGCCGCGGCGTCGACCAGCGCCGCATGTCGGCAGTGGGCTACGGCCTGGAGCGGCCGATTGCGTCGAACGCCACCGAAGTCGGCCGCGCCCAGAACCGCCGCGTCGAAATCTCGATCGCGCCGATCAAGCAGGGCTGAACGGCTTCAAACATTATGGCGAAGGGCCGCGCGGATCGTCCGGGCGGCCCTTTCACGTTCCGATACGGCCTCACCCCTTCGGCGGATAGTCGTGCCTGTTCCCGCGGAAGTCGGTGACCGTGTAGCAGCCGCCGCCTTCCGCCTCGATCGCGCTGGCGCTGACGATGGCCTTGCCGTAGCCGCCGGGGATGTCGAGGATGTAGGCGGGTTGGCAAAGGCCCGAGACGCGTCCACGCAGCGAGGCGACGAGAGCCTGGCCCTCCTCGATGGACAGCCGGAAATGGCCGGTGCCGGGCGCAAGATCCGGATGGTGCAGGTAATAGGGCTTGATCCGCGTCTCGACGAAGGCGCGCATCAGCGCGGCGAGCACGTCCGGGTCGTCGTTGACGCCCTTCAGCAGCACCGACTGGCTCACCATGACGATGCCCGCATCGATCAGCCGCGCGGCGGCGGCGCGCGCCTCGGCGGTGAGTTCCCGCGGATGGTTGGCATGAAGCGCCACATAGGTCGCCTTGCCGCTGCTCCTCAAAGCGGCGATCAGCCCCGCATCCACCCGTTCGGGCTCGACCACCGGCACGCGCGTGTGGAAGCGCACGACCTTGACGTGCTCGATTTCTGCGAGCCGCACCATGATTTCGCCAAGCCGCCGGGGCGAGAGCACCAGCGGATCGCCGCCGGTCAGAATCACCTCCCAGATTTCCGGACGCCCGGCGATATAGGCGAGCGCCGCATCGAGTTCCGCGGGCGCGAGGGTGCCGAGACCCTCGGGGCCGACCATCTCGCGGCGGAAACAGAAGCGGCAGTAGACCGGGCAGACATGAACCGCCTTCAGGAGCACCCGGTCCGGATAACGGTGGACGATGCCGGCAACCGGGCTGTGCGTGCCGTCGCCGATCGGATCGGCACGCTCTTCCGGCAGGAGTGTGAGTTCGGCCATGTCGGGCACGAACTGCCGCGCAATCGGGTCGTTCGGATCGTCCCGGTTCACAAGGCGCGCGATTGCCGGGCTGATGGCTACGGCGTAGCGGGACGCGACACGGGAAATCGCCTCTTCCTGCTCTGGCCCAACGAGGCCGGCGTCGGCGAGCTCGCGCGCTGTCCTGATGGCGCGCTCCGCAGTCATGGCCTGACCTCCGCGACCGGGGCCCAAAGAACCTGGTCGATGCGGGATGCACCCGTTGCCAGCATGACCAGACGGTCGAAGCCGAGCGCGATGCCGCTCGCCTCGGGCATGCCGACGAGCGCCGCGAGGAAATCCTCGTCGATCGGGTAGGTCTCGCCGTAGACCCGCGCCTTTTCCGCCATTTCCAGCTCGAACCGGCGGCGCTGCTCGGCGGCATCGGTCAATTCGCCGAAGGCATTTGCGAGTTCGACGCCGCAGGCATAGAGCTCGAAACGCTCTGCCACGCGAGGGTCGCCGGCTGCAGGCCGGGCAAGTGCGGCCTCGGCGACCGGATATTCGTCGAGGATCGTGGCGCGCCCGAAGCCGAGATTGGGCTCGACCCTTTCGACGAGCACGCGGCTGAAGAGATCGGCCCAGCCATCGTCTCCGGCGACACGCAAGCCCACCTCCCGCATGGCCGCCGCGAGGCCGTCGCGGTCGGTGGAGCCGTCTTCCTGGATCGAGGCGAGAAGGTCTATCCCCGCGAAGCGCGCGAAGGCCTCGGCGACCGAGAGCCGCTCCGGCTCGGCGAAGGGATCGCACGCTCTTCCCTGATAGACGAGGGACCGCGCGGCGACTGTCTCGGCGGCGAGCGCGAGAATTCCGGCGCAGTCATGCATCAGCGTCTCGTAGCTCTCCTCGGCCCGGTACCATTCGAGCATGGTGAATTCCGGATGATGCAGCGGGCCGCGCTCGCGGTTGCGGTAGACATGTGCGAAACAGGCGATGCGCCGTTCGCCGGCGGCAATGAGCTTCTTGCAGGCGAATTCGGGAGAGGTGTGGAGATAGAGCGGCTGGACGGAGCCGTCGAGCCCAAGCGCCTCGGTCGCAAAGGCGTGCAGATGCGCCTCGTTGCCCGGCGATACCTGCAGCGCTGCCGTGTCGACCTCGACGAAACCGCGTTCGTCGAAGAACCGGCGGAGCGCCGACTGGATGCGATTGCGCCCGATCAGGAAGGGGCGCCGGTCGGCATGGACATCGGGTGTCCACCAGGGAGAAGCATGCGGCATGGTCGGTTCGGTCCAGGCTTTCTTCCGCGCGAATGCCGCTCAGGCTGGCTATTTGCGCGAAATTAGGGTAGTGGCGGCGCGAAAACTGAATTTTCGCGTCCCTTCCGGGCCGATCTCCGGCCCGCTCGTGTCGCTGATACCTCTGTTACAAGGAAGACTAATGGTCAAGGTCATCGCTTCTTCGGTCCGCAAGGGCAACGTTCTCGACGTCGACGGCAAGCTTTATGTCGTGCTCACCGCGCAGAACTTCCATCCGGGCAAGGGCACGCCGGTCACGCAGGTCGACATGCGCCGCATCTCCGACGGCGTGAAGGTCTCCGAGCGCTACCGCACGACCGAGCAGGTCGAGCGCGCCTTCGTCGAAGACCGCGAGCACACCTTCCTTTATGAAGATGGCGAAGGCTTCCACTTCATGAACCCGGAAAGCTACGACCAGCTCGTCATGAGCTCCGAAGACATCGGCGATTTGAAGGCCTATCTTCAGGAAGGCATGGCCGTGATGCTGTCGATCCACGAAGGCATTGCCATCGCCATCGACCTGCCGCGCCACGTCACTCTCGAAATCACCGAGACGGAGCCGGTCGTCAAGGGCCAGACGGCCTCCTCCTCCTACAAGCCGGCCGTGCTTTCGAACGGGGTTCGTACCCTGGTGCCGCCGCACATCCAGGCCGGCACCCGCGTCGTCATTGCGACCGAAGACGGGTCCTATGTCGAGCGTGCCAAGGACTGATCTGTCCTGACGGAGATCGAAACGGGGACGGTCGTCGATGACTGCCGTCCCCGTTCTCGTTTCACCGTTCAATTGAAGCGGCGAAACGCTCGAAGCCTGTGAAACCGAGCGCTTCCGCACGGAAAACCGTTACACATTTTTTCTTGAAGTGCTTAGGATGCCGCCCTCCGGATCGGGATGAGAGGCGCGGCACTGCATGTTTCCATTATCGCATATGATGAAGTCGTTCATTCGCAAGGGGACGCTCACGGTAATCGATGCCGACGGCAAGCGGCACGTCTTTGCCGGCGAGCCGGGGCCGAGCGTGACGATGCGGCTCACCGACAAGCGGCTCTATCGCAGCCTCGTCTTCAATGCCGAGCTCGCCGCCGGTGAAGCCTATATGGACGGGACCATGCGTTTCGAGGAAGGCTCGACGCTGCGGGACTTCCTGACGCTCTTTTCGATCAACCGCCTGTCGCTCGGCTCCTATCCGATCCAGAAGCTGCTACGGGCGGTGAAGATGCGTTTTCGCAAGCGCCAGCAGGCCAACCCCAAGGGCAAGGCGCAGCAGAACGTCGCGCATCATTACGATCTAGGCAATGATTTCTACAAGCTGTTCCTCGACGAGAACATGCTCTATTCCTGCGCCTATTTCCGCGAGCCGCACGAGACTTTGGAGGCTGCGCAGCGAAACAAGCTGAGACTGCTTGCGGCAAAGCTCTGTCTGAAGCCGGGCATGAGGGTACTCGACATCGGCTGCGGCTGGGGCGATCTCGCCCTCTATCTCGCCTCGCTCGAAGACGTCGAGGTGCTGGGTGTCACCCTTTCCAAGGAACAGCAGGCGCTCGCCTCCGAGCGGGCACGTGCGGCCGGAATGGCGGACCGCGTGCGCTTCGAACTCAAGGACTACCGCGACGTCGAGGGGCCGTTCGACCGGATCGTTTCGGTCGGCATGTTCGAGCATGTCGGCGTCCATCACTATGACGAGTTCTTCAAGAAACTGAATGCGTTGATGCCGGATGACGGGCTGGCCGTGCTCCATTCGATCGGTCATATGAGCCCGCCCGGCATGGCGAGCGCCTGGCTCCGCAAATACATCTTCCCCGGCGCCTATTCCCCGGCATTGTCGGAGGTCTTCGAGGTGGTCGAACGCAACAGCCTTTGGGTGACCGATCTCGAATTCCTGCGCGTGCACTATGCTACCACGCTCGCCCATTGGGGCGCGCGCTTCGACGAGAATCGCGACAAGGTGGTGGCGATGTACGACGAGCGCTTCGCCCGCATGTGGGAGTTCTACCTGATCAGCGCGGAAATGATGTTCCGCACCGGCAGCCAGCTCGTCTTCCATATGCAGCTGTCGCGATCACGCGACGCGGCGCCGATCGTTCGTGATTACATCACCGATCTGCAGCGCACCTATATCGAGAAGGAAAAGGCGCTCGATCTGGCGGTTTGACTCAACCCCCGGGTTGACCCTTCCAATCCCTCCCCACAAGGGGAGGGGGCGAGTGCGCGCCGCGAAGAAGGACGCGTTGCCGCCGATCCACCGCCTTGACGCTTCACGCATCGGCGCCTATTTAGAATTATTCTAAAGAAGGTCTTGCGATGCTCTCCCGGCTTTTCTCCCGTTACAAACGTCCGTTCCTGTCCTTGAGCGAACAGGAAATCCTTGCCCTCGCCATATCCTCGGAAGAGGACGACGGACGCATCTATCTCGCCTATGCCGACGCTCTGCGCCAAAAATACCCCCATTCCGCAAGGGTTTTCGAGGAAATGGCGGAGGAGGAAAGCCACCACCGCCAGGCCCTGATCGACCTGCACGTCGCCCGTTTCGGCAACCGCATCCCGCTCGTTCGGCGCGAACACGTGCGTGATTTCCCGGAGCGCAAACCCGATTGGCTGATCGCCGAGATGCCGATCGAGAAGGCGCGCGCCGAAGCCGAGGCGATGGAGGAGGCGGCGCACCGGTTTTACGTCGAGGCTGCGGCGCGCACGCGGGACGCGGCGACGCGCAAGCTCTTGGGCGATCTGGCGATCGCCGAGAAGTCGCATGAATCGCTCGCCCGCCGGCTCGGTGAGGAGCATACGCCGGTGGACGTGCGCGACGAGGAAGATGAGACCTCACGCCGCCAGTTCATACTCACCTATGTGCAGCCGGGCCTCGCGGGACTGATGGATGGCTCCGTTTCGACGCTCGCGCCGATCTTCGCCGCAGCCTTCGCCACGCAGGATACGTGGCAGACCTTTCTCGTCGGTCTGTCGGCCTCCGTCGGCGCAGGCATATCGATGGGTTTCACCGAGGCGGCGCATGATGACGGCAAGCTTTCCGGCCGCGGCTCGCCGGTCAAGCGCGGGCTTGCCTCGGGCATCATGACGGCACTCGGCGGTCTCGGCCACGCTCTGCCCTATCTCATTCCGCATTTCTGGACCGCGACAATGACGGCGGCGGCAATCGTGTTCTTCGAACTATGGGCAATCGCCTTCATCCAGAACCGCTATATGGAAACGCCCTTCCTGAGGGCCGCCTTCCAGGTGGTGCTCGGTGGCGGCCTGGTTCTTGCCGCCGGCATCGTCATCGGGAATGCTTAGACTTTTCCTGGAAGTGCTCTGGAGTCGTGCTCGTCACAGCGAGCAGCAGCCGCGTCTGCGGCGCGGGGATGAGCTCTTTCAGCCCAAGGACCTGGTCTGGCTGGATTCCTGTGACGAGCACAGGAAGGAGGGATTTCGGGGACGGTACGCGTTACTTCATCGCCCGCTTTGGGATCCGAGCGATTTCACCGACACGCATCAAAAAGGCCGCAGGATGCGGCCTTTTTGAATAGAACCGTTCGACGGGATCAGTTTCCGACGGAACCGACGAGCACTTCCCCGCCATTGTCGATGGTGACCCAACGGCCGCTGTGGGTCGTCGCCTGCCGCTTGAGGAAGCGGTAGGGCGTGTGCGTCCACAGCTTCACCCCATCGTCGAGATTGTCGAGAACGAAGTCGCCCTGCGCTGTGCGTACCGTCAGCACCGCATGGCCCTCGCCATCCGGCTTGCGCACCACCGTCATCAGCAGGTTGCCGGCGGAGAAGCCCTTCTGCATGAGGCGTCTGCGCTTTTCGAGCGCGAAGTCCTCGCAATCGCCCTGTCTCCCCGGATAGGACCACACCTCGTCCCGGCCGGTAAGCTCGATGTCGGTTACCGGCGCGATCTGCCGGTTGACGGAAGCGTTGACCTGGCGAATGGCAGCCCAGCCGCCGGCGGTGACACGCGGCGGCACCGTCGCCTTCGAACGGACGCTGCACTCGCCCCTGTGCTTCTGACAGAACTCGTAATGCCCGATCGGCTGCGAGGTCACCGCGCCGGTCTGCATCCAGGGAGTAGCTCCCGCCTGTGCGGGAATTGCCGTGTTCGTGGAAATGAAAAGCGCACACAGCGCCGCGAAACTTGCCTTAACCCCGGTCCAAGACTGCATACAGATCCCCTGCAACGCGCCCGCATCCGTACCTTCCGGATCGATCCGCGCAATCAAAAGTTGTCGACAGCTTTATTAGGAGTTTCCCCTGCGCTGCTCTAATCGTTAATAAAGAGTTAATATACTCCGCTTGTCGGAGTCAATCGCCTGATTCGGACTAGTCCGTTTTATGGTTAAGGCTCGGGGCAGACGGACGCGGAAGCCCGCCAGCGCAGGGGTTTGGCTGTGCCTTGCGAAGCAATCTCAGGGAATTTGATTAGGCCGGATGGACTAGCCGTGCACTCAGGCCTTGGTCAGCATGGCGTCGATCGCCTGTTTCAATTTGGCAATGTCCTCCTCACGGGACAACCGGTGGTCGCCATCGCGGATCAGGGTCATGACGACGTCGTCAGCCGGCATGTGCTCCATCAGCTTGAGGGCATGCGTGTAGGGGACGTCCGGATCGCGCATGCCCTGGAGAATGTGCACCGGGCAGCCGGTTTCGATCGGCCCTTTCATGACGAGGTTGTTGCGGCCATCCTCGATCAGCGCGCGGGTGAAAACATTGGGTTCGGGGCTGTATTCCGATGGCTCTTCGAAATAACCGCGTTCGGCGAGCGAGGTCCTTTCGGCATCGGTAAGATTGGGCTCGATGAGCTCGGCGGTGAAGTCGGGGGCCGGGGCGATCAGCACGAGGCCGCAAAGGCGGCCGACCCCACCTTCCCCGAGGCGGGCGCGGCTTTTGAGCTTCTCGGCAAGGCGCAGCGCGACCCAGGCACCCATGGAGGAACCGATCAGGATCATGCGCGCCGTCGCGGCGTGATCGATCACGGCGAGACTCTCCTCGACCCAGCGCGAGATCGTGCCGTCCCTGTAGTCGCCGTCCGACGCGCCATGGCCCGAATAGTCGAAGCGAATGCAGTCGGTGCCGGCCTCGCGCGCGTGCCGCTCGACCTCCACCGCCTTCGTTCCGGTCATGTCGGATCGGTAGCCGCCGAGCCAGACGAGCGCCGGATGGCCTGGATGCTGCCGGTCTTTCGATTGGACATCCGACGGATTTCCGGCGCGGAAGATACGCATGGCGATGCTTCTCGCCGCTTCTCCCGTTCCCACTTCGATCCGCGTGATCTCGGTTTCAGCCGGCGTGGTCGACATCGAGTAACTCCCTGAAGGCCTGATAATGACGGATTTCCTTCTAAAACAGATTCTTTCGGGCATCGACAGAGGATGATTTTCATTGCGGGCCATGCTATTGACTCTGGAGCCGCAATTCACACATTGCCGTCAGTGACTGTTTCAAGCGCTTCTGTTTGAGATCGCGCTGACCGTTTGACCGAATATTTACTATCAATAGCTCGAGGAGAGTACGACCATTCGCAGACCCTTCAAAGCGGACGCTCCAGTCAAGGAAGGACCGCGCGCAAACAAGGAAATCCGGGTCCCCCGGGTTCAGCTTATCGATGCCGAAGGCCAGAACTTGGGCAGCATTCCGATCGACCAGGCGCTCCGCATGGCGGACGAGGCCGGTCTCGACCTCGTAGAGATCGCACCGAACTCCGATCCGCCGGTGTGCAAGATCCTCGACCTCGGCAAGCTGAAATACGCGAACCAGAAGAAAGCCGCCGAGGCGCGCAAGAAGCAGAAGATCGTCGAGATCAAGGAAATCAAGATGCGCCCCAACATCGACACCCATGATTATGAGGTGAAGATGAAGGCCATGAACCGCTTCTTCGAGGAAGGCGACAAGGTCAAGGTGACGCTGAAGTTCCGCGGCCGCGAAATGGCCCACCAGGAACTCGGCATGAAACTTCTGATGCAGGTCAAGGACGACACCCAGGAAATCGCCAAGGTGGAAGCCGAACCCAAGCTCGAAGGCCGCCAGATGATGATGGTTCTTGCGCCGAAGTGACCGGCGGAGCCTGACAGACCAGACACGCTTGGTGAAGCCGCCCCGGGAGGAGTTCGTGGGGCGGCTTTCCTTTTTGGGAAAGCTTACGCGCGAGCGACCTCCGGACCGCTTGCCTTTTCCGGGATGTGCGGTTATAAGCCCCCGTCCGAACGGTCCGGCAGGGCATGCCGTGGCCGTTCTTAACGCTGGAAATGGGCCTCGTCTGCCTGTTTCGCATATCAAGAACAATGGAGTAGCAAAATGCCCAAGATGAAGACGAAATCGTCTGCCAAAAAGCGGTTCAAAATCACCGCAACCGGCAAAGTTCGAGCTGCTGCTGCTGGCAAGCGCCACGGTATGATCAAGCGGTCCAACAAGTTCATTCGCGACGCGCGCGGAACCATGGTTCTCGCTGAGCCCGATGGCAAGAAGGTCGTCAAGAACTACCTGCCTAACGGTCTTTAAGACGTCTGGCGATTTGGATTTTAAGGAGATCATGACATGGCACGTGTAAAACGCGGCGTAACCTCCCACGCCAAGCACAAGAAGACGCTCAAGGCAGCCAAGGGCTTCTACGGCCGCCGCAAGAACACCATCCGCGCCGCCAAGGCAGCGGTGGATCGTTCCAAGCAGTTTGCTTACCGCGACCGCAAGGTCAACAAACGCAATTTCCGCGCGCTCTGGATCCAGCGCATCAACGCTGCCGTCCGCGAGTTCGGCCTTACCTACGGCCGCTTCATCGACGGTCTGAACAAGGCCGGTATAGAAGTCGATCGCAAGGTTCTGTCCGACATGGCAATCCATGAGCCGGCAGCATTCGGCGCCCTGGTCGAAGCTTCCAAGAAGGCGCTCGCCTATCTCAAGGAAGCCGGCACGGCAAACGAGTTTGAAAGCGCTGTCCGTTAAGCCAGCGTTTTCCCAAGACCGTTTCTGAAATTGTTGGGAAACCCGCGCTGGCAGGGCTGGCGCGGGTTTTTCTTGTTCGGCTCGCGGGGCGATCCTAGCGCCGAAGTGTCGAACCGATACACGAACCGCATCGAGGCAGGACAGAATGAGTGAACTGGAAACATTGGAACGGACCTTGCTGGCGGAAATCGACGCCGCCGCCGACGAGGGGGCGATCGAGGCGGTGCGCGTCGGCGCGCTCGGCAAGAAGGGATCGATCTCGGAACTGCTGAAGACGCTCGGTTCGATGAGCCCGGAGGAGCGCCAGACCCGCGGCGCGCGCATCAATGCGCTGAAGAACACGGTGACGGAGGCGATCTCCGCCCGCAAGACGGCGCTCAAGGACGCGGCGATCGCCGAACGGCTGGCGCGCGAGACGGTGGACATCAGCCTGCCCG
Organism: Sinorhizobium sp. GQ132; assembly: GCF_059758575.1. Taxonomy (NCBI): domain Bacteria; kingdom Pseudomonadati; phylum Pseudomonadota; class Alphaproteobacteria; order Hyphomicrobiales; family Rhizobiaceae; genus Sinorhizobium; species Sinorhizobium sp. GQ132. The sequence goes on along the minus strand of NZ_JCAXDX010000004.1, from coordinate 313,566 downwards.
TCCGGTCCTCGCCGGCCGAGCGCGGCCGCATCCATCCGATCAGCCAGATCGTCGACGAAATCACCGCGATCTTCGGCGACATGGGTTTCTCGATTGCCGAGGGGCCGGATATCGAGACCGACTACTACAACTTCACGGCCCTGAACTTCCCCGAAGGTCATCCGGCCCGCGAGATGCACGACACCTTCTTCTTCGCGCCCGACGAGAAGGGTGAGCGCAAGGTGCTGCGCACGCACACCTCGCCGGTGCAGATACGCACGATGGAGGCCGGGCAGCCGCCGATCCGCATCATCATTCCGGGCAAGACGTATCGCCAGGATTCCGACGCGACCCACTCGCCGATGTTTCATCAGGTGGAAGGTCTCGTCATCGACAGGACGGCGAATGTCGCCAATATGCGTTGGGTGCTCGAGGAATTCTGCAAGGCCTTCTTCGAGGTCGATCAGGTGACGATGCGCTTCCGCCCGTCCTTCTTCCCGTTCACGGAACCCTCCTTCGAGGTCGACATCCAGTGCGACCGCTCCGGCCCGATCGTCAAGTTCGGCGAGGGCAAGGACTGGATGGAGATTCTCGGCTGCGGCATGGTGCATCCGAACGTGCTCAGGGCCGGCGGCCTCGATCCGGACGAATATCAAGGCTTCGCCTGGGGCATGGGCCTCGATCGCATCGCCATGCTGAAATACGGCATGCCCGACCTGCGCGACTTCTTCAATGCCGATGTCCGCTGGATGACCCATTACGGCTTCCGCCCGCTCGACATGCCGACGCTCTTCGGCGGCCTCTCGGCGTGACCCGCGCAGAAAATCAAGGACACAGGTGACATCATGAAGTTCACGCTCTCCTGGCTGAAGGACCATCTGGAAACCGACGCCTCGCTCGAGGAAATCTGCGCCCGCCTGACGATGATCGGGCTGGAAGTCGAGGATGTCGACGACAAGGCGGCGTTCAAGCCCTTCGTCATCGCCAGGGTGATCTCCGCCGAGCAGCATCCGAATGCCGACAAGCTCAGAGTGCTGATGGTCGACACCGGCTCCGGTGAGTCGGTGCAGGTCGTCTGCGGCGCGCCGAACGCGCGCAAGGGCCTCGTCGGTGCCTTTGCCGCGCCCGGCACCCATGTGCCCGGCATCGGCGTGACGCTCTCCGTCGGTAACATCCGTGGCGTCGAAAGCCGCGGCATGATGTGCTCGGAAAAGGAGCTGGAGATCTCCGACGACCACACCGGCATCATCGATCTGCCCGAGAACGCGCCGGTCGGCACCAGTTATGCGACCTATGCCGGCCTCGACGACCCGGTCATCGAGATAAACCTGACCCCGAACCGGCCGGATTGCACCAGCGTCCACGGCATCGCCCGCGATCTCGCGGCATCCGGTCTCGGCACCTTGAAGACGCGACCGGCGCCGTCCTTCGCGGTGGAAGGCGAGACGCCCGTCAAGGTCCGCCTCGATCTCGGTGAGGACAGGCATCTCTGCCCCGGCTTCGCGCTTCGCCTCGTGCGCGGCGTGAAGAACGGCCCGAGCCCCGCCTGGATGCGCCAGCGGCTGACTGCCATCGGCCTCCGCCCGATCAACGCGCTGGTCGATATCACCAATTACCTGACCTTCGACCAGGGCCGGCCGCTGCATGTCTTCGACGCGGCGAAGGTCGCGGGCAACCTGACGGTCCGCCGTGCCAGGGAAGGCGAAAAGGTGCTGGCGCTCGACACGCGCGAATATACGCTGTCGCCCGCCAATGTGGTGATCGCCGACGAAGAAGGCGTCGAGTCGATCGGCGGCATCATGGGCGGCGAGCATTCCGGCTGTGACGAGGCGACGACCGACGTGCTGATCGAATCGGCGCTCTGGGATCCGATGAACATCGCCAAGACCGGCCGCACGCTCGGCATCATCACCGATGCGCGCTACCGCTTCGAGCGCGGCGTCGATCCGGAATACATGGCGCCTGGCCTCGAACGGGCGACCGAACTGGTGCTGGAGCTCTGCGGTGGTACCGCGGCCAAGATGGACGTCGTCGGTTATGAGGGCCACGAGCCCAAGTCCCTCGATTTCCCGGTCTCAGAGGTCAAGCGCCTGACCGGCCTCGAGGTCTCCTCCGAGGAGAGCGTTTCCATCCTCAGGAAGCTCGGCTTCGGCGTCGAGGGCTCCGGCGAACGCCTGACGGTAACCGTCCCTTCCTGGCGGCCGGACATCGACGGCAAGGCGGACCTCGTAGAGGAGGTCATGCGCATCCATGGCGTCGACAACATCGTCGCCGCGCCGCTTGCAAGCCACAATGCCGTCAACGGCAAGATCCTGACGGTGCTGCAGATCCGCACGCGCCAGGCGCGGCGTGCGCTCGCAAGCCGCGGCATGCTCGAAGCCGTCACCTGGTCCTTCATCCCGGAAGAGCATGCAAAACTCTTCGGCGGCGGCCGGCCGGAACTGAAGCTGGCCAATCCGATCGCCGCCGACATGTCGGACATGCGGCCGTCGCTCCTGCCGGGCCTCCTGGCCGCGGCGCAGCGCAATGCCGACAAGGGCTACGGCGATGTCGCGATCTTCGAGGTTTCCGGCATCTATGACGGCGACACGCCCGAGGCGCAGCGCCGCGTCGCCGGCGGCATCCGCCGCGGCACCGCATCGCTCAACGGCACCGGCCGGTCGTGGTCGAACGCCGTAAAGGGCGGCGGCAAGCCGGTCGATGTCTTCGACGCGAAGGCCGATGCCATCGCCGTGCTCGAGGCCTGCGGCGTGCCGATGGCCAATGTCCAGTTCGAAGCCGGCGGTCCCGCCTGGTATCATCCCGGCCGCTCGGCGACGATCAAGCTCGGCCCGAAGATCGTGCTCGGCGCTTTCGGGGAGTTCCACCCGAAGACCTTGGACGCCCTCGACGTCTCCGGGCCGCTTTCAGGCTTCGAGATCTATATCGATGCCATGCCGGAGCCGAAGAAGAAGACGACCCGCACCAAGCCGGCACTGGAGCTTTCGCCCTTCCAGGCAGTCAAACGCGACTTCGCCTTCGTCGTAGACAAGGCGGTCGAGGCCGCTGCGATCGTCAGGGCGGCGTCCGGCGCCGACCGCAAACTGGTTACGGCCGTCAACGTCTTCGACGTCTTCGAAGGCGCATCTCTCGGCGAGGGCAGGAAGTCGGTTGCGATCGAGGTAACGATCCAGCCGGTAGAGCGCACCCTGACCGACGAGGATTTCGAGGCGCTGACCTCGCGCATCGTCGCCAACGTGGCAAAGAGCACCGGGGGCGTGCTGCGGGCCTGATGAATAGGTGAGGGGGAGCCGGTTTGGTTTCCTCATTCCTGTGCTTGTCACAGGAATCCAGCCAGCCCAAGTCCTTGGGCTGAACGAACGCTTCCCGCGCCGCAGACGCGGCGCCGCTCTCATCCCTGTGACGAGCGCAGGGATGAGGAAAAAGCAGAGATTGCAATCCTCCGAAAAGTCCTACAGCGCCCCCGCGTCTTATGAGACGCGCAACTAGCCATGCCGGTGCCAGACCTTGTTGACGATCAGCCATCGCCCGTCGACCTTCAGCAAGGACAGGTAATCGGAATAGCGCGCGCCGGCGAATTCATCGATCACCTTCACGCTGGCGACGTCGCCGGTGACGTGGACCATCTCCACTTCCATGAGCGGCTGCGTATCCGGGGACGCCGCGCCCTCTCTCACGATGGAGGCGATGAAGGCGTCGCGTGTCTGCCACTCGACGGCTCCTCCTGAGTTGCCGACGATCGATGCGCTCGGATGGAAGGCCTTGCGCAAGGCTCCCTCGTTGGCGAAGGCCATGCCGTCGACATAAAGATGGACGACCGCGCTGATGGCCTGCTCTTCGGACATGGTTTTTTCCTCCTTTCCGGAGCGGTGACAGACGCGGCTATCCGCCCCGCAGGCCGCTCCTGTTCCCACGAAGGCGGGCATCTTCTCATAGGTAGGACATCGCAATGGAATTGCGATGTCCTCCAGGACTTCGCCGCTGCCGGCCGGGTCTTCACCTGTTCGTCAGTGCCAGCGACGCATCGGTGTAGCGTTTTCCTGCGACCAGCGCTGGAGAGAGCGCTTCGCCGAGTTCGGCGCGTTCCCTGTCGGTGAGGACGATTCCGGCGGCAGCCACGTTCTGCTCCAGATGCTCGATCCTGCGCGCGCCCGGGATCGGAACGATGTCATCTCCCTGGTTGACCACCCAGGCGAGTGCGAGCTGGGCGGCCGTCACGCCTCTTTCCACGGCCAGCCTTTCGAGGGTTGCGACCAGCGCGGCGTTGGCCTCGAAGTTCTCCTGTTGGAAGCGCGGCAGCGACCGGCGGAAATCGTCGGCAGCGAGATCTTCGACCTTGCGGATGGTGCCTGTCAGCATGCCGCGCCCGAGCGGACTATAGGGCACGAAGCCGACGCCGAGTTCGCGGCAGGTATCGAGCACCTCCTGTTCCGGGTCGCGCGACCAGAGCGAATACTCGCTTTGTATCGCTGCGATCGGATGCACGGCATGGGCACGGCGTATGGTGGCGGCGCTTGCCTCGGAAAGTCCGAGTGCGCGCACCTTGCCCTCCTTCACCAGTTCCGCCATCGCGCCGACGGTTTCCTCGATCGGCACGGCGGGATCGACGCGGTGCTGGTAATAGAGGTCGATGACGTCCGTTCCGAGTCGCTTGAGGGAGGCCTCGGCGACGGCTTTCGCATTTTCCGGCCGGCCGTCGACGCCTTTGACTGCCTCGGCGGCGGGTTTGCCGGGGTCGATGCGGAAACCGAACTTGGTGGCGATCACCACCTGATCTCGCCGGTTCTTCAGCGCCTTGCCCAGGAGCTTCTCGTTCTCATAAGGCCCATAAACTTCCGCCGTATCGAAGAAGTCGACGCCGAGTTCGATGGCGCGGTGTAGCGTGCGGATCGATTGGCTCTCGTCGGCTTCGCCATAGGCGAAGCTCATGCCCATGCAGCCGAGGCCGACGGCCGAAACGGTGAGTTCATTGCCGAGCTTGCGGGTCTTCATTGGATTTCCTTTCGGTCTGAACGCGCGGCCTGCGGGGTGGCATACGGCGTTCGCGAAGAAGATGGAGAAGCAATCGCTGGACTGAGCCTTTCGGCACGGGCCCGACGACAAGGCGAAGATAGGTGCCGCACGGCCGGTTGAAAATCTCTGTCAATTCTCACGGGCTGTTCTATTATTTCGATCAATGAACCGCACACAGCTCTCCCAACTGGCCGTCCTTTCCGCCGTCGCCGCCCATGGCAGCTTTCGCGGGGCGGCGAAGGAACTCGGCATCGCGCCGTCTGCCGTCAGCCACGCCGTGGGCAGTCTGGAAGCGAGCCTCGGCGTTCGTCTCCTCGCGCGCACGACGCGCAGCGTCGCGGCCACGGAGGAGGGAAAGCGCCTGCTGGAGCGGCTGCGGCCGGCGCTCGACGACATTGCCGAGGCGCTGCAGCGGGCGGCGGAGGCACGCGATCGTCCGGCCGGAAAACTGCGCGTCACCGCCCCTCGTTTTGCAGCCGACCTCATTCTGGCGCCGCGCCTTGGCGACTTCCTCGGGCGCTATCCGGACATCGTCCTCGAAATCGCCAATGAGGACGGCTTCACCGATATTGTCGAGGAGGGTTATGACGCCGGCATCAGGCTCGGCGAGAGCCTGGAGGCCGACATGGTCGCGGTGAAGGTCGGGCCGGAGCTGAAAAGCGCGGTCGTCGCCGCACCGACCTATTTCGAGCGCTTTCAGCGGCCGCGGCACCCGCGCGATCTGGCGGGCCATCGCTGCATCCGCCGCCGCTTCTCCAACGGGACCCTCTATCGCTGGGAGTTCGAGAAAGAGGGGGAGGAACTGACCGTTTCGGTGAACGGCCCGCTCATTCTGGGCGAGGACCGGCCGATCATCGAGGCCGCGATCGGCGGTGCGGGGCTCGCCTATCTCTTCGAGCCGCGCGTCAGCGGATATGTAGGTGAGGGCAAATTGGTCCGGGTGCTCGAGGACTGGTGCGCGCCCTATGCGGGCCCCTTCCTCTATTATCCGACCCGCCGGCTGATGCGCCCGGCGCTCCGGGCCTTCATCGATTTCTTCCGCCACAGCGGGTGACGGCCGGCGGGAAGCGCCGGCCGTCGTGACGGCTTACGCGGCCTTCTTGTTCACTTGGGCCATCGCGAGTTTCGTCAGGTCCTCGTCGGTGACGACTTCTTCCTTCAAAGTCGCATCGAGCAGCGATACCGCATCCTTGAGTCCGATGGTCTTTGCCCAGGTCTTCAGGGTGCCGTAGCGTGAGATTTCATAATGCTCGACCGCTTGCGCGGCGGAGATGAGGCCCGCATCGAGCGCGGCCGTGCCCTTGAATTCGTCCATGATCTCTTCGCCCTCGGCGACGATGCCCTCGATCGCCTCACAGGTCTTGCCCTGCGGGCGCTTGCCGATCATTTCGAATACCTGCTGCAGCCGCTCCACATGGGTCTCGGTCTGCTCCTTGTGCTTCTCGAACGCGGCCTTCAGCTCAGGGGCCTGGGCTGCGCGTGCCATCTTCGGCAAAGCCTTCAGGATTTTCCGCTCGGCATAATAGATGTCCTTGAGCGTATCGTGGAACAGGTCGTCCAGCGTTTTTTCTTTGGCCATTTCGGGTTTCCTTCCTCGTCTGCTTCGTGTTGCCTTCGACCCGCAATCAACAGCAAAGGGCGAAGATTTGTTCCTCGCGACGGCAAAAAGCGCGTGAGACGCGGGTCAAATTCGTCGCTTTCGCGAAGGGTGTCCGTTTCACTTCAGGCGGAAATCGGGTGGTTGCAGCGTGGCGCATCGGCAATGGTCCCGCCGTCAACGCAGTCGGATGGAGAAGAATCATGTCGAGACTGGAAGGTAAGGTCGCGATCGTCACCGGCGCAAGCTCGGGTATCGGCCGCGCCGCCGCGCTGCTCTTTGCGCGCGAGGCGGCAAAGGTCGTCGTCACCGCCCGCAACGAGAATGCGCTTGCGGAGCTTACCGACGAGATCGCCCGAGAGGGCGGCGAGGCGGCAGCGCTTGCCGGCGACGTGCGCGACGAAGCCCTGCATGAGGCGCTGGTCGAACTGGCGGTGCGCCGCTTCGGCGGGCTCGATACGGCCTTCAACAATGCCGGGGCGCTCGGTGCGATGGGAGAGGTTTCGTCGCTCAGCGTCGAAGGCTGGCGCGAGACGCTCGATACCAATTTGACGAGCGCCTTCCTGGCGGTGAAGTATCAGGCTCCGGCAATCGCGGCACGGGGCGGCGGTTCGCTCACCTTCACTTCGAGCTTGATCGGGCTGGTGCAGGCGCTGGCCGTCGAGCTTGGCGCGCGCGGCATCCGCGTGAACGCGCTGCTGCCCGGCGGCACCGACACGCCCGCCAATTTCGCGAACCTGCCGGGGCGGCGCCCGAGACGCGCGGTTTCGTGGAAGGGCTGCACGCATTGAAGCGCATTGCGCGACCCGAGGAAATCGCCGAAGCGGCGCTTTATCTCGCCTCGGACGGTGCCAGCTTCGTGACCGGCGCGGCGCTGCTGGCCGATGGCGGCGCTTCGGTGACGAAGGCGTGAGCGCAGAGCGTGAGCACAGCGACTGAAAGCGGGGAAACATGAAGAAACCTGGGTCGATGAAATCGCTTGAAGACCTCGGGCGCGTACGCCTCTCGAAGAACTTTTTCCTGCGCGATTTCCTTCACTCCGAAATCGCGGAGTTCTACCGGATTCCGAATATCCCCGACGATCCGGAACTGGCGATCGAGGCCGGACGGAAACTGTGCGGCGAACTTCTGGAACCGCTCGAGGCGACCTTCGGTCGGCTGCACATCCGCTCGGGTTACCGAAACCGCGCCGTGAACGCCTTCGGCAACGCCAACAGGCTCAACTGCTCGACGAATGCGGCAACGGCCGCCGACCATATCTGGGACATGCGCGATGCGGAGGGCTGCATGGGGGCCACCGCCTGCATCGCCATTCCCTGGGTCTGGGACCGGGAACGTCACGAAGGCGGCTGGCAGAGCCTGGCCTGGTGGATTCACGACCACCTTCCCTACGCCTCGCTCTGCTTTTTTCCCAAGCTTTGGGCCTTCAACATCCAATGGCACGAGAGGCCGCGCCGCAGGATCAGCAGCTACGCCGAGCCGCGCGGGCTGCTGACCAGGCCCGGCATGGCCAACCACGAGGGCAGCCATGCGCATCTTTACCCAGGGTTTCCGAAGCTTGCGGCCGGAGGCGGGTCTTCCTGACGAGGGCAAATCCCCTCTATTCGCTCACTTCGTTCAGCCGTCTTATCGCCTCTTCCGGCAACGTCAATTCCGCCGATCTCACCAGACTCGACAGCTGGTCGGCATTGGTGGCGCTGGCGATCGGTGCGGTGACGCCGTCGCGGGCAATGATCCAGGCGAGCGCGATCTCCGCCTGTTTCGCGCCGGTCTCCTCGGCGATTTCATCCAAGACGCCGAGGATCCGCATGCCGCGTCCGTCGAGATATTTTTCGACGCCGCCGCCGCGAGCGGAGCCTTCCAGATCCTTGTGTGAGCGGTACTTGCCGGAAAGAAAGCCTCTCGCAAGGCTGAAATAGGTGATGACGCCGATCTCCTCGGCGATGCAGAGATTGCGCAGCGGACCGTCATAGGAAGCGCGGTCGTAGAGATTGTATTCGGGCTGCAGCACATCGTAGCGGGGCAGGCCGTTCGCCGCCGCGACGTCGAGAGCGTCGCGCATCTGCTGCGCATCGAGATTCGATGCGCCGATCGCCCGCAGCTTGCCCTGGGAGAGAAGCGTATCGTAGGCGGCAAGCGTCTCTTCATAGGGTGTGTCGGGGTCCGGCCAGTGGGAGAGATAGAGGTCGATATAATCGGTCTGCAGGCGTTTCAGCGATTCCTCGACTGCCTGCATGATCCAGCGCCGCGAGAGGCCGTTGCGGTCGGGTCCGAGCTCCGAACCGACCTTGGTGACGATGACGGCGCCGTCGCGCGAGCGTCCGGATTGCTTCAGCCATTTGCCGATGATCGTTTCCGACTCGCCGCCTCTGTTGCCCGGCGCCCAGGAGGAATAGACGTCGGCGGTGTCGACGGCGTTGAAACCTGCATCGAAAAAGGCATCGAGAAGCGAGAACGACGTTTTCTCATCCGCGGTCCAGCCGAAGACGTTGCCGCCGAAGACGAGCGGGGCAATCGAGAGGCCGGTACGGCCAAGTCTGCGCATTTTCATGGTTTCGCTCCATGTGGTTGGATGAAAACAAGCTGCGATGGGGAGGATAGCGGCAAAAACATAGGCCAGCTCGCCATCGAATGACACCGGCATTCGTGGTTTTTCTGACCTCGCCACGGCTTGCTAGGTACGTACCTCGGGGATAGTCTCGGCGCAGCTTTTGACCCAGGGGAATGTCGCGCGTCCTTTGCGGCGCGCACGAAAAGGAGTCTGCCTCATGCTGCGTTTCGGAATTTTGTCGACGGCCAAGATCGGCCGCGAGCTCGTCGTACCCGCCATCCAGGACGCCGAGAACTGCGTCGTCACGGCGATCGCGAGCCGCGATCTCGCCAAGGCGAGGACCATGGCCGACCGTTTCTCCGTGCCGCATGCCTTCGGCTCCTATGAAGAGATGCTCGCCTCCGACACGATCGACGCCGTCTATATCCCGCTGCCGACGTCGCAACATGTCGAATGGGCGATCAAGGCGGCGGATGCCGGCAAGCATGTGCTTTGCGAGAAGCCGCTGGCGCTCAAGGCCGAAGAGATCGACGCCGTGATCGCGGCGCGCGAGCGCAACAGGGTGCTGATCTCGGAAGCCTATATGGTGACCTACAGCCCCGTCTGGCGGAAGGTGCGCTCGCTCATCTCGGAAGGTGCCATCGGGCGCCTCAGGCATGTCCAGGGCGCCTTCACCTATTACAACCGCGATCCCGGCAACATGCGCAACGTCCCCTCGCTCGGCGGCGGCGGCCTGCCGGATATCGGCGTCTATCCGGCAATCACGACCCGGTTTTCGACCGGCAGGGAGCCGCTGCGCGTCCAGGCCAGTACCGAGCGCGATCCGGAATTCGGCACCGACATCTATTCGAGCGTTCGTGCCGACTTCGGCGATTTCGAGCTGAGCTTCTATATCTCGACACAGCTCGCCGCCCGCCAGGTCATGGTCTTCCACGGCGACAAGGGCTACATCGAGGTGAAGTCGCCCTTCAATGCCGATCGCTACGGCCGGGAAGAAGTGGAATTGACCAACCAGAACCACGGCCAGTCGCAGCTCTTCCGCTTCCAGGATGCGCGTCAGTACAAGCTCGAGGCCGAGGCCTTCGCACGTGCTGCGAAAGGTGAAGCGGAGGATGTGGTGACGCTGGAAAACTCGCGCCTGAACCAGATGTTCATCGACGCGATCTACCGCGCCAGCGAAAAAGACGGCTGGGAGCCCGTCTGAAGCTAAGGATCGGCCCGGCACCCATTGCGCCGGGCCGACCCCATTCATGCCGCCTGGAGCAGCCGTGCCTGAGACGCGCCCCGCATCTTGAAGAAGAGAAAGTCGGCGACGCCCACCATGGCCACGACGATCAGCGCCAGTCCTGCGATCGTCAAGGCCGAATAGGCAGACGCGAGAATGGCCAGGCTTCCGACCTGCCAGAGTATGTCGCCGGCGATGCTGATCCGCGTTGCGAGGGCGCTCGGCCCTTCTTTTCTGGCGGCGGCAAGGTGGAAGGCGCCCCAGACGAGGAGCCCAGCGCCAAGCGCCATGATCACCGCAGGCGACAGGGCGGGACTGACGACCGCCGCAAGCGGTGGCGCTGCCGCGAGGAGAGCCGAGCCGGCGATCAGCGAAAAGATGCCGTCGGCGAGAAATGTCTTGTTGAGAAGAGAGCGGGTGGAAAGGTCGAACATATCTGTCTCCATCGGTTGTCGATGGGCAGATGCTGGACCAGAGCGGTCATTAAACCAATTACCTCCGAGGTAATGGATTTTGTGCCGCGTTCGGGCGACGCTGCCCCCGCAACAGGGAAGATAAAGATGGAATTCGGCAGCCGCCTGAAGGAATGGCGAGGACATCGCCGCATGAGCCAACTCGACCTCGCCATGGCGGCGGGCATTTCCGCGCGCCATCTCTCGTTTCTGGAGACGGGCCGCTCCAAGCCGTCCGAGGGAATGATCCTGCGGCTCGCCTCGGTTCTCGACGTCCCCGCGCGTGAACAGGGCACGCTCTTCACCGCGGCGGGCTACCGGCCGCGCGTTGCGGCGCGGCCCGCGACGGGTCTCGATGCAATGCCTCCGGCTGTCGCGCATGCCATCCGGCTGATGCTCGACCGGCACGATCCCTATCCGGGCCTCGTTTTCGACCATCAGTATACGGTGCTGCTGACCAATCCGGCTTTCGAGGCGCTTGTCGGTGCCACGGGCGTTCCGTTCAAGCCGGGGGAGAACTTCCTCGACGGCTTTCTCGGTGCGGAGAAGGTCCGCGGTCTCGTGGTCAATTGGGAAGCCGCCGCAGCCGATCTCGTTCAGCGGGTGCGCATGGAGGCGTGGCTGCAGGGTCCGCGCAGCCCATTGCAGCGAAGGCTGGACAGGCTGGTTGCCGACCCGGCGGTGGCAATGGCGATCGACAACTTCCCGGCGACGGACCGCTTGCCGGTGCTGCCCATCGAACTGCGCATCGGCGAAGCGTCGCTTAGCTTCATCACGACGCTTTCGACCTTCGGCTCGACTCAGGACGCGCTCGTTGAGGGCGTTCTGATCGAATCCTTCTTTCCGGCCGACGACGCGACCCGGCGCTTCTTCGGGCAGGTCGGGCGCGACGTCCAGTAGAGCACTACCGGGAGAGCCGCACACTCTTCCTGAATTGTTCCAGATCGTTTTCACCATTCCACACGGGACGGGAAACGATGTAGAAAAACGCGCCTTGCTGCTGATCTTCGCCGCGCTGTCGGCTACAAGTGACGTATGACTTCGTTCTTTGATTCCGAATCTCCCTCCAACGTCGCCGAATATTCGGTGTCGGAACTGTCCGGCTCGATCAAGCGCACGATCGAGCAGACCTTCGAGCATGTCCGGGTGCGGGGCGAGATTTCCGGCTATCGCGGTCCTCATTCCTCCGGCCATGCGTATTTTGCCTTGAAGGACGATCGCGCCCGCATCGACGCGGTCGTCTGGAAGGGCACCTTCGCGCGGCTGAAGTTCCGGCCGGAGGAGGGGATGGAGGTCATCGCGACCGGCCGGGTCACGACTTTCCCCGGCTCGTCCAAGTACCAGATCGTCATCGACTCGCTGGAGCCCGCGGGTGCAGGTGCGCTGATGGCGCTGATCGAGGAACGCAAGCGTAAGCTTGCCGCGGAAGGGCTTTTCGATGCGGGCCGCAAGCGGCCGCTGCCTTTCATGCCGAGGGTCATCGGCGTCGTGACCTCGCCGACCGGGGCTGTGATCCGCGACATCCTGCACCGCATTGCCGACCGTTTCCCGGTCCATGTCATCGTCTGGCCGGTGCGCGTGCAGGGCGACGGCGCCTGCGAGGAGATTGTGGCAGCGATCGAAGGTTTCAATGCGCTGCAGCCGGGCGGCGCCATTCCTCGCCCCGACGTGCTGATCGTCGCGCGCGGCGGCGGCAGCCTCGAGGATCTCTGGTGCTTCAACGACGAGGCCATGGTGCGCGCCGCGGCGGCTTCCGCCATCCCTCTGATCTCGGCCGTCGGCCACGAGACGGACTGGACCCTGATCGACCATGCGGCCGACCAGCGGGCGCCGACGCCGACCGGTGCGGCCGAGATGGCGGTACCGGTGAAGGCCGATCTCGAGGCCCAGCTCGCCGGTCTCGCAGCCCGGCTCAAGGGCGCCGCGGCGCGGCAGATGGACAATCGCCGCCAGACGCTGCGTTCGCTTGCACGGGCGCTGCCCTCGCTCGACCAATTGCTCGCCCTGCCGCGGCGTCGCTTCGACGAGGCGGCCGCCGGACTCGGCCGTGGCCTGCAGATGAACACGGCCAACAAGCGGCGAAGCTTCGAGCGCAATGCGGCCCATCTCCGGCCGGAGCTCCTGATGGCAAGGATCGTCGATCGGCGCCAGCGCGTCTTAGATGCCGTAAACCGGGCCGAGCGCATCGTCGAGCGTAAGCTTCAACGTGGCGCTCAGCGCATTTCGTCCGCCGATGCCTCGCTCCGTGTTCTGCCGTCACGGCTGATCGGCCAGATTCATCGCGCATCGGATCGCGTCTCCAGCCTGAGCAGGCGTGGGGATGCGGCAATCGCCGCCGATCTGCGCAGGATGAAAAGCGCGCTTTCGGCGCAGGATCGCGTGCTGCAGTCGCTCTCCTATCACAGCGTTCTGCAGCGCGGCTTCGCGCTGGTGCGCGATGCCGCGGGCGAGCCGGTGAAACAGGCGGCTGCCGTGCATCCCGGGATGGCGCTTTCGCTGGAATTCGCCGATGGCCGCGTGGCGGCGGTCGCCGGCGAGGACGGCACTCCGCCGCAGTCGCCGAAGAAGCGGCCTGCGCGCTCCGGCGAGCCGACGAAGCAGGGCAGCCTCTTCTGATGCATATCCTGATGGTGCTCGCCCATCCGCTAGAAGAGAGCTTCGCTGCGAGTGTCGCGCGCGTGGCCAGGGAGACGCTCGAGGCCAAAGGCCATACGGTCGATCTGCTCGACCTTTATCGCGAAGGATTCGATCCGCGGCTGACCGTGGCCGAGCGGGGCAGCTATTTCGATAAAGGTTACGACGCCTCCGGGGTCTCCCGCTGGGTCGAGCGGCTGCGGGCTGCGGACGGACTCGTACTCGTCTTTCCGCAATGGTGGTTCAATTTCCCGGCGATCCTCAAAGGTTTCTTCGATCGCGTCTTTGCGCCCGGGGTCGCTTTCGACCATGATGCGGCGGGCGGCCGTATCATTCCTCGCCTCGGCAACATCAAGCTGTTCTGGGCGCTGACCAGTACCGGGTCCCCCTGGTGGGTCGTGCATCTCTACATGGGAAATCCGGTGCGGCGGCTGCTGAAGCGCGGCATCGCCGCCTTCTGCGGCAAGGGGCTGGACTTCCGCATGCTCACTCTGCACGACATGGATCGGGCGACGGAGGCGAAGCGGAAGCGCCATCTCGAGCGTGTGAGGGCTCTGGTGAGCCGGATCTGACCGGCAACCTATTCGAAGACCGCGAGGAATTTCCTGAGCAGCGCGTCCAGAGCCTCCCGTTCGTCGGGTTCGAGGCCTGCAACGAGGCGCTGCTGGTTGGCGACATGGTCAGTGACTGCGGCGTCCACGCGCTTGAGGCCCTGCGGCGTCAGGGCGATGAGGACGCCGCGCCGGTCTTCCGGATTGTCCAGGCGCTCGACAAGCCCGGCTTTCTCGAGCTGGTCGATGCGGTTGGTCATCGTGCCGGAGGTGACCATCGTCGTTCCCAACAGATCCCCCGGCGAGAGCCGGAAGGGCGGGCCGGAGCGCCGCAGCGTTGCGAGCACGTCGAAACTCGCCGAGTTCAGGCCGTGTTCGGCAAGGGTGCTTTCCACCTCGCGAGCGAGATGGGCCCGGAGCCGCGATAGTCGGCCGAGCAGACCCATGGCCGTCACATCGAGCTCCGGCCGCTCTCTGCGCCACTGCGCCAGGATTTTGTCTACGTGATCCATATCCGTCTGCATTAGAGTACTTCCAGGAAAAGCGTGTAACGGTTTCCGTCTTTCTATGAAACGTTGGAATGCTCCAGCGATCGGAGTGAACGCTTCATCCTTCCTGAAGTCGTAGCCACCATGTATCTTGACGTCAAGATAAATTGGATTAGAGTTATCTTGACGTAGAGATTCTTGAGGTGAAGATATGGGTATCCGCAGCTCCGATATTCTGCTCACGGCTATAGCGCCGGCCATATGGGGCAGTACCTATCTGGTCACAACGGAATTTCTGCCGGCGGGTTACCCGGTCACGGTCGCAATGCTCAGGGCGCTTCCGGCAGGGCTGCTGCTGCTGCTTGTCGTCCGGCAAATGCCGACGGGTGTATGGCTGGCGCGCAGTTTCGTGCTCGGCGCGCTCAACTTCTCGTTCTTTCAGACGATGCTTTTCGTTTCCGCCTACCGGCTGCCCGGCGGTGTCGCCGCAACCGTCGGAGCCATTCAGCCGTTGATCGTGATCGTCCTGTCGCGCATCGTTCTCGGCTCGCCGGCCCGTGCCTTGAGCGTCGTTGCCGGCGTTGCCGGCATGTCGGGGGTCGCGCTCCTGGTGCTGACGCCGAAAGCGGCGCTGGATCCGGTGGGCGTCGCGGCTGGCTTGGCAGGCGCCATCTCCATGGCATTCGGCACGGTGCTGAGCCGACACTGGACGCCGCCGGTCTCGCCGCTCACCTTCACCGCCTGGCAATTGGCGGCCGGCGGACTGCTTCTGGTGCCGGTCGCCTTCCTGCTGGAACCCTCTTTGCCATCGCTCACTGAAGCGAATATTCTGGGTTTTATCTATCTCGGCCTGATCGGCACGGCCTTCACCTACCTGCTCTGGTTCCGCGGGTTATCGCGGCTCGAACCCTCCCAGGTTTCGCCGCTCGGCTTCTTGAGCCCGGTCGTCGCGATCCTCATCGGCTGGACCGTACTCGATCAGCAGCTGACGGCGGTGCAGGTGCTTGGGATCGCAACCGTCTTCGCAAGCGTGTGGATGAGCCAGTATGCACAGGCGACGCGCCGCGCGGCATCCGCGCCCTCTCTTCGGGTTTAACCAGAGGACCGACCTTCTCCCCGCAAGCGGAGAGAGCGGATGTCCGCGATGATACGCTGCCGCGAGTCTGCTTCGCCCCGTCCGCAGGAAGAAGGTGCGGCAGGCGGATGAGGGGCACCGCCATGCCGCAAAACGATCAGGCCCACTCGCCCTTGCGCATGACGGGCACACGGCTGCCATCGAGGCGCACGCCGTCGATGTCCACTTTGCCGGAGCCGATCATCCAGTCGATGTGGATCAGGCTCGAATTGCCGCCCTGGGCGCGGATCTGCTCCTGGCTGAGGCTTGCACCGTCGAGGAAGCACTTCGAATAGCACTGGCCGAGCGCGATGTGGCAGGAGGCGTTCTCGTCGAAGAGCGTGTTGTAGAAGAGGATGCCGCTGGCCGAAATCGGCGAGGAATGAGGCACCAGCGCCACTTCGCCGAGCCGCCGGGCGCCCTCGTCGGTATCGAGCACCTTGTTCAGCACCTCTTCGCCCCGCGAAGCCTTGGCCTCGACGATCCGGCCGGCTTCGAAACGCACCTGAATATTGTCGATCAGCGTGCCTTGGTGGGAGAGCGGTTTGGTGCTCGAAACATGGCCTTCGACGCGCAGCGCGTGCGGCGTCGTAAACACCTCCTCGGTCGGGATGTTCGGATTGCAGGTGATGCCGTTCTTGGCGACCGAGGCGCCGCCGTGCCACTCATGCCCATCGGCGAGTCCGACGGTGAGGTCGGTGCCGGGCCCGGTGAAATGCAGGGCGGCGAAGCGCTCTCCGTTCAGCCAGGCCGAGCGCCGGTGCAGCTCGGCATTATGGTCCTTCCATGCGGCGATCGGATCGTCGACGTCGACCCGCGACGCTGCGAAGATGGCGTTTGCGAGTTTTTCGACGGCGGCCGCTTCCGGATCGTCCGGGAACATCTGCTTCGCCCAGGAGGGGTTCGGATAGGAGACGATGTTCCAGTTGATGTCGAAATTGGAGATCTTCTCGAGCGCCGGCTTGTAGGCGATCGAGTTCGCCTTGTTGGCGCGGGCGACCTTCGCCGGGTCCTGAGCCGAAAGCAGCATCGGGTTGTCGCCGGCGATGGCCAGGCGCGCAGCTCCTCCGGCATAGGCTTTGGCCATGCCTTCATAGAGCCAGTCGCTGGCGCGGTCGAAGCTCTCGTCGGGCGCATGGGCATAGCGGGCAAGCGTCGCTTCCTCGTCGGCGTAGAAGGTCGTCACCAGTCCGGCGCCTGCCATATAGGCGTGCTTGGTGATGAGACGCACGAGCGGCAGCGCCGCAATCGGCGCGGTCATCACCAGGTCCTGACCCTTCTGCAATTGCAGACCGATCTTGATGGCGACCTCGGCGAGCTTTTCGAGCTTGACGGGATCGATTGGATTCCTCGTGGATTGGAGGGGGGCGTTCATGGCGGCTCCTGCTCGTCTTCTTGCGGATGTCAGCGGTTTTAGACCGGTTCCGCGGAAAACAGAAGGGTTCTTCAGGCCGCCACTCTTCCGGTGTCGAGCAACGCCGCTTGGTGCTGCTCGAGGAACGCCATCAGCCGTTGCGGATAGTCCTCGCCCACTGCGGCTTTCACGCTCGGCCTCCGGGCCAGCGCCTCGCGCCAGGTGATGACGCGCGGCAGGTCCTTGAAGATGCCGCGGTCGGAGATCTGATCGAACACGTCGAAATAGCGGAAGATCGGCGCAAAGACCGCATCTACGAGGCTGAAGCGGCCGCCTGCAAAATACGGACCCTCGGCAAGCTCCGCCTCCATGGTCGCGAATTTCGCCTGGAGGACCTTGCGCTTGGCCTCCAGTGCCGCGGGGTCCTGGGTCGTTTCGTAGACCCAGAGATCGGCAAGGATGGAAGAGCCGAACTCCATCCAGCCGCGATGGCGCGCGCGCAGCAACGGATCGGCGGGATGAAGCTTCGGTCCGGTCTGCGTCTCCTCCAGATACTCGCAGATGACGCTGCTCTCGAAGAGGATCGCTTCGCTCCCGCTTTGCGGAATGCGCAGCAGCGGCACCTTGCCGAGCGGTGAAATCCTCAGGAACCAGTCCGGCTTGTCGGCGAGATCGATATTGACGCGTTGGAAGGGCACGCCCTTTTCCGCAAGCGCGATCGCGGCGCGTTGCACATAGGGGCAGAGATGGTGGCTGATCAGGGTGAGTTGCGCGGTCATCGGTCGCTCCCGGTTCGATTTAGATGCATCTGCATATAACTTGTCTTGCCAAATGGGTCAAGATAGATGTAACTGCATCTATGAGCATGAAGAAGACGGAACGCAGCGAGCCGACCGAGGCCGCTACCCTTGCATGGATCGGTCTGATGCGGGCACAGCAGCGCCTGCTATCCGCCATCGAAAAGGATTTCAAGGAGGCGGCCCTGCCGCCGCTGGCGTGGTACGACGTGCTGTGGGAACTGGTGAAGGCGGATGGCGGGAGACTGCGGCCCTTCGAGATCGAGGCGCGCACGCTGCTTGCCCAGTACAATCTTTCGCGCCTGATCGACCGGCTGGAGAGGGAAGGGCTCGTGCAGCGGAAGGCCTTCGACGAGGACGCGCGCGGCTGCTGGGTCGTGGTGACCGAGAAGGGGCGGGACACCCGGAAGCGCATGTGGCAAACCTATGCGCCTTCGATCGCGCGCCATGTCGGCGCGAAACTGAGCGAAGGAGAGGCACGCGAGCTCGCGACGCTGCTTTCGAGACTCGGCTGACGCGCGCCCTTCTTCTGCGCAGAGATCAGGCGATCAAAGGCGCGGCGACTGCCCGCAACACGGCCTGCGCGTCCTTCGGTGCAAGCCGTACCTGCAGACCTCTTTGCCCGCCATTGATGAACACCAGTTCTTCGGCAAGCGCCGCTTCCTCGATTGCGGCCGGAACGGTCTTCCTTTGCCCGAAGGGGCTGATGCCGCCGACGTGATAGCCGGTGAGCCGCTCGGCGTCCGCCGGCTTCATCATGCTTGCCGACTTGCCGCCGAAGGCTGCGGCGAGCTTCTTCATGCTCACCTCCCGGTCCGAGGGCACGATGCAGCAGACCGGCTTGCCGTCCACCTCGGCCATCAGCGTCTTCAGCACGCGGGAAGGGTCTTCTTCGAGCGCCTCCGCCGCCTGCAGTCCGACGCGTTCGGCACCGGGATCGTAGTCATAGCTGTGAACGGTGAAGATGACGCCGGCCTTTGCGAGAGCCTGCGTCGCCCGGGTCGTCTTCGACATGGTCTAAGCCCCGAACGCGGCTTCGTAGAGTTCCGGCTTGAAGCCGACGAGCAGCCTGCCCTGGGCCTCGAGCACCGGGCGCTTGATCATCGACGGCTGCTCGAGCATCAGCGCAATCGCCTTGTCGGCCGTCAGGTCCCGTTTGTCGGCCTCATCCAGCTTGCGGAAAGTGGTGCCCGAGCGGTTGAGCAGCGTCTCCCAACCGAGTTCGGCGCACCAGCGCTCGAGTCGTGCACGATCGATGCCTTCCGCCTTGTAGTCGTGGAAATCGTAGGAAGTGCCGCGGCTGTCGAGCCAGTTCCGCGCCTTCTTCATCGTATCGCAGTTCTTGATGCCGTAGATCGTAACCGTCATGCCGAATCTCTCCGTACTTCCAGATGCGGGAGGACATAGCCGGGCGCCGCGCGTCGGAAAAGGCCCGGAGCATAAGACAAGAGATCAGAGACTGGTGAACTTGCCGGCAACCTCGGCGGCTTCCGCCGTCTTGAGCCCGGCGATGTTGATGCGGCCGGATGCCGGCATATAGATGCCGTGCTCGGTCCTCAGCCGCATCACTTCCGCTTCGGAAAGCGGCAGCATGGAAAACATGCCCTCCTGATCGGCGACCGCGCCGAGGCTCTGCCAGCGGGTGCGGAGTCCCTCGGAAAGCGATCGCCGCAGGCCGGTCATCCTGAGCCGCATCGACTCGAGCTCCTCCGCCCAGCCGCGCCTGAGGTCCGGGTCGTCAAGGATCGTCCGCACCACCGCTGCGCCGTGATCCGGCGGCATGGAATAGCTGGTGCGGGCGAGGCCCGCGAGGTTTGAGCGCACCCTGTCCGCCGACGCAGAAGAGCTGGTCCGCGCGAAGATCGCGCCCGTGCGCTCGCGATAAAGCCCGAAGGACTTCGAGCAGGAAACCGCGACGAGCGCTTCCGGGACGACGCCGAGAAGATGCCTGAGGCCCGCGACATCCTGGTCGAGCCCGCGGCCGAAGCCCTGATAGGCGAGGTCGACGAGCGGCAGCAGGCCGCGCTCGGCGACCAGGGCGGCGATTTCCATCCATTGCGCTTCGCTCAGGACGCCACCGGTCGGGTTGTGGCAGCTTGCATGCAGCAGCACGGCGTCGCCGAGTGCGGCACCTTCCAGCGCGCTCACGAGGTTATCGAAGATTACCGACTGCGACGGAATGTCGAAGAAGTCGTAGGTGGCGATATCGAGCCCGGCCGCCTTGAAGATCGGCGCGTGGTTCGGCCAGCTCGGCAGCCCGAGCCAGATGCCTCGGCCGCCCATGCGCGCAATGAGGTCAGCCGCCAGGCGGAGGGCGCCGGAGCCGCCGGGCGTCTGGACGCCCGCAACGTGGCTCCGCTCGATCATGTCGCCGCCGACGAGTTCCCATAGCCGATCGAGGAAGACGAGGTCGCCTTCGGGGCCGATATAGGCCTTGCTGTCCTGTGTCTCGAGAAGCCGCTTTTCCGCCGCCTTGACGGCCCGGAAGATCGGCGTGCGTCCGGTCTCGTCGCGATAGACACCAACGCCGAGATCGACCTTTCCAGGGCGCTCATCCTTTCTGAACAGGCCGATCAGGGCCAGCAAGGGATCGTCGGCTTGGCGGGCGAGGGCGTCGAACATCCGGTATTCCTTGTGGAGCAGTGGATCGAATCATAGTCGTTTCCCACAGGCGGAAAGGCAAGCGGTTCCGCACCGCGACTGGTCGAAACGGCGGGTTCAGGCCTCCAGCGTCCCCGGCTTGCGCGCCGCACGCGAAGGCCCGGCGCAGGCGATCTTCATCAGGTCGGACCGGCGGCGGGCGAGACGGGTGGAGACGCGCGTGACGATGAGCCCATCCTGCGGCGCCCGAACCTCGACGGTGCCGCCCGGCACGCCGGGGCGGACCAGGATGGTCGCCAGCAGTTCTCCGGCCTCGACGCTGTCGCCGATATTGCGGTGGAAGAGGACCGCACCGGCCTCCGGTGCGCGGATCATCTCGATATTGTCGAGCGGCACGGCTTTGCCGGCAAAAGCCGGAAGGCCGACGCCGGTGCTCGCAACGACTCCGCGGCCGGCAAGAAAGCGAAACATGCTTTCGGCGTCCTTTCGCGCAATTTCCGGATAGACATCGCGCGTGCCGCGCAGTTCCACGGTCACCGACAGGCGGCCGGGCAGGGCGGTCCTGCGCTCGCCTTCGCTCTCGTGCTTCCATGCATGGGCGACCGCCTCCTCGAAGGCCGAGCTTTGCCCGTCGGAAAGGAACACCGCCTCCATGTCGAGGGCCGCTGCAAGGTCGGCGGCCTCCGGCCAGAATGCCTCGTCGATATAGGCATATTGCAGCCCCTCGTCGTCGCAATGGAGGTCGAGCACCAGATCCGCGCCGAGCGCCATATGAAGAAGGTGCCGCTTCAGCCGATCGACGGCCGAGTAACGGTCCGGCCCTTCAAGCAGACCGTCACGCTCGCCAAGGGAGATCAGCGGGAAATCCCGGTTGAAATTGGCGCGGGAGCCCAGATCGAAGCGGCCCTGCAGTTCGCCGAAATGCGACTGCGCCGCGCCGATCGGATTTGCCTGCGGAACGATGGTGATATCCCCGAGAACGGCGCCGTCATTTTCCGCCTGGCGGAGCCGTTCGAGCAGGAAATGAAGAAGTGCCGTTCCCGGCAGCTCGTTGGCATGGAGCGCCGCCTGGATATAGGTACGCGGCGCTGCGCCGTTTGCCCCCTTGAACCGGAACACCGGCAGCCGCCACTCGATGCCCGGCGTATCGCCGGCGAAGATGATTTCGGAAATGTCCACAGGTGCCTCTCCGTCGCTTGATTTTGTCAGCGCTTATCGGCTTTGGCCGGCTTGTCTGCAAGAGCCGGATGAATGGCGGTGGGGGCGATGCCGACGGATTTGCCGAACAGGGGGTACGCTATCCGTCGATCCATATGATTTGGTTGGCGATGCGATTGGCCGCGGGCTCCCGTCAGACAACCGCGCGACCTTGCTATACGCCGCTGTTCTGGCTATATTACTGGAAATAGTCCGGAGCCGATCATGGGAAGTTCACAGAAGCGCGCCATCCAAAATTATCGCTCTCGCCTTGGTGAGCGCGGCCTTGCACGCTTCGAAGTGCTCGGCCGGAACACTGATCGCGACCTCATCCGATCGCTAGCCAGACGCCTGGCCGAGGATACGCCTGAAGCTTCAGAGCTTCGCGCAACGGTTAGCAAATCGATCGCAGGCGATCCCCCGAAGCGTGGCGGCATCCTCGCGGCCCTGCGGCGTTCGCCACTGGTGGGTGGGGAACTCGATCTTTCCCGCCCCCGTGAAGAGGGACGTAAGGTCGATCTGTGACGCGCTATCTGCTGGACACCAACATCATCAGCAATGTTGTTAGACCGCAGCCATCTGACTCGCTACTGGCGTGGATGTCGGCGCAACGCGATGAGAATCTCTTCATTGCGTCACTGACGGTGGCAGAAATTCGCCGCGGAATTTTGGAGAAGCCACAAGGCAAGAAGCGCGAGGTCCTCGATAAGTGGTTCTCTGGGCCTGAAGGGCCTCAGGCTCTGTTTGCTGGCCGCATCCTGTCGTTCGACGCCAAAGCAGGTCTGATCTGGGCGCAGCTAATGGCGACTGGGAAAGCGGCCGGTAAGCCGCGCAGCGGGCTCGACATGATCATCGCTGCTGTCGCCGGCGCAAACGACTGCGTGGTAGTAACAGATAATGAAAGGGATTTTGCCGGAGTTGAGATTCTCAATCCTATGCGCGGAGCGATCTAATGCAGCGCCGGTCGGACGAATGCGTGGGGGATCTGATGGCTGAAACTCAAATAGAGTGGACGGATTCCACTTGGAACCCTGTGGCAGGAAGTTCGATCGTCACCGCCGGCTGCACGCTCTGCTATGCAATCGAAATGGCCAAACGACCGAAACTCCATGATCAGCCGAACCTCTGATTTTCCCGCCTTTTCTACGATATTCTACGCTGTAGCCGCCGATCGCCGCCGTTTTCCTCACTCCCACTCGATCGTGCCCGGCGGCTTGGAGGTGACGTCGTAGACGACGCGGTTGATGCCGCGGACCTCGTTGATGATGCGGGTGGCGGCGCGGCCGAGAAATTCCATGTCGTAGTGGTAGAAGTCGGCGGTCATGCCGTCGACGGAGGTGACCGCACGCAGCGCGCAGACGAATTCGTAGGTGCGCCCGTCGCCCATGACGCCGACCGTCTGCACGGGAAGCAGCACGGCGAAGGCCTGCCAGATGGCGTCATAGAGGCCCGCCTTGCGGATCTCGTCGAGATAGATCGCGTCCGCTTCGCGCAGGATTTCCAGCTTCTCGCGCGTGATGCCGCCGGGGCAGCGGATCGCGAGGCCTGGGCCGGGGAAGGGATGGCGGCCGATGAAGCTTTCGGGCAGGCCGAGTTCGCGGCCGAGCACGCGGACTTCGTCCTTGAAGAGCTCGCGCAGCGGCTCGACGAGCTGCATGTTCATGCGCTCCGGCAGGCCGCCGACATTGTGATGCGACTTGATCGTCACCGAGGGGCCGCCGGTGAAGGAGACGCTTTCGATGACGTCAGGATAAAGCGTGCCCTGGGCGAGGAAGTCGGCGCCGCCGAGCTTCTTGGCCTCTTCCTCGAAAACCTCGATGAAGAGACGTCCGATGATCTTGCGCTTCGTTTCCGGGTCACTGACGCCTTCGAGTTCGCCGATGAAGCGATCGGAGGCGTCGATGTGGAGCAGATGAAGGTTGTAATGCTCCTGGAACATGGCGACGACGTTCGCCGCCTCGTCCTTTCGCATCAGACCATGATCGACGAGGATGCAGGTGAGCTGGTCGCCCACCGCTTCGTGGATAAGGAGGGCCGCCACCGACGAGTCGACGCCGCCGGAAAGCGCGCAGATGACCTTCTTGTCGCCGACCTGCTTGCGGATCGCCTCGACCGCCTTGGCGCGGTAGGCCGACATGGTCCAGTCACCCGTAATGCCGGCGACCTTGTGGACGAAGTTGGCGATGAGCTTTGCGCCGTCGGGCGTATGCACGACTTCCGGATGGAACTGGACGGCATAGTATTTGCGCTTTTCGTCGGCGATGAAGGCAAAGGGTGCGTTGGAAGAGGTGGCGACGACCTCGAAGCCGTCGGGCAATGCGGTGACCCGGTCGCCATGCGACATCCACACCTGGTGGCGCGAGCCGAGCGACCAGAGCCCGTCGAAGAGTGCGCAGTCCTTCTCGACTTCCAGGAACGCCCGTCCGAATTCGCGGTGATGGCCGCTCTCGACCTTCCCCCCGAGCTGGGCGCACATGGTCTGCTGACCGTAGCAGATGCCGAAGACCGGCAGGCCGCTGTCGAAGATGACGGAAGGCGCGCGGGGCGAGCCGATGTCGAGGGTCGAAGCCGGGCTGCCGGACAGGATCACCGCCTTCGGCTTCAGCCGGTTGAAGCCTTCCTCGGCAGACTGGAACGGCACGATCTCGCAATAGACGCCGGATTCGCGTACGCGCCGGGCGATGAGCTGCGTCACCTGGCTGCCGAAGTCGACGATCAGGACGGTGTCGGGATGGGCTGTCTGGGTCATAGCGGGCCTTCAAGCAAGCTTGATCATGGCGAGCCTTTAATGAAAGCCCGCCTTTGGCGCAACGATAACATTGCACCCGGACAATCAGGCGCCCGGGCGGAAGGCTCAGAGCCGGATTTCGCCCCCCTCCAGCGCCGCCTCGAGCCGGTCGATGGTGGCTGCGAGCTTCTCGTCTATCACGTTCAGGTATTCCGTCCAGTCGCCGACATGCTTCAGCTCCGCCTTCCCGTCCGAAATGCCGCGCAGCCCGATGAGCGGCACGCCATACGACTGGCAGGCGCGCAGGATCGCAAAGGTCTCCATCTCGACCATGTCGGCGTCGATCTCGTCATAGGTCCTGCCGGAGACGATGTTGGCGCCGGTCGAGAGCCGCGCCTTCTTCACGCCGGGAATGCTGAGCGGCAGTTTAACGACGGCTGGCAGATCCAGGAAGGGCGTCGCGCCCTTCTCGAAGCCGAGGGGCGAGGCGTCCATGTCGCGGTAGGCGACCGAGACCGCCTGGTAGATTTCGGTCTGTTCGAGCGTCGCGGACCCGGCCGAGCCGAGCGAGACGACGAGGTCCGGCAGGCTGCCTCCGGCGTGGAGCTCCGCAAGCGCCCTGGTCAGGCTGACGGCCGCCTCGACCGGACCGACGCCCGTCATCAGCGGTGCGATCCTGGCACGGAGGGAGGGACCGTACTCGGCGTCCACAGCCATGACATAGAGAATAGTGCGCCCCGCTACCGGCTTGAGTTCGAAGCTCATCCTTCGATCCCCTCGCGTCCGCGCACCACCATCATCGTGCCTGTCATCGAGGCGATGAGCTTGGCCGGTCCGTCGGACCTGACCGCATAGGCCCGCCCGTCCGAGACGATGATCGTCGTGCCGGGCTTCGTCACCTCGCCGCGAAAGAGGAAGCGCTCGCCCCGTCCGGGCGAAAGCAGATTGACCTTGAACTCGATCGTCAGCAGCGATGCGTCGGGGTCGATCACCGAATAGCCGGCATAGGTACCCGCCGCATCGAGCGCGGCGGAAATTACGCCGGCATGCAGAAGGCCGTGCTGCTGAGTCAGCTTGGGATCGAAGGAAAGCTCGATCTCGACGGTCCCCGGTTCGACGCGCGTGAGTTCGGCTCCGATCGTGCGCATCGCGGCCTGCCGTCTGAAGCTTTCCCGGATGCGCTTCCTGAAGTCGTGAGGATCGCTTTCGTCCATGTGTCGGTTTGCCTTGATTCCCCGGACAACGCCGCCCGGATTTTCCCGGAGACTGGCACGCCGGCTGCGGCCCGGCAAGCTCAATTCATGAGGAAAATCGAACCGTTGAGCAGGGTCGCGAAGGCCACCCATGCAAGGTAGGGCACAAACAGCAGAGCCGAAATCCGGTCCTTGCGCAGGCTTGCGAGGATGAATGCCACGATGGACGCGAACAGGGCGAAGATGACGACCAGCGCGGCAGCGATCTGGTGCAGCCCGAAAAACAGCGGCGACCAGAGAAAGTTCAGGATCATCTGGGTGAGCCACAGTGGCCACAGGACGGAGTGGCCGCGATGATCGAGAAAGCTGCGGGCACCGGCAATTCCGATCATCACGTAAAGGATCGACCAGGCCGGAGCGAAGACCCAGTTCGGCGGCGTGAAGCTCGGCTTTGCCAGCGACCGATACCATGCGTCGGGGATGTTGATGTAGCCGATGGCGAGGCCGAGGCCGAGAACGGCAACGACGAAAAGGACATGCGCGAGGGTTCTGTTCATGCGTGCTAAATGGAGCCGGGGGCGGCGATTTCCAGTCGCTGCACCGTTTGGCGGCGAAGCGGCGCCACCTATATGTGGTCTATGAAAAGCTTCCGGCGCATCGAAATCCGCCCGGCCGTGCCCGACGACCTCATGACGATCGCGTCGGTCCTGGTCAGGACCTGGCGCGCGACGTTTCGCGGCATCATATCCGACGCCTATCTCGATGCCATGACCGTCGAGGACCAGGCGATACGGCATGCGCGGCGCATGCGTCTTCCGGGCAGCTTCATCATGGTCGCGGCCGACATGACCGACGACCGGGTGATCGGCTTTGCAAATTGCGGCAAGGCAAGGGGAATGCCGCCAGCATTCGACCGGGAGCTCTACGAGCTCTATCTTCTGCCGGAGTTCCATGGCGCAGGCCTCGGCTCCGCGCTGGTGCGCAGCGTCGCCGGCCATTGCCGCGACACAGGAGGATCGTCGCTTTTTGCCTGGGTGCTGAAGGGTAACCCCAACCGGGTATTCTATGAGCGGCTCGGTGCCCGCGCCGTCGGCGAGGGCCGGGTCAGCGTCGGCAGAGAAAGCCTGGATCAGGTGGCCTATCGCTGGGACGATCTCACGGCGCTCTCCGACTTCGGAGACGCGTCTATCTGATCCGCGGTCAGCCGGACTATGTGCTGATCCCAGGCAACGGGGCTCCTTCGCTCCTTGAATAGGCCGCGGTAGGAGGAGACGGCGAAACCGTGCTTCGCGGCGGCAATGCCCGCTGCGTCCGCAACCGGTTCCTCCTTGAGGACGGCACCGGTTTTGGCGTTGAGGGTCACCGCGACGTTGCCCTTGGGAGAGGTGAGGCCGACGAGCCCTTCCTGGCGGTTGACCGCGATAGCGCCGACGTAATTGGCGAGCGCCGCGGTCGTTCGTTCCGGCAGGTCTACGAAGGTCAGGTCTTCGCCCTTGGCGAAGTGCCCGACCAGCGGCGGAAGCTCGTTGCGCGCACCTTCGTACTGGCAGGCGAACCAGACACGTCCGTCGGCGCCGATGTCGACATGGCGGGTCGAAAGGCGATTGAGATCAGGCGGCAGCACATGCTTCTCGATGAGCGCCCCCGTTGCGGCGTCCACGAGTGCGAGGCTCGGCTCCATGCCGTCGAGATTGAGCTTGGTGCGGCCGAAATCCGGATGGGTCTCGATGCCGCCATTGGCTATTGCGAGCGTGCGTCCATCGGCGGCAAGCGTCATGTCGTGCGGGCCGATGCCGTAAGTCGGAAACTCGCCGATCCGGGTAAAATCCCGGCGGCCGTCATAGATGCCGACCATGCCGCGATTGGCGGAGAAGTCGTTTTCGGTCGCATAGAGCAGCCGGCCGTCGGCCGAGAAGCAGCCATGGCCGAAGAAGTGGCGGCCCTCGGCGGAGGTGATGACGACCGGCTCGGCGGTGCCGTCCGGCGCAAAGATCATGGCATAGGTGCCCGGCCGCCGGGCAAAGGCGACCGCGCGCCGGCTTACCGGGGAGAAGGTCATGCCGTGCGCGCGCGCCGGCAGCAGCCTGCGCTCCACGATCTCGCCCGTTTCCGTGAGCGTCGCGACACCGTAGCTGCCGTCCTGCGCCATGAAGGCCGAGGCGAAGACGGCATCGGCCCTTTCGAGTGCAAAGGCGCCCCGGGGGGCAAGGGCGGCCACCCACGCGGCACCCGCCATTTTGACGAAGCTGCGGCGGTCGATGAGGGTATTGGTCTTCATGCAATTTCCTGCAACGGTCGAATTCCTGCAACGAGCGAGGTCACTCCGCTATCACAGCCAACCTCGCCGTTTGAAATAGACATACGGCAACAGGGCCGAGGCGACCATCAGCATCAGCGCATAGGGATAGCCGAAACGCCAGGTGAGTTCCGGCATCACCTCGAAGTTCATCCCGTAAATCGAGGCGACCAGGGTCGGCGGCAGAAACACGACGGCGGCGACCGAGAAGATCTTGATGATCTGGTTCTGTTCGAGGTTGATGAGCCCCAGCGTCGCGTCGAGCAGGAAATTGATCTTGTTCGACAGGAACAGCGCGTGGTCTCCGAGGGATGCCGCGTCGCGCTGAACGAGCTTTATCCGCTGCCGGCTCTCCTTGGCCCCCTTGCGGTGCGTGGACCCCTCAATGGCGACGTGATAGGCGACGAGCCTGCCAATGCTGACGAGGCTTTCGCGGATGACGGTCAGCAGGTCGCCCTTCTGGCCGATCTGCTCGATCAGCGACTGCAGGTCGCGCGTCTTCTTGGTGGCGCTGGCGTTCGACTTGCGGAAGACCTCCCGTGAGATCTGATCGACGTCGTTGCCTGCGCGCTCCAGAGCATCCGCCGTACGGTCGATCATCGCCTCGAGCAGGCCGAGCATCACGAGCTCTCCCGTCTCGCACGCCGCGCCGTTCGGCTTCATGATGCGGTTGGCATAGACCTGGAACGGCTTCGGCTCCGCATGGCGGACCGTCACGAGGGTCGCGCCTTTGAGGATGAAGGTGACGGGCACCTTGGCCGGGTAATCGCTGTCGAGTTTGGCGGTCGCCGTCATCGTCATGAACTCGGCGCCGTCCTCCTGGTAAAGCCGGTCGGAAAGCTCGATTTCCTGCATCTCGTCACGGGTCGGAATGGCAATGCCGAGGCGCTCCTCGACGAGGCGCGTTTCTTCGCTCGACGGATTGAAGAGATCGAACCAGATCACCGGTTCCTGGCATGCCAGGCCGTCGAGGAGGTCGACGTGCACAAGTCGGCTGTTCTGGCTTTTGTAGATGCGCAGCATTTCAGGCTCCATGGGGCCGAGTCATCCGACCGGCGGAGCCCTGATCAAATCAGGTCCGGACGGCCGTGAGCATGAAGGCTCGACTTCGACTGTCGGGGTTCATCTTGAGTTGATCCTTGTTGGTGAGACATGTCCGCGCAGGCGGCCATGGATGCGCTTTGCTCCGAAATGCCCTGCTTGTCAACCATCGGGTTCCGCAGCGTTTTCACGTTCCCGTGTCAGTCGCCGTCGGCGGAGGAGAATCCGGCGCCGAGGCCGATCGAACCGCCGAATTCGCGATTGAGCCGGTCGAGCAGATCGGCCGTGTTGAGCGCGATGAAATCCAGCTTGGCGCGCTGCTTCTCGTCGGCAAGCGCGTCCTCGATCGGCCCTTCGATACCGTCCGTAGCGGCGATCAGAGCCTTGAAGAGGAAATCGATGGAACCGGCGATCGAGCGGCTGTCGGCTGGCAGAAGGCTCTCCATGCCGGCCGTATCGAAGAGTCTCTGGAGACCACCGAGATTCGCCGAGATCGCCGGCATCGTGTTGGCCGAGCGCCAGTAGATGGCAAGTTTCGGACGGCCCCTGTCGGGCGTCCCGTGGACCGTTCCGGCGTAGAAGGGCCGCAGCCGCTGGTCCTTTATCATCTCGACGCTGTGGACGAGCACGCCCAGAAGCTCGGTCGCGGCTTCCCTGTTGTCCCGGAAGAGCGGATTGCCCGGGCCTGGCTCCTTCCAGGCCGCCTGGATCCCGTCCGGCTTTTCCCATGCGGCAAGGAGCTCACCCGCGATGCTCCTCAAATTCTGCGAGACAGCAAGCCCATATCGGCAGCGAAAGTCCCCTTCCTTGCCGGAGAGAACCTCCGCGCCGGTACCGTAGAGCACGAATTCGAGTGCCCCGAGGCCCTGGACGGCGACGCTCTTCCCCTTGAGGGTCTCCGGGCTTGTGGCGCTCTCGTCTTTCTTGGCGAGAATTGCCTGGACCTGCTTCAAGCCCGTGCTTTTCCGGTCGGGATAGAAGAGGAAGCGTTCGAAACGGTTCTGTTCGAGGGCCGGACCGAGGCGGATGATCTCGATCGCGGACCATCTCTCGACGACGCTCGAAAAGGCCGACCGCGCCGCTTCGAGGGTCGTCTCGGAAGGTGACTTGCAGAGCCCGGCGCTCGCTTCGGAGAGGGCGTTCGTCGCCTCTGCGAGGTCTCGATAGCCGGGGATGATGAAGCCGTCCACGGCCTGCGCCATCACCCTCGGCACGGCCGCCTCTTCGACGACACGCGGGGAAAGCGCACCGCCTTCCTGCGCCGCCGCGGGGGCAGCGAGGAATATCAGGCTAAGGGCGAGAGGAAGGCTCGCGAACGGAAGGCGCATCAGAGGGACTCCAGGAATGTGATCAGGGCTTTGCGGTCGTCCTTCGGCATGGCGGCGAAGGCATTGCGTGCCTTCGCCGCTTCGCCGCCGTGCCAGAGAATGGCTTCGGCCAGGTTTCGGGCGCGTCCGTCATGGAGAAGGAAGCTGTGCCCACTCACGGTCTCGGTCAAGCCTATGCCCCAAAGCGGGGGCGTGCGCCATTCGCGGCCACTGGCCTCGCCGACCTGCTGGCCGTCGGCGAGGCCTTCGCCCATGTCGTGCAGGAGGAAGTCGGAATAGGGCCAGATGAGCTGAAACGCCTGCGCCTTGTGCGTGGCGTCCCGTCGGGTCACGAATTTCGGTGCATGGCAGGCGGCGCAGCCGGCTTCATGGAAGAGCCGTTTGCCCCTCAGGGTTTCCGGAAAGCTCGCCTTGCGGCGAGCAGGCACGGCAAGATTGGAGGAATAGAACGTCACGAGGTCGAGCACCGGGTCGGGGGCCTCGACCGCTCCGAGCCGCGGCTGCACGCCGTCCGGAAGATCGAGGCAGCCCGTCTGGGCAGCCGTGCAATCGCCATGACTGCGGTCGAGATCGGAGGTGGAGATGCCGATATCGACGGCAAAGGCATCGGCGACCTGCTGGCGCACGGAAGGGTTCTGCGCTTTCCAGCCGAAGCGGCCGAGAGTGACGCGGCCGGTCCGGCGCTCGCGCACGAGGGCCGGACGTCCGCTGATGCCGTCGCCGTCGCGATCCTCCGGATCGGCACGCGCCAGAATGTCGGCCTCGTGGATGGCCTCGATGAGACCGATGCCGATCATCGGCGAGGCGACGCGCGGCGACAGCGTCGTCGCCGCATCGAGCGGTCCGTAACCGGGATCGGCGATCGCATAATGCGGCTTGCGGAGCGGGACCGTATCGCCGCCGGCAAGCGCCACCAGTTCTTCCGTATAGGTGATGTCGAGACGGCCCTCGGCAGCAAGCCCCGGCACGGCGCTGTCCTGAAGCTGAGCACCATAGACCGGGTCGGGAAAGTTGAGCCGTGCATGGGAGGCGATCTGCGCGCGCTCGGCATCGTCGCGCGGGGCACGGGCGAGCCGAAGGAGCATCGACGTCGCGTCGGCGGCCCCCTCGGGCGGACGGCCGCGTCCGTCGCGGACATGACAGCTCTCGCAGGCCCTCGCATTGTAGAGCGGCCCCAGCCCGTCCGAGGCCTGCGTGGAAGAGGGTGAGGAGACCCAGAGCTTTTCGAAGAGCGCCTTGCCGAGGTGAAAATCCTGTTCGTCCTCGAAGGAGAGGTTGTCCGATGCCTGGGAGAAGATCATCCGATCCGCCCGTGCAATCGTCGTCGCAGCACCGGCCGGCATTGCTTCGAAGGGCTCAGGCCTGGAAAAATCGGTGGTTGGGCGCGTGACCGACAGAACGCGCTCGAGGTCATCGGCGGAAAGGTCGTCGCGAACAGGCGCGCACCCGACATCCGCCTTTTCCGCGATACCGCCATCGCGCGACGCCGCGGGGGCGATGCAAATGAGAGCGGCAACGGTTAGCGCGAGAAAGCGGGCGAAGACATTCATCGAGGGAGGCCGGGCCGCCACCTGTCCGTCGCGGCCCGCCTTTTCAGCTTATTGGAAGACGGCGCCAGGATTGTCCAGGCTGTCGGAACCTTCAAGTTCCACCGTGCCGAGATCGAGTGCGGCGATGACGCGCTCGACGGTCTTCGCCTGGGCGATCAGCCCGTCGATCGCCGCCTGAACCGTCGCATTGCCCTCCGCATTGCCCTCGCCGATCATCTGGTCATAGGCCTCGCCCGCTTCTGCGCGCTTGGCCATCGCCTGCATCTTCTCGACCGTGGTGGCGAGACCATCCTTCATTTCCTTGTCGAGGGCCGCATCCTTGGCCGCGACGAGCTCGGAAAGCGAGGGGCCGGTGAGCTTGCTGCCGTCGACGCGGGTATATTCGCCGCTATAGGCGGACTGGATGCCGATCGCGTCGTGCAGGTGCGAGTTGTGGGTGTTGTCGGAGAAGCAGTCGTGCTCCTCTTCCGGATCGTGGAGGAGCAGGCCGAGCTTCATGCGCTCGCCCGCAAGTTCGCCGTAGGAGAGCGAGCCCATGCCGGTAAGGATCGCCACGAGGCCGGCCTTCGGGTCCGCCTCGACCGCCTTGGTCGCAGCGCCGTCCGGCGTCCAGTTTGCGACCATCTCCTTGAGGTCGGAGACGAGCAGGCTCGTCGCTGCCTTCAGATAGGCGGCGCGGCGATCGCAATTGCCGTTGGTGCAGGCCTTGGCGTCGAAATCCGTGTAGGGCCGGTTGCCGGCACCCGGGCCCGTTCCGTTCAGATCCTGCCCCCACAACAGGAATTCGATCGCGTGATAGCCGGTCGCGACATTTGCCTCGATGCCGCCTGCCTCCTGCAGCGTGCCGGAAAGGAGCTCCGGCGTGATCTCGGTGGCATCGACGTCCTGCCCGTCGATCTTGACCGCCTTGTTGGCGATGACATTGGCGGTGAAAAGGGCGTTCTCGTCGCTCTCGCTGCCGTAACTTGCGTCGACATAGTCGATCAGGCCCTCGTCCAGCGGCCAGGCATTCACCTTGCCTTCCCATTCGTCGACGATCGTGTTGCCGAAGCGATAGACTTCCGTTTCCTGATAGGGGTTGCGCGCCTTCAGCCAGGCCTCCCGCGCGGCCTTCAAGGTCTCCTCGCTCGGGCTTGCAATCAGCGCATCCACGGCCTTTTCCAGCGCTTCTGCCGTGGCCAGGGCATCTTCGTATTTGGCGTGCGCAACGGCCGCGTAATGCTTGACGACCGCGGCTGCGTCCGTCGCCGCATTCGCCGGCTGCAACGCCAGCGCAGATGTCGCCGTCATGAGCGCCAGCGCCGCGGCGCGGATGAAATTCTTGGTCATGACCCTCTCCTTGTTGCTCGTCGATAGAGCGTACAGCTCCAACCCCGTGAAAAGCGCAAGAGTCATGGACCAAAAGCAAACTGGTGTCAAAGTGTATAGTTTAGAACGGCTTGAAGGTGCAGCCCCGCCTGGATGGCGGAAAATCCGCGCCGGCCTAACTCTTCCTGCCCATGAGACAGAAGAAGAATCCGTCGGTTCCGGTCGATGCCGGCGTCAGCGTCACGGTCTTCATATCGGCGGACCAGGGCTGCGCCTTGTCGGTGCCGAAGAGCGCCGCCCAGTTGTCGGCGGCCGAGAGGACCTCGAATTCCGGATTGTCCTCGCAGAAGCCGTATACCTGCGCCTCGTTCTCCTCCGGAAGGACGGAACAGGTGACGTATATCAGATGTCCGCCGGGGCGCACGAACTGGGCGGCACCGGCAAGCGCCTCCTCCTGCTGGGCCAATCGCTCCTCGAGGTTCTTCTGCGTCAGGCGCCATTTCGTGTCGGGGCGCCGCCGCCAGGTTCCGGTCCCGGTGCATGGCGCATCGACAAGCACGCGATCGACCCGACCTATGAGCGATGCGAGCGACTCGGTCGACTCGTGCACCTGCACGTTGCGGGTGCCGGCACGCTTCAGACGCTCGATAATGGGCGCCAGCCGTTTGCGGTCGGCGTCGTAAGCGTGGACCTGGCCCTTATTGTTCATCGCCGCCGACATGGCCAGCGTCTTGCCGCCGCCGCCGGCGCAATAATCGAGCACCTGCTCGCCCTCGCCGGGCAAGGCGAGGTCCGCGACAATCTGCGAGCCCTCGTCCTGCACCTCGAACCAACCCTTCTGGAACGAGATTTCCGCCGTTACGTTCGGCAGGCGCGAAGCGCCCTCGCCGGCGGGAATGCGCACGCCATGCCGGGCAATCGCCGCGGGCTCGGCGCCGCTGCGCTCCAGCGCCTTCAGCACCTTTTCGCGCGTCGCCTTCAGCGTGTTGACGCGCAGATCGAGAGTCGGCCGGCCGGCAAGAGCCTTCGCCTCGGCGAGCCAGTCGTCGGAGAAATTCTCTTCGAACGAGGCCTGCGTCCATTCCGGAATATCGCCCTGCACATGCAGGGGCGCATCTTCGAGCCGTCGCTGAGCGAAGGCCTTCATCATCGCTTCCGAAGGCGCTTCGGGCGCGAACCGGTCGTCGGCAAGTTCCGCTGCAAGCGTGTCGGCGCGATAGCCCCATTGCCGATACATGACCGCATGGCCGAGGGCTACCGGGGTGTCGCTATCCATGAGGTAGGCGTGGGAGAGTTTCATCCGCAGGGCATCATAGACGATGTTGCCGATGGCGGCGCGATCGCCGGAGCCGGCGAAGCGGTGGGACAGGCCCCAATCCTTGAGGGCATCGGCGACGGGTCGCCTGCGCTTTTCGATATCGTCAAGAACCTCGATGGCTCCGGAGAGCCTTCCGCCCAATCGCATCTTCGATGAACTCCTTTTTCGCCGTGGTAGCGGCGATGTCATCGAAGAGCAAGACGGCGGCCGCATTATGTAAGTGGCGCGACCGGCCCTTGCAGTCTGGCTCGCCCGAGATGAATCGAGCGAAACCTGCGCATCGTCAGGAGTTGACGACGGTGTAACAGATGCTGGCGGTACCGGAGCGGATCATGCCGATCTTGGAGGCAGCCGCCTTGGAAAGATCGATCACCCGGCCGCGAATGAACGGACCGCGATCATTGATCCGGACGACCACGGACTTGCCGTTGCGCTTGTTGGTCACCTGGACCTTCGTGCCGAATTTCAGTTTGCGATGCGCGGCGGTCAGGTGCGCGGCATTCATTCTTTCGCCGGAGGCGGTTTTGGACGAAAGCGCGTACCAGGATGCTCCCCCGCAGCCAGCGCCTGCTGCCTGACTTTCCGATGCCGAGACCAAGCCCATCCCGACGGTGAATAGTGCTGCCGCGGCAGCAGTCTTGATTTTCGCTGGCGTCAAGCGATGCCCCCTTCGGTTTGAAAAATTCGTCAGTTCCCTTTGTTGATCGAGCTAATTGAGGTGAAACATGGCAAAAACGTGCTTCAACCGTTAAGTTTTCATTAGGAATGTTTGACGGCTGATCAATTTTAAAAATAACCAACAGATTGAATTAGTTTAGAATGGCGAGGGAAGTTCTTTGGAATCAGCCACTAAGCGCTGCTGGCGGCGCTCCGGGCCGCGCAGCCACGCCTCTCGGAAATATAATCATTAAAAATTTCGCTTTGCATGAAAAGTCGGGAATCGCGACCGTTGAATTCATGCTACTAGCGCCAGGGTTGTGGAAAATGGGGAAGTATAGACCGAATAATGACAGCATAATCGTGTCAAGGCGATTCGCGTGAAATCAATACTTTCAAAACTGCATCCGACTTGCTTGTGTTCGCGCGCGATATTCTGATCGGCCTTGGCGAAATAGGTGCTTAATTCCGGTTCCAGGTTCCTGATGTCCACAGCTGTGCAAGCGAAACGCGATAGTTGGGGAACTCCGGATCGAAGCCCGCCTGGCGCAGTCGCGCATTGGAGACGCGCTTGTTCTCGCCGTAGAAAGAACGGGCCATGGGGGACATATCTGCGGTTTCGAACGGGATCTCGGGCGGCGGTTCGACGCCCATCAGCCGGGCGGCTTCCTGGACCACGTCCTGTGGCGGCGCCGGCTCGTCGTCGGTCACGTTGAAGATGCCGCTCACGCCGCGCTTTGCGAGAAAGGCGCTCGCCGCGCCGATATCTTCGACGCGGATACGGTTGAAGACCTGGTTCGGCTTGATGACGCGGCGCGCCGTCCCCTCAGCGAGGTTGCGGAAGGCATTGCGGCCCGGGCCGTAGATGCCGGCGAGCCGCAGCACTGCCACCGGAATGTCGTGCTGTGCACCGTGCTCGAGCCAGGCGTTTTCGGCTTCCACACGCTCGAGCGAGCGCTGCGAGACCGGGTTGAGCGGCGTATCCTCGGTGACCCAGGCGCCGCCGTGATCGCCATAGACGCCGACCGTGGAGAGATAGCCCACCCACTCCAGCCGCGGCAGAAGGTCGGAAAGCGGCGGCGTTCCGGCGCGAAACATGGGGTCGCCATCGCGGCCCGGCGCAATCGACTGAACGAGGTGGGTGGTCTCCCTCATCGCATCCTCGAGCTCGTCCGATATTTCCGTGCCGTCGAAGAGGATCGGGCGGATACCGGCAGCCTGCAGACGGGCGAGCTTTTCTGCGGACCGGGTGGTGCCGGTCACGGACGTCGCCAGGGGAGAGAGCGCGCTCGCGATCGCCGTGCCGGAATAGCCGGCACCAAGGATCAGGACATTCATCGGTTCACTCCCGCCATTTGCCATTCCGCAAGAACCTCGTCATCGGTTTCAGGCCCGCATTGCCGGGCGAAGACCGCCAGATCGGCGGATGAAATCAGTCGCGAAAGCGCCCAGACCGCCATCCCCCTGACCGTGGGCGACGCATCGGCGGCCAGCGCCTTGCAGACCTCTGTCAGGCTCTTCTCACCGGAATTTCCGGCGGCGATCAAGGCATTTCGGACGAAACGATCACGCCCGATGCGCTTTACCGGCGATCCGGAAAAGAAGGCCCGGAAACCTGTGTCGTCGAGCGTCAGCAGGAAGGAGAGCTCCGGTTCCTTGAGATCATCTCGCGCCTGGAGCTTCATTTCCGATGCCGAGCGCGCGAACTTGTTCCAGGGACAGGCGGCGAGACAGTCGTCGCAGCCATAGATGCGGTTACCGATCAGCGGCCGCAACTCAGGCGCAATCGATCCCTTGTGCTCGATCGTGAGATAGGAGATGCAGCGTCGCGCGTCGATGCGATAGGGCGCCGGAAAGGCATCGGTCGGACAGGCGTCGAGGCAGGCCCGGCAAGAGCCGCAATGGTCGCGCTCCGGCTCGTCCAGTTCCAGTTCGGCTGTCGTGAAGAGGCTGCCGAGAAAGAGCCAGGAGCCGAATTCGCGGCTGACCAGATTGGTGTGTTTGCCCTGCCAGCCGATGCCGGCCTTTTCCGCAAGCGGCTTCTCCATGACGGGGGCGGTGTCGACGAAGACCTTCACGTCCTCGCCCGCCCGCGCGGCAAAGCGCGTGGCGATCTCCTTCAGCCGGCCCTTGACCACGTCGTGATAGTCTCGATTGCGGGCATAGACGGAGATCGCGCCGCGATCGCGTCTGGCGAGGACGTCGCGCGGGTCGTCCTCGGGAGCGTAATTCATGCCGAAGAGGACGATCGAGCGCACTTCGCTCCAGAGGACGCGCGGATCGGATCGGCGCTCGGCTGTCTCGGCGAGCCAGTTCATCGTACCATGAGCGCCGGCAGCCAGGAACTGCCTCAGCCGCTCGGGCGCGTGGGGTATGGCGTCCGGATGGGTGATGCGACAGATGTCGAATCCCTTGGCCGCGGCTTCCTCTTTCAGGAAGGCGGTGAGGGTCCGTCGTTTCCTGCCCTGGTTCTCCGCTTTTGCAGCGTCGCCGGGCATGATCTGGTCCTTAAAAGTCGAGATCCGCATAATGTGAGACCGGGGTCACGCCGCGCACCCGCTCGGCGAGCAGAGGCCGGAAGGACGGGCGCGACTTCAGCCGCTGGTACCATTCCTTGGCGCTCGGCGCATCGGACCAGTCGATCTCTCCGAGATAGTCGAGCACGGAAATCGCCGCGGCCGCGGCGAGATCCCCATAGGAGATGCGATCGCCGGCAAGCCAGGGGCGCGATCCGGCGAGCCACGAGAGATACTTCATATGCTGGCGGATATTGCTGCGCGAGGTGCGGAGAATTTTCGAATCCGGCGCACCGCCGCCCTGGTCCGGGGTCATCTGCAGCTTGAAGATGCGCTCGCGCACGAGCGGGCGCGTCACGTCGGCTTCCATCTTCTGCAGGAACCATTCGGTGAGGCGGCGGATTTCGGCGCGCTGAAACGGGTCCTCGGCAAGAAGGCGGCGGTCGCGCTTCATGATGCCGCTGGTCTCGTCGAGATATTCGGAGATGATCGTGGCGCCGCAGAGCGCGCGCATGCTGTCATCGACATAGACCGGCAGAGTGCCGGCAGGATTCAGCGTCAGGAAGTCGCGCCGGTTCTCCCATGGCTGCTCTTCGCTCAGTTCCGTCTGATAGCCATATTCTGAGAGAATAAGGCGTACGAACCGCGAAGCTGGGGACATGGGGTGATGATACAGTGTCGGCATCGATGATCAGATTGCAGCTGTTTTCGGGGATATCGGCGTCGCGGCATATGCAACTGGCCACGGCTCGTTACAACGAGCTATAGGTAGTTGCGGTGGCAAACACAAGAGAATCGACTTTCTCCTCCCACATCCAATTATATCAGGAATAGCTTTTACATGGCGGATCAATCGATCATAAGCGCGCTCGTCCTCGGCCTCATCGAAGGGCTGACGGAGTTCATCCCGGTCTCGTCGACGGCGCATGTGCTGCTTGCCGGACACTTCCTCGGGTTCAAATCGCCGGGAAACACCTTTGCCGTTCTGATCCAGCTCGGCGCCATATTGGCGATCCTGCTCGTTTACTTCCAGAAGCTGCTGGCGATCGCGCTCGCCCTTCCGACGAGCGTCAAGGCTCGCCGTTTCGTCTTCTCGGTTCTCCTCGCCTTCCTGCCGGCGGCGCTTATCGGTGCTGCCGCGCATGGATTCATCAAGTCGGTGCTTTTCGAGACGCCGATGCTCATCTGCGTCGTGCTGATCGTCGGCGGCGTCATTCTTTATGCGATCGACCGGCTCCCTTTGACGCCTCGCTACACCGACGTGTTCGACTATCCGCCTTCGCTCGCGCTGAAGATCGGCCTCTTCCAGTGTCTCGCCATGATCCCGGGAACGTCGCGTTCCGGCGCGACCATTGCCGGGGCCCTGCTGATGGGGACCGACAAGCGCTCCGCGGCTGAATTTTCCTTTTTCCTGGCCATGCCGACCATGGTCGGAGCTTTTGCGCTCGATCTCTACAAGAACCGCGATGCGCTCTCCTTTAACGATGTCGGCATGATCGCGGCCGGTTTCATCGCTGCATTCATCGCCGGAATTTTCGTGGTGCGTTCGCTGCTCGACTTCGTCTCGCGTCGCGGCTTCACGCCCTTTGCGATCTGGCGCATCCTCGTGGGGACCGCCGGGCTGGTCGGCCTGTGGCTGCTCGGATAACAACGTCCGGAAACATAAAGCCGGATGCGTCTCTTTCGAAACGCACCCGGCTCCTGGCCCCCGCCAAAACTCAACATGCCCGGCTCGAAGCCGAGGCGAAAATGTCCGGCTTACTCGCCGGCAAACCCGATCGACGCCGTCGCGCACGGGTTGACACCGTAGGCCGGCGTGCAGCCCTTGTCGCTGCTAGCCCCGGTGCCGGGTGCCATGAACGAGCCAGCCAGAATGATCAGTGCCGCAGACGCAAAAAAGATTGCGATCGACTTGCCCATGGGACGTTATGCCTTTCGAGTGAGATGTCTGCACCGGCGCCGCTCGCCGAGCGGTCAGTGCGAGCGGTGTTTATTCTGCGACCATGTCATGATCAATATCAGTGCGAGCTGAATCTGCGGTAAACGAGATTCGGATTTTCGACTGCGGCAGAACTGCAACGCTGTTGCCGCATGGGCACAGCGGGGGGCGCAAAAAAGCCGCCGGCGGAGCCGGCGGCTTGAATGTGTTCGGTGTGATGCGACCGCTCAGGCGGCGCGGCCGCTGCGGGTGTATTGCCCATGCGGGCGATAGCGTACGAGATAAGTCGGCAGGATCGACTCGAGCATTGTCGGCTCGATGCCGATACCGGCAAGCGTGCGGCCTTCCGCTTCGGCCTTTGCCGAGACGACATTGTCCGATTTCAGCAACACCACCTGGTCGGCGGTGAGCGGCGGCGTGATGAAGGGCACGAGCGAGGCGACGCTGCCCATCAGCGAGGCGATGCCGAAGGGCAGCGACACGAAAGAGCGCTTGCGGTCGATCGTCTTCAGCATGATATCGAGACATTCGCGGAAGGAGAGCACCTGCGGCCCGCCGAGTTCGTAGATCGTCCCGCCCGTCAGCTTGCCGTCGACGGAGCGGGCCACGGCCTCGGCAACGTCGGTGACGTAAACCGGCTGAAACCTGGTATTGCCGCCGCCGATGAGCGGCAGGACCGGCGAGAATCGGGCCATTTCGGCGAACTTGTTGAAAAATCCGTCTTCAGGCCCGAAGATGATCGACGGGCGGAGGATCACCGCGGCCGGAAGCGTTTCGAGGATCGCAGCCTCGGCACGCCCCTTTGTCCGGGCATAGCTCGATTGGGAGCTCGCGTCGGCGCCGATCGCCGAGATATGGGTGAGCGTGGCGCCCGTCGCCCGAGCCGCCTCGGCGACCGCCCGTGCGCCGAAATCCTGGACCGCCTCGAAGGTGTTGCGGCCACTTTCGAAGAGCACGCCGACGCAGTTGATCACATGGTCGGCGCCGTCGACAGCGCGATCGACCGACTTGCGGTAGCGCAGATTGGCCTGAACGAAGGAGATTTGCCCGACATTGCCGAGCGGTTGCAGGTGGCCGGCGAGATCCGGACGGCGAACAGCGACGCGAATGCGGTAGCCGCGTTTGGCGAGCGCGCGCACCACATGACGGCCGACAAATCCGGATCCGCCGAAAATCGTCACCAGCGGCGGAAGGTTGGACAAGGTCATGAGAAACGCACTCCTGATGTCAATGGTGGAATTGCTTGCTACATAGCCCAAGCGTCGAGCGAGGTGAAGGCCAATCCGCGCGCTTCGGAGGCATGCCCCGATGCGCCGCGGGACCTCGCCTCAAACGCCTTCGACGACCACCATTTCGGCATCGGCGACTTCCTGGCGGATGGCCGCGGCAATCTGGTATTCGGGCGAATTGTAACAGTCGACGGCCGCCTGCAGCGAGGGGAATTCGATGACGACGTTGCGGGTGCGAGCGGCACCTTCGAGCCGATGGAACTGCCCGCCGCGCGCAAGGAAGGTCGCGCCGTATTTTTCGAAGGCGGGCTTCGCCGCCGCCACGTAATCCTTATAGCGTTCGGGGTCCCTTATATCGACCCGAGCGATCCAGTATCCTTTGGTCATGATGAACTCCTCGTCTTTCACGACATGCAGACGGGATGGTTACTTCCGGCAAAATGAGCCCCAGGTCAAGCAGGCCCCGAACGGCGCCGGACCGCTATACGGCGGATCGACGGGAGAGGGCGCTCTCCATTTCGGCCAGGATCGCGCGGCTTGCTGCGAGAGGGTCGGGCGCGGCAACGATCGGCCGCCCGACGACGAGATGGCTCGAGCCGGCGCGAAGCGCGTCGGCCGGCGTCATCACCCGCTTCTGGTCGCCTTTTTCCGCGCCGGCCGGGCGGATGCCCGGCGTCACCAGCGCCATGTCGCCGCCGATGATCTTGCGCACGGCGGCAGCCTCCTCCGCCGAGCAGACGATGCCCCCCATGCCGGCGGCGCGGGCCTGTTCGGCGCGGCGCAGGACCAGGCTGTGCGGATCGTATTCATAACCGGCATCGATGACGTCCTGTTCGTCCATCGAGGTGAGCACCGTCACGCCAAGCAGGCAGAGGTTCGAGCCTCTTGCCGCTTCGACGGCCGATCTCATCGCCTTCGGATAGGCGTGCAGCGTCAGCATCGACACGCCCATCTTGACGATGTTCTCCACGCCCTTGGCCACCGTGTTGTCGATGTCGAGCAGCTTCATGTCGAGGAAGATCTGCTTGCCGCCTGCAGCGAGGTCACGCGCGAAATCGAGGCCGCCGGCGAAGGCCAGTTGATAGCCGATCTTATAGAAGAGGACTTCCTCGCCGAGCGTCGAGACGATTTTCTCGGCCTCGGTCACCGTTGGAAGATCAAGGCCGACGATCAGCCGGTCGCGCGCGCTTGTGCTCATATCGAGATCACCCCTGCCAGAACTCCATCGGCGTCCAGTCGCATGTGACGGCGCGATCCGCAAGACGGAAGGCGAAGAGATTGCCGCCGCCCGGCGGTTGATCGGCGCTGCGGGCGATCGCCGTGCCCGTCATCCGGCATTTGAGCAGCGTACCGACACCGCCATGGCCGATGAAGGCGATGGGTACCGCCGGATCGTGCCGGTCGAGGGCCTGGAAGACGGCCCTTGAGATTCGCGCCTGGGCGTCGACGGCACGCTCCCAGCCCTTGAAGCTCTCTTCGGGTCGGGCAAAGAACTGATCGGCCGCCTTCTCGAACGCCTCCGGCGGCAGGAAGCCGGTCGCGGAACGATCGTTCTCGCCCATCTCCTCGTCCGTTTCGACCGGGATGCCGGCAGCGTCGGCCAGGAACCGCGCCGTTTCGATCGCCTTCTTCTCGCCACTGGCGACGATGCGTCCGAGCGAACGGACCCATGGCCGTTTCGCCGTGGCGCGCATGCGTTCTTCGCCGAGTTCGGACAGACCCCATTGTGGCACGGAGACGGCGGGATCGATTCTGACCTGCGGATGGGTGAGATAGATGCCGAACACCGGAGGTGGCGCCGTCAGTGCGTCTTGCGGTAGATCCACAGCTGCGCCGGCGGAATGTTGCGCACGACGAAGTCGAAATGCTGGATTCGGTAGCGGTCCGGCATGGCGACGACCGGCGACATCGGACCGTAGGAGATCTGAACGACCGGGCGGCCGAAGGGAATGCGCGAGAGCAGGTCTTCGATGAGTTCGACGCGGCGATGCATCGGGAAATTCAACAGCGGCACGGCGGAAATGACGCTGTCGAACTGCTGATCCTTGAAGGCCCCAAGCGTCCGGGAAAGGTCGAAGGCGTCGCCGTTGATGAAATGCACGCCGTCGAAATGCGCCTTGAGTTGATTGTAGAACTCGGTGGAGTATTCGATGGAAACCAGCTTTTCAGGCTCTATGCCGCGCTCGAGGATCGCCTTGGTGATCACCCCGGTGCCGGGGCCAAGCTCGAGGACCGGCAGACCGGATTCCGGTTCGACTACGCTGGCCATGCGGCGTGCGGTGATGGCGGATGTCGGGAGGATCGCGCCGACCGCGCGAGTATTGCTCATCCAGCCCTTGAAGAAGCGGATCTCTTCGTCGAATTTCCGACCGAATTTTTCCTTCACCCTCAAGCGCAAGCTCATCGAATCCCCTCGCAGTATGATTTGCAGTTGCGCTCTTATCGTGATTCGTGCGGCTGCGTGAGCGCTTATTCATAATGTGCTTCCATCTGCGGCAAAAACAAGTCCGACTGCGTCTAGAAACGACAGATCATGAACGATGCGCGACGGGTACATATGAAAAAGCCCGCCGAACGGCGGGCCCTTATCGCAGTCTGCGGCATGTTGTTACACGCGCATCGGCATCAGCACGTAGAGCGCATCCTCCGCGGCAAGATCGCGCACG
This sequence comes from Sinorhizobium sp. GQ132, assembly GCF_059758575.1. Lineage (NCBI taxonomy): Bacteria > Pseudomonadati > Pseudomonadota > Alphaproteobacteria > Hyphomicrobiales > Rhizobiaceae > Sinorhizobium > Sinorhizobium sp. GQ132. The sequence goes on along the minus strand of NZ_JCAXDX010000004.1, from coordinate 270,244 downwards.
AGCGTCGGCGAACCGGGATCGGCCAGCAGGAAGACCGCCTCGCTGCCGGTCAGTTGCCCGGTGATGTCGAGCAGATATTTGGCGTTGAACCCGATCTCGAGCGGATCGCTTTCGTAGCCGACCGGCAGTTCTTCGGTGGCGCTGCCGGAATCCGGATTGTTCACGGTCAGCGTCATCTGGCCGTCGGCAAGCGCAAGCTTCACGGCGCGGCCGCGTTCGGAAGAGATCGTGGAGACACGGTCGACGGCCTGCGAGAAGGACTGGCAATCGACGCGCAGTTCCTTGTCGTTGCTGGCGGGGATCACGCGCTGATAGTCGGGGAAGGTTCCGTCGATCAGCTTCGACGTCATGACGATGGAGCCGATCGTCAGGCGGATCTTCGCGTCCGAGACTTCGACCGTCACCACCACGTCCGGATTGTCGAGCAGTTTCTGCAGCTCGCTGACGGTCTTGCGCGGAATGATGATGCCGGGCATGCCCTCGGAGCCCGAAGGCGCTTCGACATCCGCACGGGCGAGCCGGTGGCCGTCGGTCGCGACGGCGCGCAGCTTCAGGTCGCCGTTGTTCTCGACCGTGTGCACGAAGATGCCGTTCAAATAGTAGCGTGTCTCTTCCGTCGAGATGGCGAACTGGGTGCGGTCGATCAGCATCTTCAGATCGGGCGCCTTCAGGCGGAAGGAGTGCGAGAACGTGCCGGCGGTCAGATCCGGAAAATCCGACTGCGGCAAGCACTGCAGCGAAAACTTGGAGCGGCCGGAGGCGACCGTCATCGCCGTGCCTTCCGCATTGGTGACCAGCAGCACCTCCGAGCCGTCCGGCAGCTTGCGGACGATGTCGTAGAGCAGATGCGCCGGAACGGTGGTGGCGCCGGCCTGTTCCACCTGCGCAGGCGTCGCCTCGGTGATCTCCAGGTCGAGGTCGGTCGCCTTCATTTCGAGGCTGGCGCCGTCAGAGCGCAGGAGCACGTTCGAAAGGATCGGGATGGTGTTTCGCCGTTCGACCACGCGGTGGACATGGTTCAGCGATTTCAAAAGGTTGGACCGCTCGAGAGTAATACGCATGGATGCTACCGCTTTCAACCATTGCCGCGCGGGCGAGGGGACCGCCGCGGCGTCAACTGCGTGCCCGGCCGCTCGGCCGGAAGGATGTGGACCGGCAAAATGGCAGAAAGAGAGCCGCAAAAGCAAGGGGTTTTGAGGCCTCTTCCCCAAATGCGAGACTGCATGCGCGGCCCGCCCTTGCCCCGGGCTCCCCGCTCACTCATAAAGGGCGCGAGCCCGGCTTGGCCGGAATGGTCGATCGGAATGATCGGGCCGGGAGTGATTGGGAAGGCGGCGTTGCAAAAGCAGCAATCCACGGATGCATCCGAAAAGGACCGGCGGCGCGCTTTTCGCCTGCACGATATCAACATTCCTGCGCGCCCGCTGGAGCCGTGCCTTTATCTCGTGGCAACGCCGATCGGCAATCTCGGCGACATCACGCTGAGAGCCCTCGAGACGCTTGCGGGGGCCGATGTGCTCGCCTGCGAGGACACGCGGGTGACGCGGGTGCTGCTGGACCGCTACGGTATCGTCAATCGGCCCACCGCCTATCACGAGCACAATGCCGCCGAGGCGGGGCCGCGGCTGCTTGCGGCACTCGGCGATGGGAAATCGGTGGCGCTCGTCTCCGATGCCGGTACGCCGCTCGTCTCCGATCCGGGCTACCGCCTGGCGCAGCAGGCGGTCGAGGCGGGATACCGGGTCGTTCCCATACCTGGCCCCTCGGCGCCGCTTGCCGCCCTCGTCGGCTCCGGCCTGCCGAGCGATGCCTTCCTCTTCGCAGGCTTTCTGCCGGTGAAGGACAAGGCGAAGCGCGACCGGCTCGCCGAACTCGCGTCCGTTCCCGCCACTCTCATCTTCTTCGAGTCCCCGCATCGCATTGCCGCGACCGTCACTGCTGCCGCGCAGGTCCTCGGCGCAGACAGGAGGGCGGCCGTCTGCCGCGAACTGACCAAGACCTTCGAGGAGTTCCGCCGCGGAACGCTCGGCGAACTCGCGGCGAGTTACGACGAAAGCGCCAATGTGAAAGGCGAGATCGTCCTCGTGATCGGTCCGCCGGAGGCAAAGCCCCAGCCGGAGGCGGCCGACGTCGACGCCTTGCTCAAGGAACTCGCCCGCGACCTGCCGATGGGCAAGGCCGCGACCGAGGCGGCGCGCCGCACGGGGCTGGCGCGCAAGGAGCTTTACGACCGGCTCCTTCATCTCAAGGATAGCGATGAAGGCTGAGCGACCGGACACCCGCAAGCTGAAGGCGCTGAAGCGGGGCCACATCGCCGAATACCGCGCCGCACTCTGCCTGATGCTCAAGGGCTATCGCATCGTTGCCATGCGCTATCGCACCAGGCTCGGCGAGATCGACATCATCGCCCGGCGCGGCGACGTGGTCGCCTGCGTCGAAGTAAAGGCCCGGATGAGCCTGGACGATGCGGTCTTCGCCGTGACCGACACGGCGCAACGGCGCATCCGGGCGGCAAGCGATCTCTGGCTGTCGCGTCAGGGCGATTTCCACCGCCTGTCGGTGCGATACGACATTGTCGCCGTAGCGCCGTGGCGTTGGCCGCGACACCTGCCGGACGCCTTTTGATAGGCGGGAGCGGCAGGAGCCTTCTTGCCTAACCACGGTACGCATTCTACATCTTGCGGGCTTTTCGGCGGTGCCGCCTCGTCGCGAATCGAGGGGCGGAGCATCGCGTCGAATTGCCGTATAATTCGATTTCTGACCGGCGCCGGTCGAAGGAACTATGCGCATCGTGGATCCAATCGGGAACGGGAAAATGGCAGGAATCGTCAATGTCGGGGTCCAGATGGACCATGTTTCGGGCATCACCATTGCGGGCGATTCGACCTTCGCGATGAGCTTGGAGGCGCAGGCCCGAGGCTACCGCCTGTTCCACTACACGCCCGAAAAGCTGTCGCTCCGGGACGGCAGGGTCTATGCGACCGCGCAGCAGATGCGGTTGCGCGACGTCAAGGGCGACCACTTCACCCTCGGCGAAGAGGAGCGGATCGATCTTTCGACCATGGACGTCATCCTGCTTCGCCAGGATCCGCCATTCGACATGGCCTATATCACTTCGACGCATCTGCTCGAACGGCTGCACCCGAAGACGCTGGTCGTCAACGATCCGGCCTGGGTCAGGAACTCGCCTGAGAAGATCTTCGTGACCGAGTTTCCGGATCTGATGCCCAAGACCCTGATCACTCGCGACCCGGACGAGATCGCCCGCTTCCGCCAGGAGATGGGCGACATCATCCTGAAACCACTCTACGGCAATGGCGGCGCCGGCGTGTTCCACTCCGCGCGTGACGACCGCAATTTCTCGTCGCTCCTCGAAATGTTCGCGCAGATGTTCCGCGAGCCCTATATCGCCCAGGAATATCTGCCGGCGGTGCGCAAGGGCGACAAGCGCATCCTGCTCGTCGACGGCGAACCGGTCGGAGCGATCAATCGCGTTCCGGCCGAGCACGATTCGCGCTCCAACATGCATGTGGGTGGGCGCGCGGAGGCAACCGACCTGACGGCGCGCGAGCGGGAGATCTGCGACCGCATCGGCCCGGCGCTGAAGGAACGCGGCTTCCTCTTCGTCGGCATCGACGTGATCGGCGATTACCTGACCGAGATCAACGTCACTTCGCCGACCGGCATCCGCGAGGTGAAGAAGTTCGGCGGTGCCGATGTCGCAAGCCTGCTCTGGGACGCGATCGAGAAGAAGCGCGCCTGATCTTTACGGGCCGCCACTCTCGCTCTTGATGTTCTATTATTGTTCTTGTTTTCAAGCGTATTCCGTGCAAGATTTGCGGTTACAACCGATTTTGGTTGTGACGGCGTGTGTGGGCCGCCGTGCTGGAGCGGGATTGCGGACGGACGATGAGCCTCCGCGCTCCGCTCGAAATCAGGGGGCAGTATGGTCGCGCGCGTCAGCACGGTTGCGTTTCAGGGTATCGAGGGCGTTCCGGTCGACGTCCAGGTGATGGTTGCACCCGGCAAGGTCGGTATGCAGATCGTCGGACTGCCGGACAAGGCGGTGGCCGAAAGCCGCGAGCGCGTCCAGGCGGCGCTTCATGCATCGGGACTGGCGCTTCCCGCCAAGCGGGTGACCGTCAATCTGGCGCCGGCGGACCTACCGAAAGAAGGAAGCCATTTCGATCTCGCCATCGCGCTCGGCCTGATGGCGGCGCTCGGCGCTGTGCCTGCGGACGCGCTGTCCGGCTATGTCGTCATCGGCGAACTCAATCTCGACGGCACCATCGCAGCCGTCGCCGGCGCGCTGCCGGCGGCGATCGGCGCGAATGCGCTCGGCAAGGGACTGATCTGCCCGGCGGAAAGCGGGCCCGAGGCGGCCTGGGCCGGATCGGAAATCGATATTCTCGCCCCGCGCAGCCTGATCGCCATCGCCAATCATTTCCGCGGCACGCAGGTGCTCTCCCGCCCCGAGCCGGCGGTCCGGGCGGCCGCCGAGGGCCTTCCCGATCTTGCCGACATCAAGGGCCAGGAAAGCGCCAAGCGGGCGCTGGAGGTCGCGGCGGCGGGCAATCACAATCTGCTGATGGTCGGTCCGCCCGGGTCGGGCAAGTCGATGCTTGCGGCGCGGCTCCCCTCCATCCTGCCGCCGCTTTCGCCCGCCGAACTGCTCGAAGTCTCGATGATCCATTCGATCGCCGGGCAATTGCCGGGCGGCAAGCTCTCGGACCGCCGGCCCTTCCGCGCGCCGCACCATTCCGCCACCATGGCGGCGCTGATCGGCGGCGGCTTCCGCGCGAAGCCGGGAGAGGCGTCGCTCGCCCATAACGGCGTGCTCTTTCTCGACGAGCTTCCGGAATTTGCACCACAGACGCTCGACGCTCTGCGCCAGCCGCTCGAAACCGCCACCTGCATCATCGCGCGGGCCAATCATCGCGTCACCTATCCGGCGGCGATCCAGCTCATTGCCGCCATGAACCCCTGCCGCTGCGGCATGGCCGGCGAGCCGGGCCGGAGCTGCGCCCGCGGGCCGCGCTGCATGGCCGATTATCAGGCGCGGATCTCCGGGCCGCTGATGGATCGCATCGATATCCGCGTCGACGTCCCGGCCGTCAGCGCCGCCGACTTGATCCGCCCCGGCACATCCGAGCCGAGCGCCGCCGTCGCCCGCCGCGTCGCCCGCGCCCGCGAGCTGCAGAGAGACCGCTTCGCCGGCCTCGGTCATCCCGAGCTGACGAGCAACGCCCGCTCATCGACGACGATGATCGAAAAGATCGCCGAACCCGACGCCGCCGGCCTGCAGCTTCTGCGCGACGCGGCGGAGAAGATGAAATTCTCGGCGCGCGGCTATCACCGGGTGCTGAAGGTCGCCCGCACCCTCGCCGACCTCGACGAGGCGCCGACGGTCGGCCGCATCCATCTCGCCGAAGCGATCTCCTACAGGGTGGCGGGAGAGAGACTACCCGTCGCCGCGTAGGGGGCCGGCGTCGATGGAAAAAGCGGTCACCCTGCAGACGGGAGAGGCCGGGCAAAGGGCCGAAAATTCGATTTGATTTCATTTCGACGGAGAAGAAGGGAGCTGCGGGTTTGCCGCGAGTCCCTTCGCCCCGCCTGCGGGGAGAAGGTGGCCGGCAGGCCGATCAGGGGCGCTCGCCGGCACCTCCGGCGCTACGCTCCCAATCCCTCGAACAGCACCGTCGAAAGATATCGTTCGGCAAAGGACGGTATGATCACGACGATATTCTTGCCGGCATTTTCCCCGCGCTGTCCCACCTCTATCGCCGCCTGGAGCGCGGCACCGGCGGAGATGCCGACCGGCACGCCTTCGAGTCTTGCGACGAGCCGCGCCGCCTCTATGGCCTCGCCGGCATTTACCGTGACGACTTCGTCATAGACGCTCGTGTCAAGGATCGCCGGTGCGAAACCCGCGCCGATACCCTGGATCTTGTGCGGACCCGGGGCGCCGCCGGAAAGGATAGGGGATTCTTCGGGCTCGACGGCGATCACCTTGACCGACGGCTTGCGGGCTTTAAGCACCTGGCCGGCACCGGTGATGGTGCCGCCGGTGCCGATGCCGGACACGAGGATGTCGACTGCGCCTTCCGTGTCGTTCCAGATCTCCTCGGCGGTGGTCTTGCGGTGGATTTCCGGATTGGCCGGGTTTTCGAACTGCTGCGGAATGATCGCGTCGGGCAGCGTCTCGGTGAGTTCCTGGGCCTTGGCGATTGCGCCCTTCATGCCCTTGGCGCCTTCCGTCAGCACCAGTTCGGCGCCGAGAAGCGTCAGCATCTTGCGGCGCTCGACCGACATCGTCTCGGGCATGGTGAGGATCAGCCTGTAGCCCTTGGCGGCCGCGACGAAGGCGAGTGCTATGCCCGTATTGCCCGAAGTCGGCTCTACCAGCGTCGTGCGGCCGGGCGTGATCTTCCCTTGCGCCTCGAGCGATTCGATCATCGCGACGCCGATGCGGTCCTTGACGGAGCCGATCGGGTTGAAGAATTCGAGCTTGGCGAGCAGGTTCGCCTTCACGCCCTTTTCCTTGGCGAGCTTGTCCAGCCGCACGATGGGAGTGTCGCCGATCGTCTCGGTGATCGAAGAAAAGACGCGGCCGCGGCCGGGCTTGCGCGCTTCAGGCATAGGTTTCTCCCTTCGTTTTTTAAATCGTCGCTGCGACAATAGGAGCTATGCGCGCTTGCTTCCAGAGCGGGAAAGCCCTGGATCGATGATGCTGAAGGAAAAAACCGTTGAGAAGCGGCCGGCGGGGGAATCTTTTTTCAGGTCGCGCGGGTCGCAATGTAGGCGGCCGTTCCGGCGAGAATGCCCGCCGCGGCCCGGTTCAGGACCTTCAGCGCCTGCGGCTCTTTCAGGAGCGAGCGGGCGCGGGCCGCAAGCAGCATATAGGGCAGCAGCACGGCAAGAAGCACGAGGAAAGTCGCGACGAGCAGCAGGCCGTAGTCGCGGATCCCTATCGAGGCGAGGTCGATCAGCGTCGGAACGAGCGCCACGTAGAAAAGCATCGTCTTGGGATTGCCGAGCGTGACCGTCAGGCCCGAGATGAAGGAGAGCGCCGCACTCGTCGACTTCCGCGCCTCGATGTTCTGCGACAGGAGCCCGGCCGTCCAGAGCTTCCAGGCGATATAGCCGAGATAGAGCGCTCCGGCGATCTTCACGACCAGAAACGCGGTCGTGAATGTCTGGGCGATGAAGGCGAGCCCGAGAACCACCGCCGTCAGATAGACCATGTCGCCGACGATGAGGCCGAGGCCCATGAAGAAGGTTTCCCGAAAGCCCGATCCCAGGGCTCGGGCAACGAGCGCCGTCACGCCCGGGCCGGGAATGATGCCGGCGATGAAGAGAGCGCCGCTATAGGCGAGAAGAGCCGCAAGTGTCACGATCGTTCCTCCTGATAGGGGCGGGTGTACCGCAATCTGCCGCAAAGGAAAATCCGGGTGTCCCCCGCATCTACGCGCGAAAATTGATCGGGTGACAAGAACGGCGTTGCCCTTGGCGGTAGAGCCGTACACTTTCCGGAAAAACATGGGAGACCGGCGCACCATGCCCGAAATTCAGAACCTCCTGGGCTTCGCCCTGATCGCATTCGGCATGGTGCTGACGCCGGGGCCGAACATGATCTATCTGATCTCCCGCTCGATCTGCCAGGGACCGGGGGCGGGACTGATCTCGCTCGGGGGCATAGCGCTCGGCTTCGTCTGTTACATGGTGTCTGCCGCGCTCGGCATTACCGCCCTGCTTCTGGCGGTTCCCTTTGCCTATGACGCCCTTCGTTTCGCAGGTGCGCTTTACCTGCTTTACCTTGCCTGGCAGGCCGTTCGTCCCGGCGGCCGCTCGATTTTTCAAGTGCGGGACCTCCCGAAGGATCGCCCGCGCAAGCTCTTCGCGATGGGCCTCTTCACCAGCCTGCTCAATCCGAAGGTAGCCATCCTTTACGTGTCGCTGCTGCCGCAATTCATCCGCCCCGAGGCCGGCAACGTGCTTGCGCAGTCGCTGATCTTCGGCAGCGTGCAGATCGCGATCAGCGTCAGCGTCAATGCGCTGATCGCGATGACCGCCGGAGCGGTGGCCGCCTTCCTCTCCGGTCGGCCGTCCTTCGTGCTGGTGCAGCGTTGGCTCATGAGCACGGCGCTGGCGGGTCTTGCCATCAGCATGGCCTCGGAGGCCCGGCGTTAGAGGCTTTCCTCCGCCGGACGCTTGGCGGACGATGACGATGGCCAAAGGGTCCAGCCGAGATTGGTGCCCGCGGCAGCGATGAGGATCGCGACCGAGCCCGCGATCTGCACCGGCTGCAGAGCGTGTCCGAACGCGATGCGGTCAACCAGGATCGCGGCCACCGGATAGATGAAGGAAAGGGCGCCGGTCATGTGGGTCGGCAGCTTCTGTATGGCGCCGTAAAGCAGAATATACATGATGCCGGTATGAACCACGCCGACGGTCAGGAGCAGCGTCCACTGGAGCGTTCCCTGCGGCAGCGGCGCGACGAGGGCGAAGGGGGCGAGCATGGCCGCTCCGGTGATGACCTGCACCAGCGCGATCAGATGCGGCGGCGTGCCCTTGAGGAGCTTGGTAACGAGCGCCGCGATGGCGTAGAAGAAGGCGGCGCCGAGCGACAGTGCTATCCCGGTGAGATAGTCGCTGGGCTCATAAGTGCCCGCGGGCTTGGCGAGGACGATCGCGATCATGCCCGCGAAGGAGAGCGAGAGCCAGAGGAGTTTGCTGGCGGTGATCTTCTCTCCGATAAAGAGCGCACCGAGGCCGAGCAGCATGAAGGGCTGCGTGTTGTAGACCATGGTCGCGATGGAGATCGAGGCGCGGGGATAGGCGGCGAAGAGCAGGAGCCAGTTCACGACGATCGCGACGCCGCCCAGAGCGGAAAGAATGATGACCTTCATCCGCAAATGTCTCAGGTCGATGAGGCCGAAGACCGCCGCAAGCGCGGCGAGCGTCGCAGCCCCGAACACGCAACGCCAGAAGACGACGCCCGCGACCGGCTGGCCCGACATCAGAACGAACCAGCCGATCGTTCCCGAAATCAGCATCGCCGCCGTCATTTCCGCGCTTCCGCGCCGTATGTCCTTATCCATGGCCTTTTGCTCCATCCATTATGCTGCAAGAATAATGAGCCTGGTGGCGCAGGGATATGGATTTTGAGAGGAAATTATGGGAGGATACCTAACAGATTAAGGCGATAAGGCTAAATTGACTTACGAGGAAGTTGCATGCTGGACGAGCTCGACCGCCGCATTCTCGAAATTCTGGCCGCCAATGCCCGGGTGTCGTTGAAGGAGCTGGCGCAGGAGGCCGGCCTTTCCTCGCCGAGCGCGGCGGAGCGGCTGCGCAAGCTCGAGGAGCGCGGCGTGCTCGATGGTTTCACCATCTCGGTCAATCCGGCGCGTCTCGGCTATCCGCTGCAGGCGATCGTCCGCATCCGGCCGATGCCGGGCATGCTGCATATCGTCGAAAGGCTGATCCAGGAAGCGCCCGAATTCATCGAATGCGACAAGGTCACGGGGGACGACTGCTTCATCGCCAAGATGCTGGTGCGCGACATGGCGGAACTCGACACGATCCTCGATCGCATCGCGGAAAAGGCGCAGACGAACACGTCGATCGTCAAATCCTCGCCGGTCAAGCGGCGCCTGCCGCCGCTTATTTAGTTCCGGTCGAGCCGAAGCCGCCGGCCCCGCGCGCTGTCGTCGTCGCGCCATCTGCCTCGCGGATCGCCAGCTGGGTCACCGGGGCGATCACGATCTGGGCGATACGCATGCCGCGCTCGACCGCGAAGTCCTCCGCACCGAGATTGACGAGCAGCACCTTCACCTCTCCGCGATAGTCGCTGTCGACGGTGCCCGGCGTGTTGAGGCAGGTGATGCCGTGCTTGAAGGCCAGCCCGGAGCGTGGCCGGATCTGTCCTTCATGACCGGCGGGGATCTCGAAGATAAAGCCCGTTGGGACCAATGCGCGGTCTCCCGGCCGGATCGTCATCGGGTCCTCGGCCGGCACGGCCGCGCGCAGGTCCATGCCGGCTGCACCCGCGGTCTCGTAGGCCGGCAGGTCGAGACCCTCGCCATGAGGCAGGCGGACCAGGGTGAGGCCGGGAGTCGGGGCAGGTCGATTTTCGGGCGTGTGCATGGTCATTCCGTCATAAGCACGGCCGGGCTTGCCGCAGTCAATTGCATATTGGCCCCCGAGCCTGTAAAGGACGCCGCAACTCACAGGATACTCAGATCATGGCCGAAAGCATTGCCGAGGCGGTCTCCCGCCGCCGCACATTTGCGATCATTTCGCACCCGGACGCCGGTAAGACGACGCTCACCGAGAAGCTTCTGCTCTTCGGCGGCGCGATCCAGCTCGCCGGCGAGGTCAAGGCCAAGAAGGACCGCATCCAGACCCGCTCGGACTGGATGAAGATCGAGCGCGAGCGCGGCATCTCCGTCGTCACCTCGGTGATGACCTTCGAATATAACGATACTGTTTTCAACCTGCTCGATACGCCCGGTCACGAGGACTTTGCCGACGACACCTACCGCACGCTGACGGCGGTCGATGCGGCTGTCATGGTGATCGACGCGGCAAAGGGTATCGAGCCGCGCACGCTCAAGCTCTTCGAGGTCTGCCGCCTGCGCGATATCCCGATCATCACCTTCGTCAACAAGATGGACCGCGAAAGCCGCGACCCCTTCGAAATCCTCGACGAGGTCGAGCAGAAGCTGGCGCTCGACTGCGCGCCGGTCACTTGGCCGATCGGCCGCTCCAAGACTTTCTGCGGCACCTATCATCTTGCCACCGACGAGGTGCGCGGCGCCGACACGCAGGAGCGGCTGACCAAGGTCAACGATCCGGAAATGGCTTCGCACCGTCTGCCCGAGAACGAACGCGACACGTTCATCGAAGAAGCGTCGCTGGCGATCGAGGCCTGCAAGCCCTTCGACCGTAAGGCTTTCCTCGAAGGGCACCTCACGCCGGTGTACTTCGGCTCGGCGCTGCGGAACTTCGGCGTGCGCGACCTGATCAATGGGCTCGCCGACTTCGCGCCGCCGCCGCGGGCCCAGGTTGCCGACATCCGCACCGTCGAGGCGACGGACGACAGAATGACCGCCTTCGTCTTCAAGATCCAGGCGAACATGGACCCGAACCACCGCGACCGCATCGCCTTCGTCCGCGTCTGCTCGGGCAAGCTCGAGCGCGGCATGAAGGCGCGGCTCTCGCGCACCGGCAAGCAGATGGGGCTGACGGCGCCGCAGTTCTTCTTCGCCTCGCAGCGCCAGCTCGCCGATACGGCTTTCGCCGGCGACGTCGTCGGCATCCCGAACCACGGCACGCTCAGGATCGGCGATACGCTGACCGAGGGCGAGCCGCTCGTCTTCCAGGGCGTGCCGAACTTCGCACCGGAAATTCTCCGCCGCGTCCGGCTGGAAGATGCGATGAAGGCGAAGAAGCTGAAAGAGGCGCTGCAGCAGATGGCGGAAGAGGGCGTCGTGCAGCTCTTTTCTCCGGACGACGGCGCGCCTGCGATCGTCGGCGTCGTCGGAGCGCTCCAGCTTGACGTGCTCAAGGAACGCCTGCAGGCGGAATACAGTCTGCCGGTCTCCTTCGAGATGTCCCGCTTCTCCATCTGCCGCTGGATCTCCGCCGAGAACCCGGCCGAACTCGAAAAGTTCATCGCGACCCACCGCGGCGACATTGCGCGGGATCTTGACGGCGACCCGGTATACCTGGCGCAGGACGGGTTCTCGCTGCGCTACGAATCGGAGCGCTATCCGGCGGTCAAGATGGTGGCGATCAAGGAGTATCACGTCGCCAAGGCGGCGTGATCGCGCCTGCGCCGGATTCCCCTATCCGGCCCGCTCCGGACCGGCCCTGCGAAGACCGAGGCTCAGCACGGCGATCAGCACGCATGCCATGCCGATCATCTGATTGGCGGTGATCGTCTCGCCGAGAACGGCAGCGGCGAGGAGCAGCGCGGATACCGGTGCCAAGGCGGTGAAGACCGAGGCCTCGGTGCCGCTCACCTTCTGAAGTCCCGCATACCAGAGCACGAAGCCCCCGACCGTCGGCACGAGCGCGTAATAGGCGACCGCCGCGAGCGCCGGGGCGCCTGTCGCGCCCATCGAAGGAAGTTCTGCAACCGCGAACGGGAGCGCAATGGCACCACCGAAGCCCGTCATCAGCGCCGACAGGCCAAGCGGCGGAATCGCGACGCTGACGCGCTTGTTAAGCAGGATGAACAGGCCTTCGCAGATGACCGCGCCGAAGATCAGCGCGCTGCCGGCGAGCGAATGCGCGGCGTTTGCATCCGGCCGGAAGACGATCGCGAGAACGCCGGCCGCCGCCAGGCAAACGGCCGCGAACACGGAGCGATGCGGACGCTAGCCGAGAACCATGATGGCGATTGCGGCGGAGACGACGGGGAGCGTCCCGATGATGACGCCGGCATCGGCCGCAGAGGTGAGCTTCAGGCCGGAAATGAGCAGAGTCGTGTAGCCGACGCTGCCGGCGCCTGCCTGAAACAGGAGGATGAGCCAATCGCTCTTCGGCAGCTTGGGCCAGGACGCCCCGGTCGCGCGCATCAGGCCCAGGAAAAGAGGGAAGGCGATGGCAAAACGCAGCGCCGTTGCCGTGAACGGCGGCAGGCCGGCGGCGATGATCTTGCTCGCGATCACGGTGCTGCCGACGAGCACCATGGCGAGCGACAAAAAGACATATCCCTGAACCTGCTTCGACATTCTGCCACCGTTCCCGATTGATGATGGGGGCAGAAAGACCGATCGGCAGCGCGCGGTCTTGTACGAAATTGCAAGGCGGCGAAATCAGTTCACCGCTTGCGCGTAGACACCGGGGGAGAAGCCGTATTTGCGCACGAACACGCGTGTCATGTGGCTCTGGTCCACGAAGCCGCCGGCAGCTGCCGCTTCCGCGAGCGGCGTGCCCCCGGCGATCAGCCGCCGGACGACGTCTATCCGGCGTTGGAGGAGATAGGCATGGGGCGTCAGTCCCGTCGCCTTGGAGAAACCGCGCACGAGCTGGAAGCGGCTCACGCCGCTCTCGCGGGCGAGGTCCGCGAGCGTAAGCGACGCCAGCGGATCGTCCTCGATAAGGCTCACGGCCGAGGCGACCGACTTCGGCACGCCTGCCGGCGCATCCGGCGAGGCAAGCTGCATCGCCTCCGCGAACAGGGTGACGGCCAGTTCATCCCAGCGAAGCATCGTCTCGGTGCCGTCGGCGGCCGCGGCAGCCGCAAAGATCGCGCCGAAGCGGGCTGCCAGCCCGGTACTTCTGATCACCGGGTCCGAGAATTCGCAATCCGACTTCTTCCCTTCGGTGACGTCATCGACGAGCGAGGCGACCAGCGGCGGATCGAGATAGAGCATCCGCCAGGACCGGCCCGCGTCGCCGATCGGGGCTCCGTCGTGGACCTCACCGGGATTGACGGTGATCACGTCGCCCGCTTCCGCCTCGACGGTTCCGCGGCCGCTCAGCGACGTCTGCGCACCCGCATGGATCAGGCCGATGCCGAACTGCTCGTGCGTATGGCGCGCGAAACTGTGATTCGTCGTCGCTTCCACCACGTCGACGCCGGCGATGCGGCGCGGCAGCATTCTGAAATGCCCTTTCGCCATGTACCGTTCGCTGTCGCGTTCCACGTTGAGCCCTTATGGTGGTATAGCGTTTCCATTCCCTGCCGCCTAGCGCAGGTGGCCGATAGCTTCGCCGAATCAGGAGGAAACCGAGATGCTCTACACGGCACGGACGCTGAAGCGGCTGCGGCTCCTGAACGGCATGAAACAGAGCCATGTGGCGGAGCTCATGCGGGTGACGCAGGCGACGATATCGCGCTGGGAAGCGGGCGTCCTCACACCTTCCGAAAATCAGCAGCAGGCGCTGGAGCGCCTATTCGCCAGGGTGCCCTCAGCCGCCGATGCGGCTCTCAAGCGGCTGGTCGAAAGCTCGAGCGCGAGGGTTCACCTGATCTGCGACCACTCGCACCGGCTGCTGGCTGCTTCGCCCCGGCGGCGGGCGGAGTGGCGGCGGGAAATGGTCGGCGAGCCGATGTTCCGTTATGCCTCGCAGGAGATCCGGAAGGCGGAACGCGATCTCGCGGAGCTCGGCTGGCACGATGGCCGTTTGGCTTTCCTGGCCGTCGAGACCGGGCCCAACGGCCGCGACGACGTTCCCATCTCTGCCGGTCGCGTGCTTTGGGAGCGCATACCACTCGCCGACGGCGCGATGGGCCGGCTGGTCACCGCGATCTCGTGAGCGAACGCATAATTTATGCCTTGCCGGCTTCGCCGCGCTGCGCCTAGCCTCAAGGCAACAAGGAGCGACGCATGACGATACTGGTGACGGGAAGCGCCGGCCATCTGGGTGAGGCATTGATAAGGGTACTGCGCGCGGCCGGCCGCGACGTTCGCGGCATCGACATCAAGAGCTCCCCATTCACCGATGCCGTCGGGTCGATCGCCGACCGCCGCTTCGTCCGTCACGCAATGAAGGACGTGCGCGCAGTCATCCATTCCGCGACCCTGCACAAGCCGCATGTGGCGACGCACGGTTATTGCGAGTTCGTCGATACCAATGTCGCGGGCACGGTCAATCTGCTGGAAGAGGCAGCCGGGGCGGGCGTCGGCGCCTTTGTCTTCACCAGCACCACGAGCGCCTTCGGTTCGGCCCTGACGCCGGCGCCCGGCGAGCCGGCAGCCTGGATCACGGAGGACGTCCAGCCGATCCCGCGCAACATCTATGGTGTGAGCAAAGTTGCGGCGGAGGGATTCTGCGAGCTTTTCGCGCGGCGGCACGGTCTGCCCGCCGTCATTCTCCGGACCTCGCGCTTCTTTCCCGAGCCCGATGACGATGCGGAAATCCGCGGCCGCTTTGAAACGGCCAATGCGCAGGCGAATGAATTGCTCTACCGGCGCGCGGATATCGAGGATGTCGTGAGCGTCCATCTATCGGCCCTCGACCGGGCGATGGAGATCGGCTTTGGCCGTTTCATCGTCTCGGCCCCGACGCCGTTCACGCGCGACGATCTCGCGTCTCTGCGGGAGGATGCCCCATCCGTCGTCTTCAGCCGCTTTCCCGAATGCGAGGCGCTTTATGCGCAACGGGGGTGGCGGCTGTTTCCGACGATCGATCGGGTTTATGTGAGTGCGCGCACGACGGCTTGTCTCGGCTGGCGGCCGAAATACGATTTTACCCATGTGCTGAAATGCCTGCGCCGCGGAGAGGATTTCCGCAGCCCGCTCGCAATCGAGATCGGGTCCAAGGGCTACCACGACACGGTCTTTGCGGATGGGCCCTATCCGGTCGCCTGAACCGTCAATCCCGAGGCAGCCCCGGCAGCTTGCCGATCTCGCCGGACCAGGGCAGGGCGGAGGAACACCAGATCTGCTTGCGTGGTGCAAGTTCGCGCCGCTGATTTATGGTACCGACGCGGATGCCGATCTCCTCTGCGTCCTCGTCGGTGCCCGTCGTGTAGACCGGCGAGCCGCAATCGGGGCAGAAGAATTGCAGCCGCTTGCGTCCGTTTTCGCCGGTCTTGACGTAAAGCTTCGGCTCGCCGCCCGTCAGCCGGAACGATGATCGCGGCGTGCTGGTGCTGACGCGGTAGGCGGTGCCGGTCAGCCGTTGGCAATCGTTACAATGGCAGATCGTTACGTGCTCCGGATCGATCTCCGCCTCGTAGGTAACGAAGCCGCAATGGCACTGGCCGTCGATATGCATGAAACGCTCCTCGTCGCTTGCTTCGGCAAGATACGATAGGGCGAAGACTCCATTCGTCCAGTGCGACGTCCGCCGGTCAGACGCCGGTGAACAGCCACTCGTGTTCCCTCGCATTGTGGAACTTCCAGATCCGCTTCGGCCCCGCCATGACGTTGAGATAATAGGAATCGTAGCCGTGGACCGCAGCCACCGGATGGTAGCCCCTCGGTACCAGCGTCACGTCCCCATCTTCCACCGCCATGGCCTCGTCCAGCGAACGGTCGTCGGTATAGACGCGTTGCATTGCAAAACCCTGCGGCGGGTTGAGGCGGTGGTAATAGGTCTCCTCGAGATAGCTTTCGGCCGGCAGGTTGTCCTGGTCGTGTTTGTGCGGCGGGTAGGAGGAGGTGTGACCGCCCGGCGTGATCACCTCGACGACCAGCAGCGACTGCGCCGATTCGTCGTCTTCCGGCATGATATTGGTGACGTAGCGGGTATTGGTGCCCCGGCCGCGCGTCATCTGCGGGTGCGTACCCGGGCGGATGATTTTCGCCTCGAAGCCTTCCCCGCCCGGCGCGGAGCAGACGGCGAGGTCGAGATCCGTGGTCGCTTCGGCCTGCCAGCTGCTGCCCCTCGGCACATAGACCGCATAGGGCTGGCCCTCGAAAGGCGTCATGCGCTCGCCGAGCTCGCCGAAGTCCTCGCCATCGACCGAAACCCTGGCTTTTCCGCTGACGAGTACCAGGCAGAGTTCCTTCTCGCCCGCTTCGCCGCCGGACGTCTCGCTGGGCCGCAGCCGATGGAGGGCGAAACCGACATAGGTCCAGCCGGCACTTTCCGGCGTGATCTCCTGCATCAGGCCGGATTGCGCTTTCGGTTTGATGAGCAGTTTGGACATTCGGCGGTCTCCTGATCTCGCGTCTGTAGGTCTGCCCCTCTCCATAGCCCTCTGGAAGGGGTGGCATCTCCCTTCTCCCGGCTTGCGGGGAGAAGGTGGCGGCAGCCGGGTGAGGGGCGTCTACGCGTCGAGCCCCGCTTCCTTCGCAAAGGCCTTCAGCGACTTCAGCCCGAGCGATTGGTACTCGAACGGATTGCGCACGGCCGAGTCCTGCTCGGCTTCGATGACCAGCCAGCCATCATAGCCGTGCTGGGCGGCGATCTTCAGAACCGGCAGGAAATCGACGCCCCCTTCCGCATCGCCCGGAACGGTAAAGACGCCGCGTCGCACACCCTCGAGGAAGGACAGGCCTTCGCTTTCGACCACCGCGCGGACCGCCGGGCGGACGTTCTTGCAATGAATGTGGCGGACGCGGTCCATATATCTCCGCGCCACGTCCGCCGGATCGGAACCACCGAACCAGGCATGGCCGGTGTCGAGCAGCAGTTTGGTCGCCGGGCCGGTGTTCCGCATCAGGAGGTCGATCTCCTCGCCGGTCTGGACGATTGTGCCCATGTGGTGGTGGTAGACCAGATCGATGCCCTGGCCGGCGCAATATTGGGCGATCGCCTCGAGGTCGGCGCCGAATTTCTCCCACTTGTCCGCCGGCAGAACCGGCTTGTCCTTCACGAGCGACTTGGAATCGTCGCCGTGAATGGCGTTCGAGGTTTCGCAGACGATCGCCACCCTGCAGCCATTATGCTTCAGAAGGTCGAGATGCGGCTGGATAGCCTTCTTCTCCGCTTCGACATCATGGGTGAGGAGGTTGGTCGAGTGCCAGCCCGAGACGAAGACGAGATCGTAACTTGAGAGCTTCTGCTTCAGCGCTTCGGGGTCGGACGGCATCTTGTGGCCCTTCTCGATGCCGTCGAAGCCGATCTTCTTGCAATCGGAGAGGCAGTCCTCGAGCGTCAGGTGCGCGCCGATCGAATGGTCGTCGTCATTGCTCCAGGCGATCGGGTTGGTTCCGTAGCGGATCATGTGTTTTGCTTTCTGCTGCGTGGTCTGTTCGGGGCAGTCGGTTCGTAGTTTCGTTTTTGGTGCGCCAAGGATGCCGCAGTGTGGCCCCTCATCCGGGCATCTTCTCCCCGCGTGCGGGGAGAAGGGACAAGCCGCGCTGTCCCCGCCACAACCCGCAAGCCACGGCTGACCGCCGGCCGGACGCCAGTGTCAACCAAACCGCTGCGCCTGGAGGGCCTTTTCGTAGCCTTCGCGGGCGGCCTTCACCTGGTCTCGGTCCGAAACCTCCGGTACCGCGACGTCCCACCAGTGCCCGCCGGCCTCCGTTGTGATCAGCGGATCGGTATCGATGACGATGACGGTCGTGCGCGCCTCGTCGGCGGTCTCCGCGAGCGCAGTTTCGAGCTCGGGGATCGAGCCGACCTTGCGGGTCACGGCGCCCATGGCGGCGGCGTGCGCGGCGAAGTCGATCCGAGGCAGCTCCACATGATGCGTGTCCTTCAACAGATTGTTGAAGTTGGCGCCGCCCGTTCCCATCTGCAGCCGGTTGATGCAACCATAGCCGGCATTGTCGAGCAGCACGACGGTGAATTTGGCGCCGAGCATGACGGAAGAGGCGATCTCCGAGTTCAGCATCATGTAGCTGCCGTCGCCCACCATGACGATCACGTCGCTATCGGGCTTGGCAAGCTTTACGCCCAGACCGCCGGCGACTTCGTAGCCCATGGTCGAAAAGCCGTATTCCATGTGATAGCCGCCCGGCTCCTCCGCCTGCCACAGCTTGTGCAGCTCGCCCGGAAGCCCCCCGGCGGCGCAGACGAGCGTCGTTTGCCTGCCGCCGCGGGCGCGCTGGACGGCGCCGATGACCTGAGCGTCGGAGGGAAGCGCGGCATTGGTGGTGGCGGTCGCTCTCTCGGCTTCAGCAAGCCACTCGGCCTTGCCCGCTTTTGCCCTCTCGGTCCAGGCTGTATCGGCCTTGTGGCTGCCGAGACCGCCGGAAATGCGGTTGAGGCCGGCCCGCGCGTCGGCAATCAGCGGCTGTCCCTGGTGCTTGCCGGCGTCGAACGCCTGGACGTTGAGGCCGATGATCTTCAGCGCCTCGTTTTTGAAGAGCGCCCAGGAACCGGTGGTGAAATCCTGCAGCCGTGAGCCGACGGCGAGCACGACATCGGCCTCTTCCGCCAATGCGTTGGAGGCGGACGTGCCGGTGACGCCGATGGAACCCATATTCAGCGGATGCGAATGCGGCAGAGCGGACTTGCCGGCCTGGGTCTCCATGACCGGAATGCCGTGTTTCTCGGCGAACGCAGCGAGTTCGGCGCTCGCTTCCGAATAGAGCACGCCGCCACCGGCGATGATGATCGGCTTCTTCGCGGATCTGAGCGCCTCGATTGCCGATGCCAGCTCGTCGAGATCAGGCTCGATGCGGCGCGGAACCCAGACCTTCTCGTCGAAGAAGGATTCCGGATAGTCGTAGGCTTCCGCCTGCACGTCCTGGCAGAGCGATAGCGTCACCGGCCCGCATTCGGCAGGATCGGTCAGGACCTGCATGGCGCGGCGGAGCGCCGGGATGATCTGCTCGGGCCGGGTGATACGATCGAAATACCGCGAGACGGGCTTGAAGCAGTCATTCGCCGAGATCGTGCCGTCCCCGAAACTCTCCACCTGCTGCAGCACCGGGTCGGGCCTGCGGTTGGCGAAGACGTCGCCGGGAAGGAGGAGAACCGGCAGTCGATTGACATGCGCCAGCGCGGCCGAGGTCACCATGTTGAGCGCGCCCGGGCCGATCGAGGTGGTGCAGGCCATGAAGCGGCGGCGGAAGCTCGCCTTGGCGAAGGCGATCGCCGCATTCGCCATGCCCTGTTCGTTCTGGGCTCGGTAGGTCGGGAGCGTTTCGCGAACGCCGTAAAGCGCCTCGCCGACGCCGGCGACATTGCCGTGACCGAAGATCGCGAAGACGCCGCCGAAGATCGGCACGCGCTCGCCGTCGATGATCGTCATCTGCCGGGTCAGGAACCGCGCCACGGCCTGTGCCATGGTCAGACGCACGGTTTTCTGGCTCATTTGTTTCCTCCTCGCGGCCGCATCCTCGCGCCGCCTTTTTATTTGGCCGCTACGCCGCCTTGGTCTCACCCAATTGCAGCCAGAGATCGACGAGCGCCTTGAATTTCGCCGCCATGTCGGAGACTGCCTGCTCGTCGGTCATCCTGCCGGAAAGCCAGGCCTTGGCAGCGTCGGCGAAGATCGTCCGGCCGACGGCAAATCCCTTGACCGTCTTCGACATTCTGGCGGCGGCGAAACCGTCTTTCAACACCTCATAGGGTGCTTCCAGGCCGAGGAGCACCACGCCCCGGCAAAGCGGATCGCGCGCCTCGATCACGTCGTCGATCGCAGCCCAGGCGGCGCGGCTCGCTTGCGGCTCGAGCTTCCACCAGTCGGGCTTCAAGCCGGCATCATAGAGTTCCTCCAGCGCCCGCGGAATGGTCCGGTCGTCGAGTGTCCCGTGCTTGCCGGCGATGACCTCGATCAGGATCTCGCGCCCGACCTTGCGCGCCGCCTCGAAGGCCGAACGCAACTTTGCGACCTGAGCGGTCTTGAGTTCGGCCGGATCGTCGGGATGGTAGAAGGAAAGCACCTTGATGCAGTGGTCGACCGGCCAGTCGACGAGGCGGCTGCCGAGGTCCTGGCTGAATTCGAAGGTAAGCGGCCGTGATCCCGGAAGCTCGATCGGCTTGCCGATCCAGAAGTCGCGATGGGCGCCGGCGGCATAGAGCGCATCGCGGCCGTATTTGTCGTCGATCAGCATGCCGAAGCCGGAGCGGCCTTGAGCCACCTCTGCCGCAGCCCTGACGGCAAGCACCTTGAAGGCCGGGATGCGCGAGAGCAGTTCCGGATTTCCCTCGGCAATGTCCTCGAGCTGACTGCGATGGTCGACGGCGAGCGCCATCAGGAGCGGGATGTCGCGCCGTCGCGTCGTCGCCCAGTGCACGTGGTTGATCGCCTCGTCCTTGCGCAGCGCCTTCTCCTTGCTGCCGTGCTCAAGGAAATATCGCAGTTCGGTCCAGGTCGGGATTTCCGGCGCGCAGAGCAGGCGCGAGACCGCGAAGGCGCCGCAGGCATTGGCCCAGGTAGCGGACGTCGCGTGCGGCTCGCCGGTGAGCCAGCCGCGCAGAAAGCCCGACATGAAAGCGTCGCCAGCGCCGAGAACGTTATAGACTTCGATTGGAAAACCCTTGCCGACGATACCGTCTTCGAGATCGTCCGAGATCGGTCCATCATAGACGATGCAGCCCATCGGTCCACGTTTGAGCACAATCGTGGCTTCGGAGAGGGAGCGGATGGTCTTGAGTGCCGCGAGGAGGTCGCTTTCGCCCGATGCGATCAGCACCTCTTCCTCGGTGCCGACAATCAGGTCGCAATCGCCGAGCACGGTCTTCAGATGCGCCGAAACGCGGTCCGAGGCAATGTAGCGGCTCTCGCCCGCATCGTGACCCGCAAGACCCCATAGATTAGGGCGGTAATCGATGTCGAAGACGATCCTGGCGCCGCTTTCCTTGGCGATCCTCATCGCCTTGCGCTGGGCGGCGTCCGCATTCGGCTTGGCAAAATGCGTGCCGGTGACGAGGACCGCGCGCGCGGAACCGATGAAATCTTCCGAAATATCGTCCTCGCAAAGCGCGTTGTCGGCGCAGTTGTCGCGATAGAAAAGGAGCGGGAAGGATTTGTCGTTCTCGACGGAGAGGATCGCAAGTGCGGTCAGCCGCTCCGGGTCGGTGACGATGCCGCGCGTCTCCACGCCTTCGCGCTGAAGCTGCTCGCGGATGAAGCGGCCCATCTGTTCGTCGCCGACGCGCGTCAGGAGCGCCGATTTCAGGCCGAGGCGCGCTGTGCCCACGGAAATGTTGCAGGGGCAGCCGCCGACGGATTTGGCGAAGCTCGCCACGTCTTCGAGCCGCGTGCCGATCTGCTGTCCGTAGAGGTCGACCGAAGCTCTGCCGATCGTGATGAGGTCGAGGGGCTTGGCACCCGCACCTGATGGAACTTGGGCCGACGAAATCTGGCTCACTGCTTCCTCCCCGCGGACGCCGGACCGGCGCCGACAACTATGTCTATGCCATGGGTGACGAGCATATGAAACATAAATTCCGTTGTTTCGTCAATGTGGAATTTACGTTCTATATTGCCTCACTCGCCCTCGGCGAGGCGGCGCCGTTTCTCGGCGATGGCGACGGTCAGCGCCATGGCGAAGGCCATGCTGGCGGAGAGCGAACGGAAGCCGGCATGATCGGCCTCGACCAGTTCGAACCAGACCCTGGAGGATTCGGCGAGCGGCGAGAAGGCGGAGTCGGTCAGCGAGACAACGGGTACCTTGCGGTTGGCGAGCAAGCGCGCCTGGCTGGCGCTTTCCGACGCGTAGGGCGAGAAGCTGACGGCAAAGGCGGCATCCTCCTTCGTCGCCATGGCCAGCATGTCCTCGTCGATCCCGGCGGCCGTTCCGACATGCTGATACTTCACCTTCAGCTTGCCGAAAGCATAGGCCATGTAGCTGGAGATCGGATAGGAGCGCCGCTTGGCGATGAGATAGATCGTGTTCGCCTTGGCGAGAATGCCGACGGCGCGCTCGAATGCCTCGGGATCGACCGAGGTCGCGATGTTGTCGAGCGAGCGATGGGCGGCCGCAACGAAGCCGTTGAAGATCGATCCGCTTTCGAGCTTGCTGTGATCGTTCTGGCGCAGCGCCTTCAGCCGTTCCTCGTAGCCGGGCGTGCGCTCCCGCAGGCGTGCGCGAAAAATCTGCTGCAGGCTCGAAAAGCCTTCGAAGCCGAAGTGCTGGGCGAAGCGCACGAGCGTCGAGGGCTGGACGTCGGCCGAAGTCGCAATACTCGCCGCCGTCCCGAAGGCGATCTCGTCCGGATTGTCGAGCGAGTAGGCCGCCACCTGTTTCAGCCGTTTCGGCAGCTGCGCCTTGCGCTCGAGGATAACCGCCTTCAGCGTTTCGAAATCCTGCGGGACATCGGCAATCGTTTCAGGCGTGGGCATCGTTCGGGCCTCCGGCTCGCTCTCGTCGTTTGCCTCAGTTTAATCGACTATCCATTGCAGCGATAGAATGGACGTTCCATTTTGGTTCCTTATCCAGCGGGAAGTATGCATGCCCGCATCGCCTCAGGCTTGCCTCCCGCCGGCGCGGCGAAGGAACTCGCGGCGCTACCTTCGCAATCATGGCGCCCGCGAACCATTAGGCATGTCCCCTCTCTCCGCGCGCGGGGAGAGGGTTAGGGTGAGGGGCAAGGACAACGGCGAGTCGGACGTCGAGATCAGCCAATCTCCACCCAATCGTTCGTCCTTGCGGAGTGATAGGTTGCGGAAAGGACCTTCTGGACTTCGTAGCCCTCGCGGAAATCGGTCGAGGTCTTACCGCCCTTGGCGATCGCTTCCAGGAACTCGTTGGCCTCGATCGCCTTCAGCTCGTTGAAGCCGATCTGGTGGCCCGGTGCCACGCAGAAGGCTCCATAGGGCGGATGCTCCGGTCCCGCCCAGATCGTCCGGAAGCCGCGGCTCCTGATGTCGCCGCCGGCGGAGTAGACCCTGATCTCGTTCAGCCGCTCCTGGGTGAATACGATGCTTCCCTTGGAGCCGTAAATCTCGAAATCGTGCTGCATCTTGCGGCCGGTCGCGATCCAGCTCGCTTCGAAGCTTCCGCTCGCGCCGCTCTCGAAACGGACGAAGGCCCTCGTGACGTCGTCGACCTCGACCGTCCGGGTCTCTGTGGCGCCGCGCGTGACAGGGCGCTGCGGAACGTGGATGACGGTCTCTGCCAGTACGGACCGGATCGGCCCGACGAGATGGCGCATGCAGGCGATCATGTGGCTGCCGATGTCGGCGAGCGCACCGCCGCCGCTGCGCGGGTCCAGCCGCCAACCCCACGGAACGCTCTCATCAGCCATGAAATCTTCCGCATGAATGCCGCGAAACGACCGTATTTCGCCGATCTCGCCGCTTTCGATGATGTCCCTGGCGAGAAAAATGAGCGGGTTCTTGAGATAGTTGAAGCCGACCTGGGTGACGACGCCGGCCTTTTGCGCGGCGGCGACCATTTCGGCGCAGTCGGCGACCGTCGGTGCCAGCGGCTTTTCGCAATAGACGTGCTTGCCGTGGGCAATCGCAGCGAGCGCCATTTCCTTGTGCAGGAGGTTCGGCGTGGTGATGTCGATGATGTCGATCTCGGGATCGGTCAGAAGTTCGCGCCAGTCGGCCGTCGCCTTGCGGAAGCCGAGTTGCCCGCGGGCCGCCTCCGCGCCCTCCTGCGTCACGTCCGCGACGGATACGAGATCCAGCTCGAAGGGCAGGTCGAAGACTCGTGCCGCAATCGTGAACCCAAGGGCATGCGCCTTGCCCATGAAGCCCGTCCCGATCAGGCCAATGCCCAGCCTGCGCTTGCCGCTCATCTCGTTTCTCCCGGGCCAAGCCCTGTCTGTGCTCGGAGAAATGAAATGAAATGCGCGCGAGTTGTCAATATGGAATATTTGTTCGAAAATCCGGGTCCCGCGTGCCTGATGGAACAGGGCGTGTCCGCCCGGTCCGCTATGTTTGGGGCAGAATGTGTTAACGCATTTTTACCATGTTGCGTTGAAACATCACTGGTGACGGTGGCGGACGAATCGCTTCCATATGGCGGGGCGAAATCGGAGTGATCGAGCATGTGCCGTTGGGCAGCCTATCGCGGAGAGCCGCTTTATCTCGAAGAACTCGTGACGTCGCCCAAGCATTCCCTGATCGAGCAATCCCATTGCGCCGTCAGGGCGAAAACGGCGACCAATGGCGACGGCTTCGGAATAGCGTGGTACGGCGACCGTCCTGAGCCGGGCCGCTACCGGGACATCCTGCCCGCCTGGTCGGATTGCAATCTCAAGAGCATTGCAAGGCAGATTCGCTCGCCGCTGTTCCTCGCCCATGTTCGCGCGGCCACCGGCGGCGGCACGCGCCGCGACAATTGCCATCCCTTCGTCTTCGGCCGCTGGTCCTTCATGCATAATGGACAGATCGGCGATTTCGAGCATTTGCGGCGGCCGATGGAGACCATGCTCGACAACGAGCTCTATTCGGCGCGCAGCGGCACGACGGATTCGGAGCTGCTCTTCCTGCTTGCCCTGCAGTTCGGTCTCGACCGTGATCCCCTCGGTGCCGTTGCCGAGGCGCTCGCCTTCGTCGAGCGGCTTGCCGAACGCCTGGGACGCCCGGCACTCGTGCGCTTCACGGCGGCCTTCTCCGACGGCCGCGATCTTTATGCGGTCCGCTATGCCACGGATTGGAAAGCTCCCACGCTCTATGCAGGCCCGATGGGGTCGAGCGGCGGCTATTGCCTCGTCTCCGAGCCGCTCAATGACGATGACAGCGCCTGGGTGGAGGTTCCGGACGGATCCGCGATCATCGTCGGTGAAAACGGCGTCGACGTTCGCCTTTTCGGGACGGCCGACGTGGCCATAGCGCCCACCTGCGGCCTGTCCTCAGGGTGAAAGCTTCGCCGCGATCAGCGCTGCGAGCTTCGCCGCGACATCGTCCTTGCCCATTTCCGGCCATTCTTCGGTACCGTCACGGCCGATCAGCTTAACCCGATTGCGGTCGCCGCCCATGATGCCGGTTGCGGGCGAAACGTCGTTGGCCAGAATGTAATCGGCCCCCTTCTTCTGGAGCTTGGCGCGACCGTTCTCGGCGACGTTCTCGGTCTCGGCGGCAAAGCCGATCACGAGCTTCGGCCGCGATGCGTGGTGGCCGACGGTCTTCAGGATATCGGGATTCTCTGCAAGCTGCAGCGGAGGAGGGGCCTCGCCCGGCCGCTTCTTGATCTTGTTGCCGGCGGCCAATGCGACGCGCCAGTCGGCAACGGCTGCCACCATGACGGCCACATCGGCCGGCAGCGCGGCCAACACCGCATCGCGCATCTCCTCGGCGCGCTCGACCCGTACGACGCGGACGCCGGCGGGGTCCGCGATCGTCACCGGCCCGGAAACGAGCGTGACCTCGGCGCCGAGCCGCGCCAGTGCTGCGGCGATCGCGTGGCCCTGCTTGCCGGACGACCGGTTGGCGATGTAGCGCACCGGATCAATCGGCTCGTGCGTCGGTCCGGATGTGACGATGGCCTTGCGACCGGCGAGCGGGCCTGCTCCGTTGAAAAATTCCTCGACCGCCGCGACGATCTCCAGAGCTTCGGCCATGCGGCCTTCCCCTGCCTCGCCGCTCTCGGCCATTTCGCCAGTGGCAGGTCCGACGAAGCGGACGCCGTCGCCGGCGAGCGTCGCGCGGTTGCGGTGCGTGGCCGGGTGCGACCACATCTTCGGGTTCATCGCCGGCGCGAGCAGCACCGGCCGGTCGGTCGCCAGGAGCACCGTCGAGGCGAGGTCGTCGGCGTGACCGTTCGCCATCTTTGCCATCAGGTCGGCCGTTGCCGGGGCCACGACCACGAGATCGCAATGCCGCGCCAGCCGGATGTGACCGACATCCTGCTCGTCCTCGCGCGAGAAAAGCTCCGTGAAAACGTGAGAGGCCGAAAGCGCGCCGACGGTCAGCGGCGTGATGAAACGCTGCGCCGCCGCCGTCATCACCGGGCGCACGTCGGCACCGCGCTCGCGCAGGCGGCGGATCAGGTCGAGGCTCTTATAGGCCGCGATGCCGCCGGCGATGATGAGAAGAATGCGCTTGCCCGACAGTGTCATTCCGCTTCGGCTCCAGCCGCTCCCGTTCGTTTCCGGCGACCCTACTCGACCGACTTGCCGCACGCAATTGCGCGCCTGATTTCGAGTGCAGGCCGAATTTGACGCTTGACTTTCCGCGTTTCACGTAACAGTTTGAGTTACATGAAGCGCGATAGCCGACTTTCCATTACTTTGCATGCGCTCCTCCACATGGCGGAGCGCCAAACCATCACCTCGGAGGAGTTGGCAGCCTGCCTCTCCACCAATCCCGTCGTGGTCCGACGCACCATGGCGGGTTTACGGGAGGCGGGTCTCGTCCGCTCCGAAAAGGGGCATGGCGGAGGCTGGTCGCTCGTGCGCGATCTCGCAACCATCAGCCTTGCGGACGTGCATGCCGCGCTCGGTGAACCGGCCGTGTTTGCGATCGGCAACCGAACCGAGGCTCCCGGCTGTGTTGTGGAGCAGGCGGTCAATGCTGCGATGGACGGAGCGCTCCGGGATGCCGAGGCGCTTCTCATGCAGCGATTGGAACGAATAAGCCTCGCAGATCTTTCAAACGATTTCCAGCGACGAATGGCGATCCGTCGCCAGCAGATGAAGGAGCAGAACCATGGCGGTTGATGTGATGCCGGTAGACGTGGCGATCGTGGGTGGAAGCTATGCAGGGCTGTCGGCGGCACTGCAATTGGCCAGAGCCAGACGCTCCGTGGTCGTCGTCGATGCGGGCGCGCGCAGGAACCGCTTTGCCGAATCGTCGCATGGGTTCCTCAGCCGCGACGGCGAGGCGCCTGCGGCGATCGCGGCGCACGGCCGGGAACAGTTGCTGGCCTATCCCAATGTGCGTTTCGTCGAAGGAACGGCCGATACGGCGCGCCGCGACGGCGCCAATCTGGTCGTCTCGGTGCAGGGCGAAAAGATCGTGGCGCGGCGGCTGATCCTGGCAACGGGCGTCGTCGATGAGCTGCCATCGATACCGGGGCTTCAGGAACGCTGGGGCCGCGCCGTCTTTCATTGCCCCTATTGCCATGGTTACGAGCTCGGGCAGGGCCGCATCGGCGTTCTCGCAACCGGTGAGGCCAGTTTTCACCAGGCCATGATGCTGCCGGACTGGGGCCCGACCACCCTTTTCGCCAATGGAGCGTTCGAGCCCGATGCCGCTCAGGCCGCCATGCTGGAAGCGCGCGGTGTGGAGATCGAAAGGGAGAGGGTCGTCGCTGTCGACGGAGCGAAGGCGAGCGTGGTTCTCGATGGCGGCCGGACCGTTTCTCTCGAAGGTCTGTTCTTGGCGTCGCGCACCCGCATGGCGAGCGATCTGCCTGCATCGCTCGGCTGCGAGTTCGAGGACGGGCCGCTCGGACCCTATATCCGGACGAACGAGGCAAAGGAGACGAGCGTCGAGCGCATCTATGCCTGTGGCGATGCCGCGCGGGGCGCGGGCTCGGTCTCGCATGCGGTCGGCGATGGCGTCACGGCAGCCGTGGCCGCGCATAAGTCACTGATTTTCGACGTACACTGAGCCTTCATTCCGCCGTTTGATGAGCGCCGGCGGCGGCGAGAAGGCGCTCGATCGGCCGGAACCCTTGTCTTTTAGCATGGGCGAGGGGCGTAACGCCGTCGCTGTCTCCCAGATTGACATCCGCACCGGCCTCGATCAGCAGCCTGACGATCTCCGTATGGCTGTCGCCTCCGCTGCCGAGGATGATCGCCTCGAGGAGCGCCGTCCAGCCGAGGCGGTTTACATGGTCGACGGCAACCCCGGCATCGATCAGCGTCTTCACGGTTTCGACATGGCCGCGCTCGGCGGCTGGAATGAGGGCGGTGCCGCCGTAGCGGTTGGTGCTTTTGAGATCGGCGCCATGCGCAAGCGTCATCTTCAATATTTCGAGATGGCCGCGCGCGCCGGCATAGAGATAAGGGCTGTCCTCGATGCGGTCCTTGGCATTGACGTCGGCACCGGCCGCGATGAGGGCCCTTGCGGCCTCGATATTGTTCTCATGCGTGGCGATGAGCAGGGCCGTCGCGCCTGTTTCGTCGCGCACATCCACGTGTGCGCCGCGCTCTACGAGAGCGCTGATTTCGGCGGCATTGCCCAGCCGGGCGGCCGTGAGGAGTTCTTTATCCAGCATGGCGGCCTTCGCGACCCCTGTTAGACTGAAAAGAGTGACGAGAGCGATGACGGCGTAGCGCCGCAGGCCTCGTGCAGCCGATCTCTGAAACTGGATGAACATGGTCAGAGCATCGAACGGCTGAGCCCGCCGTCGACGGGCAGCGCAATCCCGGTGATGTAGGCGGCCTGCCGGCTTGCGAGAAAGGCTGCGGCAGCACCGAACTCGGCCGGCGTCCCATAGCGCCCGAGCGGAATTTCCGACTGGCTGCGCACTGCAACGGTTTCGACGCTGACGCCCTCGGCCTCCGCATCCATGCGATCGAAGCTCAGGGTCCTGTCCGTCGCAAGCCGGCCGGGCAGGAGCATGTTGACGGTCACCCCGTCGGCTGCCACCTCGCTGGCGAGCGTCTTCATCCAGCCGGCAAGCGCGCTGCGCAACGCATTGGACGCCGTCAGGCCGGGGATCGGCTCGCGGATACTGGTGGAGGCGACGGCAACGATGCGGCCGAAGCGGTGCTCCCGCATCGACGGCAGCAGGCGGTGCGAAATGCGCATGCCGGAAAGCACCATCGCTTCGAACTGGGCCCGCCAGAAGCCGGGATCGATGTCGGCAGCATTCGTCGGCGGCGGACCGCCACCGTTCAGCACGAGAATATCAATCTGTCCGAATGTAGCGGCGAGCCGGTCGAGGAAGGGGTCGACGACTTCAGGCTTTGCCAGGTCCAGCGAAAAGCCGGCAGCATTCGGGCCGATTTCCGCTGCGGCCTTCGCTGCGGTTTCTCCGTTCCGGCCGGTCAGCGCGACCGCAACGCCTTCCCCAGCAAGCGCTTCGGCGATACCGCGCCCGAGCCCCTTGCTGCCACCGAGAACGAGCGCCTTTTTGCCGCTAATGCCGAGATCCATATTCCTTCCTCCTGCTTTGATCGGTGGCAACGCCTGGCTGCCTGGCACTTCTGCCCGGCCGGCTGGCAGGGAGGCCCGCCGCTCCGTTCACGCGAGCTGCCAGGCGATGTAGACGAGCGTCGCCGCGATAAGCCATAGCGCGATACGGCCGGAGCGCGTATGGCGCGCCTCGGCTCTGCCGATCGCTTCCGCGGTCTCCGGATCGAAGCGCAGGCCGTTCTCGCTGATTGCCATGATTTCCGCCGAGAACCGCTCGGTCCGGGCTGCGATCTCCGGCAGCGCTTCGGCAACCCGCAGCGCCGCATGAACGCCGTCGCGCAGGTCGGCGACGATGCGTTTCGGCCCGAGATTGTCCCTTATCCACTTGCCGACCACCGGTTCGGACGCCTTCCACATGTTGAAGCGCGGATTGAGCGTTCGGGCGACGCCCTCGACGACGACCATCGTCTTCTGCAGCATCACCAGTTCGGGGCGGGTCTGCATATCGAAAAGTTCGGTGACTTCGAACAGCAGCGTCAGCAGCTTCGCCATCGAGATCGTCTCGGCCGGCTGGCCGTGGATCGGCTCGCCGATGGCGCGGATCGCCTGGGCGAAGCTTGCCGCGTCGTGGTGCGAGGGAACGTAACCGGCCTCGAAATGCACATCCGCGACGCGCTGATAATCGCGCATGATGAAGCCGTAGAGGATCTCGGCCAGGAAGCGTCGTTCCTTCCGGCCGAGGCGGCCGACGATCCCCATGTCGACGGCGACGATATGGCCCGCATCGTCGACGAAGAGGTTGCCCTGGTGCATGTCCGCGTGGAAAAAGCCGTCCCGGAGCGTATGGCGCAGAAAGGACTGGATCAGCGTTTCGGCCAGGTGGTTCAGGTCATGACCGGCCCGTTTCAGCCCTTCGATGTCCGACATCTTGACGCCGTCGATCCATTCCATCGTCACGACGTCGCGGCCGGTGCGCTCCCAATCGACCCTGGGCACGCGAAAGCCGGAATCCTCCCTGGTGTTCTCGCCAAGTTCGGATAGCGCCGCGGCCTCGAGTCTCAGATCCATTTCGACCTTGGTCGTCTGCTCCAGCGTCTTCGTCACCTCGACCGGCCTCAGGCGGCGCGTATAGGGCAGGAATCGCTCCTGCATGCGCGATACCAGATACATGGCCTCGATGTCGGCCACAAAGCGTTGGCGCACGCCCGGGCGGATGACCTTGACGGCCACCCTTTCGCGTCTGCCGTCGCGCATGACCACGGCGGGATGAACCTGGGCGATCGATGCGGCTGCGATAGGCTCGGAGAATTCGACGAAGAGCTCGCCCACGGGGCGCCCGAGAGACGCCTCTATCGCGGCCCTGGACGCGCTCTCGGGAAAAGTCGCCATGCGGTCCTGGAGCAGCGAGAGGTCGGCGGCAAGTTCGGCGCCGACCACGTCCGGGCGGGTCGCGAGAAACTGGCCGATCTTGACATAGGAAGGGCCGAGCCGTTCCACCGCCCGGGCGAGGCGGCCGCTGCGCGCACCGAATCGGGCCTCGCGGCTGGCGAGCAGGCCGGCGAGTTTCTGCACGAATCGTGCGAGCGGGGGCAGGTGTTCGGAGGGGACCGCGGCAAACGCATTCTCGCGCGCAAGGACCCAGCCGATCCGTATGAGACGGAAATATGCTCCGGGAGTGCTCATGCGCTCAGATTTTCCAGCCGGAATGCAGCGCTGCGATGCCGCCGGTATAATTGGTGAAGGAGACGCGGGCGAAGCCGGCATCACGGATCATGGCGGCGAAATCACGCTGGTTCGGAAACTTGCGGATCGATTCCACCAGATATTGGTAAGGCGCATCGTCGCCAGTGATGAGCTTGCCGAATTTCGGAATCGCATTGAAGGACCAGGCGTCGTAGAAGCGATCGAGCAGCGGCATCTCCACTTCGGAGAATTCGAGCACGAGGAGCCGGCCGCCGCGCTTGAGCACGCGGTAGGCCTCCTTGAGCGCGACCTCGATGCGCGGCACGTTGCGGATGCCGAAGGCGATCGTGTAGGCGTCGAATGAATTCGCCGCGAAGGGCAGGTCTTCGGCGTTGGCCTCTACGAAGTCGAGATTGGCGTCGATCCCCTTCTTGCGGGCGCGCTCGGCGCCCACCGAGAGCATCGAGCCGTTGATGTCGAGTACGGTCGCATGGGCCTTGCGCCCGGAGCGCTCGACGATGCGGAAGGCGATGTCACCGGTGCCGCCGGCGACATCGAGAACCCGATAGCCCTCGCGGCTCGGCGGGTTGAGCGCCGCGATCATCGCATCCTTCCAGACGCGGTGCAGCCCGGCCGACATCACGTCGTTCATGATGTCGTAGCGTTTGGCGACCTTGTGGAAGACGTCGTTGACGAGCGGCTGCTTCTCGCCCGTGCCGACTTCGCGGAAACCGAATGAGGTCTCCATTCCGCCCCTCGCCGATACGCGCTCATCCGCCATACGAAACTCCACTTCAACGAATTTTGCCGGCACCATAGCGAAATCGCTCCGTGCACGCTATCTGAGCGAGAGGCGACCGGCTGCCGCATGCAGCGGGATATAGGCTATCGACGGCGTCATGGGAATGGCGTGCCGCTCACGTGGGCGGGTGCGATGAATAAAGGATGAAGGAACACGGCCGATGCCGGAATTGCCCGAGGTGGAAACGGTCAAGCGCGGACTGGCGCCGACCATGGAGGGTGCGCTTCTGGTGCGGGCGGAGTTGCGCCGGCCGGATCTGCGCTTTCCGTTCCCCGAGAATTTCGCCAACGCGGTCGCGGGCCGCCGCATCATCGCCCTCTCGCGGCGCGCCAAATATCTGATGATCGAGCTCGAGGGCGGCGACGTCATCATCGCCCATCTCGGCATGTCCGGCTCGTTCCGGATCGAGAAGGGCCCGATAGAGGCTGGCGCGAATCCGGCCACGCCCGGCGCCTTCCACCACCCGCGCGGCAAGGACGAGAAGCACGATCATGTCGTCTTCCATCTCGATGGCGGCTCCGGTCCGGCACGGGTGATCTATAACGATCCGCGTCGCTTCGGTTTCATGGATCTGGCTCGGCGCTCGGCGCTCGCCGACCACGTCTATCTCCGCGGCCTCGGCGAGGAGCCGACCGGCAATGCCCTCGACGCCGCCTATCTCGCCGCCCGTTTCGCCGGCAAGGTCCAGCCCCTGAAAGCCGCTCTTCTTGACCAGAGGACGATCGCGGGGCTCGGAAATATCTATGTCTGCGAGGCGTTGTGGCGCTCGGGCCTCTCGCCGAAAAGGACGGCAGGCACGCTCGTGGACAAGCGGGGCCGCCCGAAACAGGCGCTAATTGCATTGACGGAAAGGATCCGCGCCGTGATTGCCGATGCGATCGCCGCCGGCGGCTCCTCGCTCAAGGATCACATTCAGGCGGACGGCAGTCTCGGCTATTTCCAGCACAGCTTCTCCGTCTATGACAGGGAAGGCGAGGCTTGCCGCACGCCCGGCTGCCACGGTACGGTCGCCCGCATAGTACAGGCGGGACGTTCGACCTTTTATTGCCCGCACTGCCAGAAATAGGGCGGCATGGCACATTCCGCTCTTCAATCTTGCGACAACGCGTGAAGGAGACGGGAATGAGTTACGAGACGTTGCTGGTCGAAACGCAGGGCCGCGTGGGCCTGATCACGCTCAACCGGCCGCAGGCGCTCAATGCGCTGAATGCGGTGCTGATGCGCGAGCTCGATGCCGCGTTGAAGGTCTTCGACGCCGACAGGGACGTCGGCGCCATCGTCCTTGCCGGCTCCGAGAAGGCCTTTGCCGCCGGCGCCGACATCAAGGAGATGCAGGGGCTCGATTTCGTCGACGGTTACCTCGCCGATTTCCTTGGCGGATGGGAGCATGTCGCGAACGCCCGCAAACCGATGATCGCCGCCGTATCCGGTTTCGCGCTCGGCGGCGGCTGCGAGCTCGCCATGATGTGCGACTTCATCATCGCCTCCGAAACGGCGAAGTTCGGCCAGCCGGAGATTACCCTCGGCGTCATTCCCGGCATGGGCGGATCGCAGCGCCTGACCCGCGCAGTCGGCAAAGCGAAGGCCATGGACCTCATTCTCACCGGCCGCATGATGGACGCGGCGGAGGCCGAGCGCTCCGGGCTCGTTTCGCGCGTGGTGGCTCCGGACAGGCTCCTGGAGGAGGCGCTCGACGCCGCGAAGAAGATCGCGTCATTCTCGCTGCCGGCGGCTATGATGGCCAAGGAGGCAGTCAACCGCTCTCTGGAACTGACGCTCGCCGAGGGCCTGCGCTTCGAGCGGCGGCTCTTCCAGTCGCTTTTCGCAACGGAGGACCAGAAAGAGGGCATGGCCGCCTTCGTCGCCAAGCGCAAAGCCGAATTCAAACACAGGTGAGCCACGGACAGGACTCTGTTTTCTCAAATTGCGCGTTGACGTGCGGGCGGTTTCCCTTTATACGCCGCCCTCAGTTTGGAACGCCGTCGTTCGAGGCTTTCCGATAATACTCCCGAATTGCTTGTATGACAGGTCGCAGTGACCCGGCACGGCGAGGCGGAGTCCATGTCAGTTTTCGAAGAGAGGCATCAATGGCCAATACAACTTCGGCGAAAAAGGCGACCCGCAAGATCGCACGCCGTACCGCAGTGAACAAGGCCCGTCGTTCGCGCATCCGCAGCTTCGTCCGCAAGGTCGAGGAAGCGATCGCTTCCGGCGATCAGGCACTCGCAGCCGCCGCCCTGAAGGCGGCACAGCCGGAACTGATGCGCGCCGCCACGAAAGGCGTGATGCATTCCAACACGGCATCGCGCAAGGTTTCGCGCCTGGCGCAGCGCGTGAAGAGCCTTTCGGCCTAACCCGGCTAAGAAAAAAGCTGTTGATGAAGTGCCCGGCGTGACCGCCGGGCTTTTCCGATTCGTGCCGTCGTCAACGGTGCACGCGATTGACCTTGTCACGCTCGTGTCAATCCCGTGACAAAAAAGTCGTAGGTTTTTCAGTGGCTTATGAGAGGTTGCGGCAAAAATGTGGTCTCGCGAGGCGGGCGGATTGAGTCCGAAGTGAGTCAAGCCATTTTTTATTTTTTTTCTTTTTCGCCAGCTAAGCAAGAACGCAAAAAACAAAACCCTTGATTCAACAGGGATTCTCGCCGGACTCGGAAGCGGGATGCAAAACCCGGCACGAGAGTCAACTGTCGACGCTTACGAGCGGGTAAAAAACGCCATTGATCTTGCCGGGCGATCCTGCCTAAATGCCTTCCACAGGGGACACAGATCACATCTGTACGAGGAAGTTTAAGGGTCATTCCAATCGGGGTGGCTTTGAGCTTTCCGTC
This sequence comes from Sinorhizobium sp. GQ132, assembly GCF_059758575.1. Taxonomy (NCBI): domain Bacteria; kingdom Pseudomonadati; phylum Pseudomonadota; class Alphaproteobacteria; order Hyphomicrobiales; family Rhizobiaceae; genus Sinorhizobium; species Sinorhizobium sp. GQ132. The sequence continues at coordinate 235,636 of NZ_JCAXDX010000004.1, read as the reverse complement.
GCCTGTGGCGGGGGTAATTCCACGTCGATCAATCAAACAAGTCGAGACGATAAAACCGGGCGAGCCTTCGCACCGGAGCGAGGACGTTTCGTCTTATGGTTGCCGGCCGGGGCTTGGCCTTGTGAAGGCATGGGATAGGAAGAAGGAGGCTCGGGCTGTCCGCTACGTACGAGGGTGCGGTCAGCCGACAACGAGGAAAAACGGTTCTGACCGGCTTGAAAATGGCCGTGCAGAATCGGTAAGGCGAAGTGCGGGGGGACATTTGCTTGAGGCGAAGGCGAGCGAATGAGCGCAGCGCGCCGTGACGGGATATGAGGAGCCCGGGTTCGGTGCGTATCAGAGCGTCCGGCTGACGCGGCATGGCTTTGAGCGGCCGTGGCGGGCGGACATAAAGATGAGGCCGCCAGAAATGACGGCGTCGGAATAATGAAATTGGAAGGCGGCAAGATGCGGATGAATTTGGCGACGGCACCTGAAGGTTTTCAGGCCGGAAGCAATCAGTCTCAGGCGGCGGGGGAAAAACACGACATGCGGCATGACGCACTGTTTGAGCGGGTAAGTGCGCGCTTGAAAGCCCAGGTCGGACCGGATGTCTTCGCAAGTTGGTTTGGACGCCTCAAGCTCCATTCAGTGTCGAAAAGCGTCGTGCGCCTCTCGGTCCCGACGACTTTTCTGAAGTCCTGGATCAATAATCGCTATCTCGATCTGATCACCACGCTCGTCCAGCAGGAGGACGGCGAAATACTGAAGGTCGAGATCCTCGTGCGCACTGCGACCCGTGGTCATCGCCCGACGGCTCCTGAGGAGAGCGTTGCCGTGGCTGCCGAAGCGGCGCCCGTCTCTCCTTCCCGCCGTTCGGCGGCCCCCTCCGTGGCAATTGCCGCCGCCACGGTTGCGGCAGCTCCGGCGAGACCCGTCCAGGCGCCGCTTTTCGGCTCGCCTCTCGATCAGCGCTACGGTTTCGATAGTTTCGTAGAGGGCTCGTCGAACCGGGTCGCGCTCGCGGCAGCGCGTACGATTGCCGAGGCCGGCGCCGGCGCCGTGCGCTTCAATCCGCTCTTCATCCATTCGAGCGTTGGTCTAGGCAAGACGCATCTCCTGCAGGCGATCGCTCTCGCGGCCCTCCAGAGTGCGCGCGCGCCGCGCGTCGTCTATCTCACGGCCGAATATTTCATGTGGCGTTTCGCAACGGCGATCCGCGACAACGACGCGCTGTCGCTGAAGGAATCGCTTCGCAACATCGACCTTCTCATTATCGACGACATGCAGTTCCTGCAGGGCAAGTCGATCCAGCACGAGTTCTGCCATCTGTTGAACATGCTGCTCGACTCCGCCAAACAGGTGGTCGTCGCCGCCGACCGTGCACCCTGGGAGCTGGAATCGCTCGACAGCCGCGTTCGCTCGCGCCTGCAAGGCGGCGTGGCGATCGAGATGGAAGGGCCGGACTACGAGATGCGCCTGGAAATGCTGAAGCGTCGTCTCGAAGCGGCGCGCCAGGACGATGCCTCGCTCGAGATTCCGCCCGAGATCCTGAGCCACGTCGCCCGCAACGTGACAGCCAGCGGCCGCGAACTCGAGGGCGCCTTCAATCAGCTTCTCTTCCGTCGCTCCTTCGAGCCGCAGCTTTCGATCGAGCGGGTCGACGAACTGCTCGGCCATCTCGTCAATGCCGGGGAACCGCGCCGCGTCCGCATCGAAGATATCCAGCGCGTGGTGGCCAAGCACTACAACGTCTCGCGTCAGGAGCTGGTCTCGAACCGCCGCACCCGCGTCATCGTCAAGCCGCGCCAGATCGCCATGTATCTGTCGAAGACACTGACCCCACGCTCCTTCCCCGAAATCGGCCGCCGCTTCGGCGGGCGCGACCACACGACCGTGCTCCATGCGGTGCGCAAGATCGAGGAGCTGATTTCTGCCGACACCAAGCTCAGCCACGAGATCGAGCTTTTGAAGCGACTGATCAACGAATAGAAGCAGGTAAGCTCGAAGTTACGAAAAGCCCGGTCCGCCGGGCTTTTTTGTTGAGCGTTTTTTTCGCCTCGCTTGTCGGCTATCAATACCGCCATTCGTCTTCAGACCAGAGCGGAGATTTTCAATGCTTTACGCCGTGCTTTGCTACAACGATGAAAGCGTCACCAGTGCCTGGAGCAAGGAGGAGGACGAGCGGGTCATGCGTGATCTGAGCGCCGTCCAACGCAAATATGTCGAAGCGGGCAAGCTGGGGCCCGTGGCGCGGCTGGTGCCGACGACGGCGGCGGCGACGCTGCGCCACAGCGCCGGCGAGACGATCGTCATCGACGGCCCCTTCGCCGAGACCAAGGAACAGTTGCTCGGCTTCTATCTGATCGATTGCGCCTCGCTGGACGAGGCGCTCGACTTCGCGCGCGATCTGAGTAACGCCAATCCGAGCACGGGCTCCTACGAAGTCCGGCCGCTCGCGCTTTATAAACCCGGTGAGTTGCCCTCATGACCGACACAGGCTGGATCGATCTTGCTCTTGTTTCCGCGCGGCCGCAGGCAATGGGTGCGCTGCTGCGCTACTTTCGCAATCTCGATCTGGCGGAGGAGGCATTTCAGGAGGCCTGTATCCGGGCGCTGAAAAACTGGCCCCGTACCGGTCCGCCGCGCGATCCGGCCGCCTGGCTCATCTTCGTCGGACGCAATAGCGGCATCGACAGGGTGCGGCGGCAGTCGCGCGAGACGGCGCTGCCCCCGGAGGAACTGCTCTCCGACCTCGAAGACCGGGAGAGTGAACTCGCCGATCGCCTCGACGGGGCGCATTACCGCGACGACATCCTGCGGCTGCTCTTCGTCTGCAGCAATCCGACGCTTCCGGCAACCCAGCAGATCGCGCTTGCACTGCGCATCGTATCGGGGCTCTCCGTCAGGCAGATCGCCCGTGCTTTTCTCGTCAGCGAAGCCGCGATGGAGCAGCGCATCACCCGCGCCAAGGCCCGCGTGGCGGCCGCCGGCATCCCGTTCGAGACACCCGATGCCGCCGATCGCGCCGAGCGGCTCGCTGCGGTCGCGACGATGATCTATCTCGTCTTCAACGAGGGTTATTCGGCGATGAACGGCGCCGAGGGCGTCTCCGCCGATCTTTGCGACGAGGCGATCCGCCTGTCGCGGCTGCTGCTGCGGCTGTTTCCCGCCGAGCCGGAAATCATGGGCCTGACGGCACTTCTGCTGCTTCAGCATTCGCGCGCCCGCGCGCGCTTCGATGCAAACGGTGCCGTCGTCCTGCTCGAAGATCAGGATCGGCGGCTCTGGAGCCGGCCGATGATTACCGAGGCGCTGGCGATGATCGACAAGGCAATGCGCCATCGCCGCCCCGGGCCTTACCAGATACAGGCAGCGATCGCCGCCCTGCACGCCCGCGCCGAACGTCCTGAGCAGACGGATTGGGAGGAGATCGACCTCCTCTACCAGGCGCTCGAGCGCCTGCAGCCCTCTCCGGTCGTCACGCTCAATCGCGCGGTCGCCGTCTCCAAACGGGAGGGAGCGGAGGCCGCACTGGCCATGGTGGAGCCCCTTGGCGAGAGGCTTTCCGGCTATTTCTATTATCATGGCCTGCGCGGCGGCCTTTTGAAGCAACTCGGCCGGGCATGCGAGGCGCGCGCCGCCTTCGACCGGGCGATCGCACTGGCCACCAACGCGGCCGAAGCGGCCTATATCCGCATGCAGCTCGATCACCTCGCGGCCGAGCCGGCGACGGTCGCGGAAGAAGAGAGATAATTTTTTCTGACCCCTGTCGGCAGGCGGCATCCTCTTTCGTCCTTGGAATGAACCAACATGGAGGAATTCGAAAATGACTGCAGCGACCGACACCAATTCCGGCGGCGAACGCGAACTGGTTCTGACCCGGCTGATCGATGCCCCGCGCGAGAAGGTCTACCGGGCCTTCACGGAAGCCGGGCTTCTGAAGCAGTGGTTCGCCCCTCTGCCGTGGACGATCACGGAAGCGGAGCTCGACGTCAGGGCGGGCGGCATCAACCGCTTTGTCATGCGCTCGCCCGAGGGCGAACTCTATCCAAATCAGGGCGTCTATCTGGAAGTCGTGCCGAACGAGAAGATCGTCGTCACCGATGCCTTTACGGAAGCCTGGAAGCCGTCCGAAAAGCCGTTCATGACGGCGGTCATGACCTTCGAGAACGAGGGCGGCAAGACCCGCTATACGGCCCGCGCGCTCCATTGGAGCGTCGAGGACCGCGATGCCCATGAGAAGATGGGCTTCCACGAGGGCTGGGGCCAATGCGCCGATCAGCTTGCAGCACTCGTTGCGAAACTCTGAGGGGAGGGCCGGGTCATGACCATTACCGGGAGCAGCAATGCGGCCATTGCGGAGATCGAGGAGGTAATCGGGGGCTGGGCGGAGGCGTTGCGCCGGAAGGATGCCGCCCGCGTCCTCGCCCACGGCACGGACGATTGCCTCGTCTTTTCCCTGGCGCCGCCCCTCAAGGCCTCCGACGCAGATGCCGGCGGCCTCGAGCAGTGGTTCTCCACGTGGAAAGGACCGCTCGGCTTCACCCTCGAGGATCTCGACGTTTCCGTGAGCGGCGACGTCGCCTTCGCCACTGCGCTGACGCATCTTTCCGGCGAGAAGCACGATGGTCAGAAGGCGGCGCTCTGGTATCGCCTGACCTTGGGCCTGACGCGCACCGACAGGGGATGGAAGATTGCCCATCAGCACGAATCCGTTCCCTTCTACATGGACGGGAGCTTCAAGGCGGCGATCGATCTCGATCCTCGATCCGAGGTCGACTGGCAAGCACCGTCGCGCCCGCCCATGCCCGGTGTCATCGCCTATCTCAACGTGGAGGATGCAGATGCGGCGGCGGCCTTCTACGTCCGCGCTTTCGGCGCCAAGGAGGAGGACCGCAAACTTGCCCAGGACGGAAAGCGCCTCATCCACTGCCACCTGACGATCAACGGCGGCGCATTGATGTTGAACGATCCCTTCCCGGAATTCGGCCATCCCTGGAAGCCGCCGGAGGGCTTCGTGCTGCACCTCGTCGTCGACGACGCGGATTTCTGGTGGAAACGGGCGGTGGAGGCCGGCGCGGAGGTGACGATGCCGCTGGAGATCGCCTTCTGGGGCGATCATTACGGCCAGCTCAAAGATCCCTTCGGGGTTACCTGGGGGATCGTCGCACCGGTAAAGGAAGGCGGTTGAACCGCTCGGCCCGCGATCAGCAGGCGAGGTCGGCCACCACGGCGTCGAGGATCAGCATTCCGGCGGGCGTGCAGCGCAGCCGCGAATTGCCGATCCGTTCGATGAAACCATGCTCGATCAGGAACTCTTCCCGGGCCGGATCCGGATCGCGGCCCGAGAGGGTCTGCCAGCGGGCGAGATCGACGCCTTCGCGCAGCCTCAACCCCATCAGCAAAAGCTCATCGGCCTGCGCCTCGAAATCGAGCAGTTCCCGCTCGATCAGGCCTTCGCCGCATTCTTCGACGCGTTGCAGCCATGCCTCGGGGTTGCGCTCGGTTGCGGTCGCGATCTTGCCTGATCCGATCGCCAGCCGCCCATGGGCGCCGGGGCCGATGCCCGCATAGTCGCCGTAGCGCCAATAGGTGAGGTTGTGCCGGCTCTCGGCCCCCGGCCGGGCATGGTTGGAGACCTCATAGGCCGGCATGCCGATCGCCGCGGTGATCTCCTGCGTGGCCTCGTAGAGAACAGCCGACTGCTCGCCATCCGGAACGACGAGCTTGCCTGCCTTGTGCAGGCCGTAGAAGGGCGTCCCTTCCTCGATGGTAAGCTGGTAGAGCGACAGATGATCGACGGCGTAGGAAACCGCCTCCTTCAGTTCGCGCTCCCATTCCTCGACCGTCTGGTTCGGCCGCGCATAGATCAGGTCGAAGGACATCCGCGGAAAGATCTCGCGGGCGAGCCGCACGGCCTTCAACGCATTCTCGACATCGTGCAGCCGTCCGAGAAATTTGAGGTCACGGTCGTTGAGAGCCTGGACGCCGAGCGAGACGCGGTTGACGCCGGCCGCCCTGTAGCCGCGGAAGCGCGTCGCCTCGACGCTGGAGGGGTTCGCCTCCATGGTGATCTCGATGCCGTCAGGCACGTGCCAATGCCGGGCAATGCCGTCGAGGATCGCCTCCACCGTCTGAGGGTCCATCAGCGACGGGGTACCCCCGCCCATGAAAATGCTGGTGACGGTTCTCGGACCGGAAAGCGCGCGCACCGCCGCCATTTCCTTCAGGAATGCGGCGACGAAGCGAGGCTGATCCACCGGCTGGTGGCGCACATGGCTATTGAAGTCGCAATAGGGGCATTTCGCCGCGCAGAACGGCCAGTGCACATAGACCCCGAAACCGGGGTCCATGCCGTCACCGATCGCTGAAAGCGGGGCTATCTGCATCGTCTTTCTACTCAGGCGCCGAGACAGGTTTCGGCGAACAGCTTGAATGCGCGGGCGCGGTGCGACAGAGCCTCGGGATCGCCCGGCTTCCAGCCATGCTTCTCCTCCGCACTCATTTCGCCGAATGTGGTGTCGTAGCCCTTCGGTTGGAAGACCGGATCGTAGCCAAAGCCGCTGGTGCCGCGCGGCGGCCAGACGACATAACCCTCGACCTCGCCGCGAAAGAGCTCGACATGTCCGTCCGGCCAGGCAAGGCAGAGAACGGACACGAAGCGTGCGGTACGGCTTTCGGGCGTCACCGCACCCTTGTCGCGGAGCGCCTCTTCGACCTTTTCCATGGCCATCTGGAAGTCGCGGCTGCCGTCCTCACGTTCGGCCCAGTTGGCCGTGTAGACGCCGGGGGCGCCGCCGAGCGCGTCGATGGCAAGACCGGAATCGTCCGAAAGCGCCGGCAGTCCGGATGCCCTGGCCGAGGCGAGCGCCTTGATCGTCGCGTTCTCCTCGAAGGTCGTGCCGGTCTCTTCCGGCTCGACGAAATCGAGATCGGCTGCCGATTTCGCCTCGAAGCCGAGAGGCCCGATGAGGTCGCGGATCTCACGGATCTTGCCGGCATTATGGCTCGCGACGACGAGCGTCTTGTCGATCAGTCTGCGCATCTGTTCCGTTCCGTTCAGGTTCTGCCGAAATCAATCCTTGGCCCAGAGGCCCGCTTCCGCGCATTCCAGGCTGTTGCCGGCCGGATCGCGGAAATAGAAGGAGCGGGCGCCGTTCGGCCAGCGGACATCCGCCTCGATCGAAACTCCGGCTGCCTCCAGTTTCGCCTTCCAGGCATCGAGTGCCTCGGCGGCGACCCGGAAGCACATGTGCCCGTTGCCCTTCGTCCCGTGCGGAGGCACGGGAAGTGCGCCCGGTGCAGGCGGCTTCACCGTCTCCGCCGGGTTGAAGATCAACAACACGCCTTCGCCGCAGCGGAAGAAGACATGGCGGCTACCGGCGCGCGTGATCCTTTCAAGGCCGAGGACCGTTCCGTAGAAGGCCTCGGCCTGGTCGAGATCGTCCGCGTAAAGCGCGGTTTCCAGAATGCCTTCGAATGTCGGCACCGGACCGGTTCCTCTCAAGTGATCCAGAGCACTTCCGGAAAAGCCATGACGGCGTTCCGTCCGGAAGTGCAAATTGTCGAAGCGTCAGATCATCTCACTGCTGCCGTGCAGCAGAGAGCAGTCTAGCCTGCTATCGCCTGCTTCTGCATTTCGACGAGTTCGGCAATGCCGTTCTTGGCGAGCAGCATCAGGCTTGCGAATTCTTCTTCGCTGAAGGGCTTGCCTTCCGCCGTTCCCTGGATCTCGACCAGGCCGCCGCTGCCCGTCATCACGAAATTGGCATCCGTCTCCGCAGCCGAGTCTTCGAGATAATCGAGGTCGATGACCGGCTGATTGGCGAAAATGCCGCAGGAAATGGCGGCCACATGATCTTTCAGGACCTTCTCCAGCTTGACCATGTTGCGCGCTTCCATCCACTTCAAACAGTCGTGGAGGGCGATCCAGGCGCCGGTGATCGACGCAGTGCGCGTGCCGCCGTCGGCCTGAAGCACATCGCAGTCGATCGAGATCTGACGTTCGCCGAGCGCCGGAAGATCGACGACGGCTCTGAGCGACCGCCCGATCAGCCGCTGGATCTCCTGCGTGCGGCCGCTCTGCTTGCCGGTCGCCGCCTCACGCCTCATGCGCTCGCCGGTCGCGCGCGGCAGCATGCCGTATTCCGCGGTGATCCAGCCCTTGCCGCCGTTGCGCAGCCAGGCCGGAACTTTTTCCTCCAGGCTGGCGGTGCACAGAACATGCGTGTCGCCGAAGCGTACCAGGCAGGATCCTTCCGCATGCTTGGAGAAATTGCGCTCGAACGAGACCTTGCGCATTTGGTCGATTTTTCTGCCGGATGGCCGCATCGTCAACTCCTGTCGATCCCGACTGCATGTTCCTTCGAGTCCTGTTCGGTTCAAGGACAAGACCATGCAGAATTCAAAGTGCTCCAGCGGCCTTTGCGCGTCTGAAGACACGCGGCGCTTTCGTGAGCCTTCTAGATCATGGCGTGGGCAAAGGGAACCGTTTGATGTCGAAGCTTCGCAGTGATTTTTCCCTTTTGCCATTCCCCGTGCGGATCACTATATTCTTTGCGAACACGGAATACTGATCACGGAGTGACATGGTACTGCGCAACCCTGGAACGAAGGGGATCGCATCGGCGCTGGACGAGCGCTCCGGCGAGATCTTCCGCCGCATTGTCGAGAGCTATCTGGAAAGCGGGGAGCCGCTGGGCTCGCGCAATCTCTCTCGGCTGTTGCCGGTGTCGCTGTCGCCGGCCTCGGTTCGCAACGTGATGAGCGACCTCGAGGATCTGGGCCTGATCTATTCCCCCCATGTCAGCGCCGGCAGGCTTCCGACGCAGCTGGGCCTGCGCTTCTTCGTGGACGCCTTCATGCAGGTGGGCAATCTCTCGCCGGAGGAACGCGCCTCGATCGAAAGGCAGGTTCACCCGGGAAATCGCGACCGGTCGGTCGAAAACCTTCTTACCGAGGCGAGCCAGATGCTGTCCGGCATGTCGCGCGGCGCAGGTCTCGTCATCACCACCAAGAGCGACCCCGTTCTCAAGCATGTCGAGTTTATCCGGCTGGCGCCGACCAAGGCACTGGCGGTGCTCGTCGGCGAGCACGATCAGGTGGAGAATCGCATCATCGAGCTGCCGGCCGGGATCACCAGCGCCCAGCTCACGGAAGCGGCGAACTTCGTCAACGCTCACCTTGCCGGTCAGACGATCCCCGAATTGCGGACGCAACTGGAAAAGGTCAAGGAGACGGTGCGCGGCGAGCTCGACGCGCTCTCGCAGGACCTGGTCGAGCGTGGGCTGGCGATCTGGTCCGGAAGCGAGGGCGACGGCCAGCCGGCGCGGCTGATCGTCAGGGGCCGCGCCAATCTGCTCGAAGGATTGGAAGGGACGGACGACATTGAGCGGCTGCGCATGCTCTTCGATGACCTCGAAAAGAAGGACAGTCTGATCGAGATCCTCAACCTCGCCGAGAGCGGCCCGGGCGTGCGCATCTTCATCGGTTCCGAGAACAAGCTGTTTTCACTCTCCGGATCCTCGCTGATCGTCGCTCCCTACCGCGACAGCGACGACCGCATCGTCGGCGCGGTCGGTGTCATCGGGCCGACCCGGCTCAACTATTCCCGCATCGTTCCCATGGTCGATTACACCGCACAGCTCATGTCGCGGCTGTCGCGCTGAGCGAATCCTTTTGATCGATGCAGCAATCGACCCTTGATTTTTCGGGCCCAAACATCGATATCGGGCTTCAAATCCAGGCAACAGAACGTTCAAGCAAAGCGACTTCCGCTGGTTTGATGATGCCGAACAGAGCAAAAGACAGAAATTCGGAGAACGTCATGACCGACGAAACGAACAAGAACGGACCCGAGGCCGCGGCGCCTGAAGAATTCGAAACAGCCGCTGAGCCGCAAGCTGCGGAGAAGCCGGAGGCGGATGCTTCCACGACCGCGCCGGATCCGCTTGAGCTTGCCAGGGCCGAGAGTGCGGAACTGCGCGACAAATATCTTCGCCTGGCTGCGGAGATGGACAACCTGCGCCGGCGCACCGAACGTGACGTGAAGGACGCGAAGTCCTATTCCGTCGCGGGCTTCGCGCGCGACATGCTGGCGGTCTCCGACAACCTGCGCCGCGCGCTGGATGCGATTCCGGCCGACGCCAGAGAGGCGGGCGATGCCGGCCTGAAAGCACTCATCGAGGGTGTGGAAATGACCGAACGGTCGATGCTCGCGGCGCTCGAGCGTCACGGCGTGATGCAGCTGGACCCCACCGGCCAGAAGTTCGATCCGAATTTCCACCAGGCCATGTTCGAGGTCCCGAACACCGAGGTTCCGAACAACACGGTCGTCCAGGTGGTCCAGGCGGGATACACGATCGGCGAGCGCGTTCTGCGCCCGGCGATGGTCGGTGTTGCCAAGGGCGGCCCGAAAGCCGCGTCCTCTGAAAGCGAGACGCCTGCTGCCTGACGGCGCATGAATGCGATTTGCGAAGGGCCGCGCACTCTGCAAGGTGCGCGGCCCTTCGTCATTGTTCGAAATATCGCATGCTCTTCCAACCGGCTCCGGCAGGACAGCAGGCAGAAGATACTCAGGCAGCGTGCGATGTCGTGTCGTCGCTAAGCAGCGTGTAGATCGCGCTTGCCGAGTCGCTCGCTCGGATACGCGACACCATGTCGTGGTCGCGCAGCACGCGGGCGATGCGCGAGAGCGCCTTGAGGTGGTCGGCGCCGGCACCTTCCGGTGCAAGCAGCAGAAAGACGAGGTCGACCGGCTGGTCGTCCAATGCCTCGAAATCCACCGGCGTATCGAGCCGCGCAAAGATACCGACGATCGACGGCAGATTGCTAAGCTTGCCGTGCGGGATGGCGATGCCATTGCCTACCCCGGTCGAGCCGAGTCTTTCTCGCTGCAGGATGACGTCGAAAATCTCCCGCTCCGGAAGACCGGTGAGCTTCGATGCTTTTGCCGCCAATTCCTGAAGGAGTTGCTTCTTCGAGTTGGCCCTCATGGCCGGGATGATCGCATTTTGATGCAGCAAGCCTGCCAATGCCATTCTTTTATCCTCGTTCGCCGGTTAGAGCCTGGCAATCTCATCACAAATGCGCCGTGATGGCTCTACCCATCTTTGTCTTGGCGGGTCGAATGCACAGAAAAGTCGAGCTTTTCCGCCGTCCCGCTGATCGGAAAGACGGGGGACGCCAGTCCGGCTGGCTTCCCCCATCCCCACTCATGCCTTGATATTGGCGGCGTCGATCCAGCCAATATTCCCATCGTTGCGTCGATAGACGATGTTCAGGTCATCCTTGCCGGGGCTGCGGAACATCAGCACCGGTTCATCCGTCATGTCCAAGGCCATAACGGCATTGGCGACGGACATTGTTCTCAACTGTTTCGTCGTTTCGGCAACGATCGTCGGCGCATAATCGTCGGGGACTTCCTCGTCCTCAAAGGGCACCGAGTCCATCACTCGATAGGCCACTTCGGTGGCATTCTGCCCGTTGCCGTTGTGATGGTCCTTGAGCTTGCGCTTGTAGCGCCGGAGCCGCTTCTCGATGCGCTCCGAAGCCGCGTCGAAGGCTGACTGTGGCTCGTTCGCCTGGCCGTTTGCCTGCAATACCACGCCCGTATCGAGATGAAGCTTGCAGTCGGCGCTGAATCGCGACCCTGACTTTTCCACAGTGACCTGGCTCGAATATCCTCCGTCGAAATATTTGGTTACGGCCTGCTCGATCTGCTCGCCGATGCGGACGCGAAACGAATCGCCGATTTCCATATGTTTACCGGATACACGCACACTCATGGAGTTTCCTCTCTTGTTCGTGAATTGCGTGCCCAGTCTATTCCAAGCGCCCCCGTCATCCAAGCACTTCAGCGACGGGAGTCCCGAACAACCGAAATCGTGAGCGCGCGCTGCCTCTATGCAAGCGCGGCGGCCTCATATCCGCTGTACCGCGGAGAGTCAATTGCGCGTCGTGGGATTAAACGTTCATCGAGCCCCGGCGGTTCCGCAGGCGAGAGCCCAAAGCGCAACCCGGCTTACGCGCTTGCGGCCGCCCGGAAATGCTCAGAATGCCGAGGTTTTGGCCAGCGCGCGTTTCTCGCGGCGGCGCTGGACGGAGGAAGGGATGCTCATCGTCTCGCGATATTTTGCGACGGTGCGTCTGGCGATATCGACGCCGGCTTTCTTGAGGACGTCGACGATATCGTCGTCCGAGAGCACGGCATCGGCGCTTTCCTGATTGATCATCGTGCGGATGCGATGGCGCACGGACTCGGCGGAATGTGCATCGCCGTTTTCCGCCGAGCCGATCGAGACGGTGAAGAAATACTTCAATTCGAAGAGCCCGCGCGGGGTCAGCACGTATTTGTTGGAGGTGACCCGGCTCACCGTCGACTCGTGCATCTTGATCGCATCCGCGACGATCCTGAGGTTCAGCGGGCGAAGATGGCCGACGCCGTGGACGAGAAAGGCGTCCTGCTGCCGGACGATTTCGCTTGCCACCTTCATGATCGTCCTGGCGCGCTGATCGAGGCTGCGCGTCAGCCAGTTGGCATTTTGCAGGCACTCGTTGAGAAAGGCCTGTTCGCCGCTGTTCTTCCGGCTGGACCGTGATATTTCGGTGAAATAGTCGTGGTTGACGAGAACCCGGGGCAGGGCATCCGGATTGAGCTCGACCAGCCAGCCGCCATCGGGTGCGGCACGCACGACGACGTCGGGAACGATGGCCTCGAACACACCGGTTTCGAAGCTGGTGCCCGGTTTCGGATCGAGCTTGCGGATCTCGGCGAGCATATCGACCAGGTCTTCCTCGTCGATGCCGCAGATTTTCTTGAGACTTGCGAAATCGCGCCGTGCCAGGAGCTCGAGATTGGCCACGAGCGCTTCCATCGCCGGGTCGAGGCGATTGCGGGCGCGCAGCTGAATGGCAAGACATTCGCCGAGCGTGCGCGCAAAGACCCCCGGCGGATCGAACTGCTGAAGCACCTGCAGCACGCGCGCCACGTCCTCGACGGCCGCGCCCAGCTTCTCCGCCGTCTCGGCGAGGTCGGCGTGCAGGTAGCCGGCATCGTCGAGCTGGTCGATGAAATGCAGGGCGATCAGCCGATCGGAGGCAGTGCTGAGTGCAAAGGGCAACTGCTCGGCGAGAGCCTCCCTCAGCGTCTTGCGGCCGGCAACGAAATCGTCGAGATCGTAGCCCTCGGCGTCGCCGGCGCCCGGCATGGATTTCCATTGGCCGAGAAGCTCGGGCGCATCCGCCCGCTGCGGCGCCGTATCGTCGGGGAAGACGTTGGCGAAGTCGGCGTCGAAGCCTTCGCTGAGTCTCTCGCCGGATCTCGACATGGCGCTGTCGTAAAGATCGCTCTGACCTGCCGCTTCGTCGGTCTCGCCGCCGGTCTCAGCCGGATGCGGACTGGCATCCTCGCGATCCGATGTCGTTGCCTCATCGGCCGATTGGACCTCCAGCAGCGGGTTCTTCTCGACTTCCTGCGCGATGAAATGGCTGAGCTCCAGATGGTTCATCTGAAGCAGCTGGATCGACTGCATCAGCTGCGGCGTCATGACCAGCGACTGCGACTGTCTCAGATGAAGGCTGGCGGACAAGGCCATGCTGGCGTGAAACTCCCGTCGAGTTCTCCGAGCCGTGTCCGCTTGGACGGGCCCATTTTTTTATTGGCCCAAAAATTGCTTATTACTGGAATTTGGTCAAGCATGGACGGCGGCGGAGGTGCCGATTCAGCCGGCGGTCGTCCGTTCTGCCGGAATGCACGCCGCCGGCAGGTATCAGAGGCTGAAATTGTCGCCGAGATAAAGCCGGCGCACGTCCGGGTTGGTGACGATGTCGTTGGCGCGGCCATGCGTCAGCACTTCGCCGGCATGGATGATATAAGCCCGGTCGATCAGCCCGAGCGTCTCGCGCACATTGTGGTCGGTGATGAGGACGCCGATGCCGCGCGAGGTGAGGTGGCGCACGAGCGCCTGGATATCGGCGACGGAGATAGGATCGACGCCTGCGAAGGGTTCGTCGAGCAGCATGAAGGTCGGGTCGGTCGCAAGCGCACGGGCGATTTCGAGGCGCCGGCGTTCGCCGCCCGATAGCGCGATGGCGGGCGATTTGCGCAGGTGGGTGATCGAAAATTCACCAAGCAGATCGTTGAGCTTGCTCTCGCGGCGGTCGACGTTCTCGTCGTGAACCTCCAGCACCGCGCGGATGTTATCCTCGACCGTCAGCCCGCGAAAGATCGAGGCCTCCTGCGGCAGGTAGCCAACGCCCAAGCGCGCCCGGCGATACATGGGCATCGTCGTGACGTCGTTGCCGTTGATCTCGATCGAGCCCTCGTCCACCGGCACGAGGCCGGTGATCATGTAGAAACAGGTCGTCTTGCCTGCGCCGTTCGGACCAAGCAGGCCGACAGCCTCGCCACGGCGCACGACGAGCGAGACACCGTTGACGACGCGGCGCGAGCGGTATGATTTCGTAAGGTTCCGGGCAATCAGCGTGCCGTCGTAGCGCGCCTTGTCGACCGCGCGGGCAGCTGTCGCTGCCGCCGACGGCTTTTTGCCCCGTTTGCGTTTTTGGAGGAAAGGAATCTGCACGAGCGGGTCTATGTCAGTTCGTCTTGCGGGACTGCGGATCGAGCTGGATCTGTACGCGGCCGCCGCAGGCGTCGAGCTGCGCTTCGCCGGTGTCCATCTGGACGTTCAACTGGCAGCCCACGAAGACGTTCTTGCCTTCCGACAGCACGACCTTCTTGCCCTTGAGCACGATCGTCTGGTTGGTCAGGTTGACGATGCCGCTTTCGCCCGTGGCCTGCTGCGCACCGGAGCTGAGGAACACCTTGTTGCTGACCTCGATCCGATCGATATCGGCGTTGCCGCTGGTGACCGAGCCGCCGCCCGCCTTGTAGAAGACGGTCATGTTGCCGGCCTGCAGCGTCGTCGTGCCCTGGACGACCTTCACATTACCGGTGAAGATCGCCTTGCTTTCCGGATCCTTGATCTCAAGCTTGTCGCTCTCGATCTGGATCGGCTGGTCGTTCGAAAGCTGAAGGCCCTGCATGCGACTGGAGGTTGCCTGCGCCAGGGCGGCGGAAGCAATCAGCGAAGCGCCGAGCCCGGCCACGGCCAGAGCGGCTGAAATCCTTATGAGAGCGGCAGGTTTGACCGACATGGCTGCAGGGGATCCTGTTCTTGGGGTCCTGTTATTTTGCGTTTTTGCGAATGGCGCTGGGTTCGATATTGACCCTTACCATGCCTTCGAAAGTTACGACACGTCCCTTATCTGTCATTCGCAGCTTCTGCGCAATGATCGATCCGCCCTTCATGCTGATGGCAATCGGTTGTTTCGTCTCCATTTCGCCGGCATTGATGTCCAGATAGGCGGACTGGAAATCGGCATTGACGCCATTATTCATGGAAATCGTGAACGGGGCGTTCATATCGAGCGTATTCGCGCCGCGGTCGTAAATGCCACTCGTCGCATCCACCGTGGCGATCAGCGTATCGTTGACCGGCATCTCGGCGTGAATGGTCTCGAGTGTGATCAGATTCGGGTTGGCGATATCCTGAAGCGCCCGCGCGGCCTTCATCGAATAGCTGATATCCTGCTTGTTGCGGCCGGAAATCGCCGGGTTCTGCATGACGATCTTGCCGTTCTCGATCGTGGCCGTCTCGAGCTGCAGCTCTTCGGGCAGGAAAGCGCGCACGAAGGAAACGGCGACGAAGATCAGCGCAATCGCGCCGGCGATGAGCGGCAGCATGACTTTCAGGCGCCTTACGCGCGCCGAATGCCGCGCCGCCGAAGCATAGGCATCGGCAGAGCTCGTACCCACATCGGCAAAGATTGCGGGGGATCGGGCTTCGTTCAGCATCAAGGGCCTGTCAGTTTCCTCTGACCTCGGGCAGTCCGAGGGACACATATACATACATCGGCGTAAGCCACGGCGAATATGGTTATCTTGCTGCCGCCCAGCAATGGAGCGGTGCAAACTTTGCATTGTAAGACAATCCGGCCGCACTATTTCAATCCGCCGGGCATGCTCTACTCCATGCCGCGTCAAACCCCAAGGGGTTTCATACAGCAAGCCGCGTCGGCCCGGTACGTATTCCCGTGCGTCGCGTTGCAGACTGCCCTAGCTTGCCGCGTCTGAGGCGGATAGCATGTTCCGTGGGAAACTGACAGAACCCCTTACCACAAATCGGAGACACTCATGGACGAACTCGCCATTGCCGACCGCCGCAGACTGCGCAGAAAGCTGAGCTTCTGGCGTTGGGCGGCGGTGGCCGTTCTCGTCGCCGGCGGCCTCGCGCTGTTTGCCTTCTCAGGCTGGGGCGACGTGACGGAGCGCGCGCGCGATCACGTCGCGCGCGTTGCCGTTACAGGTCTTATCCAGGACGACCGGGAGCTTGTCGAGCGGCTGGAGCGGATCGCCGACAACCAGTCCGTCAAGGCGCTGATCGTGACGATCTCGTCGCCGGGCGGCACCACCTATGGCGGTGAGATCATCTACAAGGCCATCCGCAAGGTTGCCGAGAAGAAGCCGGTGGTCTCGGATGTGCGCACGCTTGCCGCGTCGGCCGGCTATCTGATCGCCCTTGCAGGCGACCGGATCGTTGCCGGGGAGACCTCGATCACCGGCTCCATCGGCGTCATTTTCCAGTATCCGCAGGTCAAGACCCTCATGGACAAACTCGGCGTGTCGCTTGAATCGATAAAATCGAGGCCTCTCAAAGCCGAACCGTCGCCGTTTCATCCTCCGAGCGACGAGGCGAGAGCCATGATTCAGGCGATGATCGACGACAGCTACGGATGGTTCGTCGATCTGGTGGCCGAGCGGCGCAAACTGCAGCGACCGGAAGCGCTGGCCCTTGCGGATGGCCGCATCTTCACCGGGCGGCAGGCGCTGGAAGGCAAATTGGTAGACGAGCTCGGCGGCGATGATGAAATCAGGGCGTTTCTGGCCGAACGAAAGGTCTCGAAGGACCTTCCCGTCCTCGACTGGGAAGCACCGAGCGGCGCGCTGTCCTTCGGCCTCGGATCGCTCCTGGCCGAAGCGGTCAAGGCGTTGGGATATGAGGCTTTTCCGACGATGAAGAGCCTCGAAAAGACCGGCCTGGACAAGTTGTTTCTTGACGGTCTTGTTTCGGTTTGGCAGGTTGAAGGGCATTGAGGAAGGCACGTGTGCTAGCCGCGTCACGAGGCCGTAGCTCCAGGCGAGCCTTCCCGAATGCGCAAACGCAGACAAAACAAGCCAAAAAAACCAAGGGGGGCGAACGTGATCAAGTCAGAGCTGGTGCAGATTGTGGCGGCGCGCAATCCGCATCTCTACCACCGCGATGTCGAAAATATCGTCAATGCGGTACTCGATGAGATCACGGACGCGCTTGCTGCCGGCAACCGGGTGGAGCTGCGCGGTTTCGGCGCATTTTCGGTCAAGAACCGGCCATCGCGGTCCGGCCGCAACCCACGCACCGGCGATTCCGTCTTCGTCGAAGAAAAGTGGGTGCCCTTCTTCAAGACCGGCAAGGAACTGCGTGAGCGGCTCAATCCGGGGATGAACGACAACAATAACGGCGAAGACGACTGACGAACGAGGCGCACAGGGATTGGCGCCTCTCGCGCGGGCGCCGAGTTCCACGTGTCGCGGCTCTCCGCCTCATAAGCGTGTCGAAACAAGGCGGCCCGCTTTATGTCACTATTCGTATGCATGTCGTTGTCGCGAAGCCGCCCCACAATTCCGGGCGACATGCATTAACATTCTGGTCGGAGCGGGTGCATGCTCAAGAAACTCATCAATATCGTCGTCTTCGTGCCGCTCGGAGTGCTGCTGATCGTCCTGAGCGTGGCCAACCGCCAGACGGCAACGCTTGCGCTGAATCCGTTCAATCCCGCCGACAGCGTGCTTTCGATCTCGGCTCCGTTTTTCGTATTTCTCTTTCTCGCCGTCATTGTCGGTCTCGTGCTCGGCGCTGCCGTGACCTGGTTTACCCAGGGAAAATATCGGCGTCGCGCGCGCAGCGAGGCCCACGAGGCGCTGAAATGGCATCGCGAGGCCGAAAAGCAGCGCGGCCAGGCGGAGAAGCTGGCGACGCAAGCGAGCCTGCCCGCGCCGCAAGGCTGAGATTGGTGCTGAACGCGTTCCGAGCCCTCAGCTCGCCGCCTCGGCCTTGCCGCTGACGGCCAGGTTGAAATCCGCGAAGAATTGCTGGGCGAGCTTGCGCGCCGTCGAATCGACGAGGCGCGAGCCAAGCTGGGCAAGCTTGCCGCCGATCTCCGCCGTGACGTCGTAGCGCAGCACGGTTTCCGCGCCCTCGTCCAGCAGCGTGACGTCGGCGCCGCCCTTGGCAAAGCCTGCTATTCCGCCCTTGCCCTCGCCGGATATGGTGTAGCTCGCGGGGGGATTGAGGTTTGACAGAACGACCGTGCCGTTGAAGGATGCGGAAACGGGGCCGATCTTGATCTTGACCACGGCCGCAAGCTCGGTTGGCGATTTCAATTCAAGAGACTGGCAGCCGGGAATGCATCGCTTCAGAATGTCCGCATCGTTCAGGCCACGCCAAACCGCGTCTCGGTCAGCCGCGATACGTTCCTCTCCGCTCATATTCATGCCGGTCCTCCCGTCCACTCTTGTTGGCGATCTTCGCAATCGGAAACGGCTTTGCCAAGAGCACCGGCGATGCTATTTGCAGGCTGAACATGCTACGGACGTGGCGAAGGCGCGTAAAACCGGTCGAGAGTGGCTGCGCCGAATGGTTGAACGAAGTCCAAGGATCAGCGCGTGAAGGAAAAAGACCGGCGATCGAAGAACGCATCGGTGACGGCGGCAAAAAGCCGGGGCGCCGAGGCGCGCGGCGGCCGCCACGAGCAAAGGCTGCCGCCCGCAAAAGGCGCCGGGCCCAGGACGAAGGGCGGGTCCAGGACGAAGACCGGGCCCAAGACAGCGGCAGGAGGGCCGCCGCCGGAAGCGGCGCCGCGCAAGAGCGAGCGGCCGTCTGTCCAGGAGAGTGCTCCGACGCGGCGCATCGAGCCGAGAAGCGGCGAGAAGCCGGCCGAGAGGGTGCCGCTTATCCTCGAGACCGCCGCTGCTGCGGGCTATCATCTGGTCGACAGCGGTGATGGGGAGAAGCTCGAACAATACGGTCCCTATCGTATCGTCCGCCCCGAGGCACAGGCGCTTTGGCCGAAGGCCCTGCCGGCATCGATATGGGAGCGGGCCGATGCCGTCTTCACCGGCGATACCGAAGAGGACGGCATGGGGCGTTGGCGTTTTCCGGGCGAGGTGCTCGGCGAGACCTGGCCGATGCAGCTCCTCGATACGGATTTCCTCGGCCGGTTCACCTCCTTCCGCCATGTCGGCGTCTTTCCGGAACAGCTCGCCCATTGGTCGTGGATGCGCGACCAGGTAGCCGCAGCCGGCCGGCCTCTCAAGGTTCTCAATCTTTTCGGCTATACCGGCGTCGCCTCCCTGATCGCCGCCAAGGCGGGCGCGGAGGTCACGCATGTGGATGCCTCCAAAAAGGCGATCGGCTGGGCGCGCGAGAACCAGGTCCTGGCGCGCGCCGAGACGTTGCCGATCCGCTGGATCTGCGACGACGCCATGAAGTTCATCCAACGCGAGGAGCGGCGCGGCAGCCGTTACGACATCATCCTCACCGACCCGCCGAAGTTCGGCCGCGGTCCGAACGGCGAAGTATGGCAATTGTTCGATCACCTGGCCGCGATGCTGGACATCTGCCGCGAGATCCTGTCGCCGGACGCCCGGGGCCTCGTGCTCACCGCCTATTCGATCCGGGCGAGCTTCTATTCGATCCACGAGCTCATGCGCGAGACCATGCGCGGGCGTGGCGGTCGGGTGGAATCGGGCGAGCTCATCATCCGCGAGGGCGGCCTCGACGGCACTGCACCGGGCCGCGCACTCTCCACCTCACTCTTCAGCCGCTGGGTGCCGAAATGATCAACGACAGAAGCGACCACGGCACGGCACGCGTCGGGCAGGTGAAGGAGGTCACCAGCCTCACCAATCCGATCGTCAAGGATATCCGGGCCCTGACGCAGAAGAAGCATCGCGACGAGACGCGCTCCTTCATGGCCGAGGGGCTGAAGCTCGTCATCGACGCGCTCGATCTCGGCTGGAAGATCAAGACGCTCGTCTATGCCAAGGCGGCGAAGGGCAAGCCTCAGGTCGAGCAGGTGGCGGCGAAAACGGTCGCCAGAGGCGGGCTCGTCCTCGAAGTCAACGAGAAGGTGATCTCCACCATCACACGACGCGACAATCCGCAGATGGTCGTCGGCATCTTCGAGCAGCGCTACTCTCCGCTCAAGGATATTCGTCCGCAGGAGGGGGAGACCTATGTGGCGCTCGACCGCGTGCGCGACCCGGGCAATCTCGGCACCATCATCCGCACCGCCGACGCGGCCGGGGCTTCCGGGATCATCCTGGTCGGCGAAACCACGGATCCCTTTTCGCTCGAGACCGTGCGGGCAACCATGGGTTCGGTTTTCGCCATGCCGATCGCGCGGGCGAATACGGAGGATTTCATCCGCTGGCAGAGAGCGGCCGGCGTTCAGGTGGTCGCGACCCATCTGGCGGGTTCCGTCGACTATCGCACGATCGACTACAAATCGAAGCCGGTCGTGCTTCTGATGGGCAATGAACAGGCGGGCCTGCCGGTGGAACTCGCGCGCGAGGCTGGCGCACTCGCCCGCATTCCGCAGGCGGGGCGTGCCGATTCGCTCAATCTCGCCATCGCGACCGGGATCATGCTGTTCGAGGCGCGGCGCCACCTCCTGTCTCTGGATGGCGGCCGATGAAGCAGGAGCAGACACTTTTCTCGCGACCGTTCCCGATCGCGCTCTTCATTCTGGTCGCGCTCGCCGCCGACCAGTTCATCAAATATCTGGTGGAGGCGTATCTGCCGTTCCAACAGGGCGTGCCGGTCGTGCCGATGCTCGCCCTCTACCGAACCTACAATTACGGCGTCGCCTTCTCGATGCTCTCCGGCATGGAGGGGTGGTTCATCGTCGGCATCCGGCTGGCGGTCGTCACCTTCGTGCTCTGGCTGTGGCGCCGCACGCCGAAGGACCGGTTCTTCGCCCATCTGGGCTACGCGATGATCATTGCCGGGGCGCTCGGCAATCTCGTCGACCGGCTGCTCTTCGGCTATGTCATCGACTATATCCTGTTCTACACGGCCACCTGGTCCTTTGCCGTCTTCAACCTGGCGGACAGTTTCATCACCGTCGGCGCCGGCGCGATCATTCTCGATGAACTGCTGCAGGCGAAAAAGGAGCGTTCCCTAAAACTTTAGGCACCGGCTGAAGGCATTCGGAAGGCTTGCCGTGCTAGTCCGCGGGCATGAGCGAGCGGATGTTTCGAGAGCGGATGAGGGCTGGCGCGGACACGGGGTCGGGCGCCGGCAGGACGGCCTCAGCGGCACCCACCGTGAAACTCGCCGCCGCCGTCATCCGGCAGCGCCGGTCGTTGGGCTACCCCTCGGCAGGGCCGCCGGTCACGCGCATCGCCTATGCTCTCGCCGGCATCGTTGCGGCAATGCTGCTCCTCGCCGTCGGTGCGAGCGCGGGTCTGCACCTGCTGCCGGCGATCATCGCGGCTGGCGGCATGGCCGGCGCCTTCCTGCTGTTGTCCGGCCGCGAGGAGGCGTCCGGGAAGTGGGTCGTCGGTGCCGGCGGGACTGCGCAGGACCCCGCACGGCATGGCGTTGAACCCGCGGCGCTTGCGACGATCCATGACGCCATGGGCGATCTCGCCATCGTCCGCGACCCTGATGGCAGGATCATGCAGGCCAATGGCGCCTTCCATGAGCTTTGCGGATGCGCGGACGCGCGAGGGCTGACCTGCGCGG
Source organism: Sinorhizobium sp. GQ132 (assembly GCF_059758575.1). Classification (NCBI taxonomy): domain Bacteria; kingdom Pseudomonadati; phylum Pseudomonadota; class Alphaproteobacteria; order Hyphomicrobiales; family Rhizobiaceae; genus Sinorhizobium; species Sinorhizobium sp. GQ132. The sequence goes on along the minus strand of NZ_JCAXDX010000004.1, from coordinate 213,806 downwards.
AGCTGGGACTGCGCTTCGAGCCGAAGCCGGGCCCAGACCGCTACTTTGTGCATATCTATACGCCCGCGGGCACGCGGCTCTACGACTGGCACGACGTGCATGTCCGCGACCCGGCGCGCGGCCGGTTGATGCGCCACAGCATCGCTCGCGATGTTACCGAGGAAATGCTGGCGGCAAGCCGGAGGGAGGAGGCGCGGCGGCGCGCCGAGGAGGCGAGCCGGGCGAAGTCCCGTCTGCTCGCCACCGTCAGTCACGAAATCCGTACCCCGCTCTCCGGCATCCTCGGCATGAGCCGGCTGCTTGCCGAGACGCGGTTGTCGGAAGAGCAGAAGAACTATCTCGCCGGCATGCAGCAGTCCGGCCACACCCTGGTTCAATTGGTCGAGGACCTGATCGATTTTTCGTCGCTTGCCGCCGGACGGTTCCAGCTGCGCCCGTCGCAGGAGGATCTGCGCCAGACAGTCGAGAACGTGGTCGAGATGCTTTCGCCCCGCGCGCACGAGAAGAACATCGAGATCGGCGCAACGGTCGCCATCGAGGTACCCGAGCGGATGCTCTTCGACGCGGCGCGCCTGCGCCAGGTGCTGTTCAACGTGGTCGGCAACGCGGTGAAATTCACCGAGAAGGGCGGCGTCTTCGTCTCCGTCGACATCGAGAACGGTTCCGTGCGCATCCGGATCGACGATAGCGGCCCCGGCATGTCCGCCGACGAGCTCGCGCGCGTTTTCGAAGAGTTCGAGCAGGCAGGCGATGATGCCCAGCGTGCCAAAGGCACCGGGCTCGGCCTCGCGATATCCCGGCGGATCATGGAGGCCTTCGGCGGCAGCCTGACCGCCACGAGCATGTCCGGCGAGGGAAGCCGGTTCGAGATCCGCTTCCCGTTGGCTGGCGCCGGTCTCTCGACCGTTCCCGTTCGGCGCGGCATTCTGGCGGGTGCACAGGTGCTCGTCATGGCACCCGAGGGGCCCTCCTCGGCCGCGCTTGCCGCCACGATCCAGACGCTGGGCGGTACGTGCCATCGGGCTTCGACACTTGCAATCGCAGAACGGGTCGTCGCCGGCGCGCTCGGCAATCGGCTGCCGCTGACGGATGTCATCGTCGATCACCGTCATGCGGCGCAGTTTCGCGAGCTTCTTGCTCGCGAGCCGGCGGTAGCCGGCCTGCGATTGCGCAGAACCTATCTCATCAGTCCCGAGGAGCGCGCAAGCCATCCGGTGAGCCGGCTCGGCGGTTATGAGGCCTGGCTGATCCGCCCGCTTCGAGAGAGATCGCTGGTCGAGGTGCTGCTCGGGCGGCTCAGAGGAATGGAGAAACGCGACGCGATCAACGACAACAGACCGGTGTTGCGGGAGGAGCCGGCGGCGATGGTCGCGACGGCGGACATTCGCGCCATCCTGCTTGCCGAGGACGACCCTGTGAATGCACTCGTCCTGCGGTCGGTTCTCAGCCGTACAGGGCGTGCCGTCGATCATGTCGGTGACTTCAAGGCGCTCGAAGCCGCACTCCGTTCGGCCGGTTCCGCCCCGCCGCCGCTGATCGTCACCGACCTCAACATGCCGGGCGGAGATGGTCTCGACGTGCTCCGGCGTCTTCGTGAAGCGGAGGCCGCCGGAGGCAGGCGGCGGGTGCCGGTCCTCGTCCTGACCGCGGACGCGCGCGGCGATCTCGACGAGCGCCTTCGAGCCGCGGGAGCGGACGCCGTGCTGGCGAAGCCCGCCGACCCGCAGCAGCTCCTTGCCGAAGTCACCCGCCTCATGGATCCCGTTACGAATTAGAATCCCTCGCTTCGGGGCACCGGGCCGGGTCGGGGTTGTATACTGCCCTGGTGTCACTATGTTGTTGCAGAAACGTGGTCTAAGCCCGGCAGCAATGACGGTTCGGGATGACACGATATGACGATCGAACTTCTGGATTCGATGGGCGTGGTTGACACCTCCAATGCTTACATCCGCAAGGCAGTTGCGGCTCCGGCTGGCGATGTTTTAGGACGGATCGCCAATCTCGAGACCCGCCTTGCCCGTTCGGCAGCCGAGGTCGATGCGGCGCAGGCAGTACGCTACAGGGTGTTCGTCGAGGAGATGAAGGCGCAGGTGGCGCCCGAGGCCGGCCGACGCAAGCGCGACATCGACAGCTGGGATGCGATCTGCGACCACCTGCTGGTCCTCGATACATCCATCGAGGGCGATGCGGAGGAGCAGATCGTCGGAACCTACCGCCTGCTGCGCCAGGACGTTGCCGAGCGGACCGGCGGCTTCTACTCGGCCTCGGAGTTTGCGATAGGCGAACTTCTCTCGCGTCATCCCGACAAGCGCTTCATGGAACTCGGACGTTCCTGCGTGCTGCCGGAATATCGCACCAGGCGCACGGTCGAACTGCTGTGGCAGGGCAATTGGGCCTATGCGCTGAAGCACGGGATCGATGCGATGTTCGGCTGCGGTTCGTTTCCGGGCGTGGTTCCCGAAGAGCACGCGCTCGCGCTCTCCTTTCTGCATCATAACGTCCGGGTCCGGGACGAGTGGGCGGTTTCCGCCCGGCCGGAGCTTTACCGGACGATGGATCTGATGCCTCCGGAGGCGATCAACCCGAAGAAGGCGCTCGCGGCGCTTCCGCCGCTGATCAAGGGCTATATGCGGCTCGGTGCGATGGTCGGCGAGGGGGCGGTGGTCGATCAAGCGTTCCGCACCACCGACGTTCTGATCGTCCTGCCGATCAGCAATATTTCCGGCCGTTATCTGAACTATTACGGCGCCGATGCGGGGCGTTTCTCCTCGTCGGTGTCCTGATCGTCTATCGCCGCACCTCGAATTTTCATGACGGAAGCATATTGAACCATAAAGGAGAACATTCGCCGCTCTGCCTGCGAGGGTAGCTCCGCGAGCAAATCTCGACTTTTCATCACGAACGAAATTGGTCAGCCATGATACATTGAGCCCGCCTCCGTTCCCGGGAAGCGGGCTCTTGTTTTGAGCGCTCGCGCGATCTTGAGGCTTGCTCCAACCATAGCTTGGCGACGCGCAACAGCCGAAGTGTCAGCAGCTTTCCGGCTTTCCGCCGACCCGCGTCACGTCCCGGCGTTATAGGCAGCGATCGCGGCCAGGTTGACGAGGTCGGAGTCCTTTGCCGACATGGAGGCGATCTGGACCGACTTGTCGAGGCCGACCAGCAGCGGGCCGATCACGGTCGAGCCGCCCAGCTCCTGGAGCATCTTCGTCGAGATCGAGGCCGAGTGGAAAGCCGGCATGACGAGCACGTTCGCGGTGCCGGAAAGCCTGCAGAACGGATACTGCTCCATCACCCGCGCATTGAGTGCCACGTCGGCGGCCATTTCGCCGTCATATTCGAAATCCACACGGCGCCGGTCGAGGATTTTTACCGCCTCGCGTACCCGCTCCGAGCGTTCGCCGGAAGGGTGGCCGAAGGTCGAATAGGCGAGCATCGCCACCCGCGGGACATAGCCCAGCCGCTTGGCGAGGCCGGCCGCTTCCTCGGCAATATCCGCCAGCTCCTCGGACGTCGGCATGTCGTGCACCGCGGTATCGGCGACGAGCACCGTACGGCCGCGGCAGAGCGCAATGGACACGCCGATCACCCGGTGGCCGGGCTTTGGGTCGATGCAGCGGCGGACATCTTCGAGCGCGGTCGAATAGTTGCGCGTAAGGCCCGTCACCATGCCGTCCGCATCGCCGAGCGCCACCATCGAGGCGGCGAAATGGTTGCGATCGGTATTGATCAGACGCTGCACGTCTCGGAACAGATAGCCCTTCCGCTGCAGGCGCGAATAGAGGAAATCGGTATAGGCGCCGACGCGCTTCGACAGGCGCGCATTGACGATCTGAATGCCGGCGCGGTCGAGGTCGATGCCTTCGCGCTCGGCGGTTTCGCGCATCACTTCCTCGCGCCCGAGCAGGAGCGCCGTGCCGAGCTGCTGGTTGGCATAGGCGATCGCCGAGCGCATCATCTGCACTTCCTCGCCTTCGGCAAAGACGATCCGCTTCGGCTGGCGGCGAACGCGCTCGACGATGCGTTGCAGCGTCGAGGCGATCGGGTCGCGTCGCGCCGAAAGCTGCTGTCCATAGGCCTTGAGGTCCTCGATCGGCTTGCGGGCGACGCCCGTCTCCATGGCCGCCTTTGCAACAGCCATCGGGATCGCCGAAATGAGGCGCGGATCGAAGGGGACGGGAATGATATATTGCGGCCCGAAGCGCGGGCGGTTGCCCTGATAGGCAGCGGCGACGTCGTCCGGAACGTCTTCCTTGGCGAGATTGGCGAGCGCTTCCGCCGCGGCGATCTTCATCGCATCGTTGATCGTCGAGGCACGCACGTCGAGCGCGCCGCGGAAGATATAGGGGAAGCCGAGAACGTTGTTGACCTGGTTCGGATAATCCGAGCGGCCGGTCGCGACGATCGCGTCGTCGCGGATCAGGGCCACTTCTTCAGGCGTGATTTCCGGATCGGGATTGGCCATGGCGAAGATGATCGGTCGTGCGCCCATGGAGCGGACCATGTCCGCGGAAAGCGCGCCCTTGGCCGAAAGGCCGAAGAATACGTCGGCGCCGTCAAGTGCCTCGGCAAGCGTCCTGCGGTCGGTCTCGACCGCATGCGCGGACTTCCACTGGTTCATGCCGTCGGTACGGCCCTTGTAGATGACCCCCTTGGTATCGCAGAGGATGATGTTCGCCGGGTTGAAGCCCATCGCCTTGATGAGCTCGATGCAGGCGATCGCCGCCGCGCCCGCGCCGTTGCAGACGAGCTTGGCCGTCTTGAAGTCGCGGCCGGTCAGGGTCAGCGCGTTGACGAGGCCTGCCGCGGCGATGATCGCGGTGCCGTGCTGGTCGTCATGGAAGACGGGAATGTCCATGACTTCGCGCAGCCGCTGCTCGATGATGAAACAGTCCGGCGCTCTGATGTCCTCGAGATTGATTCCGCCGAAGGAGGGACCGAGAAAGCGGACGCAGTTGATGAATTCGTCGACGTTTTCGGTGTCCACCTCGAGGTCGATCGAATCGACGTCGGCGAAGCGCTTGAAGAGGACGGACTTGCCCTCCATGACGGGCTTCGAGGCGAGTGCGCCGAGATTGCCGAGGCCGAGGATCGCCGTGCCGTTGGAAATCACCGCAACCATGTTGCCGCGAGCCGTGTAGTCGTATGCCGTCGCCGGATTGTCGGCGATCGCCTTGACCGGAACGGCGACACCGGGCGAATACGCAAGCGAAAGGTCGCGCTGCGTCGCCATCGGCTTGGTCGGCGAGATTTCCAGTTTTCCGGGACGACCTTGAGAGTGAAAATCGAGCGCTTCCTGCGCCGTGACGCTGGTCATTGCGCGGTCGGTCTTGTCGATACCCGGCATGTTTCCTCAACCTCCTGTGGGCGACCCTCCTGGTCAGCCTCTTTGTTGTTGTCGTCTATAAATGCTTGCGGATAGTGTGACATCTCTTTTTTTGGAACAATCATGAATTTCCTGATGGATGCATCGAACCGTTCGGGCGACGTCCTTTCCGTGTCCGATCTCGCAAGCGAGGAGAGCCGCTCCACTGCCACGCCGATGATGGAGCAGTTCATCGAGATCAAGGCGAACAATCCGGATTCGCTCCTGTTCTACCGCATGGGCGATTTCTACGAGCTGTTCTTCCAGGATGCGGTCGAGGCCTCGCGCGCGCTCGGTATCACGCTGACGAAACGCGGCCAGCACATGGGGCAGGAAATTCCGATGTGCGGCGTGCCGGTGCATGCGGCCGACGATTACCTGCAGAAGCTGATCGCATCCGGCTACCGTGTCGCCGTCTGCGAACAGGTGGAGGACCCGGCCGAAGCGAAGAAGCGCGGCAGCAAATCGGTCGTGCGCCGCGATGTCGTGCGCCTGGTGACGCCGGGAACGATCACCGAGGAGAAGCTGCTCTCGCCTTCGGAATCGAACTATCTGATGGCGCTGGCGCGCATCCGGAGCGGCTCGGAGCCGGCCTACGCCCTTGCCTGGATCGACATTTCGACGGGCATCTTCCGCCTCGCCGAGACGGCGGAGAGCCGCCTGCTCGCCGACATATTGCGTATCGAACCGCGCGAGCTGATCGTGCCCGACACCGTCTTTCACGATCCCGATCTCAGGGCCGTCTTCGACGTGCTCGGGCGCGTCGCGGTGCCGCAGCCGGCCGTCCTCTTCGACAGCGCGACGGCGGAAGGGCGCATTTCGCGCTATTACGGCGTCGGGACGCTCGACGGTTTCGGCAGCTTCTCGCGCGCCGAGCTTGCGGCCGCTTCGGCGGCGGTCTCCTATGTCGAGAAAACCCAGCTCCAGGAGCGCCCGGCGCTCGGCATTCCGGAAAGGGAAAGCGCCGCCTCGACACTCTTCATCGATCCGGCGACCCGCGCCAATCTGGAGCTCGCCAAGACGCTTTCCGGCTCCCGCGACGGCAGCCTGCTCAAGTCACTCGACCGGACGATGACGAGCGGGGGCGCCAGGCTGCTCGCCGAACGGCTGATGTCGCCGCTGACCGACCCGGAGCGGATCAACCAGCGGCTCGATTCGATCGAGGTGCTGGCCGATCAGCCGCGGTTTACGACGGATGTTCGCGACGCTCTTCGCAGGGCGCCGGACATGCCGCGGGCCCTGTCGCGGCTCGCGCTCGGCCGCGGCGGCCCTCGCGATCTCGGCGCCATCCAGGCCGGCATGCGGGCCGCGGCGGCGATATCGGCGCTCCTTACGGGCGCCGAGCTCTCGGCGGAATTGACCGAAGCGCGCAACACGATCGCGGCCTTGCCGGGGGAATTGCTCGCGCGCCTCGACGCAACCCTTGCCGAGGAACTGCCGCTTCTGAAACGCGACGGCGGCTTCGTCCGCGAGGGCGCGAGCGCCGAACTCGACGAGATGCGGGCGCTGCGCGATCAGTCGCGCCGCGTGGTCGCAGGGCTGCAGCTGCAATATTGCGAAGAAACCGGCATCAAGTCGCTGAAGATCAAGCACAACAACGTGCTGGGGTACTTCATCGAGGTGACCGCCGGCAACGCCGGATCGATGACCGACACCGATGCCGGCCGCGCCCGCTTCATTCATCGCCAGACCATGGCGAATGCGATGCGCTTCACCACGACCGAGCTTGCCGAGTTCGAAACGAAGATCGCCAATGCCGCGGACCGGGCGCTGGCGATCGAGGTCGAGACCTTCGAGGCCATGACGCGCGAGGTGGTCGCCGAGGCCGAGGCGATCAAGGCGGCAGCGCTGGCGCTCGCGACGATCGACGTCTCGGCCGGGCTCGCGGTGCTTGCGGAGGAGCAGAATTACACGCGCCCTACGGTCGACCGCTCGCGAATGTTCGCGATCGAGGGTGGACGCCACCCCGTCGTGGAGCAGGCCTTGCGGCGCCAGGCTGCCAATCCTTTCGTCGCCAACGGCTGCGATCTTTCTCCGCCGAACGGCGAGCAGGGCGGCGCGATCTGGCTCCTCACCGGTCCCAACATGGGCGGCAAGTCGACTTTCCTGCGCCAGAACGCGCTGATCGCGATCATGGCCCAGACGGGATCCTTCGTGCCCGCGGCCGCCGCGCATATCGGCGTGGTCGACCGGCTCTTCTCGCGCGTCGGCGCTTCGGACGATCTCGCCCGGGGGCGCTCGACCTTCATGGTCGAGATGGTCGAAACGGCGGCGATCCTCAATCAGGCGACGGACCGATCGCTGGTGATCCTCGACGAGATCGGCCGCGGCACCGCGACCTTCGACGGTCTGTCGATCGCCTGGGCGGCGGTCGAGCATCTGCACGAGGTCAATCGCTGCCGCGGGCTCTTCGCGACCCATTTCCACGAGCTGACCGTGCTCTCCGAAAAGCTCGTGCGGCTGTCGAACGCGACCATGCGCGTCAAGGAGTGGGACGGCGACGTCATCTTCCTGCACGAAGTAGGCCCGGGCGCAGCCGACCGCTCCTACGGCATCCAGGTCGCCCGCCTTGCAGGCTTGCCGCCGTCGGTCGTCGCCCGCGCGAGGGATGTGCTCGCCAAGCTCGAGGATGCCGACCGCAAGAATCCGGCGAGCCAGCTGATCGACGACCTGCCGCTGTTCCAGGTTGCCGTCCGGCGGGAGGAGGCGGCGAGGGCATCGTCGGGTCCTTCGAAGGTCGAGGAATCCCTGAAGGCGCTCAACCCGGACGACATGACGCCGCGCGAGGCGCTCGACGCGCTTTACGCGCTCAAGAAGGAGCTTTCCAACCGCTGATTTCGCCGGGCTATTTCCCCTGTCATTCGGCCGGCAAAAGGGCTATACAGCGGCGCTTGCAACGAATGATCTAAGTCGGACAGGACGCCCCTCGGCACTTCATGGCCAGACACCAAACCTCCTTTCCCGAAATCCTGGACGTGTCGGCGCTTCGGGCCAGGTGCGACTTCATCGCCTCCGCTCATGCCGAACAGCGCGAACCGATGCGCCGGGCCTTGCTTGCGGCCTTCAAGGAGGCAAATGTCGCGGGCCGCGCCAAAGCGCGCGAACTGCTCGCCGCAGACGGCGCAGGAATAAAATGCGCGGAGCGCATCTCCTGGCTTCAGGACCAACTGATTACCCTCTTGCACGACTTCGTGCTGAACCAGATTTTCGACGCCGCGAAGGCTCCCGAGGCTTCGCGCATCGCGGTCACCGCAGTCGGCGGCTACGGCCGCGGAACGCTGGCGCCAGGCTCTGATATCGACCTCCTCTTCCTCCTGCCCGCCAAGAAGGCGGTCTGGGCGGAGCCGGCGATCGAATTCATGCTCTATATCCTGTGGGACCTCGGCTTCAAGGTCGGCCACGCAACGCGAACGATCGAGGAATGCATCCGCCTGTCGCGTGCAGACATGACCATCCGCACCGCAATCCTCGAATGCCGCTATGTCTGCGGGTCCGCGGCCCTGGCGAACGAACTCGAAACGCGCTTCGATCACGAGATCGTCCGCAATACCGGCCCGGAATTCATTGCCGCCAAGCTCGCCGAGCGGGACGAGCGCCATCGCAAGGCGGGCGACACGCGCTACCTCGTCGAGCCGAATGTCAAGGAAAGCAAGGGCGGCTTGCGCGACCTGCACACGCTCTTCTGGATTTCGAAATATTTCTATCGGGTCAAGGACTCCGCCGATCTCGTCAAGCTCGGCGTCCTTTCGAAGCAGGAGTACAAGCTCTTCCAGAAGGCCGAGGATTTTCTCTGGGCGGTGCGCTGCCACATGCATTTCCTGACCGGCAAGGCGGAGGAGCGCCTCTCATTCGACATCCAGCGCGAGATCGCCGAGGCGCTCGGCTATCACGACCACCCCGGGCTCTCGGCGGTGGAACGCTTCATGAAGCACTACTTCCTGGTGGCCAAGGACGTCGGCGACCTGACCCGCATCTTCTGCTCGGCGCTGGAGGACCAGCAGGCCAAGGACACGCCCGGGATCACGGGCGTCATAAGCCGCTTCCGCAATCGCGTCCGCAAGATCGCGGGCACGCTCGATTTCGTCGACGACGGCGGGCGCATCGCACTTGCGAGCACCGACGTGTTCAAGCGCGACCCGGTAAACCTCATGCGCCTGTTCCACATCGCCGACATCAACGGGCTCGAATTTCATCCGGCGGCGCTGAAGCAGGTGACCCGTTCTTTGAGCCTGATCACGCCGCACTTGCGTGAAAACGAAGAGGCCAACCGGCTCTTCCTGTCGATACTTACCTCGCGGCGCAATCCGGAACTGATCCTTCGCCGGATGAATGAAGCGGGGGTGCTCGGCCGTTTCATTCCCGAATTCCGCAAGATCGTCTCGATGATGCAGTTCAACATGTATCACCACTACACGGTGGACGAGCATCTCCTGCGCTCGGTCGACGTCCTCTCCCGCATCGAGCGGGGCCTGGAGGAGGAGGCGCATCCCCTGACGGCGATGCTGATGCCTGGCATCGAGGACCGCGAGGCGCTCTACGTCGCCGTTCTGCTGCACGACATCGCCAAGGGCCGCCCGGAGGATCATTCGGTGGCCGGCGCCAAGGTCGCGCGAAAGCTTTGCCCGCGCTTCGGGCTGACCCCGAAACAGACCGAAATGGTGGTCTGGCTGGTCGAGGAACATCTGACCATGTCGATGGTCGCGCAGACCCGCGACCTTAACGACCGCAAGACCATCGTCGATTTCGCCGAACGGGTCCAATCCCTCGAACGGCTGAAGATGCTGCTCATCCTCACCGTCTGCGACATCCGCGCCGTCGGGCCCGGCGTCTGGAACGGCTGGAAGGGCCAGCTCCTGCGCACGCTCTACTACGAGACCGAGCTTCTGCTCTCGGGCGGCTTTTCGGAACTGTCGCGCAAGGAGCGGGCGAAGCACGCCGCCCATATGCTGGAGGAGGCGCTCGCCGACTGGCCCAAGAAGGAGCGCCAGGCTTATGTGCGGCTGCATTACCAGCCCTATCTTCTGACCGTGGCGCTCGAGGAGCAGGTGCGTCATGCAGGCTTCATCCGTGAGGCGGACAATGCGGGCCGGACGCTCGCGACCATGGTGCGGACCCATGACTTCCACGCCATCACCGAAATCACGGTGCTGTCGCCCGACCACCCGCGCCTGCTGACCGTCATCGCCGGCGCTTGCGCCGCGGCTGGCGCCAACATCGTCGGCGCGCAGATACACACGACATCGGACGGCCGGGCGCTCGATACCATTCTCGTCAACCGCGAGTTCTCGGTCGCCGAGGACGAGACGCGCCGGGCGGCAAGCATCGGCAAGCTGATCGAGGACGTGCTCTCCGGCCGCAAGAGGCTGCCCGAGGTGATCGCCAGCCGGACGCGTGTGAAGAAGCGCAGCAGGGCCTTCACCGTGACGCCGGAGGTGACCATCAGCAATACGCTGTCGAACAAGTTCACCGTCATCGAGGTCGAAGGCCTTGACCGGACCGGTCTGCTTTCCGAAGTGACCGCGGTGCTGTCAGACCTATCGCTCGACATCGCCTCGGCCCATATCACCACCTTCGGCGAAAAGGTGATCGACACCTTCTACGTCACCGACCTGGTCGGCTCGAAGATCACCAGCGAGAACCGGCAGATGAACATCGCGGCGCGCCTCAAGGCGGTGCTGGCGGGCGAGGTGGACGAAGCGCGCGAGCGCATGCCCTCCGGCATCATTGCGCCGACCCCTGTGTCCCGCGTACCCCACGGTTCCAAAACGACAAAAGCCGAAACATGAGTCTGGTCAAGAAATTCGCTACCGTCGGCGGCGCAACGCTCGGAAGCCGGCTCTTCGGCTTCATCCGGGAAACCTTCATGGCGGCCGCGCTCGGCACCGGCCCGGTCGCCGACGCCTTCAACACCGCCTTCCGGCTGCCGAACACCTTTCGCAGGCTTTTTGCCGAAGGGGCGTTCAATTCGGCCTTCGTGCCGCTTTTCGCCAAGGAGATCGAGGCGCACGGCATGGAGGGCGCACGGCGCTTTTCCGAGGAGGTCTTCGGCGTCCTCTTCACCGTTCTCCTTCTCCTGACGATCGCCATGGAACTGGCGATGCCGTTCATCGTCGGGCAGTTGATCGCTCCCGGGTTTGCCGACGACCCCGCGAAATTCACAAGCACCGTCACCTTCGCGACGATCATGTTTCCCTATCTCGCCTGCATGTCGCTGGCGGCAATGATGGCGGGCATGCTCAATTCGCTGCACCGCTATTTCGCGGCAGCCATCGCGCCGGTCTTCCTGAACTTCATCCTGATCGGCGTGCTGGCCTATGCCTGGTACAGCGGCCAGGATGCGGTCGCGGTCGGCTATGATCTCTCCTGGGGGGTGCTGGCCGCGGGCCTCGTGCAACTGGCGATCGTCTGGGTCGCGGTGCGCAATGCCGGGATCCGCATCGGTTTTCGCCGACCCCGGCTGACGGCAAACGTCAAACGCCTGCTGGTGCTGGCGCTTCCCGCGGCGATCACCGGTGGCATCACGCAGATCAACCTCCTGATCAACACCAATATCGCTTCTGCAAAGGAAGGCGCCGTCTCGTCGCTGGTTTATGCCGACCGCATCTATCAGCTGCCGCTCGGCGTCGTCGGCATTGCCGTTGCGACCGTGCTTCTGCCCGAGCTTGCGCGGGCTCTGCGCGGCGGCAATCTCAACGAGGCGGCAAACCTGCAGAACCGTTCCGTCGAGTTCACGCTGTTCCTGACACTTCCCGCCGCGGCGGCACTGCTCGTCATGTCGGAACCGATCGTCCGGCTCCTCTTCGAGCGCGGCCAGTTCTCGCCGGAATCCACCGTCGTCGTCGGGCATATTCTGGCGATCTACGGCCTCGGCCTGCCGGCCTTCGTGCTGATCAAGGCCTTCATTCCCGGTTTCTTCGCCCGCGAGGACACCCGCACGCCGATGATCTTCGCCGGAATTTCCGTGGCCGTGAACGTCTCCCTGGCGCTGACGCTCTTTCCGTCGCTTGCCGCCAGCGGCATCGCGACGGCCGAAATCGTCGCCGGCTGGGTGAACGCCCTGCTTCTTTTCGCGACGCTCGTCTGGCGTGGGCACTGGGGGCGCGATATTCCCTTGCTGACGAGGATTCCCCGGCTGGTGATCGCCGCTGCCGTCATGGCGGCCGCGTTGTACTTTGCCGTGGATTGGCTCGCCTTGCCCCTTTCTTCCACCGCACCGCTTGCGACCCGCGCCCTTACCCTCTGCGGCCTGATCGCCGCCGCGATGGCGATCTATTTCGCGGTCGCGTTCGGGACCGGCGGCGCAAGCCTCTCGATGATCCGCCGCAGCGTCAAACGGGGGGCACCGGCCTCGTCCGCCGAGCGGGCGAGCGAAGGGGCGGATCGGCAATGAGACAGTCGATTGCCCGCGTCGCCATCGTCGTGCCCGATTACGACGAGGGCATCGCCTTTTACTGCGGCAAGCTCGGCTTCGACCTCCTCGATGACAGCGACCTCGGCGGCGGCAAGCGCTGGGTCGTCGTGCGGCCGAAAGGTGCGGCGGAGACCGCGCTCCTGCTCGCCAGGGCCGAGGGCGAAAGGCAGCGCGCCGCGATCGGCAATCAGACCGGCGGGCGGGTCGGCTACTTTCTCTTTACCGACGACTTCGGCCGCGATCACGCCGCCATGCTTTCCGCGGGCGTCACGTTCCTCGAGGCGCCCCGCCATGAGGTCTACGGAACCGTTGCCGTCTTCGCCGATCCCTTCGGCAATAGGTGGGATCTCCTTCAGCCCGCGTGACCATGCCTCTTGATTGCGCCCGGCCCGCCGTGCATAAGCGCGGCGGATATCAACTGGAGCCGGGCCCTCCACAAGCCCGATTGGGGACGACATGAACGAATTCAAGCCGCTCGTATTTTCCGGTGTTCAGCCGACCGGCAACCTGCATCTCGGCAATTATCTCGGCGCGATCCGCAAGTTCGTCGCCCTTCAGGAAAACAACGATTGCATCTATTGCGTCGTCGACCTGCACTCGATCACCGCGCAGCTCGTGCATGAGGACCTGCCGGGCCAGATCCGGTCGATCGCGGCGGCTTTCATCGCCTCGGGCATCGACCCCGAAAAGCACATCGTCTTCAACCAGTCGGCCGTGCCGCAGCATGCCGAGCTCGCCTGGATCTTCAACTGCGTCGCCCGCATCGGCTGGATGAACCGGATGACCCAGTTCAAGGACAAGGCCGGCAAGGACCGTGAAAACGCTTCGCTCGGCCTGCTCGCCTATCCGAGCCTGATGGCGGCCGACATCCTCGTTTATCGCGCCACCCACGTGCCCGTCGGCGACGACCAGAAGCAGCATCTGGAACTCACCCGCGACATCGCCCAGAAGTTCAACATCGACTTCATGGAGCATATCCGGACGCGGGGCTGCGGCGTCGACATCGTCGTCGGAGAAGAGCCGATCCATGCCTATTTCCCCCCGGTCGAACCGCTGATCGGCGGCCCGGCACCGCGCGTCATGTCGCTGCGCGACGGCACCAAGAAGATGTCGAAATCGGATCCATCCGACCTGTCGCGCATCAATCTGATGGACGATGCCGATACGATCCTGAAGAAGATCCGCAAGGCCAAAACCGATCCGGACGCGCTTCCGAGCGAAGCGGACGGTCTTAAGGATCGACCCGAGGCCGAAAATCTCGTCGGGATTTACGCCGCGCTCGCCGACAGGTCGAAAGAAGAGGTGCTTGCCGAATTCGGCGGCCAGCAATTCTCGACCTTCAAGCCGGCTCTGGCCGACCTCGCCGTCAGCGTGCTTTCGCCGATCACGGGCGAGATGCGCCGGTTGATGGGCGATACCGCGCATATCGACGCTATCCTGCGCAAGGGCGGGGAGCGCGCTCGGGAACGCGCCGAGAAGACCATGCGCGAGGTCCGCGAAATCATCGGCTTTTTGCAGTAGTTCACGAAAATGAGACCTTGCGGGCGCCGCGCGGCGTTGTAATGTTCACCGCATGGTTTCAACCCGACTCTCACGAATGGAAGGCCATCGCCGCAAGTTCATGGCGGTGATCGACGACACGCCCGAATGCGGCCGCGCCGTGCATTATGCCGGTATGCGCGCGAAGAATTCCAATGGCGGCCTCGTGCTGCTCTACGTGATCGCCGACGGCGACTTCCAGCAATGGCTGGGCGTCGAGGAGATCATGCGCGCCGAAGCGCGGGACGAGGCCGAGGCGACGCTGGCCAAGATCGCGCAGACGGTGCGCGAACGGATCGGCATCGAGCCGGAAATCGTCATCCGCGAGGGCATCGCCACGGAACAGATTCACGCCGCCATCGAAGAGGACCGCGACATCGCGATCCTGGTGCTGGCGGCCGGATCGGCGAAGGAAGGCCCGGGGCCGCTCGTTTCGTCCATTGCCGGGAAGGCCGCGGCCTTCCCGATTCCGGTCACGGTCATTCCCGACCTTCTCACGGATGAGGAAATCGACGCGTTGACCTGATCTCCACAGCGCTGCGCGTCCCATCATATGAGCAAAGGTCGCTGTAGCACTTTGAATCACGCTATTACGCCTTGCGGGCTCCACCCGAGGCTCCTATATTTTGGAACAATTCTAAAAAGCCGGTCGAGGAGCGCTCCCGGCAGAACGGAGTGAGACATGTTCATCCAGACCGAAGCCACGCCGAATCCCGCCACTTTGAAATTCCTGCCGGGCAAGGTGGTGATGGAGAACGGCACCGCCGAATTCCGGAGCGAAGAAGAGGCCCTTGCAGGATCGCCCCTTGCGGCTCGGCTCTTCGCGATTCCCGGCGTCACCGGCGTCTATTTCGGCTATGACTTCATAACCGTGAGCAAGGAAGCGCAGGAATGGCAGCACCTGAAGCCCGCGATTCTCGGCTCGATCATGGAGCATTTCATGTCGGGGCAGCCGATCATGTCGGGCGCCGGCCGTGCCGAGCAGACGGATGCGGAGGACGAGTTCTTCGACGAGGGCGACGAGGCGATCGTCGCCACGATCAAGGAACTGCTCGAGACGCGGGTTCGGCCCGCCGTCGCCCAGGACGGCGGCGACATCACCTTCCGCGGCTTCAAGGACGGAACGGTGTTCCTGAACATGAAAGGCGCATGCGCCGGCTGCCCCTCTTCGACCGCGACCTTGAGGCACGGCGTGCAGAACCTGTTGCGCCACTTCGTTCCTGAAGTCGAAGCAGTCGAATCCGTCTGATCCGAAGCGGGTCGAGGCGCGGAAGCCTGCATGGCGGGCCCGCGCATCCTTCGCTTCCAGTTCGGCTTCATTTTCCTTATATCGTTTTCCATATTCCTTACACCGGTGTGGTTTTTGGGATAGAATCACAGGTGTGATTCCGACGTGCCGCAGCGACTTGTAGATGCGGTAACTGCGGCTGCGCACCCTCGCAGCCGCACCGATCGCAGGACGCAGGGAGGAGACCGCGGCTGAAATGCTAGTTCTTGCCATTGATACATCCGGGTCCGGTTGTTTCGCTGCCGTCTGCGACGGCGGCTCCGGAGAGCTTCTGGCATGCGCGGGCGCGGAAATCGGACGTGGCCATGCGGAGCGCCTCATGGAATTCGTGGATGAGGCCTTGAGCGTCTCGGGCCGGGAACTCGGCGAGATCGATCGGATTGCCGTGACGATAGGTCCAGGATCGTTCACCGGGATCCGTGTCGGCGTTGCCGCTGCGCGCGGCCTTGCCCTGGCGCTCGGAAAGCCGGCAGTCGGGGTCACGACGCTTCAGGTCGTCGCCGAAAGCGCGCGGCTGAAACAGACAGGCCAGCCGGTGCTCGTCGTCCTCGACGCCAAACGGGACGAGCTTTACCTCCAGGCCTTCGATGCTTCGGGACGGCCGCAAGGGGAGGCGGAAATCCTGGCCGCCGAGGAAGCGCGCCGGCGCTTTTCCGATTTCGCCGGCATCGTCTGCGGCTCCGGTGCCCTTGCCGTCACCGGCGCGGCGGGCGGAAAGCCGGACGAGATCGATATGGCGACCCTCGCCCGGCTGGGCGCGGCGGCCGATCCGGCTTCTGCGCGTCCTAAGCCGCTTTATCTGCGCGGACCGGACGCCAAGCCCCAGGCCGGATTCGCCGTGACCCGTGCCTGACCGGAAGACGCCAAACGCCATTCGCCCGTATATTCTCCAGAACGTCCAAGAAACGCCCCGATGAGCCTTACCGACTATTTCACCCGCCGCGCCGAATTCGACATTTTCGCGCTTGAAGAGGCCGATCTCGGCGCCGCGGCCGCGCTGCATCGCCAGCGCTTTGCCGCCGCCTGGAGCGACGGCGAAATCCATGGGCTCCTGAGTCAGGAGACAGTGTTCGGATTCGTCGCGCGCCAGACCAATGCCAACGGCATGTTCCGGCCGGCCTTCGGCGGCTTCGTCCTGTCGCGGGCGGTCGCCGGCGAGGCCGAGATACTGACGATTGGGGTCGACCCCCGCTACGCGCGCTCCGGTCTCGGCTGGCGCCTCATGCAGGCGGCGATGCGGGAGGCCGCCGTCAAGGGAGCAGAGGCACTGTTCCTGGAAGTCGACGAGACGAACCAGGCCGCGATCGGTCTCTACGGAAAGCTCGGCTTCCGCAAGGTCGGGGAGCGGAAGGCCTATTACCAGGCGCGGCCCGGCGAGCGCAGCGCGGCGCTTGTCATGCGGCTCGATCTTCGTTAGAGCATCTCGCTGTTTCATGGAAACACTGAAATGCTCTAACCCTTTGGGCCAACGCACTTCCGGACGGAAAACCGTTACACACTTTTCCTGGAAATGCTCTGGAGCGAGATGAGGAAGGCGTGTGCGGTTTTCGCCGGTATCCCGCGTCTCAACCCACTGGAACAGATCACGTTCATGATTTCACGCAAACGGTGAAGCGCAGTTTGGAAGGTGCCTGCGGATGATCAATTGGGTGCGGGTCGCTCTTTGCGGCATGCTGCTCGTCATGGTCTCGCTGGTGCTGATGCCGGTCCAGATCCTTTGTCTCTGGCTCGATCTGAAACCGCGGCGCTGGCTGCCGCGTCACTGGCATCGCGTCGCCTGCCTGCTGCTCGGCCTGCGCGTCCGCGTCCATGGCGAGCTCGACCGCCGGCGTCCCTTGCTCCTCAGCGCCAATCACGTCTCCTGGAAGGATATCCTGGTGCTTTCCTCGGTGGCGGACGTCGTTTTCGTTGCCAAGTCGGACGTCAAGAGCTGGCCGGTATTCGGGCTTCTCGCCCGCCTTCAGGCATCGGTTTTCGTGGAACGCGAGCAGAAGCGCACCACCGGTCACCAGGTCAATGACATCGGGCGGCGGCTCGCCGATGGGGAAATCGTCGTGCTCTTCCCGGAAGGAACGACCTCCGACGGCAACCGGCTGCTCGACATCAAGACCTCGCTGTTCGGCGCGGCCGCTTCGGCGGTTCCGCAGTCGCCGACCGGCGTGGTTCATGTCCAGCCGCTGGCGATTTCCTACACCGGCATCCACGGCATGCCGATGGGTCGCTATCATCGGCCGATCGCCGCATGGCCGGGCGACATCGGTCTGGTGCCGCACCTTCTCGGAGTGCTCAGAGAGGGAGCCCTGGAGGTCGATGTCGATTTTGGCGAGGCGGTGGATTATGACCGGCACGCGAACCGCAAGGAAGTGAGCCGCCTCATCGAGCAGCGGATCCGCAAAATGCTGTCGGATCGGCTGCGAGGGCGTTCCCGATCCGCCGCGAAGGTCGAGCCGGCTGCCGCGCTCTCTGTGGCGCCGGACGTTCCGTCGGACGCGCGAAGGTCGCGGTAGCACTCTCAAATGCCTCAATCCGGGATCACCCTGAAAGGGTGACCGGTCGCGGCTCGCGCCGTGCCGGCCCGAAAATGCTTCAACTTTGGGGCGCTATGCACTAAAGAACCCGCATGACCCAGGAAACCGCTCTTCTGTCGACGTCGCCCGAGGCGGGCGACCTGAACGTTCCGGCGCGCAAGGTCTTCGTCAAGACCTATGGCTGTCAGATGAACGTCTATGACTCCGACCGCATGTCGGATGCGCTCTCGCGCGACGGCTATGTTGCGACCGATGTCCTGGAAGACGCCGATTTCGTGCTGCTCAACACCTGTCATATCCGCGAAAAGGCTGCCGAGAAGGTCTATTCCGAGCTCGGTCGCCTGCGCGAACTGAAGAAGGCCAAGGCGCGCGAGGGCCGCGAGATGCTGATCGGCGTGGCCGGCTGCGTGGCCCAGGCAGAGGGCGACGAGATTCTCCGCCGCGTCCCGGCGGTCGATCTCGTCATAGGCCCTCAGACCTATCATCGCCTTCCCGAGGCGCTGAAGCGGGCTCGCGCCGGCCAGCGTATCGTGGAAACGGACTATGCCATCGAGGACAAGTTCGTCCATCTGCCGGCGCCCGATAAGGCCAAGACCCGTGCGCGGGGCGTCACGGCTTTCCTGACCGTCCAGGAAGGCTGCGACAAGTTCTGCACGTTCTGCGTGGTACCCTACACGCGCGGCTCGGAAGTCTCGCGCCCGGTGTCACAGATCGTGGCGGAGGCGGAGAAGCTCGTCGAGGGCGGCGTGCGCGAAATCACCCTGCTCGGACAGAATGTCAACGCCTGGCACGGCGAGGGTCCGCATGGGCGCGAATGGAGCCTTGGCGACCTCTTGCGGCGCCTCGGCGAAATCGATGGCCTTGCACGCCTGCGCTATACCACCAGCCATCCGCGCGACATGGACGACAGCCTCATAGAGGCGCACCGGTCGATGGCGAAGCTGATGCCCTATCTGCACCTGCCGGTCCAGTCGGGCTCCGACCGTATCCTGAAGGCGATGAACCGGCGCCACACGGCTGCCGAATACCTGGCGCTCGTCGAGCGCATTCGTGCGGCGCAGCCCGACCTGGCGCTTTCGGGCGATTTCATCGTCGGCTTTCCCGGCGAGACCGATCAGGACTTCGAGGATACCCTTCGCCTTGTCGAGGAAGTGAACTATGCACAGGCTTTCTCGTTTAAGTATTCGACGCGTCCCGGAACGCCGGGCGCCGAGCTCAAGGAACAGGTTCCCGAGGACGTGAAGGCCAAGCGTTTGGAAATATTGCAGGCTTTGCTCGTAAAGCAGCAGCGCGGTTTCGCCGAGGCCTGTGTGGGTCGGGAGATCGACCTGCTCCTGGAGAAGCCGGGCCGCATGCCGGGGCAGCTCGTCGGCCGGTCGCCGTGGCTGCAGCCCGTGAATGTTGATGCAAAAGCATCGCAAATCGGTGACATTATCAGAGTGCGAATCACCAAGGCCGGGCCGAACAGCCTGTTTGCCGAGATGATCGGGGAATCGGACGCGAGGAGCTGACCGCTTGAACGGACACGAACTGATTTCTTCCTCATCTCGCCAGTCGAAGACATCCGCGACGGACGCCAATCACTTCGTGCTCACCTTCGAGAACAACCGCTTTGCGAGCGAGCTCTTCGGCCAGTTCGACCAGAATCTGAAATTGCTGGAAGAGCGATTGCGCATCGACGCCCGGCCGCGGGGAAACTCCGTCGCCATCTCCGGTGACGTCGTCGCAACCAATCAGGCGCGCCGTGCCCTCGACTATCTCTACGGAAGGCTGCAGAGTGGCGCTTCGATCGATACATCCGATGTCGAAGGTGCGATCCGCATGGCGGTCGCCGCCGACGATCAGCTACAGTTGCCGACGATGGAGCGCAAAGCCAAATTGACAATGGCGCAGATTTCGACGCGCAAGAAGACAATCGCTGCGCGCACGCCGATGCAGGATTCCTATATCCGCGCCATGGAGCGGGCCGAGCTCGTCTTCGGCGTCGGTCCTGCGGGTACGGGCAAGACCTATCTCGCCGTCGCCCATGCCGCCCAGCTCCTGGAGCGTGGCGCGGTCGACCGGATCATCCTCTCGCGTCCGGCTGTAGAGGCGGGCGAGCGTCTCGGATTCCTGCCCGGCGACATGAAGGAGAAGGTCGATCCCTATCTGCGTCCGCTCTATGACGCGCTGTACGACATGATGCCGGGCGACAAGGTCGAGCGGGCAATCACCGCGGGGGTCATCGAGATCGCGCCGCTCGCCTTCATGCGCGGGCGCACGCTTGCCAATGCCGCCGTGATCCTCGACGAGGCGCAGAACACGACGTCGATGCAGATGAAGATGTTCCTGACCCGTCTCGGCGAGAACGGCCGGATGATCGTCACCGGCGATCCGAGTCAGGTCGACCTGCCGCGCGGCGTAAAGTCAGGGCTCGTGGAGGCGCTGCAGATACTCAAGGGCGTGGAGGGCGTCTCGGTGATCCGCTTCAAGGATGCCGACGTCGTCCGTCATCCTCTGGTGGCGCGGATCGTCAGGGCCTATGACAGCCAGACGGCGGTTCACGACGAGAGCGAGCAGAGCGATCGCTGAGGCGGCCGCGTTTATCATGACGGCATTGGACATTCAGATTAGCGTCGAGGCAGGAGACTGGCCGCCCGAAGACGAGCTCCGGTCTTTTTGCGAGCGTGTTCTCGAGGCAGCGGCCGATTTTCTCGCGCGTGAGGAGAAGCAGCCGCTGCCCGCACAGGCGGCGGAACTGTCGCTGGTCTTCACCGACGATCAGTCGATCAGGGCGATCAACGCGGAGTGGCGAGGTCAGGACAAGGCGACGAATGTTCTGTCCTTTCCCGCTTTTCCGGTGACGCCGGGCAGGATGCCGGGGCCGATGCTCGGCGACATCGTGGTCGCCCATGAGACGCTCAGGCGGGAGGCGGTGGAGCTCGAAAAGCCCTTCGACGCCCATTTGACGCATCTTCTCGTTCATGGATTCCTGCATCTTTTCGGGTATGATCATATCGAAGACGACGAAGCGGAGAGAATGGAGGGGTTGGAGACTCGCATTTTGGCGCGTCTTGGCCTATCTGATCCCTACGGGGACCAACCCCCGCATTGACAGTTTGGAACGATGAGCGACTTCAAGACACAGCCGGCCGCTGTCGCGACCGAGGAGGCGGAAGCCTCCGGCGACACCGAGGCCGGTAGTAGTACCGCCGCCCGATTCGAGGGCAGCAAATCCACATCATCATTTTGGAGCCGTGCCGCGCGTCTTTTGCGCGGTGTGAGCCCGTCGAGCCTGCGCGAGGATCTCGCCGATGCGCTCATGACGGACGCCGAAGGCAATGCGGCTTTCTCGCCCGAAGAGCGGGCGATGCTCAACAACATCCTCCGCTTCCGCGAGGTTCGGGTCGAGGACGTGATGGTTCCGCGAGCCGACATCGAAGCGGTGGACCAGAATATCACCATCGGCGAGCTCATGGTGCTCTTCGAGGAGTCGGGACGCTCGCGCATGCCGGTTTACAGCGAGGGGCTCGACGACCCTCGCGGAATGGTGCACATCCGTGACCTTCTTGCCTATGTGACCAAGCAGGCGCGCAACCGCCGCCGCAACGGCAAAGCCCATGCGGCGGCGACGGCGAACGGCGACAAGCCCGAAAGGGCGCCCCGGCAGATGAAGGCAGGCTTCGATCTTTCTCGCGTCGATCTCGACAAGACGGTGGAGGAGGCGGGGATCGTCCGGCAGCTCCTGTTCGTGCCGCCGTCGATGCTCGCCTCGGATCTCATGCAGCGCATGCAGGCCGCGCGCATCCAGATGGCACTCGTCATCGATGAATACGGCGGAACGGACGGTCTCGTATCACTCGAGGACATCGTCGAAATGGTGGTCGGCGACATCGAGGACGAGCATGACGACGAGGAAGTGATGTTCGCGCGCAGCTCGGACGACGTCTTCGTCGCCGACGCCCGGGTGGAGCTCGAGGAGATCGCCGAGGCGGTCGGACCGGACTTCGACGTACGCGAGCAACTCGAGGATGTCGATACGCTGGGCGGACTCGTCTTCGCATCGCTCGGCCGGATTCCTGTCCGCGGCGAGGTGGTGCAGGCGATTCCCGGCTTCGAATTCCAGATTCTCGATGCCGATCCGCGTCGCGTCAAACGCGTCAGGATCATGCGCAAGCGTCCGCCGTCGCGCCGCCGCCTGCCGAAGGTCGAGAAGGAGCCGTTGCCCGATGCGTTCACCACGGCCGGCCCCACTGGGGCGGGTGTCCAGCCCCCGTCCTCGTTCGAATAGGGCCGGCTCGCCGTCGCCTTGAGAGGGGACAAGCAGCCACTTTTTTGGAAGACTGCCGCCGATTGATTCGGTCGTGCTGCGTGTGTCCTTGAATCCTCGAGGACAGGGTCCCGCGCAAGGTCTCCCCCACGTCCGGCGCCGACGGGAGGTTCAATGGAAAGACTGGCAGGCAGAATCATACTTCTCTCGGGCGTGTCCCGAACATTCGTCGGCTTTCTCGCCGGCCTTCTGGCGGTGCTTGCCCAGCCGCCTTTCGGCATTTTCGCGGCGGCTTTCGTCTCCTTTCCCGTCCTTGTCTGGCTGATCGACGGGGTGGCGCCCGACCCCGGCGACGGCGTGCTGCGGCGGCTGATGCCGCCCGCGGCGATCGGCTGGTCCTTCGGTTTCGGTTATTTCCTGGGTGGTCTCTGGTGGCTGGGCAATGCGCTTCTGGTCGAGGCGGACGCGTTCGCCTGGGCGCTGCCGCTCACCGTCGTCGGCCTCCCGGCCGTTCTGGGGCTCTTTTACGCGCTGGCGGTCGTCATTGCCCGCAGCCTCTGGTCGGACGGCTGGGGCCGGATCGCCGCCCTCGCGCTCGGCTTCGGCATCGCCGAATGGCTGCGCGGCTTTCTCTTTACCGGCTTCCCTTGGAATGCCATCGGCTATGCGGCCATGCCGATGCCCTTGATGATGCAGTCCGCCAGCGTCGTCAATCTTTCGACGATCAACATGCTGGCCGTTTTCGTCTTCGCCGCGCCGGCTCTGATCTGGACGGGCAAGGGCGCGCGCGCCGGTCTCGCCATCGCCGCAGCGCTCTTTGTGGCGCATGTCGCTTTCGGCTTTTACCGGCTCGCCCAGCCGGCACCGGTGCCGCTCCAGCCGGAGATGACCGTCCGCGTCGTCCAGCCGGTGATCGACCAGGCCAAGAAGCTCGACGACCGGGAGCGTGCGTCGATTTTCGAGGACCATCTCTCGCTGACGGCCGCCCCGGTCCAGGATGGCGCCAAACGGCCGGACATCGTCGTCTGGCCGGAAACGTCGATCCCTTTCATCCTCACCGACAATCCCGACGCCCTGGCGCGGATCGCCGACGTTCTCCAGGACGGGCAAGTTCTCGTCGCCGGCGCCGTCAGGGTCGAGGATGCCGGTGCCGGACTGCCGCCGCGCTATTACAATTCGGTCTATGTCATCGACGATCGAGGGCAGATCGTCGGTGCGGCGGACAAGGTGCATCTGGTGCCTTTCGGTGAATACCTCCCGTTCGAGGATCTGCTGACCTCCTGGGGCCTGAGCTCCGTCGCGGCCTCGATGCCGGGCGGTTTCTCGGCGGCCAGCACCCGCCCAATGCTGACCTTGCCGGGCGGCCGGCGGATCTATCCGATGATCTGTTACGAGGCGATCTTCGCCGACGAGGTGGACGGCAATGCCCGGCTCGCAGACGCGCTCCTCAACATCACCAACGACGCCTGGTTCGGCGATACCCCCGGCCCGCGCCAGCATTTCCATCAGGCGCAGCTCCGCGCGGTCGAAACCGGAACTCCGATGATTCGTGCCGCGAATACTGGTATTTCAGCAGTTGTTGATGCACGTGGTGTTTTAGTGCTAGTATTGGGCTACAATTACAGGGGGGTTCTAGACACAATTCTGCCGGGAAAACTGCCTACGCTCACAAATGTCGCAACGCGCAGCCAAATTTTCTGGCTGACGATGGGAATTCTATTTCTGGTTGCAGTAATATCGCGCTTAGGTTTTAATATTGGGAAGAATTGACGTAAAACCCCTAAAATTGCATAGTGTATTTCGCCATCAACCTTCGCCTGCCGCCGAGCGTGACAGGGTTGCCGCAGCGCATATTTTGCAACGCGGGGTTGCTGGTAACGTAAACAGCGTGTTTAGGAAGGCGAATATGATCGAGAATAAGAAGAAACCGAACCCGATCGACATTCATGTCGGTAGCAGGATTCGCCTTCGTCGGACGATGCTTGGCATGAGCCAGGAGAAGCTCGGCGAGAGTCTGGGGATTACCTTCCAGCAGATTCAGAAGTACGAAAAAGGCACGAACCGCGTCGGCGCGAGCCGGCTGCAGAACATTTCGCAGATACTCAACGTGCCGGTGTCGTTCTTCTTCGAGGATGCTCCGGGCGATGGCGGCGGCACCGGGCCGGGGATGGCCGAGGCGTCGAGCTCCAACTACGTCGTCGATTTCCTGTCCTCCTCGGAAGGGCTGCAGCTCAACCGGGCCTTCGTGAAAATTTCCGACCCGAAGGTCCGGCGCAAGCTGGTAGACCTCGTTAAAGCACTGGCCGCCGAGGCGGAGAGCGAATAGGCGGCAAGTCGCCCGGCACGAAAGAAGCGGCATCAAGCCGCTTTTTTCGTATGGAGACTGCTGTCCGAGCTCCAACCCTGCCGATGAGGACGGCGGCGCTTCGAGGCTGCGCATCCGACATGGCGCGCTGGCCGGCGGCGCGCTCCCGAGAGCGAAAATTTTCCCTCAATTCTGCATTTTCGGGAAAGCGGAACGTCGTGGCGATGCCGATATAAAGATATATTTATGTCGTTGTGTGCTTGTTTTTCACCGGCAAAACCACTAAACGTTTGACCGCTTCTTTCATTGAGGGGACTTCCCGCATGCGCGCAAACTACCTGTTCACAAGTGAATCCGTAGCCGAAGGTCATCCGGACAAAGTGTGTGACCGTATCTCCGACGAAATCGTGGATCTGGTCTACCGCGAAGCCGCAAAGACCGGCGTCGATCCGTGGACTGTGCGCATCGCCTGTGAGACGCTGGCGACGACCAATCGTGTGGTCATCGCCGGAGAGGTCAGGCTGCCGCCGAGCCTTCTCAAGAAAGACAAGAACGGCGTCGACGTCATCAATCCCTCGAAGTTCAAGTCGGCGGCCCGCAAGGCGATCCGCGACATCGGCTATGAGCAGGACGGCTTCCATTGGAAGACTGCGAAAATCGACGTTCTTCTGCACTTCCAGTCCGCACACATCGCGCAGGGCGTGGACAATGCCGCCGACAAGCAGGGCGAAGAAGGCGCGGGCGACCAGGGAATCATGTTCGGCTATGCCTGCCGCGAGACCGCCGAGCTCATGCCGGCGCCGATCTACTATTCGCACCGCATCCTCAATCTGCTCGCTGCGGCCCGCAAGAAGGGCGAAGGCGAAGTCGCCAAGCTTGGTCCGGACGCCAAGAGCCAGGTGACCGTGCGGTACGTCGACGGCAAGCCGGCCGAGGCCACCTCGATCGTTCTTTCCACCCAGCATCTCGACGAGAGCTGGGATTCCACCAAGGTCCGTTCCGTGGTCGAACCCTATATCCGTGAGGCGCTCGGGGACCTGAAGATCGCCGACGACTGCACCTGGTACATCAATCCTACCGGCAAGTTCGTCATCGGCGGACCGGACGGCGACGCGGGCCTTACCGGCCGCAAGATCATCGTCGACACCTATGGCGGCGCAGCTCCGCATGGCGGCGGTGCCTTCTCCGGCAAGGACACGACCAAGGTCGACCGCTCGGCCGCCTATGCGGCCCGCTACCTTGCCAAGAACGTCGTAGCGGCGGGCCTTGCCGAGCGCTGCACCATCCAGCTTTCCTACGCGATCGGCGTAGCCCAGCCGCTGTCGATCTATGTCGATCTGCACGGCACCGGAAAGGTCTCGGAAGATCAGGTGGAGAGCGCCATCCGCAAGACGATGGACCTGTCGCCGACGGGCATCCGCCGCCATCTCGACCTCAACCGGCCGATCTATGCCAAGACCTCCGCCTACGGCCATTTCGGCCGCAAGGCCGGCCGCGACGGTTCCTTCTCCTGGGAGAAGCTCGACCTGGTCAAGCCGCTGAAAGAGGCGATCGAGAGCGACTCGTCGTCCGTCAACGGAAGAGCGGCGAGCCGCGCGGCGTAAGCCCTGCCCGCGAGGCAGCTTCGGAAGAAGCCGCGTATTGAAGATATCGCAGCCGCCTGTTATCAGCCGTGGCAACAGTCAGGCGGGCGCTCCGGAGAGGAGCGTCCGCCTCCTTCATTGTGATTTCGGGCTCGGCTCGATCGGAAATCATGGATGCGGAGCTGGATGAGGAAAACGATGTGCGTCCTCTACCCGCAGCCTGCTTCATCTATGGGAAGAACGACATGACCGAAACGCGCGGTGCCAGAGCAACGGAGGCTTTCTTCGGCCGCCGCAAGGGCAAGCCCTTGCGGGAGCGGCAGGCGGCCCATCTCGAACACCTGCTGCCCCTTTTGAAGCTCGATCTCGGGAAGCCGGCACCGGCCGATCTGACGGCGCTTTTTCCCGAGCCCGTCGAAAGAATCCGCCTGGAGATAGGCTTCGGCGGCGGAGAGCACCTGATCCACCGTGCTGCGGAAGACCCGGCGACCGGCTTCATCGGGGTGGAGCCCTTCGTCAATTCGATGGCGAAGCTGCTCGGGCAGATCGAGGCGAAGGCGATCAGGAACGTCCGCCTCTACGATGACGACGCGACGCAGGTGCTGGATTGGCTGCCGGCGGCATCCGTCGACCAGATCGACCTGCTTTATCCCGATCCATGGCCGAAGCGGAAGCACTGGAAGCGGCGTTTCGTCTCCGCGGTCAATCTCGACCGCTTCGCACGCATCCTGAAGCCGGGCGGCGTCTTCTGCTTTGCCTCGGACATCGACAGCTATATCAACTGGACGCTCATCCATTGCCGCGACCACGCGGCTTTCGAATGGACGGCGGAGACAGCGGCCGACTGGCTGACGCCTTTCGCCGGATGGCCGAGCACGCGCTACGAAGCCAAGGCCCGCCGGGAAGGGCGCAGTTCGGCCTATCTGACCTTTCGGCGTAGGTGAACCAGGCGTCTGGAGTTTGGCCCCTCAGCCGGCCTGACGGCCACCTTCTCCCGCGCGCGGGGCGAAGGGGTTTCGCGGCCGCTGCTTAAGTCCCCTCTCCGTCTGCGAGGACAGGGGCAATTCTTACCCGCTCAATGCAAAGTGACGGTGCGAAGGTCGTCTTCCGCCGCCTTGAAGAAGGTGCTGGAGCGGTTGTCCGTCAGCAGGATAGGCGTTCCATCGGCGCCGAACAGGGCCCACAGATCGATTCCAGGCCCCATCTCGGGCGCTTCCGGAAAGCAACGGGAGACCTCCTCAGAACGCATCTTGCGGATATAGCCGACCTCGCCTGCGCCAAGATGCGCAAGGTCGTTCTTCGACAGCGATGTGTTGATGGCTTTCAGTCCCATGGTCATGCTCCGTGGTCGCCGGCGCAGGAAAAAATCTCGCCGGTTATCCTATTCTGGGACCGAAATATTAATTTTCTTTACCATACGGGGGGGCTCGGGGCGCACCAGGTCCACCGCAAGGAGGCCGTTCCGCAATTCCGCGCCGAGAACCTGCATTCCATCGGCCAGCACGAAGGTCCGCTGGAACTGCCGGGCGGCGATGCCCCGATGCAGATATTCCCTTTCGCCGGTCTCGATTTGACGGCCGCGGATCACGAGCTGGTTTTCCTCGGTCGTCACGTCGAGGTCTTCCTCCGAGAAGCCCGCCACCGCGAGCGTTATGCGCAGGCGTTCCGGCGCGTCGGCGGCAGAATCGCCGCGAATTCGCTCTATATTGTAGGGAGGATAGCCGTCATTGCCCTTCGCGATGCGCTCAAGGGTCTTTTCCATGCTGTCGAAACCCACCAGAAGCGGGCTCGTAAAAGGCGTTATTCTGCTCATTCTCCAAGCCCTTGCAGCTCAAGCGACCATGTGTCGGACCTGCCAAGCAGCATCCTGCCTGCAATATGGTGGCTGTGTGCAGTGAGTGCAAGCGGCTTGCCTCCGCAGGCCGCGCAAATCATAGTCCCTGACTTGAGAGCGACGGTCCTGCAGGGAGATGAAAAGTGTCAAGCGCAAGAAAAATCATCATCGACACGGATCCGGGCCAGGACGACGCGGCGGCAATCATGCTGGCCCTCGGCAGCCCGGAGGAAATCGAGGTCCTCGGCATCACTGCGGTTGCCGGCAATGTCCCGCTGACACTGACGGCCCGCAACGCCCGCATCGTCTGCGAGCTCTGCAACAGGACCGACGTGAAGATCTTCGCGGGTGCCGAGCGGCCGGTCGCCCGCCCGCTCGTCACGGCCGAGCACGTGCACGGGAAGACGGGGCTCGATGGCCCTGCGCTCGACGAGCCGACGATGCCGCTTCAAGAGCAGCACGCCGTCGACTTCATCGTCGAAACGCTGCGCGCGGAGGCGCCGGGCGCCGTGACGCTTTGTACGCTCGGACCGCTGACGAATATCGCGCTGGCCTTGACGAAAGCTCCGGAAATCGCGCCTTCGATACGCGAGCTCGTGATGATGGGCGGTGGCTTCTTCGAGGGCGGCAACATAACGCCTGCGGCGGAATTCAACATCTATGTCGATCCGGAGGCAGCCGAGATCGTCTTCCGCTCCGGCATCCCGATCGTGATGATGCCCCTCGATGTCACCCATCGCGTTCTGACGCGGAAGGTTCGCGTAGAGAAAATCCGCGCGATCGGCAACCCGGCGGCAGCGGCCCTTGCCGAGATGCTGGAATTTTTCGAGCGTTTCGACATCGAGAAATACGGCACCGACGGCGGGCCGCTGCACGATCCGACCGTGATCGCCTATATCCTGCGGCCGGAGCTATTCACAGGGCGGGACTGCAACGTCGAGATCGAAACGGCGTCTCCGCTCACCACGGGCATGACCGTGGTCGACTGGTGGCAGGTCACCGGCCGGGCGCACAATGCCAAGGTCATGCGGCACATCGACGACGAGGGCTTCTTCGAACTCTTGATCGAGCGGTTGGCCCGTCTCTGAGAGCCATGTACGCTTGCCTGGAAAAGAAGACGGCGCCCGATGAGGATCGGACGCCGTCTTGCAGCCGGTGCGGGCCGCGATCAGAATTCTTCCCAGTTGTCCTGCGCGAGTGCATTGGCGCCGGATGTTTTGGCAAGCACCTTTTGAGTCGAACTCGAGTAGGCGGGACTGCGCGGCGCCTGGGCGGGACGATTTTCCGCGGGGGCAGCCGCACGCATCCGCTCGGCCGTACCGCGCAGCATTTCGGCCGGGGCCTGGGCCTGAACGGCCTGCGGGGCGATCTGGAAACGGGCGACCAGCGCGCTTAAGGCGCGAGCCTCGTCGTTCAGCGCCATGCTGGCGGCCGTTGTCTCTTCCACCATGGCAGCGTTTTGCTGTGTCACCTGGTCCATCTGATTGACGGCGGAATTGATCTCCTTGAGGCCCACCGCCTGTTCCGAGGCGGAGCTTGAGATCTGGCGGATGAGCCCGTTGATCTGCACCACCTGCTCGGCGATCTTCTCGAGCGCGCCGCCTGCCTTGCCCACGAGGTCGACGCCCTCGCGAACCTGGCCCGCCGATGTATTGATCAGCGTCTTGATTTCCTTTGCGGCATTGGCAGAGCGCTGCGCGAGTTCGCGGACCTCCTGTGCGACGACCGCGAAGCCCTTGCCGGCGTCGCCGGCGCGGGCGGCCTCGACCCCGGCATTGAGCGCCAGAAGGTTGGTCTGGAAGGCGATTTCATCGATGACGCCGATGATCCGGCTGACTTCATGCGACGACTGCTCGATGCCATTCATGGCGGCGATCGCCTTCTGCACCACCTCGCCGGACTGTTCGGCGTCGCTGCTTGCGACCTCGACGGATTTCGCGGCGACCTTGGCGTTTTCGGCGCTGGCGTTCACCTGCGAGGTCAGTTCGTCAAGCGCGGCCGCGGTCTCCTCGAGACTTGCTGCCTGCTGTTCCGTCCGATGCGACAGGTCGTTGGCGGCACCTGAGATCTCGCTGGTGCCGCTGCCGATATTGACGACCGAGTGGTTGACGGTGCGGATCGTCTCTTCGAGGCTCTCCATCGTCGCGTTGAAATCGCGTTTCAGCTGGGCGTATTCGCCGGGGAAGTCGCCGGTAAGGCGGAAGGCGAGGTCGCCGGCGGAGAGATGCGACAGGGCCTTGCCGAGACGTGCGACGATGTCGCGCTGCAGAGCGCTGGCCTCGCTGCGTTCGTTTTCCGAACGTCCGCGTTCGAGTTCGGCCTGCTCTCTCTCGTGACGTGCCTCGCTTTCGAGCCGCCTGTTGTCGGCGAGCTGGTGACGGAAGCCCTCGAGCGACCTGGCGACGGCGCCTGTCTCGTCGGAGCGTTCCTGACCGGAAATCGGCCGGGTATATTCTCCGTTGCTGAGCGTCTCGACGTCGCCCACGAGGCCGGCAAGCGGCTTCTGGACGAAACGGCGAACGGCGAAATAGAGGCCGGCGAGCACCGCGCCGAGGACTATCAGACCGCCGACGATCATCATATAGGTCTGATCGCGCACCGGCGCATTGATGGCTGAGCGCGGAACATCGACCAGAACCAGCCATTGCGCGCTCACGTCGGGCAGGCTGAAAGGATAGACCACACGGTCGAAAGGCTCGTTCCCGTCGTAAGTCAGGTTCTCGATCATGCGGGGCGTGCCGGCGGAAAGGGCATCTTTCACCAACTCGGCGCCTTCGCCGTCATATTCCTTCATCAGCAGTTCGGGGATAGGTGCGGCGAGCCACTTGCCGCTCTGCGACAGCAGGTAGACCCGGCCGGAGCCAAAAGGCTTGACCGCCGAGAGACGGTCCGCGAGTGCGGCGAGCGAAATATCGACACCCGAAACGCCGATCATCCTTGCGTTCGACATCACGGGATAGGCGATCGACGTCATCGTGGTCGGGACATCGGTGCCCTCGGCGAGATATGGCTGGGTGATGGCGCCCTTGCCGCTTTTCGCCGCGAGGCCGTACCACTCGGCCGCATAATCGGCCTTGAACGTCGAGAGCTGGATATTTCCGTTGCGGTCCTTGGACCAATAGGGCGTGAACGCACCGTCGGCATTGCCGCCAAGTTCCGTGTTGTCGACGACGTCCTTCCCGTCATAGGCCTTGGGCTCTTCGGCGAACCAGCTGCCGAAGGCAAAGCCATGCTGCTCCAGGTTGGCCTTCAGGAGATTGATTGCGCCTGCACGGTCGGTGGACTGCCCGGCATGGCCGCGCCCGAGAACGCCCGACATGGTGCGCGCGGCGGCGGCAAGTTCGCCGACGCTTCCCGCGATGTCGGCCGCGATCGCCCGCGCTTCCGTCTTCGCGCCGTCGAAGACCAGCGTTTCGACACGATCTCGCGTCTGGGAGATAAGCACGTAATTCGACGCGAGCAGCACGAGGGCGATCGTGCCTCCCGTCACCGCGATCAATTTTGTCGCCAGCGATCTGGCTTGGAACTTGAACATGAAATCCTCACGCACTGAGAGGTCCGCAGGTGCTGAACCCGCGGCGCGACATATTCGGAACTGTGGGTGAAGCTCCCTCATGGAGCGCCAGATGCCGACCGGCATGGAGGAGCGGCCGAACCGGAGTTGGCCTTCTCGCTGACCTGATTAGACGATCAAAGATTAAAATACGGCCAACGCCGCACCGGATTCCGGGTTCAAGCGGCAGGATTTGCGCGTCGGCCTTGCCGGCGGGCGCTTATCTCACGGTATTTCAGCGCGTTTCAATGTTTCATGGAAACACTGAAACAGTCTGAACCTGTGCGCTTCCGGACGGAAAACGGTGGCACACTTTCCTGCAAGGTGCGCTAGAGCCGGGCGGCGACCTCGGCGGCAAGCGGTATCGAGGGCTGCGCGCCGGGCTTGAGGCAGGCCAGCGATCCCGCAACCGCGGCGCGGCGGAGCGCCTCGGAAAATGCGAGGCCGGCGTCGAGGCCGGCGGCGAGATAGCCGCAGAAGGTATCTCCGGCACCGACCGTATCGACGGGCTCGATCGTGAGCCCCTTCGCGCGATGGAGTTCGCCTTCGTGAATCGCCACCACGCCCTCAGCGCCAAGCGTTACGATCACGGTCTGGCGGGTCTCGGCGTGCAGCCCCTTCATAGCCTCTTCCCGCTCGGCGCCGGCGATGCCCGCTTTGCCGGCGAGCAGCTCGAACTCGGTCTCGTTGGCAATGACGATATCGGCCATGCGGCCGAGGCGCGCCGCATCCGGCGTCAGCGGCGCGATGTTGATGATCGATCGGACGCCGCGCCGTTTTGCTTCGGAGAGTGCCTTTTCCACCGAGGCAGCTGGAATTTCGAGCTGGAGCATCAGCGTGTCGGCAGCAGACATTCTTGCAACAGCGTTCACGGCGTCGTCCTCGCTCACGCGTGCGTTGGCGCTGGCGACCACAACGATGACGTTTTCGCCGTCGCCGCCGACGATGATGTGTGCCGTGCCGGTCGGCTCGCCGACGGTCTTCGTCAGATCGAGATCGGTGCCGGCCTCCTTGAGCAGCGCCAGCGCGCCCTCGGCGAAGGCGTCGGAGCCGACGGCACCTGCCATGCGCACCGAGGCGCCGGCGCGGCGCGCCGCGAGCGCCTGGTTTGCGCCCTTGCCGCCCGCCGCAGTGGAAAAGTCCATTCCGGCAACAGTTTCGCCGGGCTTCGGAAGGCGTGCGGTGGTGGCGATCAGATCCATGTTGATGGATCCAAAAACAGTGATCATGTGGAGGCGTCCCGTCGGCTTGCTTCTTTGTTTTTCGCCTGTCGTCATTCCAACCGCTGCACGGTTTCGCGCGACACACGCATTTGCCGGAGAGTGCCCGACGCCGTCAGTCCTCGTCAACCACTCTCAGCTTCAATTGCCCCATGCGCCCGTCCATCGGGCGCCCGCTGCCGTCGCCCGGCTTTTCGCCCTGTCTCGGATCGCCCTCGGCCTGCAGCTCGAGCGCCTCGATCTTGGCGCCCCGACGGGTCAGCTTGTCCGAGGAGATCAGGATGTCCTCGACATCCTTCTGCGTCATGGCGAAATGGCCCTGGAGCTTGCGTACGCGCTCATCGAGACGCGAGAGGTCTTCCATCAGCCGTACGACTTCGCCCTGGATCAGGTGGGCCTGCTCACGCATGCGGGCGTCTTTCAGGATCGCCTGGATGACCTGGATCGAGAGGAGCAGGAGCGACGGAGAGACGATGACGATCCGCTGGCGGTGCGCCTTCTGGACGATCGCCTCGAAATGCTCATGGATTTCGGCGAAGATCGATTCGGAAGGAACGAAGAGGAAGGCCGTATCCTGGGTCTCGCCCGGCAGGAGATATTTGCCGGAGATATCGCGGATATGCACCTCCATGTCGCGGCGGAAGGCCTGCGCGGCCTGTTGCCGCCGTTCGGCGCTCGCCGCGTCCCTCATGGAATTCCAGGCCTCGAGCGGAAACTTCGCGTCGATGACCAGCGGCGGCTGGCCGTTCGGCATGCGGATGGTGCAGTCCGGCCGCGCGCCGTTGGAAAGCGTCGCCTGGAAGGCGAAGGCGCCCATCGGCAGGCCGTCCGCGACGATCGCCTCCATGCGCGACTGTCCGAAGGCGCCGCGCGTCTGCTTGTTGGCGAGGATGCTCTGCAGCCCGGCCATATCCTTGGCGAGCGACTGGATGTTGTTCTGCGCGTTGTCGATCACCGCGAGCCGCTCCTGGAGCCGCCGCAGATTTTCGTGCGTCGCCTTCGTCTGCTCGCTGATCGAGGCGCCGATGCGATGCGTCATTCCGTCGATGCGCTGGCTGAGCGACTGGTTCAGTTCCGCCTGCCGGGCGCCCAGCACCTCGGTCATGGCCGCGATCCGTCCCTGCATCTCCGTCTGCGCCGCGATGAGCGCCGACATTTGCTCTTCGCGGTCGATCGCGCGAGCCGAACGGGCGCGCCGCACCATAATGGCCGAGAACAGCACCACGAGAAGGGCGGCGGCTGTGACGAGGAGGCCGGCCGTGACGGGCAGGGCGCCGATGAGGAACAGCGGCTGATCGAAGGAAAAGGGGATGGGCTCCATGGCCGCAGACTAACAGATTCGCGTGCGAAAACCAGATCAAAACGAGAACATACATTTTCGCGGCCGGTCGTTCCCCTTTGGAGCGCCACGGGTTTCGCAATGGCAATTTTCTTGCGCGTCGAGGGAAAGATCGGCTATGGGGATCGACATGACGATCAAGCCGCTCATCATTCTTCCCGATCCGGTTCTGCGCCAGGTGTCGACACCGGTGGAGACCATTGACGCCGATATTCGCCGGCTCGCCGACGATATGCTGGAAACCATGTACGACGCGCCGGGCATCGGTCTCGCCGCGATACAGATCGGCGTGCCGAAGCGCCTCCTGGTTCTGGATGTGACGAAGGAGGGAGAGGAGAAACAGCCGCTCGTCTTCATCAATCCGAAGGTCGTCCGCTCGTCCGAGGAGCGTTCGGTCTATGAGGAAGGCTGCCTTTCGATCCCCGACTATTACGCCGAGGTCGAGCGACCCGCCGCGATCACGGTCGAGTATGTCGATCGCGAGGGCAAGGAACAGGCGGTCGAGGCCGAGGGCCTGCTCGCCACCTGCCTGCAGCACGAGATCGACCATCTGAACGGCGTCCTGTTCATCGATTACATCTCCAAGCTCAAGCGAGATATGGTGATTCGCAGGTTCACCAAGGCGGCCAAGACGCGCGGCGCAAAGGCGATCTGATCCGTTCATGTCTTAGGTCGACCCGGCCCGAAACATCGTGATCTAGCGTCGCGGCCGCATTCAACCTGGAGCCGCCGCCCGCTCACGGGCAATCGAAAGAGACGGAGGCCGCCACTTGCCGCTTCGCATCATCTTCATGGGCACGCCGGAATTTTCCGTACCGACGCTCCTGGCGCTCGCCGGGGCGGGTCACGAGATCGCCGCCGTCTATACGCAGCCGGCGCGGCCGGCCGGCCGGCGCGGCCTCGACCTCAAGAAATCCTCCGTGCATCAGGCTGCCGAGCACCTCGGCATTCCGGTGTTGACGCCCGTCAACTTCAAGGACGCCGCGGACCGTCAGACCTTCCGGGATTTCGGTGCGGACGTGGCGGTCGTCGTCGCCTACGGGCTGCTGCTGCCGGAGGAAATACTCTCCGGGACCCGCTACGGCTGCTATAACGGCCATGCCTCGCTCCTGCCGCGCTGGCGGGGGGCGGCGCCGATCCAGAGGGCGATCATGGCCGGCGACCGTGAGACCGGTATGATGGTGATGAAAATGGACAAGGGGCTCGATACCGGTCCCGTGGCTCTCGCGCAGTCGGTTCCGATCGACCAGACGATGACGGCCGGCGAATTGCACGACCGGCTGATGCAGGTCGGAGCGGTGCTGATGACGGAGGCCATGGCCAGGCTCGAGGCCGGCGAGCTTCCGCTCGCGCCGCAGGCGCAAGAGGGCGTCGCCTATGCCGCCAAGATTTCGAAGGAAGAGACCCGCATCGATTTCTCCCGGCCGGCGGCCGAGGTGCACAACCATATCCGCGGCCTCTCGCCTTTTCCCGGCGCCTGGTTCGAACTCGACATTGCCGGCCGCCAGGAACGCGTCAAGGTGCTTGGCTCCGAGATGTCGGAAGGGAAAGGTGCTCCCGGAGAAGTGCTTGACAGTACTCTCAGCATCGCCTGCGGAAAAGGCGCGGTGCGGCTGACGAGATTGCAGCGTGCGGGCGGCAAGGCGCTCGCCTCGGCCGATTTCCTGCGCGGCACGCCCATCGCTGCCGGCGCGAGGATCGCCTGATGCCCCGCTATCGCCTGACCGTCGAATATGACGGTTCCGATTATGTCGGCTGGCAGAGGCAGGACAACGGTCCCTCGATCCAGGGTGCGATCGAGAAGGCGGTCCTGTCGCTCACCCGCGAGACGGTCTCGATCCGCGGCGCCGGGCGCACCGATTCCGGCGTTCATGCCAGGGGGCAGGTGGCGCATCTCGATCTCACGCGCGAGTGGAAGTCGTACACGCTGCAAAACGCCCTCAACGCGCATCTGGCGCTCGCCGGCGAGCGGGTCTCGATCCTCGATGTCGCGGAAGCCCCCGGCGACTTCGATGCGCGTTTCTCTGCAATCCGCCGGCATTATCTCTATCGGATCGTTTCCCGCCGGTCACCACTGGCGCTGGAGGCGCGGCGCGCCTGGTGGGTGCCGAAGCCGCTCGATCACGACGCAATGCACGAGGCGGCGCAGCGCCTCGTCGGCCATCACGATTTCACCACCTTCCGCTCGGCCCACTGTCAGGCGACGAGCCCCTTGCGCACGCTCGACCGGCTGGACGTGACCCGTGCGGACGAGCTCATCGAAATCCGCGCCACGGCACAAAGCTTTCTCCACAACCAGATCCGTTCCTTCGCGGGCTCCCTGAAGCTCGTGGGCGAGGGCAAGTGGACGCCGGATGACCTGCAGACCGCACTCGAAGCACGCGACCGCAAGGCTTGCGGCCCGGTCGCCCCGCCCGACGGGCTTTATTTCATGCGGGTGGATTACTAAGCTGGAACCAGCAGCCGCTCATCCGGCCTGCCGGCCACCTTCTCCCCATCATCTGGCGGATGCGGGGCTTTCACGAACGCCGCCGCTCAACCCGGCATCAAGCCGAGCAGGCGCTGCAGGAACTGCATGATCATCAGCGGTGACAGCAGAAAGATCGCGGCAAGGGCGGCGGCGAGCAGGTTCTGCTTGGCGGTAACGGTCCGCAAGAGGCGGAAGAGCAGCGCCGAGCTGGCGACGAGCAGCAGAAGCCACAACAGGGCTGCCATACCGGCGCTGCCGGGTATGACCAGCAGCAACGCGGCCGGAACCGCCATGGCATAGGTCAACGGGACCTGGAGCCAATTGGTCGTGACGATTACCGGCACCACCAGGACGGAAAAGCCGAGCGGGCGCGAGAGGACGGCAATCAGCACGATCGGCAGCAGCCAGCTCACGAGGTCGACGGCGAGAAGCTTCCCGAAGAAGCCGATGCCGACTGTCGTGCCGGTCGGCATCACCGAGAGATAATAGAGCCGCCATGAGGCCCAGCCGACGGCCAGCGCCGGCAGCGTCCAGAGGATCGCCGTGAAGGAGCGCCACAACCCGCTCTCGCTGATGTCCAGCCAGCGATAGCCTTCGTGGTTGCCCTGGATCAGCAGCCACAGCCCCTTGATATAGACAAGGACTTCCTCAAGCAGCGGCATGACCGAACCAGCGGGCGATGAAGGTTTCGTAGATCCCGGTCAGGGTTTCGAGATCGGCAAGGGCGACGCGTTCGTCGACCATGTGCATGGTTTTGCCGACGAGGCCGAATTCGACGACCGGGCAATAGTCCTTGATGAAACGCGCGTCCGATGTGCCGCCGGTGGTCGACAGCTGCGGCTGCCGCCCGGTGACGGCCTCCACGGCACCTGAAAGCGAATCGATGAGCGCGTTGTTGCGCGTCAGGAAGACATGGCTCGGACGCTCGTTCCAGACGATCTCGTATCTGGCCGGAGCGCGGCCGGGCCTCAGCGCGCTGTCGGCTGCTGCGCGGTCGAGACGCGCGACGATCTCCGCCATCAGGCTTTCGGCCGTCCAGCGGTCGTTGAACCGGATGTTGAAGGCGGCGCTAGCCCTCGCGGGAATGACGTTGACTGCGGAATTGCCGACGTCGATGGTCGTGACTTCGAGGTTCGAAGGCTGGAAATTTTCCGTTCCGTCGTCGAAGGGCGGATCCATCAGGGCCTTTGCGAACTGCAGGATGCTGCGCACCGGATTGTCCGCGAGATGCGGATAGGCCGCGTGGCCCTGGACGCCGTGAACGGTGATCCGGCCGGAAAGCGATCCGCGCCGGCCGATCTTGATCATGTCGCCGATGCCGTCCGGATTGGTCGGCTCGCCGACGAGACAGGCGTCCCAGCGCTCGCCCCTTGCCGCCGCCCATTCGAGGAGCTTAACCGTGCCGTTGATCGCCGGGCCTTCCTCGTCGCCGGTGATGAGGAAGGAGATCGAGCCCTTAGGCGCGCCATGCTTCTCGATATGGCGGGCGACGGCCGCCACGAAACAGGCAATGCCGCCCTTCATGTCGACTGCGCCGCGTCCGTACATTTCACCTTCGGCGATCGCGGCGGAGAAGGGCGGTCGACTCCAGGCGGCTTCGTCGCCGACCGGCACCACATCGGTGTGACCGGCAAACATCAGATGCGGTCCGTCGCCCCCGATCCGGGCGTAAAGGTTTTCGATGTCGGGCGTTCCGGGTTCCTTCGCCACGACCCGGTCGACCTTGAAGCCGACCGGTGCCAGCATGGCTTCAAGAGTGGCCAGCGCGCCTCCCTCGGCGGGTGTGACGGAGGGGCAGCGAATGAGGGCAGCGAGATTGGAGACGGGATCGGTCGGGAACATGGAAGGTATGCCTGCGAAGCCGGTGGGCCAGAAAAGGTAGTCCGAGAAACAGAGATTGCCGGTTTATCCGATCAGCCACCCGCTGTCACGTCCGATGACCCGGCGGGTTTCGCAGTGCGCTGAAAAGAGAACGGGCCGGACAGATGTCCGGCCCGCCATCGACCCCCTTTTTTGGTGGGCAGGAAAGGCTACTCGCCGGGGGCGAGATGCGGGGCTTCGATATGCGCTCCGGTGTGCTTCAGAGGCCTTTCGCCGGAAAGCTTGCGGATGAGCACATAGAAGACGGGCGTCATGAAGATGCCGAAGGCCGTGACGCCGATCATCCCGGCAAACACCGCCACGCCCATGGCGGAGCGCATTTCCGCCCCGGCGCCGGTGGAGGTGACGAGCGGCACGACGCCCATGATGAAGGCCATCGAGGTCATCAGGATCGGTCTGAGCCGGAGGCGGCTCGCCTCGATCGCGGCACTGACGGCATTGCTGCCGGACAGTTCCAGTTCGCGGGCGAATTCGACGATCAGGATCGCGTTCTTCGCCGACAGACCCACCAGAACGATGAGGCCGATCTGGGTGAAGACGTTGTTGTCGCCGCCGGTCAGCCAGACGCCCGTCAGCGCCGCCATGATGCCCATAGGCACGATCAGGATGATCGCGATCGGCAGCAGCAGGCTCTCATACTGGGCCGCAAGCACGAGATAGACG
The DNA here is from genome assembly GCF_059758575.1 of Sinorhizobium sp. GQ132. Taxonomy (NCBI): domain Bacteria; kingdom Pseudomonadati; phylum Pseudomonadota; class Alphaproteobacteria; order Hyphomicrobiales; family Rhizobiaceae; genus Sinorhizobium; species Sinorhizobium sp. GQ132. The sequence goes on along the minus strand of NZ_JCAXDX010000004.1, from coordinate 174,578 downwards.
AGCAGCAGCGCCAGCGGAAAGACGAGGATGCCCGAATTGCCGGCGAGGATCTGCTGATAGGTCAGGTCCGTCCACTCGTACGAAATGCCGGGCGGCAGCGTTTCGGCCGCAATCCGCTCGATGGCCGCCTGCGCCTGGCCGGAGGAGAAGCCGGGTGCCGGTCCGCCATTGATGTCGGCGGCGAGGAAGCCGTTGTAGCGGATCGCCCGCTCGGCGCCGACCGTCTGCTCGACGTTGAGCAGGGCCGACAGCGGAATCATCTCGCCCGTCTGCGAACGCACCTTCAGCTTGCCGATGTCGTCGGCGTGGCTGCGGTAGCTCGCATCGGCCTGGATGCGCACGCTGTAGGTGCGGCCGAACGCGTTGAAGTCGTTGACGTAGAGCGAGCCCAGATAGATCTGCAGCGTCTCGAACACGTCCGTGACCGCGACGCCGAGCTGGCGCGCCTTGGTGCGGTCGAGGTCGGCATAGAGCTGCGGCACGTTGATCTGGTAGCTCGAATAGAGCCCGGCGAGTTCGGGTGCCGCCATCGCCTTGGCGAGGACGGCCTTGGTCGCATCGTCCAGCGTCCGGTAGCCGAGGCCGTTCCTGTCTTCGATCTGCAGCTTGAAGCCGCCGGTCGTGCCGAGGCCCTGGACGGGCGGTGGCGGGAACATGGCGATGAAGGCATCCTGGATCGCCCCGAACTCCTGGTTCAATTGCATGGCGATGGCGCCGCCCGAAAGTTCGGGCGTCGTACGCTCCTCGAACGGCTTCAGCGACACGAAGACGATGCCGGAGTTGGACGAGTTGGTGAAGCCGTTTATCGACAGGCCCGGGAAGGCGATGGCGTGTTCGACGCCCGGGTGCTTGAGGGCGATCTCGCTCATGCGCCGGATGACGTCTTCCGAGCGATCGAGCGTCGCCGCGTCCGGAAGCTGTGCGAAACCGATGAGATATTGCTTGTCCTGGGCCGGCACGAAGCCGCCGGGCACCGCGCGGAAGAGCACGAAAGTGACCCCGAGGAGGACGACATAGACGCCCATGACCAGCGACTTGCGGGTAAGGATGCCGCCGACGCCGCGGCCATAGGCCTCCGAACTCGCTCCGAAGAATCGGTTGAAGCCGCGGAAGAACCAGCCGAACAACCGATCCATGACCCGCGTCAGACGGTCCTTCGGGGCGTGGTGGTCCTTCAGGAGAAGGGCGGCGAGCGCCGGCGAGAGCGTCAGCGAGTTGAAGGCTGAAATCACCGTCGAGATCGCGATGGTCAGCGCGAACTGGCGGTAGAACTGGCCGGTGAGCCCGGTGATGAAGGCGAGCGGCACGAATACCGCGACGAGAACCAGCGCGATCGCGATGATCGGCCCAGACACCTCCTGCATGGCGCGATAGGTTGCCTGCACCGGCGAGAGACCCTGGGAGATATTTCGTTCGACGTTCTCGACGACGACGATGGCGTCGTCGACGACGATGCCGATCGCCAGCACCAGGCCGAAGAGGCTGAGCGCGTTGATCGAGAAGCCGAAGACATACATCACCGCGAAGGTACCGACGATCGAGACGGGCACGGCGACGAGCGGGATGATCGAGGCGCGCCAGGTCTGCAGGAAGACGATGACGACGACGACCACGAGCGCGATGGCTTCGAGCAGCGTGTGGATGACCGATTCGATCGACGCCCGGACGAACTGCGTCGTGTCGTAGACGATCTCGTAATCGACGCCATCCGGCATGGTCTGCTTCAGCTCGGCCATGACCTTGTGGACGTTTTCGGAGATCTGGATGGCGTTGGAGCCGGGCGCCTGGAACACGCCCATGCCGACGGCAGCCTTGTTGTCGAGAAGCGAGCGCAGCGAATAGTCCGCCGCCCCCATTTCGACGCGGGCGACGTCGCCGAGGCGCGTGATCTCCCCGCTATCGCCCGATTTGACGACGATGTCGGCAAAATCCTCGGGCGTCTTGAGGCGGCCCTGAGCGTTGACGGAGAGCTGCAGGTCGAGGCCGGGAACCGACGGCGAAGCGCCGATGACGCCGGCGGCTGCCTGGACGTTCTGTCCACGGACGGCGTTGGCGATGTCGCTCGCTGCAAGCCCGCGCTCTGCGGCCTTTTCGGGGTCGATCCAGACGCGCATGGAATAGTCGCCACCACCGAAGATCTGCACCTGGCCGACGCCGTCTACGCGCGCCAGCCGGTCCTTGACGTTCAGGACGCCGTAGTTGCGCAGATAGTTGATGTCGTATAGCCCGTTGGGCGAAATCAGGTGCACGACGAGCGTCAGGTCGGGCGAGCTCTTGACGGTGGTGACGCCGAGCCGGCGCACCTCTTCGGGCAGCCGCGGCTCGGCCTGGGAGACGCGGTTCTGCACCAGCTGCTGAGCCTGGTCCGGGTCGGTTCCGAGCTCGAAGGTGACGGTCAGCGTCATCAGACCGTCGGCGGTCGCCTGGCTCTGCATGTAAAGCATGCCCTCGACGCCGTTGATCTGCTCTTCGAGCGGCGTGGCGACGGTTTCGGCGATCACGGCCGGGTTGGCGCCCGGATATTGCGCCCTGACCACGATCTGCGGCGGCACGACTTCCGGATATTCGGAAATCGGCAGGCCGGTCATGCCGATCAGGCCCGCGACGAAGATGATCACGGAGAGAACGCCCGCGAAGACCGGGCGGTCGACGAAGAAGCGTGAGAAGTTCATGGCATCCCCCTTGGGAACTTCAGGCAAGCAGGGAGCGTCTGCGGCGAAAATGTTCGCTGCGAGCACCGGTGCATGCCGTAGGAATGTGTTTTGGGCGCCCTGCCTCTATGGTCCGGCAGGGCGCAGGCGCTTTATGGCTTGGCGATCGAGGCGGTCGCCTGTTCGGCCGGCTGCGGGGCAACCACGACTCCGGGGCGCACGCGCTGCAGGCCGTTGACCACGATGTTCTCACCCGGTTTCAGGCCGTTCTCCACGATCCGCAGACCGTCCGCGACGGGCCCGAGCGTGACCTGGCGGTACTCCACCTTGTTGTCGGCGCCGACGACCAGGACGAATTTCTTGTCCTGGTCCGAGCTGATGGCGCGGTCGCTGATCACCAGCTTTTCCTCGGGCTGCGGATCGCCGATCCGGATTCGCACGAACTGGCCCGGGATCAGGCGGCCATCGGCATTGGCGAGTTCCGCCCGAAGGCGAATCGTGCCGGTTGCCGCATCCACCTCGTTGTTGATGAGCTGGATATGACCGGTGATCGGCGTTCCCTCGTCGGCGGACGTGCCGACCTCGACGGGGATGCGTTCGATCGCCTCGGTCCTTGCCGCCGAGGCGGAAAGCTTCGCCAGGGCTGCCGCCACGACCTCTTCGCTGGCATTGAAGCTGGCATAGATCGGGTCGATGGATACGAGCGTGGTCAGCACCGGCGAGGCGGAGCCGGCGGAGACCAGATTGCCCGCCGTCACGTTGAGCCTGCCGACGCGGCCGCTGATCGGCGCACGCACTTCGGTGTATTCCAGATCGAGTCTGGCGGTCTGGAGGGCGGCCTTCGCCGAGCGGAGGTTCGCCCGCGCCTCGTCGTAGACGCTGAGCCTCTGGTCGACCCCGCTCTGTGGGATAGCGTTGGTGGTCACCAGTTTGCGGCCGCGTTCGAGTTCGGTCTTGGCCAGCGCGACACGGGCCTCGGCTGCGGCGACCTGAGCCTCGGCGCGCTCGACTGCTGCGGCAAAGGGCTCGGGGTCGATCGTCACGAGCAGATCGCCCTTCCGGACCAGCGCGCCTTCACGGAAATGGGCGCTCAGGATGGCGCCGCCGACGCGGGGACGGATCTCGACGCGCTCGATCGCTTCGAGCCGGCCGGAGAAGCTCTCCCAGGTCGTGATGCGGCGCGATTCGGCCTTGGCGACGGAAACCGGAACGGCCGGCGGGGTCGCTGCTGCTGCGGGCGCTTCGGTCGCGGCATCCGCCTGGAAACGCTGAGGCAGCCCGAAGAAGACGGCTGCGCCGCCGCCGACGGACAAAAGGATGCTCAGGCCGGCGCCCCACAGGACCCGGCGGGTTACTGTCGATGTCATGTTTTCTCCTCGCCGGTTGGGAGCCCGGCTCTGTGCTTACTGCCTTATTTGTTACTCTTTGGCCGGCTTCGCTCCCGCCTGCTTGAAAAAGCGGGAAAAGATGCCGGATAGGATTTCTTCATGCGATGGCAAGATTTCCTGCGCCGCACCGCCGACAGGCAGCCATGAGGCACGCCCCGGCAGCACATGCGTTTCCACCGGAACGCCGGCGTTGCGGAGACGCTCGGCATAGGCTTCGGCCTCGTCGCGCATCGGACACTCCTCGCTGGTGACGACGAGGGCCGGAACGAGACCGCCGAGCCGGCTGCAATGGCCCGGCGCCGCATAGGGATGCGTGAGCCCGCTGCGCTCGCCGAGATATTGTTGCCAGCCTTCGGCGATCGATTGCACCGAACTCTGCGGACAGAACTTGCGAAACGAAGCCGTTGCCAGGCATGGGTCGAGCAGCGGCGACAGCAGGATCTGGCCTTTGAGGTCGGTCAGAAACTGATCGCGCGCCATCAGCGCCAGGCCGGCCGCGAGATTGCCGCCCGCCTCTTCGCCGGCGACGAACAGCATCGACTTCTTGTGCGCGAACTGCGGACAGCGGCTGCGCATCGACGAAAGCATCGCATAGGCGCAGTCGAGTGCCGCCGGAAACGGGTTCATGCACGCCGAAGGATATTCCGGCGAGATGACGACCGCGCCCGCGGCCGCCAGGGAATTGGCCACGTTTTCGCCCGCCGCGATCGAATCGTCGACGAAGCCGCCGCCATGGAGATGCAGTACGATCGGCGGCGGCGCGAGCAGCGATGCGCCGCGGTAGACACGGGCGCGGCACGAGCCTTTGCTCGTCTGCATCGTCTCTTCCGTAAATTGCGCGTTCATCTCTCTTGTCTCCGCCACGGGTGAATCCCTAGATGAGGGACAACTCGCGATGTTTGCAGCATATCATTGTCTTTCGTCTGGAATAGTCCGCGGGTTGTGATTACACTATTCGGTATTTCGAACAATTCGGTTATTGAAAATGGACCAACTCACGGCCATGCGCGCCTTTCTTCGGGTTGTGGAGACCGGCAATTTTACCCGTGCCTCCGCCTCTCTCAACATGCCGAAGGCGACCGTCACCAATCTCATCCAGGGACTGGAGGCGCATTTGCGCACGAAACTGCTCAATCGTACCACGCGGCGCGTCCTGGTGACGCCGGACGGTGCGCTTTATTACGAACGCGCCGCACGGCTGCTTTCCGATCTCGACGAACTGGACGGCAGCCTCTCGACGGCCCAGAGCCTGCCGAAGGGGCGGCTGAGAGTCGAGACGGCAAGCGCCTTCGCCAATCTGGTAATCATTCCGGCGCTGCCCGAGTTCCACGAGAAGTACCCTGATATCCAGATCGATCTCGGGGTTTCCGATCGAACGATCGACTATCTCGCGGAGAACGTCGATTGCGCCATACGGGCCGGTACCCTGACGGATCAGTCGCTGATCGCCAGGCGCATCACGGAGATGAAGTTCGTCGCCTGCGCCTCGCGGGATTTTCTCGAGCGGCACCCGGTGCCGCAGCACCCTTCCGATCTGGAGAAGAATTGCTACGTGGTCGGCTATTTTCTGCCGAAGACCGGTCAGCAGATGCCGTTCCATTTCCGGCGCGGCAACGAGGAGATCGAGGTCAGTGGGCGCTATACGGTGGCTGCGAACGAATCGACCACCTATCTTGCCGCCGCCCGGGCGGGATTGGGCGTCATCCAGGCGCCGCTCTTCATGGTGCGCGAGGACCTTCGCAGCGGGACGATGGTTCCGGTTCTGCCCGAATGGCAGGTCGAGCCGATGCCGATCTATCTCGTCTATCCGCCGAACCGTCACTTGAGCAGCCGTTTGCGCGTTTTCGCCGATTGGGTCGTGAAGGTCATGGCGCAGTCGCAGAACGGCGAGTGACGACCCGTTCTCACCTGTTCGTCTGCGCGTCGTAGCGCTCGCGCGCGGCGTCGAGCTTCCCGAAATGCGTCTCCGCCCAGCGATCGAGCACGACCAGCGCTTCGCTCAGCGAGCGCCCCACCTCGCTCAGCCGATATTCGACATGCGGCGGCACGGTCCCCTTGTCCTCGCGGATCACCAGCCCGTTTCGCTCCAGTTCCTTCAGCGTCTGCGTCAGCATCTTCTGCGAGACGTCGCCGAGCCTGCGCATGAGCGCGGCGTTGCGCATCGGGCCGGACTCCAGCGCGGAGATGATCAGCATCGCCCATTTGCTGGCCACGAGCTCCAGCGCGTGACGCGAGGAACATGTCGGATCGAAAACACTGGGCGTCGATTGCATGGCGGTCGGGGGCGTGGAAGCCGGGTTCGCAGACATTTTGACGGTTACCAAAAGGTGCGTAATTGCACTTCGGTGCCCATGCTACAAGATTGACGCCAGAGTTCAAATCATTGGAGAACAGGAATGGCGTGGATCATGCTTGTGGCGGCGAGCGCCGTCGAGATCGTCATGGGGCTTGCGCTCAAATATGCAGACGGCTGGACCCGGCCGGTTCCCAGCATCATCGGCGTGGGCGCAGCATTGGGCAGTGTCTATCTGCTCACCATCGCGATGCGCGACCTGCCTGCCGGCACGGCCTATGCCGCATGGACCGGCATCGGCGCGGTCGGCATCACCGTGCTCGGCATGGTTCTCTTCGGCGATCCGGTGTCCTGGCTCAGGCTTGCCTGCATTGCCATGATCATCGTCGCCGTCGCAGGTCTGCGCTTTCTGGAGGCCTGATCCGCAGGGGATTCATCTCAAGGTTTCCCGCCGCGATGCCGATCACCCGGCGGGAAATGCCAGCTCAAGGCTGGCGCTTCTTGGCGTTGTTGCGCTTGGCACCCGGCTTGAAGTCGCCGGTTTTCTGCGCTTCGGGCTTGCCCTTCTTCTTGCTCCAAGGCTTCGCGCCCCGGCTGTCCGGATGCGCATCCTGCGCGACGGGAGGCTGCTTGTCGAACTTGCGCTTCGGCTTGAAGTCCTTGTGCTCGCGCTCCGATGCGGCCGCCGGCGGACGCCTTTTCTCGAAGTCCGGCTTGTCCTGCCGCGGCCTGGAGGTGTCCGGGGCACCGGGAAGGGTTTTGACGCGAATGCCCTTTTCCAGCAGCCGGTTCGGGCCGATCGCGGCAAGAAGGCGTTCTGCGCCGTCGGCCGTCATCTCGACATAGGTTTCCTCGGGCTGCATGCGGATCGCGCCGATATCGCGCTTGCTCAGCTTGCCGTAACGGCAAAGCATCGGGATCAGCCAGCGGGGCTCGGCGTTCTGCTTGCGCCCGACGGAGAGGGAAAACCACTGGCCGTCGGCGAAGTCGGCTCGCGGAGCGGGTTCGCTGTCGGCCGTGAAAGCCGGGCCGTCGCGACGGGGTTTCCTGCGATCGTCGTAGACGGCGACCTCCACGAGTTCCTCCGGAGCGGAACGGTTCGAGCGGAATTGCCGGACGAAGGCCGCGGCGATCTTTTCCGCCCCGTACCGGCTGATCAGCGTTTCGACGATCGCCTGTTCATCCTCGCGAGGCGCTTCGGCAAGGGCCGGATCAGCGGCGATGCGCTCGTCGTCGCGGCGTGCCACCTCGTCGGCAGACGGGGGCTTTGCCCAGGCGGCGGTAATCCGTGCGTTTTCAAGCAGCCGCTCGGCCTTGCGGCGGGCATTCACGGGCACGATCAGCGCGCTCACGCCTTTCTGGCCGGCGCGACCGGTCCGGCCGCTGCGATGCAGCAGCGTATCGGAGTTGGTCGGCAGGTCGGCATGGATCACGAGCTCGAGGCCCGGAAGGTCGATCCCGCGCGCCGCAACGTCGGTCGCGATGCACACGCGGGCGCGGCCGTCGCGCATGGCCTGCAGTGCGTGGGTACGTTCGTTCTGGCTGAGCTCGCCGGAGAGCGCCACGACGGAAAAGCCGCGATTGTTGAAGCGGGCGGTCAGGTGGTTGACCGCGGCGCGCGTCGAGCAGAAAACGATCGCGTTCCTCGCTTCGTAAAAGCGCAGCACGTTGATGATGGCATTCTCACGGTCGCTCGGCGCCACGAGCAGCGAGCGGTACTCGATGTCGCCATGCTGCTTCTGCTCGGAGGTGACGCCTATGCGGACGGCGTCGCGCTGGTAATTCTTGGCGAGCGTCGCGATCGAGCGCGGCACGGTAGCGGAGAACATCAGCGTGCGGCGATCCGCCGGCGACGCCTCGAGAATGAACTCCAGGTCCTCGCGGAAACCGAGGTCCAGCATCTCGTCGGCCTCGTCGAGTACGACGGCCTTCAGTCCGGATATATCGAGCGATCCACGGCGGATATGGTCGCAAAGCCGCCCCGGCGTGCCGACGACGATATGGGCGCCGCGTTCCAGCGTGCGCCGTTCGCTGCGCATGTCCATGCCGCCCACGCAGGAGGCGATGGTGGCCCCCGTCATCTCGTAAAGCCAGTCGAGCTCGCGCATGACCTGCAGCGCCAATTCGCGCGTCGGCGCGATGACGAGTGCAAGCGGTGCGCCGGCCTGCGCGAATTTCCTTGCCGAACCGATGAGCGTCGGCGCCAGTGCGAGGCCGAAGGCCACGGTCTTGCCGGAGCCGGTCTGGGCGGAGACGAGCGCGTCGGCGGTGCCGAGCGACGGATCCAGCATGGCTTGCTGAACCGGCGTCAGCGTCTCGTAACCGCGTTTTGCCAACGCCTCGGCGATCGCCGGCGCGATCCCTGCGAATTCTGTCATGTCTCTTCTTTCGGATTTCGGTTGTCGTCGGCGGAAGAGCGGACCTCGGTGCAGGCCGTCATCAGGCGTCGATTGCCGCGGCCAACGTGGTCGCGGCCCTATTCAGTTGCCGCGCTACATACTTGGTGAGCGTTGAAATGTACAGGGCGGAATCAATCTCCGGCCGGCGCGTTGCGGCGGCTGCCATACTCGTTTGCCCTGTTTGCGCCCGGCCAGAGGCAGAGACCGATGAAAACGATCGGGCTCAGAACCGGGATGAAGAGGCAGAGCGCCAGCGGACCGGGATAGCCGATATCGTGCAGGCGCTTGATCGCCAGCATGGCGATGGAGACGGTCGAAAGCACGCCGGAGACGATCAGAGCCAGCGTCGAGAACGCGAGCGCCGCGTCGTCCACCTCGTTCTTCATCATCTGCGCCAGGAAGATGGAGCCGACGGCGAACCAGAAGAGCCAGGCGAGGAGAAAGGGCAGGCGGCCGATACGGCCGGAGGGGCTGAAGAACAGCCACATCATGCTCGGCTGCCGCCCCTCCTTGGCCATCGTCAGTCCCGGAGCAGTTCGTTGATGCCGGTCTTGGAGCGGGTCTTCTCGTCGACCCGCTTGACGATCACGGCGCAATAGAGGTTCGGCGCCGGCTGCCCATTGGCCATGGTGGAGCCGGAAGCCATGGAGCCGGCGACGACGACGGAGTAGGGCGGCACTTCGCCATACATCACCTCGCCCGTCGCACGGTCGACGATTTTCGTCGATTTGCCGATGAAGACGCCCATGCCGAGCACCGAACCCTCGCGGACGATGCAGCCTTCGACCACCTCGGAGCGGGCGCCGATGAAGCAATTGTCCTCGATGATGGTCGGCCCGGCCTGCATCGGCTCCAACACGCCGCCGATGCCGACGCCGCCGGAAAGATGCACGTTCTTGCCGATCTGCGCGCAGGAGCCGACGGTCGCCCAGGTGTCGACCATCGTACCCTCGCCGACATAGGCGCCGAGATTGACGAAGGAGGGCATCAGTACCGCATTCGGTGCGATATAGGCGGAGCGGCGGACCACGCAGTTCGGAACGGCGCGGAACCCGGCCTTCTCGAATTCGTTGACGCTCCAGCCGTCGAATTTGGAGGGGACCTTGTCCCACCAGACGGCTTCACCCGGGCCGCCCTTGACGAGTTCCATCGGATTGAGGCGGAAGGAGAGGAGCACCGCCTTCTTGAGCCACTGGTTGACCGTCCAGGTGCCGTCCTCACCCCGTTGCGCGACGCGTACCTTGCCGCTGTCGAGCAGGTTCAGCGCCGTTTCCACGGCGTCGCGAACCGCGCCGCGGGTGCCGGTGTTGACGGCGTCGCGTCCTTCGAAAGCGGTCTCGATCGTCTGCGACAGGGAGGCGAGGTCGTGGTTCGTCATCGGAATTCCTTCGAGTTCGGCGTTGTGCTGCAAGCTCTACTGCATAATTCCCCGAATCGGAACCAGCTTCACGGATTATGCAGCGATTCAAGATGTCGCGCGGCTTCGCCGAAACCTGGCGCCCATGGAGCATGATCCTCAAAAAGTTGAAGGCCTTTTCGGCTCGCGCTCCTCAACGGGACTTGGCAAGTCTCAACTAATCCGGCAGTAGGGACGCCTCTATGACCGAGAAAGACCCGAAGGGACGCGTCCGGACGAGGTCTCGGGTGTTCGAAACGCGACGGGAAACGAAACATGGCACGCATGAAGAAGCGGACTCTGCGCCGCAAGGATGGGGTCTGGGATCCGCTGGCAGACAGCTCCCAGAGCAGGCAACGTGCATCGAGCGTGCCTTTGACGCCGCAATCGGCTTCGCCCACCTATCGTCTCGCCTATATCGACGACGATTTCCTGTGTCGTGAGGAACTGAGGCCCGTCCGCCTGCAGCTCGAGCTCCTGAAGACCGAGATGATGCTCGAGGAGCGCGGTATCAACTCCACGGTGGTGATGTTCGGCGGGGCGCGCATTCCGGAGCCCGGCGGCGAGGCCTGGGCCGCCAAGAACGACATTCAGCGCAAGAATCTCGAGGCTGCGTCGGTCTATTATGACGAGGCGCGCAAGTTCGCGCGATTGTGCTCGGAGCAGTCGGCAAAGCTCGATTACAAGGAATACGTGGTGGTCACGGGCGGCGGTCCCGGCGTCATGGAGGCGGGGAACCGCGGCGCAGCCGACGTCGGCGCACCTTCGATCGGCCTGAACATCGTGCTTCCGCACGAGCAGGCGCCGAACCAGTTCGTCACGCCGGACCTGTCCTTCAATTTCCACTATTTCGCCATCCGCAAGATGCACTTCCTGCTGCGCGCCAAGGCGGTCACGGTCTTCCCGGGCGGCTTCGGCACGCTCGACGAGTTGTTCGAAACCATGACGCTGATGCAGACCGGCCGGCTTGCCCTGGTGCCGCTCATCCTCTTCGGCGAGAAGTTCTGGCGCAGCATCATCAATTTCGAGGCGCTGGCCGAGTTCGGAACCATCGCGCCCAACGACATCGACCTGTTGCACTTCGTGGAGACGGCCGAAGAGGCATGGGAGATCATTGCAGGGTTCTACGAGAAGATCGACCCCCGCTCGGTCCCGATGGCGTCCGGACGGCGGTAGTTACGCCGCCGAAACCACCCTGCGGAGGAAAGCCGCCAGATCTTCCGTGACGTAGTCGATCTGATCGTCCGCGTCGCTCGACGTTTCCCAGGCCTCGGCAAATTCGTATTCGAGATTGCGCGGCACGAGCAGCACCGTCTTCATGCCGAGCGCCTTCGGGACGACCAGGTTGCGCGGCAGATCCTCGAACATGACCGCATTTGCCGTGTCGATGCGGTGAAGGCCCATGAACTTGTCGTAGGTGTCGCCGGCGGGCTTCGGTATGAAGCCGGCGGCGACGATGTCGAAGATATCGTTGAAATGGTCGAGGATGCCGAGCGCCCGCGCGGTCATCTCCGCATGGGCGACGCTGCCGTTGGTAAAGATGAACTTGCGTCCGGGCAGCGCCTTGATCGCCTCGCCGAGCGCCGGGTCGGCCGGCACCACGCTGTAGTCGATGGCGTGGGCTCTTTCGAGGAAATCGTTGGGGTCGATGCCGTGATGAAGCATCAGGCCCTGAAGCGTGGTGCCGTGGTCGCGGTAGTATTCCTTCTGCAGCTTCTTCGCCTCCGCAGGCTCCAGCGACAGGAGTTCGGCAACATAGGCCGTCATGTTGCGGTCGATCTGTGAGAACAGATTGACGTGATGCGGATAGAGCGTGTTGTCGAGGTCGAAGACCCAGTCGGTGACATGGGCGAATTCGGCGTGGGTCGGCAGGCGGTCGAGCTTCTTCATGGCGGGTTTATGACACGGGCGGCCTTGCGAAGCAAAACGGTTTGTTCACCTGTACCCCGATTGGCCATGGATTGTTTTCGGCCTGCGTGCTAGCGGGCAAATATGGAAACCTGGGTTCTCATCACCGTCGCCGCGGCCTTCCTTCAGAATGTCCGCTCCGCCATGCAGAAGCACCTGAAGGGCGTCATGGGCACCACCGGCGCGACCTTCGTGCGCTTCGGTTTCGGACTGCCTTTCGCGCTTCTCTACCTCGTCCTGCTTTGGCGCGTAGGCGGGCATCAGCTGCCGGTGCCGAACGGCACTTTCTATCTCTGGGCGGTGGTCGGCGGATTGGCGCAGATCGCCGCGACCTTCCTGCTCGTCCATCTCTTCTCCTTCCGCAATTTCGCGGTCGGCACGGCCTATTCCCGCACCGAGCCGGCACAGGCGGCGCTCTTCGGGCTGATCTTCCTCGGCGAAAAGGCGAGCCAGGGAGCGTTGGTTGCGATCGCCATTTCGGTGGTGGGCGTCATGCTGATCTCCGTCGCCCGAACGACGCTCAGCGCGCGCTCGCTGCTTGCATCGGTCTTCAGCCGCACGGCGGGCATGGGGCTGCTTTCCGGTACCTTCTTCGGTCTCTCGGCGGTGTCCTACCGCTCGGCCTCGCTGGCGCTGGAGCCGAGTCTGCCTCAGCCGGACTATGTGATCCAGGCGAGCTTCACGCTCGGCTTCGTCATCCTGCTTCAGACGATCGTCATGCTTTTGTGGATCGTCGCGCGTGAACGCGACGAACTGAAACGCATAGGCGCCGCCTGGAAGCCCGCTTTCGTCGTGGGCTTCGTCGGCGCCTCGGCCTCCTTCGGCTGGTTCGCGGCGATGACGCTGCAGCAGGCGGCGATCGTCAAGGTGGTCGCTCAGGTGGAGATGCTGTTCACCTTCGCCTCTTCCTTCTTCATCTTCCGGGAGTGGATCAACCGGCTCGAACTGCTCGGCTGCCTGCTCATCGTGCTCGGCGTGGTCATGCTGCTCGTCTTGTGAGGGCTCGGCAAGCGGCACGAATAGATGCCCGAATTTCGGCGGACGGCGCGTGTGGCTGATGCTACAAAGCAATATGCTTTTCGATCTGCCGAACGACGATATCCTTTACGATGCGCTGCTGGCCCGCAGTTCCGATTATGAGGGCCAGGCCTTCGTTTGCGTCAAGAGCACCGGCATCTTCTGCCGGCTCTCATGTCCCGCCCGCAAGCCGAAGCGGGAGAACACTTTGTTCTTCGACAGCATTTCCGCCTGCATCAATTCCGGCTTCCGGCCGTGCCGACGTTGCCGCCCGCTGGAAGATGCATCCGGGAAAGATCCGCTCGTCAAGGAGCTTGTCGAGCTGCTCGACCGCCGGCCGGAGCATCGCTGGACGGAGGGCGATCTCGTGCGGCGCGGCTTCGATCCGTCGACAGTGCGGCGCGCCTTCAAGCGATCCCTCGGCGTCACCTTTCTCGATCTCGCCCGCCAGCGGCGAATGGGCGAGGCCGCACGCCAGCTCTCCGGCGGCGCCAGTGTCATCGAGGCGCAGATCGATGCAGGCTATGAGTCGCCGAGCGGTTTTCGCGCCGCCTTCGGGCGGCTGATCGGACAGGCTCCCGCGAAATCGCAGGGGCGCGTGCTGCTCTTTGCCGATTGGATAGAGACGCCGCTGGGCCCCATGGTGGCGGTTGCCGACCAGACGCATCTTCACCTCATCGAGTTCCATGATCGCAAGGCCCTCCCGGCCGAAATGGAGAGCCTCAAGCGAAAGACGCACTCTGCGGTGGTGCCCGGCAGAACGCCGCCCATCGATCAGGTGGAGCGCGAGCTCAACGACTATTTCGCCGGGCGCTCGGCCGATTTTCGGACACCGCTCGCCCTCGACGGCAGTGCCTTCGAGCGTCAGGTATGGGCAGAACTCGTTGCGATACCCGTGGGCGAGACACGCTCCTACAGCGACATCGCGCGGAAGGTCGCCACCCCGCAGGCGGTGCGTGCGGTGGCCAGGGCCAACGGCTCCAACTGCCTCGCAATCGTCGTGCCATGCCACCGTTGCATCGGCGCTGACGGATCGCTGACGGGCTATGGGGGCGGGCTCCGGCGCAAGCAATGGCTGCTTCGCCACGAGGGCAGAATGCGTCCTGTGGGGCTTTTCGGAGAGTGGGACCGGGAGATGCCTGCGCGGGCCGCCGCTCCAACGATGTAACGGATACGATCAACCTGACGGACTGGGAGAAGATACGATGAGCCAGGAAGAAAGAGCGCTCGCCTTCGGGGCACTGCACCGGAAAGGCGATCCGGTGGTTCTGTACAACATCTGGGATGCAGGCAGCGCCCGGTGCGTGGCCGAGGCCGGCGCCAAGGCGCTCGCCACCGGGAGCTGGTCGGTCGCGGCGGCACATGGATACGGAGACGGGCAGAAGCTGCCGCTGCCTCTGCTGCTCGAGACCGTGCGCGAGATCGTCGCGGCAACGGACCTCCCGCTCTCGGTGGACTTCGAGGGCGCCTATTCGGAGGACCCGGCCCAGGCCGCGGCCAATGTCGCGCAAGTGATCGATGCGGGCGGGATCGGCATCAATTTCGAGGACCAGATGGTTGGCAGGGGCGGCGTCCATCCGATCGACAAGCAGGCGGCTCGCATCCGCGCGATCCGCGAGATGGCGGAGCGACAGGGCATCGCACTGTTCGTCAACGCCCGCACCGACCTCTTCCTGCAGGAAAGCGATGCGGCGCGCCACGCGGGCCTGATGGAGGACGCGATCGCCCGCGCCGAGGCCTATGCGGATGCGGGCGCGAGCGGCTTCTTCGCACCGGGCCTCGCCGATCGGGACCTCATCGCCAGGCTCTGTGCGGCATCACCTTTGCCGGTCAATGTGATGATGAAGCCGGGGGCGCCGGACATTGCCACGCTTGCGGCCGCCGGCGTCGGGCGGGTGAGCTATGGGCCGTTCCCATACCGGGAGATGATCGCCCGGCTGCGCGGCGAGGCGGAGAATGTTTACGGGACGAGGTAAGAGATTGGTCCCTCATCCCGCTGCCGCGACCCTTTCCCCGTCATGACGCGTCAAGACGGGAGAAAGGTTAGGGTAAGGGGCACGCCAACAAGGCGCGCCTCACGGCACGATCAGCGTGCCTGCGCCGTGCTCGGTGAAGATTTCGAGCAGCACCGAATGTGCCGTTTTGCCGTTGAGGATGACGACGCCCTGGACGCCGGCCTTGATCGCCTCGATGCAGGTCTCCACCTTCGGGATCATGCCGCCCGAGATGGTGCCGTCGGCGATCAGCGCCCGCGCCTCGGCGACCGAGAGCTGCTTGATGAGTTCGCCCTTCTTGTTGAGAACGCCCGGAACGTCGGTCAGGAAGAGAAGGCGCGTCGCATTGAGGGCGCCGGCGATGGCGCCGGCAAAAGTGTCCGCGTTGATGTTGTAGGTGTGGCCGTCCCGTCCCGGCGCCACCGGCGCGATCACCGGTATCATCTCGGAGCGGGCGAGCAGATCGAGAAGGGTGCGGTCGACTTCGACGACATCGCCAACGAAGCCGAGGTCGAGCACGCGCTCGATGTTGGAATCCGGGTCGCGGAAGGTCTTCTTCGCCTTTTCCGCAAAGACCATGTTGCCGTCCTTGCCGCAAAGGCCGATCGCCCATTCGCCCGTCTGGTTTATGAGCGCGACGATCTCTTTGTTGATCGACCCGGCAAGCACCATTTCGACGATCTCGACGGTCTTTTCGTCTGTGACGCGGAGACCGCCCTCGAATTTGGACTCGATGCCCATCCGGTTGAGCATGGCGCCGATCTGAGGGCCGCCGCCGTGAACGACGATCGGGTTGACGCCGGACTGCTTCAGAAGCGCGATATCGCTGGCAAAGGCGCGTCCGAGGTCGGCATTGCCCATGGCGTGGCCGCCGTATTTGACGACGATCGTCTTGTTCTCGTAGCGCTGCATGTAGGGCAGGGCCTGGGCGAGCAGGCGGGCCTGAATTTCACTTTCTGATGCGGACATGGCGGATCCTCGAAAAATACCGGCTGCTGTTTAGCGCAACTCTCTGACGGATGGAATGATCCGGGCGCAACATAAAGCCATTGTGACGGCGGTCGCCTGGCTGAGCCGAAGTGCTCGCAGCGTGCGCGGCATGGCCGAGAAGCCGATTGACGGCGCTGGCGATTTGACTGATCCTGCTTTGATCCGGAAAGGACCGCCGCAGTCCCGAGAATAGGCGCATCGACGCCTGCCTGGAAGAGATCGAAGGGAATCGTGCCGGCCTTCTAAAGCTGAGAGAGTGCAGGAAGCCATGACGACGCAGAAGCCCGAAAGCGGAGATTCCCGCCGCGACGAGGTGATCGCGGGAGAGTACGTGCTCGGCGCGCTGTCTGCCGAGGACCGTCGCAAGGCCGAGGCGCGCATGGCAACGGACCGAAACTTCGCCGCCATGGTCATCCGCTGGCAGAACAATCTTGCGGCCTTCGGCGACGCCTATGAATCGGTCGCGCCGCGCCGCAGGTTTCGCTCCTCCGAGCACGCGGTCTTCGAAGCGGGCCGGGGCGCAGACGACCCCCGCGGTATCTGGGGCTCGCTTCCCCTTTGGCGCAGCGTCGCGCTGGTATCGCTTTCGGCTGTCGTCGTAATGGCAGGCGCGGTGGCCGGACTTTTCAGCGATCGCCGAGGCGGTACGCAACTCGTTGCGAGCCTCGAAGCGCAAGGCAGCGCCGTCAACCTCGTCACGCACTTCGAACCGGCTACGGGGCGCCTCAGACTGTCGCCGGCCGCCGCCGGACAGATGGAGGAGAAATCGCTCGAACTCTGGCTGATCAAAGGTGACGATCCGCCGGTCTCGCTCGGCGTGCTGCCGCCGTCCGGCGAGGGGGAAATCGTGCTTGAGCCGGGAATGCGAAGCCGGATTGCCAGCGGCTCCAGGCTCTCCGTCAGTGTCGAGCCCCTGGGCGGCTCGGCGACCGGCTCGCCCACCGGTGAGGTCATCGCGCAAGGCACCGCGCGCGCTTTCTAAGTCTCCTTCCATACGGGCCACGCAGTCACGGCAGGAGTGCCGCGGCCGCTTTGAGCGCCGTGCGCCCGCGTGGACGCACAAAGTTTGAGTTCATGTCGGCTGCTGCAACTCTGGTCGGTTTGTCGGCACAGCGGCGCTGTGGGAACTTTCGGAGGACTGCAATCTCCCCTCTTCCTCATTCCTGTGCTTGTCACAGGAATCCAGCCAGTCCAAGTCCTTGGGCTGGAAAGGCTCTTCCGCGCCGCAGAGGCGGCGCTGCTCTCATCCTGTGACGAGCACAGGAATGAGGAAATCCAACCGGCCGTGGCGGGTATCCCGAATCTCAACAAGCCTTAATTCAATTTGTCGTATCGACGCATCGTGCTTTCCGGAAATCGATACCGATTTTCGGGCCGATGCGGTAAATTACGATATCAGGCCGGACCGGCTGCGGGAGGACGAGGCACTTCCGCCTCTCGCTCCAGATTCGGCCAATGCCAGTTGCATCGCCCGATGGAGGTTCCGATGATCAGCCGGCGCGACTTGCTGATGGCGGGCGCGGCCCTGGCCGCGGTGATCACCCTGCGCGGTCTGGTATGGCCCATGCGCGCCGTCGCCGGCGAAGCCTTCGAAATCACCAGGACCGACGCGGAGTGGCGGGCGCTGCTCGGCGAGGACCGCTATCGCATTTTGCGGGAGGAGGGCACGGAGCCGCCGTTCAGCAGCCCGCTCGACGATGAAAAGCGAAACGGCGTCTTTCACTGCGCGGGATGCGCCTTGCCCGTTTATTCCTCCGAGGCGAAATATGACAGCGGTACCGGCTGGCCGAGCTTCTGGCAGGCGCTTCCCGGCGCGATCGGCACGCGCGAGGACGATACCCTGTTCATGACCAGGACCGAATGCCACTGCCGCCGCTGCGGCGGCCATGTCGGCCACATCTTCGACGACGGTCCGCCGCCGACCGGCAAGCGGCACTGCATCAACGGGCTCTCCCTGTCATTCGTACCGGAAACTGCCTGAGCGCGGCGATCGTCCCGCCGGCTCCGGCGAGAAGATCGTTGTGCGACGAGGGCCGATCGCCTCCAGCAACCGATCAGAATGTTCCCGCCTGCGGCGACGGCGTCTGCGCCTCGGAAAGGGCTGCCTGAAGCTTCAGTTCCTGCTCCGGCGAGAGCGACGTCTTCAGTACGCGGCCGCGCAGGCCGGAGAATTCGGCCAGCACCTTTTCCGGCTGCACCTTGCGCACCAGGACGAAGAGCGCCGAGGAATTGTTCGGGATGGTGTTGCCGAGCGACTTGATGAAGTCGTCGTCGATCCCGTAATCGACAAGCGAGCCGGAAAGCGCACCGGCACCCGCGCCGATAGCGCCGCCGAGGGCGAAACCCGCGAGCGGATTGAGGAAGAGCAGCCCGACGAGCCCGCCCCAGAGGGAGCCGGAAAGGAGGCCGGACGTGGCTCCGACGGTGGTCAGATTCATGCTCTGCTTCAGATGCACCTTGCCTTCGGCGTCGCGGACGACGACGACCGCATCTTCCAGATCGATCAGATACTCCTTCCTCAGGCTGTTGAGCTTCAAGAGGACCTTGTCGGCCTCATCCGTCGAATCGAATCCCACGACAATCAAATCGGACATGTCTCTCTCCTGATCCTTCGGGCAGACAATCTGCCGCCGCGAAGCAGAGATAGAGCGCTTTTCATGTCAGGGTAGTGACGGAGGTCGAAGACGAGGGGATCGCCCTTCGGCGGCGCCGTTCCGCGCCTCAGCGCGTTACGGCAAGCTCGATCGCCGCGCGGAGGTCCTCGATGCCTTCGCCCTTTTCCGACGATGTCGACAGCACTTCCGGAAAGGCCGCCGGCCGCTTCTTGATCTTTTCGAGCGTTTCCCCGACGAGGCGCGGCACGCCGGCCGCCTTGATCTTGTCCGTCTTGGTCAGCACGATCTGATAGGAAACCGCAGCCTTGTCGAGGAGTGCCAGCACGTCCTCGTCATTTTTCTTGATGCCGTGGCGCGCGTCGATCAGCACGTAGACGCGCTTCAGCGTCGAGCGGCCGCGCAGATAGTCGAACACCAGCTTCGTCCAGGCGTCGACCTGTTCCTTGGGAGCCTGCGCGTAGCCGTAGCCCGGCATGTCGACGAGCGCCATCGGCGGCAGGTCGTCGGCTTCGCCGGAATAGCCGTCCGGCACGAAATAGTTGAGTTCCTGGGTGCGGCCGGGCGTGTTCGATGTGCGCGCAAGGCCCTTATGGCCCACGAGCGCGTTGATCAGCGACGACTTGCCGACATTGGAGCGGCCGGCAAAGGCGATCTCCGTCGGTCCCTCCGGCGGCAGGAACTTCATCGACGGCACGCCGCGGATGAAGATCCACGGCCGGCCGAAGACGCTTGCGGCATTCTGCTTGTTCGTCCCGGACATGTTCTGGCGTTCCTCTTTGGCCTCGGCATCATGCTTTTGCAGAGGCTTGTCAAGCTTGAGAGCGCCCGGGCGGCGCCGGCGGCGCTCTGGAAATCGAAAGGAAAAGCCCCGGAACGCGTCGCACCGGGGCTTCCAACTCTTTCACTGCGCTTCCTGGAAGTGCTCTATTCCGCCGGTTTCGGTTTCTTCGAGAAGAGCGACTTCAGATTGTCGAAGAGTTCGACCTTGACGCCCTGACGCTTCATGATGATGCCCTGCTGCAGGATCGACAGCGTGTTGTTCCAGGCCCAGTAGATCACGAGACCGGCCGGGAACGATGCCAGCATGAAGGTGAAGACCACCGGCATCCACGTGAAGAGCATCGCCTGGGTCGGGTCCGGCGGCGTCGGGTTCATGCGCATCTGCAGGAACATGGTGACGCCCATGATGATCGGCCAGACGCCGAGATGCAGGAAGGACGGAGCATCGAAGGGCAGGAGGCCGAAGAGATTGAAGATCGTCGTCGGATCGGGCGCGGAGAGATCCTGTATCCATCCGAAGAAGGGCGCATGCCGCATCTCGATGGTGACGTAGATCACCTTGTACAGCGCGAAGAACACCGGGATCTGGATGAGGATCGGCCAGCAGCCCGCCAGCGGGTTGATCTTCTCTTCCTTGTAGAGCTGCATCATCGCCTGCTGCAGCCCCATCCTGTCGTCGCCGAATTTCTTCTTCAGCTCCTCCATCTTCGGCTGAACCTTCTTCATGTTCGCCATCGATGCGTATTGCTTGTTGGCGAGCGGGAAGAAGATGAGCTTGACGACGATCGTGGTGATCAGGATCGCGATGCCGAAATTGCCGAAGAGACGGAAGAAGAAATCCATCATTTTGAACATCGGCTTGGTGATGAAGTAGAACCAGCCCCAGTCGATCAGCTTGTCGAAGTTGGGGATCGAATAGGCCACTTCGTAATTGTCGACGACCGGGACTTCCTTGGCACCGGCGAAGACGAGGTTCTTCAGCTCCACGGACTGGCCGGGGGCAACCGTCACCGCATCGCTCTTGTAGTCGCTCTGGTAACGGGGGCGCCCGTCGGCGAAATGCGAGAACCGGATGTCGAAGGGCGTCGCCTGCGGCGGCACGATCGTCGCGGCCCAGTATTTATCGGTGATGCCTAACCATCCGCCGGTCGACTTACCCGGTTCGACGGGCTCGTCGTCTTCGACCTTGGAATAGCCGACTTCCTGGAGGCCATGCTCTCCCGCAACGCCGACGAAGCCCTCGTGGAGCACGTAGATGCTCGGAGTCGTCGGCTTGTTGAAGCGCGTGACGCGGCCGTAGGAAGACAGGGAAACCGGCGCGGCGGTCTCGTTCTTGATGCTGTCGACCACCTGGAACATGTAGCGGTCGTCGACCGAGATGGTCCGGGAAAAGGTGATGCCCTTGTCGTTCGTATAGCTCAGCGTCACCGGCGTCGAAGGGGTGAGCTTGTCGCCGCCCGAAAGCGTCCATGTGGTCTGCGGCCCCGGAACCGATCCGGTCGCGTCCGATCCGATATAGCCGATTTCCGTGAAATAGCCGTCGGCGGTCTCCGCCGGGCTGAAGAGCGTGATGACCGGGCTCTTCGGGTCGACGGTTTCGTGGTAGCCCTTGAGCTTCAGGTCGTCGAAGCGTGCGCCGGTCAGGTTGATGGAGCCGGAAAGCGCCGGCGTGTCGATCGCCACGCGGGCCGATTTGCCGATTGCCTGATCGCGGCTTTCGCCTGCGCTCGGGATCGCACCGCCGGGCAGCGCCTGTCCAGGTGCAGCCGGCTGAGCGCCTGGCTGTTGCTGGGTCTGTTGCGCCTGCTGCGCCTGTTCCGCGGCAATGCGGTCCTTTTCCATCTTCGGGCTGACATAGAAGAACTGCCAGGCGATAAGGATCAGCACGGAAAGGGCGATCGCCACGAAATAATTGCGGTTGTTTTCCATCATGATTTCCTGGAACCGGCCGGTGGCCGCTTCTGTTTCGGCTTGTTTTCGATGCGATCCCGAAGCGCCCGAGTCAATGCGTCGAAAGGGGCATTCAGGAGATCGCGCCGGGCGACAATCACATAGTCGTGTCCGGGTTTCATTGCAAACCCGGCCGAAAGCCGCACGGCTTCCTTGAGGCGTCGGCGCATTCGGTTTCGCTCGACGGCATTGCCGTGTTTCTTGGTAACGGTGAAGCCGACGCGGGCTTCTCCCTCCGGATCGTTCCGGTCGAGAACTTCGAGGAGAAATAGCGGGCCTCTGCGGCTTTCTCCAGCCCGGACCGCCAAAAACTGCGGACGGCTTTTCAGCCGCCCGACAGCCGTCTTGTCTTTATCTGTCGTCATTTGCCCGGACATAAGGTTTCGGGCAGATTCGGCTTACGCCGAAAGACGCTTGCGGCCACGAGCCCGGCGGGCTGTGAGGACCTTGCGCCCACCCTTGGTGGACATACGTGCACGGAAGCCGTGACGGCGCTTGCGAACAAGCTTGGACGGTTGGTAGGTACGCTTCATTTATTTAAATACCGCGGTGTGCGGTCCTTCTTGGGTTTGCATGATGCAAGAGCGTTTACGCGCCGGGCATGGCTCCGCCAACGGGCGGCTCCACCGGACGTGCGCGGCTTATAGGGACAAAAACCCGATAAAGTCAATTCCCAGACGCCGGCGGCGTGCTCATGATCGCCGCATGACATCCTAAAATGAGTGGGCCCGATGGGTGCTTTGTTAACCACGCGCATTTTAGCATTTACTTAGTAGCGTGTAAGCCGTGAGTTACTTTCCCGTTTTAGGCGAGTATGCGGCTGGGGACAGGGACAGGACATGAAAATTCGTGGAAAGATAAACCTCATCGTCGGCATCATGAGTCTGCTGGCGATAGCGATCACCGGCATGTCGTTGCTGATCGTGAGCGAGTACAACCAACGGCTCGGTGAATACCAGAACGCATCCGACCGGGCCTTCAAGGGCGAGAGGCTCAATCGCCTGGTAACGGCGGTGGTGATGGAGGCGCGGGGTATTTATGCAGCGCCGACGGTCGAGAAGGCAAAGCCTTTCGCCGAGGGAATTCTCAAGAACCTCGACAAGATCGACGCGCTGCTCACCGAGTGGCGGCCGCTGGTGCCCGCCGACGTCCTGCCCGCCTTCGATACCCTCGTCCAGCGCGCGGAGGAATTCAAGACGTTCCGAAGCGAGACGGCTCGCCTCGGCACGCAGGTCGCGCCGCAAGCGGCCAACGAGCAGGGCAACAACGAGGCGAACCGGGCCAACCGCAAGGCGTTCCAGGCGGAAATCGACGTGGTCGTCGACGAGAACCTTGCCTCGCTTCAGACGATCACCGCGGATCTTGCCGACTACAAGCGCTCGATCGTGCTGATCGTCCTTGCAACGGCAGCACTCGGCATGCTGGCCGGGATCGGCGCCGCCTTCTATATTGCGACCAATCACCTCAGCCGCCCGATTCTCGATCTGACGGGCAAGATGAAGCTGCTTGCCGGCGGCGATCTCTCGGTTGATGTGCCCTTCGCCGGGCGCAAGGACGAGATCGGCGACATGGCGGCGGCGGTCGAAGTCTTCAAGCAGAACAGCCTCGCCGTGCGAGAGCTCAACGCCCAGGAAGAGGTCCTGCGCGAAAAGAGCGCGGACCTGCAGTCGAGCATCGCCACGGTCGTCGCGGCGGCTGCGGCAGGGGACTTCACCAGGCGCATCGGCAAGGACTACGACAACGACGACCTCAACCGTTTTGCGGCGAGCGTCAACGAACTGGTCAACAGCGTCGATACGGGCATCGCCGAGACCCGGAGGGTCATTGCGAGCCTGGCGACGGGCGACCTCACGCAAAGCATGAAGGGCCAGTTCCAGGGCGCCTTCGCCGAGTTGCAGACGAACGTCAACGATACCTTGCAGACCCTGCAGAAGACCCTGCGCGAGGTCCGCATGACGACGGACTCGATCAACGGGAACTCTACGGAGTTGCGCAGTGCCGCCGACGACCTGTCCAAGCGGACTGAACAGCAGGCCGCCGCCCTGGAGGAAACTTCGGCGGCGCTCGACGAGATAACCGCCGCGGTTCGCAATTCTACGGAGCGGGCCCAGGAAGCGACCGTCATGGTCACGGAGGCGAAGGACAGCGCAGCGGAGTCGGCATCGGTCGTCCGCAACGCCATCGATGCCATGGGCCGCATCGAACAGGCTTCGAGCGAGATCGGCCAGATTACCAACGTCATCGACGAGATCGCCTTCCAGACGAACCTGCTGGCCCTCAATGCCGGCGTCGAGGCGGCGCGCGCAGGGGATGCCGGCAAGGGTTTCGCCGTCGTTGCCCAGGAGGTCCGCGAACTCGCCCAGCGTGCAGCCAGCGCCGCCAAGGATATCAAGTCGCTGATTTCCAAATCGGGCGGCGAAGTGGCCACCGGCGTCAAGCTCGTCCAGGCGACGGGAGCCGCACTCGGTCAGATCGAGACGCGCGTCCTCAAGATCAACGATCACATCCATTCGATCGCGACGGCCGCACGCGAGCAGGCCACGGGTCTCGGCGAGGTCAGCACCGCGGTCAACCAGATGGATCAGGTCACCCAGCGCAACGCCGCCATGGTGGAGGAGGCGAACGCCGCCACGCATAAGCTGTCCGCCGAGGCCGACAATCTCGCCAACCTCATCGCCTACTTCAAGGTCGAGCGCGAGGCGGTGCGTACGGTCGCGCCGGCAAGGGAAGCGAGCCGCCCGGTGGCCTCGCCCGCCCGCCGCATGATGGGCACGGTTGCGCGCGCATTCGGCAACGGCTCCGCTGCGGTCGCTCGCGACGACTGGGAAGAGTTCTGAGTCCGCCTGCCGCGGCGCGCTCGAGTTGCGTAACAGGAGCTATGCTCGCGGCGATCTGGCGATCGCCGCGAGCGGAAATTCGCCGTGCGGGCCGCACTGTGAGAAGCTGCCGGCGCTTTCACGCGGGCGTGACTTGCCGCTGCGGCTCGGTCACGGCGTCGTTTGCCGGCGCGACCATTCGTTATTGGTTTCGGGGGTGAAATCCTTCTAACTCGAGGGCAGAATCGCACCGAAGGCAAATCGCATGACCCATAGTATCGGCAACGGGGCAAAAGAAGGTCCGGCTCTCGAACACGCATCGAGCAGGGGAGAGCTGGAGCCCGTTCGTCGCCGCTCTCCCTGGCGCTTCGTACCGATCACGCTTCTCCTTGCCGGCGGTGCCCTCGGCTATGCTTACGGTCTGCAGGACTATGTCTCGCTGTCTGCGCTCGCCGACCAGCATGAGACGCTCGCCGCCCATGTCGGCGCTCATCCGCTCCGGTCCGGTCTCATCTTCTTCGCTATCTATGTCGCGGCCGTGGTCTTCTCCATTCCGGCGGCATCGGTGCTGACGGTTTCGGCCGGCTTCCTGTTCGGGTGGCTTGCCGGCGCAGCCGTGGCGGTTCTCGCCGCAACCCTTGGAGCCTGCCTTCTTTTCGTCGCCGCCCGCGGCGCCTTCAGCGACCTTCTCAGGCGCCGCGCCGGCGGATTCCTGGAGCGCTTTGCCGAGGGGTTCCAGGCCAATGCCTTCTTCTATCTGCTCGTCCTGCGGCTGGCGCCGGTCTTCCCCTTCTTCGTGATCAATATCGCGCCCGCCTTTTTCGAGGTGAAGCTTCGCACCTATGCGATGGCAACGCTGGTCGGCATCGTGCCGGGAACTCTGGCCTATAGTTGGCTCGGCTGCGGCCTCGGCGACGTGATCGCCCTGGCATCCGAGAGCGGCCGCGAGCTCGCCCTTTCCGATTTCGTCACTACCGACGTTTCGCTGGCGCTCGTCGCTCTTGCGTTCATTGCGGCGTTGCCTCTGGCGTTCAGGCTAATACAGTCGCGCCGCAAGCAGGCGTGACGCAGTCGAGGGGCAGGCAAGCGTGGGCAGGATACTGACACCCGATATATGTGTGATAGGCGGCGGTGCCGCCGGGCTCTCCGTGGCCGCCGGGGCGGCCGCTTTCGGCGTGCCCGTCGCTCTGGTCGAGCACGGCCGGATGGGCGGCGATTGCCTCAATTACGGCTGCGTGCCGTCAAAGGCCCTGATCGCAGCAGCCAAGCATGCGGAAGCGATCCGCAAGGCTGCGGAATTCGGCATTGCCGCGGCGGGACCGGTCGTCGATCACGAGCGGCTGACGGCGCGCATACAGTCCGTCATCGAAGGCATCGCGCCGCATGATTCCGTAGAGCGCTTCACCAGCCTCGGCGTCGAGGTGATCAAGGAAACGGCCCGCTTCGTAGACGACCGCACGGTCGCTGCCGGCGACCATCTGATCCGCGCCCGCCGCTTTGTGATCGCCGCCGGCTCCTCCCCCGCCGTTCCCCCGATCCCTGGACTTGCGGAGACGCCGTTTCTCACCAACGAAACGCTCTTCGGCCTGAAACGCCTGCCGCGACATCTCGTCGTCATCGGCGCGGGCGCGGTCGGCCTGGAGATGGCCGCGGCTCACCGCCGGTTGGGCGCCGATGTCACGGTCGTGGACAGGGCCGCGGCTCTATCCGGCCAGGATCCCGAGCTGGCGGCGATCGTGCTCGACGGGCTGCGTGCGGAAGGCATGCTCCTGCACGAGCGCACGGAGATCCGCTCGGCGGAGCAAACAAAGACGGGCGTCCGGCTTTTCTGCGAGAACGAGAGCGGCCCTTTCGAGATCGAAGGGAGCGACCTGCTGGTGGCTGCCGGTCGTGCCCCCAATCACGGACCGCTCGATCTCGATGCGGCCGGCATCCGCCACGGCCCGAAGCACATAGAGGTCGGGGCGGACCTGCGGACGAGCAACCGCCGCGTCTATGCCGTCGGAGATGCGGCGGGCGGCCTCTTCACGCATCAGGCGAGCTATCACGCCCGGCTGGTGCTGCAGCAGATCCTTTTCCGCCTGCCGGGACGCGAGAGGACGGCCATCGTTCCGCAGGTGATCTTCACCGCGCCCGAACTGGCGCAGGTGGGGCTGACGGAGGAGCGCGCGCGGGAGACCGCCCAGCGGGGCAGAACCGTTCGCCTGGACTTTTCCGCGAGTGATCGCGCCCGCACCGACGGATTGGATCGAGGGCTGATAAAGATCGTCGTCGGCAGGCGCGGGCGGATACTCGGCGCCGCCATTGCAGGCCCTGGAGCGGGGGAGATGATCGGTCTCTGGGCCTTCGCCGTCGCCAACCGCCTGACCCTCAGGCATTTCCAGACTTATGTCGCACCCTATCCGACTCTCTCGGAGATTGGAAAACAGGCGGCTATCTCCTATTATTCCCCCATGGCGCGAAATCGCCTTCTGCGGACCGCTATCCGGTTTCTGCGGAATTTCGGCTGATCCAGGGAATCTTTTGGGCTTATGGTAGAAGACGCACGTCCGGCCAATGCGAGTGCGGCACCTCGAGGGGCGGTCGGCTTTCTTGGCGGGCTTTCCGGCAAATTGCTGCTGCTTACGGTCGCCTTCGTGATGCTGGCCGAGGTACTGATCTTCGTGCCTTCCGTCGCCAATATGCGCATACGCTGGCTTCAGGACCGCCTGAACACCGTGGCGGCGGCCGCCGTCGTGGTCGACGGGCTTCAGAATGTCGAGCTGCCCCGCGCCGTGCAGCGCGAAACCCTGATGGCGACCGGGACGAAGGCCATCGTCATCCGCCGCAAGGACGCCTCCCGGATGATCGCCAGCGTCGACATGCCCCCCGCGATCGACGGCGAATACGACATAGCCAACTTCACGGCTCTCGGCGCGATCCGGGACGCCTTCGACACGCTCATCTTCGGCGGCAACCGGGTGGTGCGCGTCTATGGCCCGCTGGGCGAAGGCGATGCGACGATCGAGCTGGTGATGAAGGACGCCAAGCTGCGCACGGCCATGCTCGTCTATTCGCGCAACGTCTTCCTCCTGTCGATCGTCATCTCGCTGATCACCGCGGCGCTGATCTTCCTGGCCATCAATCGCATGCTGATTCTCCCGATCAGGCGGCTGACCAAGAGCATGCAGGAGTTTTCGGACGAGCCGTCGAGCCCCGAGCGCGTGCTGGTCCCGCCGAAAGGCAAGGACGAACTGGCGGTCGCCGGTCAGCACCTGGCGAGCATGCAGCGCGAATTGCAGAGAACCCTGAAGCAGCAGAAGAGCCTTGCGGAGCTCGGCCTTGCCGTTTCCAAGATCAACCACGACATGCGCAACATCCTGTCCTCCGCGCAACTCATTTCCGATCGCCTGGCCGATGTCGACGATCCCGTGGTCAAGCGCTTCGCGCCGACATTGCTCCGGACCATCGACCGCGCTGTCGGCTATACGCGCGAAGTGCTCTCCTACGGCCGCACGACGGAGGCCGAGCCGCATCGCCGTTTCCTGGCGCTGCGGCCGCTGGTCGAGGACGTAGCCGAACTGCTCGCCGTCGATCGCCAGGACGGTATCGAGTTCGAGATACAGATCCGCGACGACATCGAGGTCGACGCGGACAGCGAGCAGCTGTTCCGTATCGTCCACAATATCTGTCGCAACGCGGTCGAGGCGCTGGCCAATTACAAGCCGGAGGATGGCTCCGAGCGGCGGATCTCGGTTTCCGCGTTGCGTACCGGCAGCGTAGTGACCATTTCGATCGACGACACGGGCCCCGGCATGCCTGCCAAGGCCCGCGAAAATCTCTTCGCCGCCTTCCGCGGCTCGGCGCGCTCCGGCGGAACGGGCCTGGGTCTGGCAATCGCCCGCGAACTGGTGCTTGCCCATGGCGGAACGATCGCGCTCGTCGAAAAGCCCACTCCCGGCACGCTGTTTCGCATAGAACTGCCGGACCGCCCGGTGCGGCTCGATGCCTTCCGCGCCAAGGGACGTTCCTGAGATTCCGTCCCTTCCCGGCATCGTCGTAAAAATGAAATTTTTTCCCGAAGGCGCTTGCAATCGCCGAAAGGACGCTTTAGAGGATCGCCACGCAAGCGGTGGTCACCGCTTCCAGGCACGCACCCGTAGCTCAGCTGGATAGAGCACCAGACTACGAATCTGGGGGTCAGGAGTTCGAATCTCTTCGGGTGCGCCATTCTTTCCACATCATCTCCGCCCTCTTCACTCTCCGAATAGGTCTGTGGGAAAGTTGCCATGAAATTCGTGAATCCTCTGCCTTTTGTGGCTGACATCGGCCGTGCGAAAAGGTTCTACTCTGAAGTGTTACAGCTTCGGATATTGGAAGATCATGGCGACTTTGTCCGTTTCGACGATGGGTTTGCCATTCACGAAGGCACCTCATTGCACCAAACAGTTTTTGGAGAGTGCCGGGACGAAGATGCTCCCTATGGGCGGCGGAATCTCGTTCTCTATTTTGAGGACGAAGATCTCGACGCGGCGTTCAAGCGTATCGCTGAGCATGTCGACCTCATTCACGAGGTCAGGCGACAATTTTGGGGGCAACGCGTGTTCAGGTTCTTCGACCCGGATGGGCACATAATCGAAATCGGAGAGCCGATGTGACGACCGTCACGGCCGAAATCCAAATGGCCGTTACCGTCCGCTTCTTGCCCGTTCACGTCCAAGGGCGTCGACGCGAATTTCCACCCGAAACGGTCACTCAGGCCGCCCGCGGAACTCTCTGTCCAACATCCATTCACATGATCATGCCGCAACGGCCTCAGCAAACCCGAACGCTCAGTGTCTCGGCGCGAGGCCGTCTAGCAGGAAGTCGAGGCCCTTCCGGAAGGCGCCGTCCCAATCGTTGTCCAGCAGCAGACGGGAGCGTCCGATCGTCGCGTAGTGTTCGTTGAGGCATGTAAGGCGCTGCTGTGCCGCGGCCCTGTCATCGTCCGAGACGTCGAAGCTCGCCCGGGTGACGGTGGCGCCCATCACATAGTTCCAGAGCGACCATATCGCGACGTTCAGATCTGCGTCGGCTACACCGGCTCCGGACAAGGTTCTGCCCAGCAGTTCCAGGCGGCCGAGGATGTTCGGGCCGAGCGCCCGGCGCGGCAGCAGAGATGCCGACCAGGGATGGCGCAGCATGCTGGCGCGCCAGTCCTCGAGCATGTGAACGACTTCTCCGCGCCAGTCGTGAGACCCGACCGGCTGTGGCGGTCTCCGGTATTCGAGCACCGAGTCCAGTGCCAGATCGAAGACATCCTCCTTGTTGTCGACGTGCCAGTACAGGCTCATCACGCCCGAGCCGAGGCGATCGGCCAGCCGACGCATCGTCAATCCGTCTATTCCCTGAGCGTCCAGCAGTTCTACCGCGGTCGCCACGATACGCTGCCGGGAGAGAGAGGGTTCACTGCGCGCCTCCTGCGCGGGCGGTGGCGATACGCCTGTCCGCTGAGGCCGTTTGCTCCGGGCGCCGCTGCGTTTGGCCGTCATCCGTCTTCCTTGCTGATCAGAATGCCGATTTAAGCCGACAAGGCGACGAAAGTCGATCCTGAACGGTTGACTCGTACTATGTACGATGCGAGTGAATGGTACACCGTACGAGTCATCAGATCATGCGGCAGCAAAAGTTCAAATCCCGAAGGCGGCGAGGCCCATTGCGCGCAGCCCCGGACCCGAGAGAAAAAACATGTCACGCGCAATCACGCATCTGCTTATCGGAGGGCTGATCATCATGACCACCGGCGTCCCCACTGCCACGACAGCGAATGAGAATGATCTCAAGCTGACCATCGTCAACCCGCAAAACCTCTACGACCCGACGCCGAACGGCTACAGCACGGCAGTGATCGTGCCCCGCGAGGGCCGGTTGGCCTATATTTCCGGGCAGGGCGGCCAGGACAGCAGCGGAGCCTTGTCGCCGGACTTCGCTGTCCAGGTCGAGCAGGCCTATGCAAATCTGCGCACGGCCCTCGACGCGCTCGGTGCCAGGCCGGATCAGGTCGCCAAACTCACGATCTTCGTCGTCGATCACGACATGTCCAAGCTTGAGGTGCTGACCAGCAACGTCAAGAAAATGTTCGGCGCGGCGCTGCCGGCGCAGACTTTGGTTCCCGTTCCCAAGCTTGCAATCGACCCCATGCTCTTCGAAGTCGAAGCCGTTGTCGTTCTGAAATAGTCGCGACGAGATATCAGGCGCGTGCCAACGGGGGCGGGTGCCATGGGTAGAAATGCCGAACGCCGCCGACCTGGACGGATCGGCAGCGTCTCGAAAGTCCCCCTCGATGTCCTGCGCTTGATAGGTATCTTCTGCTGGTATATATCATGATAGATATCGAAAGCGGAGGTTACCATGGCAACCAAAACAGCCAAGATATTTGCCAGCGGCCGCAGCCAGGCCGTCAGGCTCCCTGCAGAGTTCCGCTTCGAGGGCAGCGAGGTGTTCGTTCGTCGTGATCCGAAGACCGGTGATGTCATTCTGTCACGCAAGCCGGATTCATGGGACGGTCTTTTTGAACTCTATGGCAAGGATCAGGTCGGGGACGACTTCCTGGGGCCGGCCGACCGCAAGCAGCCTTCGCAGGATAGAGATCCGTTCGAGGGCTGGAAGGAATGAGCCTGTGGATGCTCGATACCAACATTGCCAGTCATGTCATCAAGGGTGACCGCCCCGAGATCCTCGATCGGTTGGTTTCGCTTCCCATCTCGGACATTGTCGTATCATCCGTAACCGAGGGGGAGTTGCTCTACGGTCTCGCCAAGCGAGGCGATCCCAGGACGCTATCTGAACGGGTCAGGCAATTCCTTCTTCGTGTAGACGTGTTGCCTTGGGATCGCGCCGCCGCCCGAAGCTATGGCGACCTGCGCGCTGCCTGTGAAGCCAAGGGCGCGGCTCTCGCGCCCCTCGATATGATGATTGCTGCCCATGCGATCGCGTTCGAAGCGGTCCTTGTGACCCGCGACAGAGCTTTTACACGGGTTGCGGAGTCCCTGAAGACGGACGACTGGACGGACCAAAAACTGAAATGAACCGGATCGAGAAGCTGCCGCCTGCCTTTGAACGCTTCGATGACATGCTGGGTGTCCTCGATTTCGCGGTCTTCGAGAATGCAGGCGGTACGGCGGAGGAGGTGCTTTCGGCAATCCCGCAGGCGTTGCGCCACTTCCATAGGTACGATGCGGGGAAGCTGCGCGCTCTGGGAAGCCGGCGCATCACCGAAAAGGCATTCTTCGGCGATTGGTACGACCCGGACAGCGGCAACCTGCTGAGGCTCGGCCGTTATAAGACCGCCGACGGATCGCAGCTGACGGATCCGGTCTTGAGCTCGCTTGACGGTGTGAAGATCATCTCGGGCGCAAGCGCCTGCCCCGAAACCGGCGGGCAGTTCGCCTACGCTTTCTCCAGTCCGCCCTATCCGCTCGACGCCAGGCCCGGCGAGGTGCAGGCGGTGTTCGAGGAGATCAGGGACTTCATATTGCCGCCGCACCGCGCGAGCGAAATTCTCGACTGGTCCGACATGCGGCTGCCGGAGGTTTCGGACTATTTCGATGACGGCGCCGAATGGTGGGGCGTCTTCCTGTTCAGTATCCACATACCATCCATGCGCCGCCTCACCATCATTGCCGGCTCGACGACGGACTGAGCGCCGGATTCCCGCCGGGGCTCGTTTGATTTCCTCATTCCGCTCTATCGAAAAAGTGCTATTGATTCCGCCGTTCGGGTCCGAGGGGCAGATGCGTCTGAAAGATTGTTATAATTTCCACGATTTCCGTCGGATGGCAAAGCAGCGCCTGCCGTCGCCGATCTTCAACTACATCGATGGCGCGGCCGATGACGAGGTCACCTACCGGCGCAATACGACTGCGTTCGAGGGCTGCGATCTGGTTCCGAATGTCCTGCGCGGCGTCGGCGATATCGACATGTCGGTGACGGTGATGGGCCAAAGGCTGGCGATGCCCGTCTATTGCTCGCCGACCGCGCTTCAGCGTCTGTTCCACCATCAGGGCGAACGCGCGGTGGCGGCAGCGGCGGCGAAGTTCGGCACGATGTTCGGCGTCTCCTCGCTCGGCACCGTCAGTCTGGAAGAGGCCCGGCGGATCTGCGACGGCCCGCAGGTCTACCAGTTCTACTTCCACAAGGATCGTGGGTTGAACCGCGAGATGATGGCGCGCGCCAAGCAGGCCGGCATCGAGGTGATGATGCTGACGGTGGACAGCATCACCGGGGGCAATCGCGAGCGCGACAAGCGCACGGGGTTTGCCATTCCTTTCAAGCTCAATCTCGCCGGCATCACGCAATTTGCGATCAAGCCCTCCTGGGCGGTCAATTACGTTCGCCATGAGCCTTTCAGGCTGCCGCAGCTGGAAAGCCATGTCGATATGGGCCGCGGCGCGATGTCGATAAGCCGCTACTTCACCGAGATGCTCGATCCGTCGATGTCCTGGGACGACGTCGCCGAGATGGTGCAGCACTGGGGCGGCCAGTTTTGTCTGAAAGGCGTGATTTCGGTCGAGGATGCCAAGCGCGCTGTCGAGATCGGCTGCACCGGAATCGTGCTCTCCAATCACGGCGGGCGCCAGCTTGACGGTTCACGCACCGCATTCGACCAGCTTGACGAGATCGTTCAGGCCGTTGGAGACAGGATAGATGTGATGATGGACGGCGGCGTGCAGCGCGGCACCCATGTGCTCAAGGCGCTCTCGCTGGGAGCGAAGGCGGTCGGCCTTGGCCGCTACTATCTCTTCCCGCTCGCTGCGGCAGGACAGGCCGGCGTCGAACGGGCGCTGGAACTGATGCGCATCGAGATCGAACGCGGCATGAAGCTGATGGGCTGCTCGTCGGTCGACGAGCTTACAAAGGAAAACCTGCGTTTCCGGTGAGAATGCACCTTGCATTGCCGCGGCGC
Source organism: Sinorhizobium sp. GQ132 (assembly GCF_059758575.1). NCBI lineage: Bacteria > Pseudomonadati > Pseudomonadota > Alphaproteobacteria > Hyphomicrobiales > Rhizobiaceae > Sinorhizobium > Sinorhizobium sp. GQ132. The sequence continues at coordinate 141,458 of NZ_JCAXDX010000004.1, read as the reverse complement.
ATGCGGATGACGCAGGCGGACTGAAGCCTGCCTCGTAAAAATTTTCCGAATCATCTCTCACCTTCGAGGGCAAGCGGCTTTTGGGGATGCTCACTCCCGCGGGAAGCGCGTCCTGCATCGCCATATCCATGACGGCAATCGCCCTCTGAGCGCCACTGCCAGGCAGGACCGACGGCCTCACGAGCGGAAACCGGCGTTTCGGCGGCAACACCGGGCACGCTCCATATGTCCGCCTATGACCTGAGCCCGCGGAACGCGGCTGATGTCTTGCGGATCACGAAACCTGCAAGAGGAAGCGGTTATTCCGTCATTTTCGAGAACGATTCCAAGGTTGTACCGGCGCACGAAGACGGCTCGTTACTGTGCGCGTGTTCTTCCTTAGGTTGAATGAAGGTTCGCTGATTTGCGCTTCGGCGGAGCCGGCAAAGGCGCCGAGTTCTGGCGACGGTGACGAACTATCCCGCAATCAAACCCCCTAAAATGTTCTGGTTATTTGCATATAAGCGGCGATTCCCGCAATTCCCGTTCGAAATCGGTCAGGGGAAGGCGACTGCATGCGAGCAAATTCTAGAATCTTGGAAATGGGCGACCGGCGCGCGAACCGGTGGGGCAGGATATTATCGACGCATCTTTTGGTTGCGTCCGCAGGTCTGCTGGCGATGGCGCCGTCGGCATCCGCCGCGCCGCCCGCGGCCGGTACGGTCATCGGCAATCAGGCGGTTGCGACGTACCAGTCGGCCGGACAGACCTTCTCGGTCACCTCGAACCGTGTCGAGACGACGATCAAAACGATCGCCGGAGTCCAGATCGAGAACGATACGAGCAAGGACGTCATTGCCGGCGGCAATGCGTTCTTCCCGCATACCGTCACCAACGTCGGTAATGCCGCCGACAGATACGATCTGACGACCTCCGATCTCGGGTCCGGTCTTTCCGTGGCCGGCATCTATGCCGACGACGACTGTGACGGCGTCCCGAACACGCTGACGGCGATCACCCGGACGGGGTCGCTCAACCCGGGCGAAAGCGCCTGCGTGGTCGTAGAGGTCAATGTCGCGCCGGGGGCGACCGGCAGTCCCACGCTCAAGATCACCGCCGCCAGCACGCTCGAAACGGCTGGCAATTTCGTTTCCGGCACGCCGAACCAGCCGAACGACTCCGATACGGACACCGTAAACGTCGTGGACGGCGCCGTTCTGCAGTTCACCAAGAACATGAGCCTCGCCGCCGATGGAGATAGGGACGGCTCGGGCTCTCTCACACCCGGCGACAGGGTGCGTGTCCGTTTCAATTACTCCAATACCGGCGGAGCCGATGCCACGCAGGTGGAAATCTCGGACGTCCTGCCTGACGAGCTCGTCTACGTGGCGGGAACGGGCAAATGGTCGGACGGCGGCACGATGAACGATGCGGGCGGAGCGATAGACCACAAGAACGGCCAGGGCCACACGATATCCTATTCCTTTGACGAGGCCCTGGGCCTCAAGGCGGTTATCTCCGCCCTCCCGGTCGGCAAAACGAGCTACATCGAATTCGAAGCGAGTATCGCGGACGGTGCGGCCGGCACGATTGCGAACACCGGTACGATCGATTCGGACCAAACCGATCAGCAAAGGTCGAACGAGGCACGGATTACGGTCGACAACGGCGACGCAATCGCCGTCACGCTGGCCGATCGTTCGGCCACCGACCCGGCCTATGCCGGCCGCTCGACGAGCGACCTGCCGGACGACAATCTCGGCGGCAGCGTGATATCGGCTACGGACGGGGACGGGGAGGCAAACGACACCGTCGCCTATGTGGAGGGCTATCTGCCCTCGAGCACACCGGTGCCCTTCGAAGTGATCATCACGAACCATTCGAATACGGCGCAGCGTTTCAACCTTTCCGCCGCGCCGGGCAATTATCCCGCCGGGACGACCTTCACTTTCGTCGCGGACGGTGCGCCGATCCTGGATACGAACGGTGACGGCCAGCCGGACATACAGGTGGCTGCGAACACCGTGTCGAAACTCTCCGTGCGCGCAAACCTTCCTTCCGGCTCCGCCCGGTCGGCGGACGCGGAGGCATGGGAGGCCACGGTGACGGCCACCGCGATCGCCAACCCGGCCGTGTCGAACCGGACAAGGCTGCAGATCAAGTCCGCCGTCGGCGGCGGCACCGTCGATCTGCAGAACGCCGACGGGAAGGCCTCGGGAGGCGCCGTTGACGATGGGGGCGAGCCCTGGACGACCGTCGAAACAGACCCGGGGGAGGCTGCAGAATTCACCCTCGTCGTGGTCAACAAGCGTTCGGTACCCGACAGCTTCAACCTGTCCTTCAGCGAAACGAACTTCGCACCCGGCGCTATGCCCGCCGGGTGGCAGGTCGTGTTCACAAACGGCAGCGAAACGGTGACCAATACCGGTGTGATCGGTCCCGGCGCCTCGGCGACGTTCACGGCGCGGGTCACGCCTCCGGCGTCTGCTCCGCCCAGTTCACTCGGCGAAACGGATATCTACTTCCGTGCCGCTTCGACGAGCAGCCCTTCGGTTGTCGATACGAAACTGGACCGGGTCACGGTCAGGCAGCGGATCGATCTCGCGATCAGCACCGACCAGACCGCACAGGCGGCGCCGGGCGGCGTGGTGGTGATCACCCACGTGCTGGAGAACCGCGGTAACGTGTCGATCAAAAACGGCGCGATCGGCTATGATCCGGCATTTCCGAGTTTCGCCGAGTCCCTTTGGCACGACATCAACGGCAACGGAGTATGGGATTCGAGCGATAAGCTCGTAAACAGCCTGGCCGATATCGTCGGTGAGGGGAGTCTCACTCCGGGAGATACCGCGCTTCTGTTCTCGCGGGTCCAGGTGCCTTCCACCGGGGCGAGCGGACTTTCCGAGAGCGCGAAGATCGTCGTCGGAACCAATCTTACCGGGCCTGGCGGCGCATCGGTAACCGATCAGAACACGGGCAACAACGCGGTCACTGAAACCGTCACCGTTGTGTCCGGCAATGTCGCCGTCGCCAAGGTTCAGGCGCTCGATGCCGAATGCAACGGCGAGGCCGACGTCGACTTCAGCCCACACCCGCAGGCTGCCTCTCCCGGCGAATGCATCGTCTACCGGGTCACGGCAGTCAATGTGGGGACCGCAAACGCCGATGGATTGAGGATCGACGACGCGGTTCCCGCATACACCACCTATGTCGGCTCGTCGGCGGCGGCCGCAGGCGGTTCCGAGGCGTCCATATCGCAGCAGCCGGGCGACGGCGCGACCGGCGCCATTCAATCGAAGCACGGCACATTAAGCCCCGGCCAGGAAGCGACGCTCACGTTCCGAGTCCGGATCGATCAATAGCTTCGCCGAAGATCGAGCGGGCGGGTCCCGTCCCGTCCGCTCGAAGGTCGCTGCATGAGGATAATCGGAAAGACAATGCCGGTAATGTATCGGGCACTTGGCAGATTTATCGTCGTCCTGGCGGCGCTTGCCTCGATGTTCCCGGCTGCCGCTATCTCCGCCCCTCCGCCCGCCGGGGCCAGGATCGAGGCGCGGGCGACCGTTACGTATTTCAACGCCAAGCTGGGCATTCAGGAGTCCGTATCGACCAATATCGTGGTCACCAAGGTCAAGGAGGTGAAGAGCATCGACACGGTCTACGATCAGACCGTCTATCTGGCGCCCGGTTCGACCGGTCAGTTCGCTTTCTACGTTCGCAACGTCGGAAACGCGATGGCCCGCCCGTCGGCCGTTACCGAACAGCTTTCCGGCGACGATGCCGACTTCTCCGACCTCGTCGCCATCATAGACCAGAACCGCAACGGCGCCGCCGACCCGGGCGAATGGGAACTCACGCCCGACATGGCGATCGAGCTCGCAGCCGGCACCGAGCTGCCCGTGATCGTGCAGTTCGAAACGCCGGCTGCCGGGAAGGAGGGCGACAGGGCAGGCATGCGGCTGAGCGCCAGAGACGGCGATGCTGCCGGTGCGGCCAACGGCGTGGTGGTGATTTCCTCCGCCGGCCTCGTTCTCGAAAAATCGGCCAACCGGGACGAAGTTCCCGCGGGCGGCCCGCTTCGCTACAGCCTGCGTCTGCGAAACAACGGCGTCACTGCCGCCCCCGGCTACTCGCAGATCGAGGGAAACGCCGTCCGGGTGGACGGGTCGCCGGTGTCGGGCGTTCTGGTGCGTGATCCGCGGCCGCTCAACACCCGCGTCACCGCGGTGTCGGCGACGGGCGGCTTCAACGAACTCTATCATATCGAAGGGCAGCCGCAGCACAGCTATGTGACGGCGCCTCCCGCGGATATGTCGAGGGTGGATGCGGTCGCCTTCTTCAGGGCGGGCGATTATCCGGCCGGTTTCTCCGCCAATCTCGAATTCGAGGTCGCCGTCGCCGGGAACATGCAGTCGGGCGCGATCCTCAATACGGCTTCCACCTGGCAGAAGATCGGTGGCGACTGGGTCGAAATAAGCTCCAACCTCGTCAAGACACCCGTCAAGGGCGGCAGCGCCGCGCTGACCTACACGGCACCCGACGGAACCCCGATCACCAGCGCGGCGCTCGACAGCAACGTGCGGCTGAAGCTGGATGCGGCTGCGTGCAACACCACCGACGGTGTGGACCGAATTCCAATCAGAATTGCCACCGATCCGGAGGCCGATCTCGAGACGGTGCTGGCGACGGAAACGGGGGCGAATACGGGCCTTTTCACCACCACGCTCATCCCCATCCAGCGGGTGCTGCCGGCGGTGGAGGGCGACAACATCCTGTCGGGGGACCGGAGCACGAAAGCTTCCGCAAGCGCAACGTGCGGCGGGCAAAACGTATCCGCCGTACTCACCGTCAATCCCGGCGGTTTCGTCTTTCACTCCGCCAGCAACGCGGCGGTCTCCGGCGCAACCGTCATAGTCCGCAATGCGTCCGGCGCCGAGATAGAGCGTACCGTGTCCGATGTGAGCGGCTTCTACGTCGTAAGCGCTGCCGAGACTGCAGGCACGTACCGGATCGAGGTGCTGCCGCCCGAGGGACTGTCCTTCCCCTCGACGCGAACGACCTTTCCCGCCTGGGGCCGCAACCTGGACCCGGATGCCTCCTACGGGCGGCCGTTCAAGACGACAGGCTCCTTCACCGGTGTCGATATTCCGGTCGATCCCGACGGTTCCACGGCGCTGCGGCTGGAACAGTCGGTCGACCAGGCCATCGCAGCGCCCGGCGACATTCTGGTCTATACGCTCACCCTGACCAATACCGCCGGCATAGGGCTTTTGGACGCCTTCATCCATGCGGGCTTGCCGAAGGGCATCACCTACCTGGAAGGCACGCTCCGCCTCGACGGCAAACCCGTCAAGGTCTCGGGATTTCCGGGCCGGAACCTCGTCTTCGACGTCGGATTCGTCGGACCCAACGGTACGGTGACCCTGACCTACATGGCGGTCGTCGACCCGACTGCCAGCGGTCAGCTCGCCAATATCGCCCATGCGTCGGGTCATCTGGCCGGCAGGGGGGCCGTGCGTTCCAACGATGCGCGCGCCGTGGTGCGCATCGAAAGGGACGGCGGCGTCTTCAGCGATGAGGGCGTCGTCCTCGGCAAGGTCTACATCGATTTCAACGAGAACGGGCGGCAGGACCGTTATCTGCCGACCGGGCGGGATGCGGCGAAAGGCGCTCTCGAGCGTGCGGAGCCCGGAATTCCCGGCGTCAAGCTTCAATTCTCGACCGGGGCGAGCGTGGTGACCGACATCGAAGGGAAATATTCGATGCCGGGATTGCCCCCCGGGGCGCATGTCGTCGCCATTTCGACGGCTACGCTGCCGGCGACCGTCGAATCCCGCTCGACGTCGGCGCGCGACGCGCTGAGCCCCCGCAGCCGCTATCTGCGCATGCTGCCGGGGCAGGTGGCGAGCGAATATTTCGCGGTCACGCCCCGAAAGGGTGTCAGCCGCGACGACGTTCTCGCCGAACTCGAAGCCCGCAGGCGGGCCTATGCCGAAAATGTGGACCCGGACCGGAATGGTCCGGTTCCGGAACGGCTGGAACTCGGCGGCGAGGAGTGGGTCGACTACTTCGGGCGCCTGTCGTCGTCCCGCGGCGAAGCGACGAAGAACACCGAAACGCAGATCGTCGCGCGGGACCGGTCCGAGAACGGAAAGCCCGCGGCCGCGAATACCGACACCGGCGCGCCGAAAGCGCTGGCTCTCGAACGCACGCGAGATCTGGAGGCCGAGATCAAGGGGCTGTCCGCCGAGCTCGGCTTTCTCGACCTGGAATCCGACAGCCTGCTCAACAGCGACATCGTTTCCATCCGCGTGAAGGGGCCGGCCGACGGCAAGCTCGGGCTCAACCTCAACGGCGAGCCGGTTTCCGAAGGGCAGGTCGGTCAGCGCGTCGTCTATTCCGCAGGAGGCGTTCAGGCGGCGGAATATGTCGCGGTCCGTCTCGAAGGCGGCCGCAACACGCTCGAGGCCACGTTCGCGGATCCTTTCGGCAATGTCCGCGGGCGCAGGGAAATCACGGTCCTTGCGGCCGGCCGCCCGGCGAGGATCGAACTCGTCGCGCCGCCCGCCGCCTTCGCCGATCCGGCCTCGCCCATCCCGGTTCTGATCCGATTCGTCGATGCCGAGGGCGTGGCCACCGAGGCCTCCATGGACGTGACGCTCGAGGCGTCCGGTCAGGGCCGGTGGGGAGCCGACGACATCCGCAGCACCGAGCCGGGGGTTCAGATCTTCGTCGACAAGGGGGAGGCACTCGTCGACTACTATCCGCCGGCGCTCTCCGGCACGCACAGGATCGCCGTGCGCAACGGCCTCGGCCGTTTCGAGACCGAGGTCAAGCTTCTGGCCGACGACAGCAGGAGGATCATCGCCGGTGTCGTCGAGGGCGTGGTCCGGCTGCCCGGCAGCGTCGAGCCCGCCACGGGACTGGAGGGCTTCGACGCCTCCACGACGGGTGTCGACGGCGAGCTCTATCTGCAGGGCAAGATCAAGGGCGATGCTCTGCTGACGCTGCGTTACGACGGTGATCTCGACACCGAGGAGCGGCTGTTCCGCGACATCGATCCGGAGCGCTACTATCCCGTTTACGGCGATGCGTCGGAGCGCGGCTATGACGCCCAGTCCCGGTCCCGGCTCTACGTGAAAGTCGAGAAGGGTCTCAACTACGTTCTCTACGGCGACATAGACATCTCTCCGCAGGCGAGCGAGTTTCAGCTCGGCTCCCATAGCAGGCTGCTGACCGGTGCCCGGGCCCATGTCGAAGCCGGTCCCGTCACCATCGATCTCTTCGCCGGGCGAACGGACCAGAGCCAGGTCATACGCGAGTTCCGTGCCGAGGGGTTGTCGGGCCCTTACGATCTGGACCTGACGGGCTATGCGGAAGGCTCGGAACAGGTCGAGGTGATCACGCGCGACCGGCGCCAGCCCTCGCTCGTCGTCGATACCGTGCTCCTCAAGCGCTTCGACGACTATCGGCTGGACTATTTCGGCAACGCGATCATCTTCAATACGCCGGTCCCGGCTTTCGACGGCGACGGCAACCCGAACTTCATCCGCGTCACCTACGAGCTCGAGACGGACGGCGACGCCTACTGGGTCTATGCCGGAGAGGCGCGCTACCGGGTGAACGACCGCATCGCCGTCGGTTACCGCGAAATACGCTCCGAAGCGGAGCGCAGCTTCGACGATCGCCGCACCGTGCGCGCGGGATATGTGTCGGCCGATCTCGGCGCCTATGGAAAAGCCGAGGTCGAAGTAGCGCAGACCGTCGACAAGGATGGCGAGACCGGCCTTGCTTCGCGTCTCGGCTACGAGGTCAAGAGAGAGCGTGTCACGCTCCGCGTCGGCGCCGCCCGGGCCGACGAGGATTTCGCCGAGGGCTCGTCTCTCTCCCCCGGCAGTGCCGAGGTGAACGTGTCGGCCGACTGGAACGTCTCGCCCCGCCTCAAGATCACGACTTCGGCGCTCTACGACCAGCAGATGCCTTCGGGCAACGAACGCTTCGGCGTCGAAGTGCTGCCGAGCTGGATGATCAATCCCGAGCTTACCATCTCGGCCGGCATGCGCTTCGTCCGCCTCGAACCGGGCGACGGCGAGGAGCCGCGGTCAGTGCCCTCGGGCGTTCTCGGCGCCGAGTGGAGCCCGGCCGCCCTGCCCAGCCTGGCCCTCAAAGGCGAGGTCGAGGCAGACCTCACCGACTTCTCGCATCTGCGTGCTCTCCTGGAGGCATCCTATCAGGTGAACGAGCGCGTGAAGGTCTATACGGGCGTCGATTGGGCTACGAGCGGATCGGAATTTCTCGATTTCTCCAGCGCCGACGGTGCGACCGGAACGATGAAGACCGGCGTCGAATACCGTTTCAGCGACGACGTGAAGACTTTCGGGGAGATGCGTGGCGGTTCGCAGACCGGCTTCGCGGGCGGTGTCGCCGGCGACTGGGAGATCGGCCATTGGGATCTGCCGGGCTGGATCGCTGGCGAGGACACGCGCGTCTATGCGAGCATCGAGCGCTTCCAGCCCTACGATCTCGACGAACTGATCGGGCTGCCTTTCGGCGTGGACGACGACGAGGACACGCCGCAGACCACGTTAGCGGCCGGCTACCTCGCAACGCTCCGCGACGGAAACGCGCGGCTTGGCCTCGGTGCCGAACTGTCCTTCAAGGACGGTGGCTATACGGCTTACGGCCAGCAATATTGGAGCCAGCGGGCCGGCGAGTGGACCTGGGCCATCGAAAACCGCCTGGCCACGGCGGACACCGACACGCAACAGCGCCTGCGCGATCACCTGCGCATCGGCGCCGCGCTCAGGCCCGACGAGGAGAGCATCGACGCCCTGTTCCTCGGCGGCATCAGAGTGGAGCGCGACTTCGCCACGGATATCAATGCCGACACGGCTTACTGGTCGGCCGCCGGTTCCTGGGCGCTCGGCACGGATATGCGCATCACCGCCAAGCAGGCCGGGCAGTACCAGGCGAAGTCGGTCGGCGACGTGACCGGTGACACTTTCGTCCTTCTCGCGCAAACGGGCATCGAGCGGGACTTCGAACTGGAGGATGAACTGCGCCTGCGGCTGGGCGTCAACGGCACGCTCTTCCACGATCCGCCCACCGGCCAGAGCCATAGCGGCTTCGGGGCGGAGATCGGCTTCGTGCCGACGAAGAACGTGCTCCTCGCCGCAGGCTATAACCTTACCAAGGTGAATGCCTCGAGCGTCTCGGAAATTTATACGGCCGGCCCCTATGTCCGGCTGTCGATCAAGCTCGACGATTCGCTCTGGGGCTTTTTCGACCGTGCGGGTTTGACGGTGCCGGTCGAAGGGGAGAGCAGGTGATGACCGGGCACTCGGAAACGTCTTCCGGCCAGGAGCCTCCGCCCTCCCGCTGCAGACGGATACCATACGGGGCAACGATGTGGGCGATCGCCGCCTCGCGCAAGCTTCTTGCGCTCGGCGAACCGGCGACGCCGGATTTGAGGTCAGGATCGCGAACCAGATGAACCATGCGGAAGGAAAGCAATTTTTGATGATCTCTCTGCCCCGTTTTGCCAAAAGCGCAACCGCCTCTCTCGTCAATGACGGCCACCGGGTATATTTCGCCTGCTTCCGTGAGACGTTGCCGGGCAGCGGGCCGGTCCTGATATGATCGCGGGGTCCGCAGCCGTCTCCCGGTTGGCGCGCTTTGCCGCAAGGGAGGCCCGTGCGCCGGGCTCCTGGTTCGGGGGCACGGCGCGGGTGGTCTCTTCATGTGCGCTCGCGGCACTGGCCGTCATCGACCTTCTGGCGCTCGTGACGTCGGCGCAGGCAGAGACCTTCGGTCCCGGATCGTACACCTACACGGTCCCGCCCGGCGTGACCCGCGTGAAGGTACGGGTGGTCGGCGGTGTCGGCGGCGCCGGTAACGAGTTTATCGATACCGGCTACAGCAGAGGCGGCGCCGCCCATATCATCGATGCGATCGTGAACGTTGTCCCCGGCGACACGATCAGCGGTACTGTTGCGCGCGGTGGCGAAGGCGGCTTTCTGCCGGGCGATTATGCAGAAGGAGGCACCGGCGTGGGCCGCGGCGGCGATGGCGGCGGAAGGACGGTCATAACCGGGGGCACCTTTGGCGGCGGCGGCGGCGGCGGCACCTCGCTCGCGCTAAATGGGACAAGCATACTGAAGGCGGCCGGCGGCGGCGGCGGCGGCGGCGGCGCTGGAGACTCGAACTTTATCTACCGCTCTCCCGAACACGGTGGAAACGCCAGCGGGTTCGTATCGAGATCCAACTGCAACACCTCAGGCAATGGCGCGTCAGCGGCTAAAGTTAACAGCGGCGGCAGCGGCGGCGGCGGCGGAGGTGGGTATGCTGGAGGCGTAGCCGGCTCGGGATATGCGTACAATGCCTCCGACAACGGAACTCCCTCGACGGGCGGAAGCTCATGCAGAAGCAATCAAAGCAGCCTGTTCGCGACGGGTCCTTCCACCTCGTCGACCGCGACCAATTCCTCTAATGGCCGCAACGGTGCCGACGGCTATGTGCAAATCCTCGAGCTGAAACCGTCCCTTTCCAAGAGTTTCGCGGCAGGTTCGGTGAAGAAAGGCGAAAACGTTGCGTTGACCCTCACGATCACCAATCCGGCAGGTGCGGCCGCGCAAAACGGGCTCTCTTTCACCGATACGCTGCCGAGCGGTCTCGTAGTGGCCGGCGTGCCGGCGGCATCCCAGTGCGGGGGCGAGGTATCGAGAAGCGCCGACGGCAGCACGATCGGCCTCAGCGGTGGCAGTCTGGCAGCGGGGCCGAGCAGCTGCACGGTGACGTTGCAGGTCACGGCGGCGGCGTCGCAGGGCTCGGCATCGTGCCCCAATCCGAGCACCACCAACGGTCCGGGCAATATTTCCGGGCTTTCGTCCAACCTGGCGAACGGCGTAACGGATCAGTGTGTCAGCATCCGGCTGACACCCTCCCTGACCAAAGCGTTCGGCGCCGCTTCGATCAAGAAAGGCGAGGCGACGACGCTGACCTTCACGCTGTCCAACCCGAGCGGTTCGGGCGCGCAGACCGGGCTCTCCTTCACCGACACGCTGCCGAATGGATTGACGCTCGCCAGTGCACCGGCTGCCTCGCAATGCGGCGGCACGGTCACCGGCAGCGCCGACGGCAAAACGGTCACCTTGAGCGGTGGCAGTCTGGGAGCGGGACCGAGCAGCTGCACGGTGACGGCGCAGGTCACGACGGCGACATCGCAGGACCCGGCCTCCTGCGCCAATCCGAGCACGACCAATGGTGCGGCCAATATCACCGCGATCTCGGCCAATCTCGCAAACACGGTGACCGACCAGTGCCTCGGTGTCACGCCCGTCACGCCGGTCGTGACGATCGCGAAGATCTCCGATGGCGGTACGGGGACCTTCACCTTCAAAGGCACGGCGGCGAACCACAACGGCTTTCCGACCGACGGCAGCTACAGCCTTGCGACGTCGGCGCCGGGGACCGCGGTGACCGGAAATCCGGTCACGCTCGCCGCGGCGGATGTGCCGACCGCGATCGAGGAGTCCCTGCCGCCCGGGTGGCGGCTGGGCTCGGCGCGCTGCGAGGATCAGAACTGGCAGCAAACCGGCAATCCCCGGGGAGAAGTGATAGGCTCGGTTGCCGACGGCAGAACGCTGGTGATCCCGGCGGCGAACGCCAGGGCCGGCGCCAAGCTCGTCTGCAGCTTCACCAACCGCTTTGTCGGCTTCACTCTCTCCGGACAGGTGATCCGCGACGACGGCACCGGCGGCGGCACCGCCCACAACGCCGCACTGGACGGCGGCGAGGCAGGCCTCGGCGGCGTTCCTGTCCGCTTCACCGATTGCGGGGCCACTACCTATGCCAGCACGGTTACGGCCGGCGACGGCACGTTCTCGCTGCCGCTTGCCGGGCCTGCCGGCGGGGCCAGCGTCTGCGTCGTGCGCGATCCGGTGACCGAGCTTGTCGGGGTCAGCGGCGGAGCCGGCAATACCGGCGGCACGGTCGCGACGCCCGGATACGATGCCGTCGCCTTCACCTACAATACGACGACCGACTATCATTCCGTCCGTTTCGGCGTCATCGAGAAGCCGAGACTTGCTGATGACGGCGCGGCGACGGTGGCGCCGGGCGGCACGGAGTTTCTGGCGCATCGCTACACGGCCACGACCGCGGCGACGGCCAGCTTCTCCATCGCCAATGCCATCGGCCGGCCCGCTCTGTCCGCCTTCACCTACACGCTCTTTCGGGATGAAGACTGCTCGGGAACGCTCGATAGCGGCGAAACCGCGGCGGCCGGAGCGGTCAGCGTCGCCGCGGGCGAGGAGGTATGCCTGATCGTGCGGGTGCAGGCGTCGGCCGGTACGGCCGGGGGCGCCGCCCTCGAATACGACGTGACCGCCGACACGGTGCTTTCGGGCACGCTGGCGTCGCTGGCACCGCTCACCGATCACGACGTGCTCACGGTTCCGGCAGCCGGCACGATCAGCCTGGTCAAGCGGGTGCGCAACATCACGTCGGGCAGCGGCTTCGCGGTCTCCTCGGCCGGCGCGCCCGGCGACATCCTCGAATACCGGATCGCCTTCACCAACCCGTCGGCAGAGGCGGTGTCCGACCTCTCGATCCACGACGAGACGCCGGCCTATACCAGGCTCTCCGGTCCCCCCGCTGCCGCAGTCGCACCATCGGGCATGAGCTGCACCCTGGCCGTTCCGGCCGCCGGAGGCGTGAGCGGCTATGCAGGCCCCCTGCGCTGGTACTGCAAGGGAACCATGAGCCCCGGCGCCACAGGCAACGTCGCATTCCAGGTCAGGATCGCGAACTAAGGGCTGTTGAGCGGTTTTGTCGGCACGCATGGCGATGCGTTTGAATTCCTTGAGTACCGACGGTGCGCCACTGCATGTGTCCCTGATCGTAGCCGATCAAAGGACAAAAACATGCAGCAGCTCAAAGTGCTTTTCGGAGGACTGCGATCTCTCCTCACCTCATCCCTGTGCTCGTCACAGGGATGAGAGCAGCGCCGCGTCTGCGGCGCGGGAAGCGTTCTTTCAGCCCAACGACTTGGCCTGGCTGGATTCCTGTGACAAGCACAGGAATGAGGGGGACGGGGACGTGCGGCGACTACGACTTTCGCTTGCGAATATGCGAGGGAATGGTCAACCCGTGCAGCAATGAAAGATGACGTCTACATCTCGCATCGAAGCGAAGCGGGACGCTGTACACGGGCCTGACCCGCGACCTTCCGCGCCGCCTCACTATCTTCACGGTTTATGAAGCGCGCCGAGCGACCGCACCCTCTCCACCTCATCCCTGTGCTCGTCACAGGGATCCAGCAGCGCCGCGTCTGCGGCGCGGGAGAGTTTCTCCAGCCCAAGGACTTGGTCTGGCTGGATTCCTGTGACAAGCACAGGAATGAGGGACGGGGACATGCGGCGACTACGACTTTCGCTTGCGAATGTGCGAGGGAATGGTCAACCCGTGCAGCAATGAAGATTACGTCTACATCTCGCATCGAAAGCAGAGCGGGACGCTGTATACGGGCGTGACCCGCGACCTTCCGCGCCGCCCCACTATCTTCACGGTATGAAGCGCGCCGAGGGACCGCACCCTCTCCACCTCATCCCTGTGCTCGTCACAGGGATGAGAGCAGCGCCGCGTCTGCGGAGCGGAAGAGCCTTTCCAACCCAAGGACTGGTCTGGCTGGATTCCTGTAACAAGCACAGGAATGAGGAATCAAACAAGCGGCGCGAGGGGCAGTCTTATTTGCGCATAAGCGGGCATTCGTGGCCTAAACGGGTGTGAAATTCACGCTGGCCGGGAGCGATCGGCGCCCCGGCCGTGCGGCAAATCGTGCGTCGTATTGCCATTCTGCAGCCGGCAGATGGACGGCGTTTCGGACGGAGGCACTGTGAGGCACTGGATCATATCATCGCTCTTGGCGGCCGGGCTTGCCTTGGCCTCGTGGAACGTGGCCGCGCAGGAACAGGCGGCGCCGTTGTCGGTCAGCCTTGCAGCGCAAAGCGTCGAGACCGGGGAGGACGGCAAGGAGACCTTCTCGTCGGCCGATGCGGCTGCTCCGGGTGCTCTCCTGCAATATACGGGACGTTACAGCAACGTGTCGAAAGAACCGCTTTCCGGCTTGATCATCAATGGGCCGATCCCGGCCAACACCTCGTTCATAGATGCGGGGCTGGCGGTTTCGCAGAAGGCGGCCTTCGAGGTGCTGATCGAGGGTGAATCCTGGCAGAGTATCCCGGCCTATAAGACGGTCGTTCTGGCAGACGGGACGAAGAGCCGCGTCGTGGCCGAGGCATCGGATTACCGCCAGATCCGCTGGCGGCTTGCGGAAGCTCTCGCGCCGGGCGCAACCCTGGTCACCGTCTACCGCGTGCAGGTCGGGCAGTAGCAAAGAAGGCTGAGCGGCATCGGGCCTGCCTGTGCCGCTGTCCCGATCATGACGGGTGGCTGAACCGGGCGACCCGCGCGTCCTTCGTGAGGTTGCGAAAATTGGTGCCGCTCATATGCACGAGCGTCCTGTGGTCGCCGCCCTCGAAATAGACGTCGTTTGCCCTGTCGAGGCTCTCGTCGAGAATGACCGGCACGCCATAGGCCTCCCCGATTGGCGGGACGGCTCCGGTCTCGCAATCGTTGAAGAGCTCGCTGACCTCTTCCTCCGAGGCGAGGCCGAGACGGCGGTTCATGACGTCCTGCAGGGTGGAGAGCTCGACCCGATGCGTGGCCGGGACGACGGCGAGCGCATAGCCCATCTCGTGGTGAACGACCACGGACTTGGCGAGCCTGTTGCCCGGCACATGGGCGGCTTCGGCGGTCTGACTGGTGGTTGCGGTACGGTGATGCGCGAGGGTGTCGTAGGTGATCCCTTCGCTGTCGATATAGTCCTGAAGTCTCCTGGCGATCGTCATCGTAGGCGCCTCTCCTATCCTGCTGCAGTCTCCCCAAGCCGTTTGGACTCAAGAAAAAAATGCAGCGCTTCAAAGTGCTACAGCAGCTTTCGGGCGTCCGGCGGGACGCGGGGCACTGTAGTGACGCGGAAGATGACATTCTCCTCTCATCATCGGAGGAGTCAACGGCCAACGGCCGGGTCTGCTACCACACGTAGGGCACGAGCCGGTAGCGCACGCGTTCCGCATAGGCAGCGTAGCCGGAGAGCCCCGTACGCAGCGCCTTTTCCTCTATGCCGACCCGGATCGCGAGCAATGCCGCCAGTCCGAGTGCCACGAGCAGCCCCCACCAGGAGCCCAGGAACAAAGAGGTTGCGGCGACGAAGAGAAGACTGCCCGTATAGAAGGGATGACGGACGTAACGATAGGGTCCCGTGGTGATCACGCTTTGCGCACGCTCCGTCTGCACCTTGACGACCGGCGATGCGAAGCTGTTTTCGCGCAATGTCCGATAGCTGAATCCGATGGAGAGGACGAGAAGCAGCGCACCCAGAGCCTGCACCCAGACCGGCATGGAAGACCATTTGAATCTCGCTGCATCGAGGGCCATGAAGGCGAAGCCGGCGACAAGGAACAGGAGGATCACCGAAAGGAGCACCTTGTCGGCGAGCGGCTGGCCTTCCTGGATTGGGGGAGCCAGCCTTTCCTTGAGCAGCGCGGGATCGTGCCGGGCAAGGAGCAGCCCGACGAAGAACGAAAGCGCAAGCATGAGGAACAGGTAGCTCCACGCCGCGGGCCAGGCGAGCGTTCCGGCGGAAAGAAAGAGGACGGCTCCGATGAACCCGAACCAGACGATCGTCTGTACGGTCAGCCTGACAAGCATGAGCAAGCTCCTGCGTAGTTTGTGCGATGAAGGGCGCTTTAGAGCGATGGACTCCTGGAGATAGTGTTCCGGCCAGCGCTCGCAACTCTCATCTCAGGCGGGTGAAGTGGTATTGAACGGGGCGCGCCCGCGACGTTCCATCGGGTGCTTGCCAGCGTTCACACACTTGTGCTTCGCGCGGAACTTAAAGCCGCATAACGGATTCCCATATTAGATCCGCTGCACCTTCGCTTGGGCCATGACCGGCTCAGGATCAAGGCATGCGGCAATGCGAAGCACTACAGCCCCTTGCACGTCGAACAGGACGTGCGGTGCTGGAGCAGCACTCGCCGTCCGCAAAGGAGGGACGCGATGTATCGCTATATGATGAAGGAACTGATGCTCATCATCGCCGGCCTGACGGTCTGTGCGGTGCTGTTCCTGCTCGTCCTGTCGCAGGGAGCGGCCGCGTCCTTTTGAGCGCGGTTCAGCTCTTCCCGAGAATCTCGATCGTCCTCGGGTCCCGGACGCCGTCGAAGTAAAGGTCGAGTGCCCGGGTGAAGGCGCCGACATCAGGCGCCGCCGCTTCGAAGAGCGTCATCGATGAGCAAAACTTCAGATCGTCCGGCCGGCCGAAGATCTCAAGAGCGTTGCGCCCCCTGACCCCATTGACCGCTTCCGTGCATTCGAGGATGCGTCGGCCGAGAAGCGGATGTTCGACATAGGCGCGCGCCTCGCCGAGGCCCGACAGCGCATAAAATCGGGCCGTCGGCGAATGGCCGAGGCCCGCGATCTGCGGAAAGATGAACCACATCCAGTGGGTCCGCTTGGCCCCGGCACGAAGCTCCGCAAGGGCAGCCGGATAGGTGCTTTCCTGCGCCGCGACGAAGCGTTCGAGATCGAATGCCTCCCTCGTCATCACCCTCTCACCGGTTCATCCATCACCAGCGCTGATGAACATGAACCTTGACGAGCCGCTCGTAAAGCGCCTCGATTGCCGCGAGCGTCGCGCCCTCGATCGGCGCAAGGGCGCTGGCGGCGGCGTTCGACTGCGCCTGCGCGGCATTGCGGGCTCCGGGGATAACGACGGAAACGGCGTCCTGCGCGAGGATCCAGCGCAAGGCGAATTGCGCCATCGGCACGTTGGCGGGCACCAGCGTACGAAGCTCGTCGACCGCCTGCAGCGCCACGTCGAAGGGCACGCCGGCAAAGGTCTCCCCGACGTCGAAGGCTTCGCCGTCACGATTGAAGTTGCGGTGGTCGTCTGGAGCAAAGACCGTATCTTTGCCGATCTTGCCCGAAAGCAAGCCGGACGCCAGCGGCACACGCACGATCACGCCGACATTCCTTTTTTTCGCCTCGGCGAAGAATAGGTCCTGCGGCCGCTGGCGAAAGATGTTGTAGATGATCTGGACCGTGGCGATTCCCGGATATTCGATAGCCTTCAGGGCCTCTTCGACCTTCTCGACCGAGACTCCGTAATGGCGGATCTTGCCCTTGGTCACCAGCCCATCGAGCGCGCCGAAGACCTCGGGCCGGTAGTAGACCTCCGGCGGTGGGCAGTGGAGCTGGACGAGATCAAGCGTTTCGACGCCGAGATTTGCGAGGCTGCGGTCGATGAAGGCCTCGATATTGCCGCCCGTATAGCCCTCCACCACGTGCGGATTGAGCCGGCGTCCCGCCTTCGTGGCGACGAATGGTTTCTCCCCGCCCCGTTCCCGCAGCACCGCGGCGATGATTTTTTCGGAACGCCCGTCGCCATAGACGTCCGCCGTGTCGATGAAGGTGACGCCGCTGTCGAGGGCGGCATTGAGCGCGCGCTTGCCATCCTCCTCGCTGACGTCGCCCCAGGAGCCGCCGATTTGCCAGGCGCCGAAACCGATCTCCGAAATCGTGGCGCCCGTTCGTCCCAAGATCCTTGTTTTCATCGAATGTATCCTCTCCATCTTGCTGCCGGAACTTCAGCTCCGGGTGGTTGGCATAACTATGACGAGAGTGGCGCAGATGAAAGCTCAGTCGCAGAGTGTCACGAGCGCCTTGCCGCGACTGAGATCGCTCACCAGGGCGAGCACGTCGTCTAATGAGTCTTGCCGTATCCCGACCGACAGCACCGCACCGGTGCCGGTAAAACTCTCGGAGGCGATCGACACGCCGCGCGCTGCCAGCCGCGCCTTGATGAGCGCGAGATCGGCGAAGTCGCAGGCGATCTCGGCGCGCTGGCGCTCGATGAGCTCCATCTTCCCCGCCGCCCGCAGGCAGAGCGCCGCCGTACCGCCATAGGCACGGACCAGTCCACCGCTGCCGAGCAGAATGCCGCCGAACCAGCGCGTCACGACGACGGCGACGCGATCCAGCGACTGACCGTCGATCGCCGCAAGGATCGGCTTGCCCGCCGTCCCGCTCGGCTCGCCGTCGTCGCTGAAGCGATAGCTCTGGCCGACCCGCCAGGCCCAGCAATTGTGATTGGCCGCAGTGTCCGAGTGGGCGGCAATGAAGGTCTTGGCCGATGGTTCGTCCACGATCGGCCCGGCAATCGCGAGAAAGCGGCTCTTCTTGATTTCCTGTGTCGAGGTCTCGATGCGCTGGAGCGTGAACATCCGCTTTGTCCCGATTCTTCCAGCGGTCATAGCGGACGGATGGCGCACCGTCATCGTCAAGGTCACCCCTCCCCAACCCCTCTCCACAAGGGGGAGGGATGGGGAGGGGCAAATCGGAGCGCTCAGCCGATCGCCATCAGGCTGGCATTGCCGCCGGCTGCCGCTGTGTTGATCGAGGCGGAAACCTCTTCCACGAGCCAGTTCAGGCAATAGGCGTCCGGGTTGCGGGCGATCTCCTCGCTCGATGCGGCCTGGACGAGCAGGAGCGGGCCGGGCAGGGCGGCGATGGCCTTGTTGACGGCGCGGACGCGCTCGGCGTCACCTTCGACCAGCGCGCCGGCGAAGGGCCCGTCGGCGGCCCAGTCCTTTGACCAGGAGACGCGCAGGCCAACCGTTTGCGGCACGTTCTTCAGCGAAGCCTGCAGACCGGAGGCGGCATCGATCGCGACGCTGTTGCCGGTCGCGAGCGCTGCGGCGAGCTGGTGGTATAGCCCGCTCTCCGTCGCCGGGACGAGGAGGATGCGGCCGCGCGCATGGAGGGTATAGAGATTGCGTTCGCCGACCGGGCCGGGCAGTTCCAGATCCAGGCCAAGGGCCGAGCTGCTGCCGGCGTTGCGGGCCGCTTCGGCCTCCGCGCGCGCACCTTTGCCGTCGAGCCACTTGGCGAAGTCGAGAAGGACCGGATCCGTGTGCACCGAGCTGTGCTGCGGCGGAACCGGTGCGGTCGTAACCAGGCGGCCGAGATAAAGCGGACCGCCGGCCTTGGGACCGGTACCGGAAAGACCGCGCCCGCCGAAGGGCTGAACGCCCACCACCGCGCCGATGATGTTGCGGTTGATGTAGAGGTTGCCGGCCTTGATGCGGCTCGTCACATGCGCGATCGTCTCGTCGAGGCGCGTGTGGAGCCCGAAGGTGAGGCCATAGCCGGTGGCGTTGATGTCGTCCACCAGCCGGTCGAGATCGTCGCGCCGGTAGCGGATGACGTGCAACACCGGCCCGAAAACCTCGCGTTGAAGATCGGAAAGCTTCTCGAGTTCGATGATCGTCGGCGGCACGAAGGTGCCCACTCCGGTCTCCGAGGCAAGCCCGATCTGCTCGACCTTGCGGCCGAGCCCGCGCATCCGCTCTATGTGCTTCTCGATGTTGTCCTTCGCCTCTGACGTGATGACCGGCCCGACATCCACGGATAGCCGATCGGTGCGGCCGATATCCAATTCGTGCAACGCGCCCTTCAGCATCGTCAGGATGCGGTCGGCCACATCCTCCTGCAGGCACAGCACACGCAGGGCCGAGCAGCGCTGGCCGGCACTGTCGAAGGCGGATGTGATCACGTCGCCGACCACCTGCTCGGCAAGCGCCGAGGAGTCGACGATCATCGCATTCTGGCCTCCGGTTTCGGCGATCAGCGGGATCGGCCGGCCGGCAGGCGAAAGGCGGTCGGCAAGCTGTGCCTGGATCAGCCGCGCGACTTCCGTCGACCCGGTGAACATCACACCCGCGGTCTCGGCTGCGGCGACCAGCGCCGCACCCACGCGTCCGTCGCCCGGAAGAAGCTGCAGCGCGCTTGCCGGGATGCCGGCCTCATGCAGGATGCGCACACCCTCGGCGGCGATCAGCGGCGTCTCTTCCGCGGGTTTGGCGAGCACCGGATTGCCGGCCACGAGTGCGGCGGCGATCTGCCCGGTGAAGATCGCCAGCGGGAAGTTCCACGGGCTGATGCAGACAATCGGCCCGAGCGGCCCGTGACCGGGGCCGAGCGTGCGGCGCGTCTGTTCGGCATAGTAGCGCAGGAAATCGATCGCCTCGCGCACCTCGGCAATGGCGTTCAGTGCCGATTTGCCCGCCTCGCGGATGATCAGTCCGAGAAGCGTTGGCATGCGGGCCTGCATCAGCTCGGCGGCGCGGTCGAGGCAGGCGGCCCGTTCGGACGGCGGCACGGCCGCCCAATCCGGCGCCGCTTCGGCGGCAAGGCGCACGGCGCGCCGTGCGTCCTCTTCCGAGGTCTCGGTCACCGAGCCTACGACGTCGCGATGATCTCCGGGATTCAGAACCGCGCGCGTCTCGCCGGCAGCGGGACCGGTTGCGAGCCGCGGCACGGCGCTCCACTTCATGGCCGCGCTTTCCTTCAGCGCTTCCGTAAGCGACGCAAGCGTTTCCTCGTTGGAAAGGTCGAGGCCTGCGGAATTGGTCCGCGCATCGCCGAAGAGCTCGGCCGGCAAGGCGATCCTGTCGTGCTTGGCGCCGACGACCGGCATGGCGCGGACGACTTCGACGGGATCGGCGATCAGTTCGTCGATCGAAACCTTCGGGTCGTTGATGCGATGCACGAAGGAGGAATTGGCGCCGTTTTCGAGCAGGCGCCGGACCAGATAGGCAAGCAGCGTCTCATGGGTGCCGACAGGCGCATAGATTCGGCAGGGACGATCGAGCTTGCCGCGGCCGACGACCTCTTCGTAAAGGGGCTCGCCCATGCCGTGCAGGCACTGGAATTCGTATTTGCCCACCTGAAAGTCCCTGCCTGCCATGTGATAGATGGCGGCGAGCGTCTGGGCATTGTGTGTCGCGAATTGCGGGAAGACCACATCGGTCGCGGCAAGCAGCTTGGCTGCGCAGGCGATATAGGAGACGTCGGTGTGGATCTTGCGCGTGAAGACCGGGAAATCCGCGAGCCCGTCGAGCTGCGCCCGCTTGATCTCGGCATCCCAATAGGCGCCCTTCACGAGCCGCACCATGATGCGCCGCCCGGAGCGCCGGGCGAGATCGATGATGAAGTCCAGAACGAAGGGGCAGCGCTTGCCGTAGGCCTGCACGACGAAGCCCATGCCGTTCCAGCCGGAGAGCTCGCCGTCGAGGCAGAGCTCCTCGAGGAGGTCGAGCGACAGTTCCAGCCGGTCGGCTTCCTCGGCGTCGATATTGAGGCCGATATCGTAATTCTTGGCGAGGAGAGCGAGCGCCTTGACCTTCGGCAGCAGTTCGCCCATTACGCGCGCGGCCTGCGCGCGGCTATAACGGGGATGCAGCGCCGAGAGCTTGATCGAGATGCCGGGGCCTTCATAGATGCCGCGGCCGGCGGAGGCTTTGCCGATCGCGTGAATGGCGCTCTCGTAATCCCTGTAATACCGTTCCGCGTCGGCGGCCGTGGTCGCGGCCTCGCCGAGCATGTCGTAGGAGTAGCGGAAGCCCTTTTCCTCGAGTTCCTTCGAACGCTTCAGCGCTTCCTGGATCGTCTCGCCGGTAACGAACTGTTCGCCCATCATCCGCATGGCCATGTCGACGCCGCGCCGGATCACCGGCTCGCCGCAACGCGAAATGAGACGCGTCAGCGCCGCCGACAAGCTGCGGTCGTTGACCGTCGAGGTCAGCTTGCCGGTGACGACGAGACCCCAGGTCGCGGCATTGACGAAGAGCGAACGGCTGCCGCCGAGATGCGATTTCCAGTTGCCGTCGGCGATCTTGTCGCGGATCAGCGCGTCACGCGTCGCCGTATCGGGAATGCGCAGCAGCGCTTCCGCAAGGCACATGAGTGCCACGCCTTCCTGGCTGGAAAGCGAATATTCCTGCACCAGGCCTTCGACGCCGGAGCCGCTGTGCTTGCCGCGCAGCGCCTCGATCAGCTTGCGGGCCGTTCGTGCGGCCGCGTCCCGTGTTTCCTTCGATTGCGTGGCCGCCTCGACGAGCGGCGGCAGGCATTCCGTTTCCGGGCGGCGGTACGCGGCCGTGATCGCCTGACGCAGTGTGCTTTGCGGCCGGACCGGCGGTGCGAAGTCGGCGAACGGCGCCGGGGCGACCTCGGCCGGGGTTTTTTGAAGCGGGCTCGGGCTCATTGAACGCTGTCCTCCACGGAACGGTAGCGGGCGCTATCGACGCCCTGATGTCGTGGCAGAAAATACGCGTGACATCGCCGAACATCCATCCGGCAAATTAGCACTATGACCGAATGTTTCTCCACGGCAGGCCAGACAAAAGGAGAACTATACGGAGCGCAGGCGAATGTTCCGGACGAAAATCAGCATGCAGTCCCGAAAAGTTGCTCCCGCGCCATCAGGCACTCGTCGTCCCCCGGCATGCAGGTGCGGCAGACGATGGGGCGTATATCGTAGACCTTGCACGCGACGGAACGGCCGAGCTTGCCCTCGAGCGCCGTGCAGCGGCCGCTCTCGCAACGCATGCCGCCGAGATCCGCAGCCACATAGTCTGCCGGTATGCGCTCGAGCTCTTCCTCCGTCTCGAGCGAAAAACGCGGCCAGTCGGCCGAATAGGCGCAGCAGGCGCCGCAGCTCTGGCAGTCGAAATTCTGATTGGCGGGAACGGACTGGCTCATGGCATCAGCCTATCACGAAGCGGGTGGCGCCGGAATGCCTGCCGCTCGCGCCGGAAGGTCACGCCCCCACCGCGTCGCGCCTTGCTATCTCGTAGTCTTCCGTATGCACGAGCACGCCGTCGCCGGTCACCAGCGCTATGCCGTAGGCCGCCGGCTCGTCCACCGAAAGAGATGCGTCCGCCGTGTCGAAGGGCATCGGCTGCTGGTGCACGGGGCTTTTGAAGATCGAGAAGGGAATGCCGCGACTGGAGCCGCTGATGGTGCGGTGAACATGACCGGCGAAGATATGACGAACATTGCCGTGCCGCTTCACCAGGGCGTAGAAATCGTCTTCGTTGATGAGGCGGATCATGTCCATACCGGCAAAGCCGCTGACATGCGGCGGGTGGTGCATGAAGATGAGCGTCGGCCGGCCGCCGGCCTCTTCGAGTTGCCGGCCGAGCCACGCAAGCCGCCTGTCGCATAGGTGACCGGCGTGACTCACCGGATAGTCGTAGGGCGGTGCAAACAGCGTATCGAGCAGGATCGCGCGGCAATCGGGGAAATCGAGCACCTGCTGGACGAAGCCGTTCACGTCTGTCGCCGTCTCGGTGAAGACGTCGAGAAACACCTCGCGCCGGTCGTGATTGCCGATCATGAGCGCCGCCGGTGGGGTGAGTTCGGCTATAAGAGTC
Organism: Sinorhizobium sp. GQ132; assembly: GCF_059758575.1. Classification (NCBI taxonomy): domain Bacteria; kingdom Pseudomonadati; phylum Pseudomonadota; class Alphaproteobacteria; order Hyphomicrobiales; family Rhizobiaceae; genus Sinorhizobium; species Sinorhizobium sp. GQ132. The sequence goes on along the minus strand of NZ_JCAXDX010000004.1, from coordinate 118,137 downwards.
TTCAGCCGCTCGTAGGAAGCGCGGTCCGCCCGATGCGTCAGATCGCCGGCGAAGATCACCCGGTCGGCATCCGCATGATAGCGGTTGACGTGGGCGATGCCGTTTGCGAGCCGCCGGTACGGGTCCAGTCCGATGATCGTCTCGCCTTCGGGCACCATGTGGAGGTCGGAGAAAATGATGAGCTTCGTCATGTGCGTCCCGCGTTGATGTCTCACGGGTCACGCTCCTGCGCCTGCTCGCAGGCGTCAAGCGGTATTTTCGGGCGGGTCGGACCTATGCGGGAGACCGGACCGCCGCCCTCATCACTGCAACCGGTCCACGGTTGCCTGCGCGAAGCGCCGGGCGGTCAGCAAATCGCCGGAGGACTTACCGGTCATGCCGCGCTCGGCGAGGAGATGGGCATAGCTTGCCATTGCCAGAACGTGGCCGTTCGCGGCGGCTTCGGCGAGAATTCGTGCCGACTGCAGCTTCTGTCCAGCCTTGTCGAGAACGCGTGCGAGCTGGAACTGCGTCCGGGCGCCGCCGTTCTGATTATAGGCCTCGCGGCAGGCGGAAAGCGCCACTCCGATGCGGATGTCCTGCGTCGCAACGGCCGGGAAAGCCCTGTTGCGTTCGAGATCGAATTCGCTGCCGGCCTCGCGGTCGCATTGCTCGGCGGCTGTGAGATCGCTTGCACGCGCCGCGGAAGGCATGATCGCGAAGAGGGGCAGGAGCACGGCCGCCGCAAGCAGATGATGCAGGCCGGTGCGAAGGCTCGATTCAACGTATTTCGTCATGGTGCGCTCCCTCTTGCCCGCACATTCTAGGGTCGCTCCGGCCCGGTATCTGTTCCGCGGGAAACAGCGGCGAAGGCGATGAAACGGTGAGTTCAGGCAGACCCCAAGATGCGCCTTGCATCGGGGACGCCTCGGTCTATCCTCGTGAGGAGCCGGAGGCCGAACAGGGAGCGCTGCGAAACCCAGCGGAGAAGCCGATGCGGCAGTTCGAGGTGAGGAGACGGATCTTTCTTGGCGGGCTGTTGCTTGCCGCCGTATCGGGCGGCCGTTCGACGGCAGCAGCTCCGGTCGTGGGCAAGGCCGCAAAAATCCGCGGCAACGTCCGCCGTCGGCAGGGCGGGGACGAGGAGCGGCTGGCGATCGGCGGCGCGGTTCTCGACAAGGATTATGTCCTGACGAGCAGCAACAGCTTCGCCGATCTCGCCCTCAGCGAAACGCGTATCCTGCTCGGTCCGCAAACGGAACTGCTGATCGACAGCTACATCGCCGGCCAGGGCGGAACCCTGGAGCTGGGACTGGGCCGGATGGTCTTCGACCGGCCCGAAGGCTTGCCCAAGACGGACGTCGCGGTGCGCACCGCATTCGGCATGATCGGCGTTCGCGGAACGAAATTCTTCTGCGGCCCGAGCCGAGCGGCGTTCGCGGTCTTCGTTGAACATGGCGTGGTGTCCGTTCGGGGCGGCGGCGTTACACGGACAGTTGCGGCCGGCCAGGGCGTCGATATCAGCCGCCCGGGCGCCGCTCCCAGCGAACCGACGCGCTGGGGAGAAGTGCGGATTCGTCAGGCCTATGCGAGCGTCGGGTTGAGGTAGCGGCGATGGCCGGCATCCCGCGCTGCGGTGGCGGTCCTCATTCCGCTCGAAGGTGCTTGTTCAGCCCATCGCTCGCTACCGTAAATAGCTCCATCGATCCGAAGCCTCTGATATCGTGGCGTCCAAGGGATCTGAGCGCCGCATTCGACTGCGCAGCCGCCGCCGGGCCGATGCAGATGGCGGTGCCGAGAAACTTGTTTGCCTCCTGAAGGCGAGCGGCGAGGTTCACCGCATCGCCATGGGCGGTGTAGTCGAGCTTCCCTCCGGCGCCCACCTCTCCCAGTACCGCCGGCCCGGTTTCGATGCCGATCCGCGTCCTGCCGAAGCCGTGTTCGGCAAATTGCGGGCGTCTGCGCATCTCCTCGGTCAGGACATGGATGGCCGCGGCGCAGCCGATCGCCTTGTCTACATGGTCGGGCAGGTCCTCAGGCGCATTGAAGAGAGCATGGACGGCATCCCCGACGACCTTGTCGACCATGCCGCCATGCCCGGCGACGAGCGCGTTCACCTCGGCGAAATAGACGTCGAGCAGGGCCACGAGTTCGCGGGGACCAAGCTTTTGCGAAAGTGTCGAGAAACTCTCGATATCGGTGAAGAGCGCCGTCACCGGGCGTTCCTCACCGGCCATGCGCCCGCGATCGGGCTCGTCTATGTAACGCGCCACCACGGACTGCGGCAGATATTGCGAGAATTTCCGCCGGGCGATCGCCTCTGCGCGCCGCGTGCGCGCGAACTGCAATGCGCTGGTGACGACGAGCACCGCAACCAGTGCCAATGATGTGCCGACTGCGTCGAAGAGCCAACCGGTGGAGGCATAGATCGCACCGGCAAAGGCGATGATGGCGAGCACCGTCGCAGCGCCCAGCATAAGGGATGCCATTGGGCGAAGCCTGGTTGCTGCATATGCTGCGGCGACTCCCGCTGCGAAGGCGAAGACCGCCTCGATCAATGGCAGATTGCTGCCGCGGTAGGGCACGAACCCCGTCATGATCGCATTGGCGATATCGGCGTGGATCTGAACCGACGGCTGGAGCGGCATGGAGGCGGTGGGCCGAAGGCCGCCAAGGCTCGGCATGCTGCTGCCGATCAAGACGAGCCTTCCCGCCAAACGACTTTTCTCCCAGCGACCGGCGAGGACTTCGGCCGCAGAGATCGTGCGGGCGGCGATCGCCTCCTCGGAACTTGCGGGGAAGCGCAGGTTGCCGTTCTCGTCGAGGGGGATGATCGCGTGATCAAGCCTCAGCCAGGCGGGTTCTCCGCCGAGAACGGGCGTGCTGCTGTCGGCGGCAAGCCGCCCCGCTTCGATGCCGAGTGCCGGGTAGGCATCGTTGCCAAGTATGGCGAAAGCCTGAACGCGCCGGACCCGCGCGTCTTCGTCGCCGACGAGAAAAGCCGCCGTCGCAGCCTTCGCCCGGTCCATGAAGGCCGGGCAAGAGGTCTCTGCCCCTTCGATAAACCACTGCGCGGGGACGGCCAGCTGGCGCCGGAGGGCCAGAGGCGGCACGGGGCGCGGTCGTTCGAGAACGCGGTCGGCCGCCAGGAAGCCGAGGGCCGCGGGTGCCCTGCCGATCGCCGCGGCGAGCGCGGCGTTTGCGGGCGAAGCCGGGTCGCAGGCGGAACTGAAAACGAAATCGACGGCGATCGTCTTCGGCCCGGCCGCGGCCAGGCGTGTAATCAGATCGGCGGTTGCGGCCCTGTCCCAGCTGCCGCCACGCGCTTCATAGGCCTTGCGATCGACGTCGACGACGATGATGTCGGGCGACCTCGGCGAGGGGACCCATTGGGTGAGATTATCGAAAAAGAGCTCACGCTGGGTGTCGAGGATGGTTCCGGCAGAGAGATAGAGCAGCAGCGCCGCGGCAAGGCTGGCGATGATTCCTCCGGAAAGCGGGGTTATGCGGTGATGCATCCTCGGCCTTACGCTCAACCGCTCCAAGTTTTTTAAACCGCCCGCTTTCAGGCGAGCGGCATCAATCCTCCTCAGGATCGGCGATGCTCAGCAGGCGGCCGACATTGCAGCAGATGATGCCGTCCGCTCGCTTGATCGCGCCGCTCTCCTCCAACGACAGGATCGCGCGGTTCACCTTCGGCCGGCTCGCTCCGAGAATCGAGGCGATGTCCGTCTGGCTGAGCGTCAGCCGGAGATTGGCGCTTTGCGGCATCTCGCTGCCGTGGATCTGGCGAAGCGTCGCCAGGAAGAAGCGGGCGACGCGGGCGTTGAGATCGTAGAGCGCGATGGTTTCCAGCCGGTCCGTCGTGTCGCGCAATTGCGCGCAGAGAAAGCGGATCACCGCTTCGGCGGTCCTCGGCCTTTGCGTGATGAGGGCGAGGAAATCCTTCTTGCCGATCACATAGCCTTCGGCGTTGGTGACGGCCGTCGCATCCGCCGATCGCGGCTGTCCGTCGAGCAGCGCCATTTCGCCGAACAGCGCCCCTGCCTCGTGCTGCCGCAACATGAGTTCGCGGCCTTGCGGCGTGAACAGCGAAAGCTTGATGCGCCCGGAAACCACCACGATCATGTAGTCGCCTTGGTCGCCGCGTTGGAAAATGACCGTGCCCGCGGACCATTTGCGATAGCTGGCGATGCCCGAGAGCTCGCACAGGGTTTCGCTGTCGAACTCTTCGAATATAGGGAAGGACCGCCAGAAGGCGGAACTCCGGATGACTTCAGCCATTGCGATTACCCCTGCGTTCCCCTTTACGCGTCGGGGAGTTTTGACTCTGTTGCCTCATCTTGCAACAGAAAAGCGCTCGATCGGCCGACCGAAGCCAAAGCGGTAAGGCATCAGTTGACGACGAATCGATTCCGTCTCTAGATTGTGAACGATCTGTCGCCGGGTGGGCGGCTAGAGGATTTCGAAAATCTTGTTATCTCTGCTGCCAACACGTTTTCCAACAGGAGCCTTGCGCATGTCCCAGAATGTCATCGTGCTCATCGGGCGCATTCTTCTCTCGATCATCTTCATCACCTCCGGCTTCGGCAAGCTCACCGACCCGTCGGCGACGGCCGGCATGATCACCGGTGCCGGTTGGCCTGCCGCAACGGCGCTCGCCTATCTCGCCGGTCTCTTCGAACTCGTTGCCGGTCTTGCGATCCTCGTCGGCTTTCAGACCCGCATCGCATCCTATCTGCTCGCCGCCTTCTGCGTGGTCACCGCCTTCGTCTTCCATAGCGGCGCAATCAACGTCCCGGACTTCCCGCCGGCTGCAAACGGGCTGCTGACGGTCTTCAACCAGATCATGATGATGAAGAACATCACGATCGCCGGCGCCTTCCTGGTGCTGGCAGGCTTCGGCCCGGGCGCGCTCTCGCTCGATGCCCGCACCGGAAACACGGTCGCCGCTTAACGCAGGCACCCCTGATCGAGAAGAACCCGCCGGCTCGCCGGCGGGTTCTTTGTTTAGGCGTCACGTTCTCAAGGATAGATGACGCCCTTGCGCAGGATGACGTTGCCGTAGAGCCGCGGTTCGCTGGTCTGCACCACCGCATGAGCAGCCTTCACCCGCTGATAAAAATCCGCTCCGAGCAAAGGAACGACCGGCTGTGTCGGCTCATGTTTCCGACAGCAGGAGATGATGTCCCGATGCACCGGGTCGAGCGCATCGCGGTCCTGTTTGACCGTTGCCCGAAAGATCGCCTCCGGCACGAAATCGTCGATCGGCAGGATGCTCAAGACGGCGTCGAGCACGGGGACAAGCGGGTGCCCGTCCAGCCGGATGAGCCGGCGCGCGTGCTCCAGCCCGGGATAGTTTCCGTCGACGAGTGCAATCTCGTCGCCGTGCCCCATCGCTCTCAAGGTGGAGAGAAGCTCCGGGCTCAGAATGGGGCTTATTCCTTTCAGCAACGGTCAAAGCTCCTTGAAGAGGACATTGGTGTCCAGAAGATAGCGGGAGAAGAGCGGCAGGCTTGCGCCGCCGATCGCGCGGGCGTGACTGCCGACGGTGCCTTCGACCAGGTCCGGAACCGTGACGCCCTGCAGGTCGAGCGTCTGGAGGGCCTTGCGCGTCGCGGCAAGAAGGCGCGCCCGCACCCAGGGCGGAAAGCCGCCGTCGATCACGGCCGCCGAAAAATCGACGACGGAAACCGCGGAGACGACGGCTTGTGCAAGCGCCGCCGCCGCATCCTGGATCCATATTTCGAGCGGCTCGCCGAAATCGATCCAGTCGTCGGCCGAATACCAGAGCGGCTCCGGGTCGATGCCGCGTTCGCGGAGCAGCTTTTCCAGGACGAAGACCGAGGCGATTTTCAGCAACTGCGTCGACTTGCCGTCCTTGCCGGCGACAGGCAGCGGGCCGACGGCGCCGGCGGTGCCGGTTCGGCCGGAAAAGAGGGCGGAGTTGATCACGACGCCGCCGCCGATAAAGGAGCCGATATAGAAATAGACGAAATCGGGGTAACTGGCGCCGACACCGAAGGCGAGTTCGGCGCCGCAGGCGCTGGTTCCGTCGTTCTGAAGGAACACCGGATGCCGGATGCGCGAGGCGACCGCCGCCTGCAGGTCGAAATCACGCCACCTGTCCATCTCTTCGCGCGGGGCGCCGACCTCCTCCGACCAGTTCCACAACTCGAACGGCGTAGCGATGCCGACGCCGGCGATGCGGCCGCGCTCACCGGTGTCAAGCTGTCCCTCGAGCTTGCCGATGCCCCCGACGATGAAGCTGACGATCTCCTCTGGGAGCGGATAGGTGTGGATCTGATGCAGGTGCAGCCGAATGGTGCCGAGGAAGTCCATCAGCACCAGATCGGCGCTGCGCCGGCCGATCTTCACGCCGAAGGAATAGACCGCATCGGGATTGAGCCGCATGGGGATTGAGGGCTGTCCGACGCGGCCGCGCACCGGCGCGCCGCGGACGAGCAGCCCGTCGGCTTCGAGCGACCGCATGATGACGGAGGCGGTCTGTGCCGAAAGACCGGAGCGGCGCGCGATCTCGGCCTTGGACAAGCTGCCGTGACGGCGCACCAGCGACATGACCAGCCGTTCGTTATAGGCGCGCACGCGCGTTTGATTGGCCCCGCCGCTCGGGTCGACCACATCCGGCTGCGGCGGCCCCGTATAGGGGCCATCTGTCAGTGACATGCCACCGTTTCCTCCCATTGGTACCGTACGGTTCCTCCCCGATCCGGGTACGGCCATGCAGTACCTAAAGCTGTACCGCGACCGCACCCGATCGCGGCACCCTGGCGCCGCTCGGTTCGCGTGGGCCTCTCCGCATTCGGCCCGCGATTGTCAATGCCCGATCCGCTCGATTGGACGGAAGCGACATTACGCGCAGAATGACACAACGAGATAATAATTCAATTTGATTTATTTATTGACAGGCTGGATTTTTGATGCTTGATTGACCGTCGGAAGCGCCGTCTGCAGCCGAGGAGAATGCTGCAGCGGGTCCTGAAAGCCGGCGCGCCGGCATTTTTTATCCTTGGGAGGATTTAATGAAGAAGACAGTTCTTTCTGCCGCATTCGGCGCGCTCGCCATGGGCGTTGCTTTCGCATCGCCCTCGCAGGCAGCCGACGTGTCGGCATGCCTCATCACCAAAACCGACACCAATCCTTTCTTCGTGAAGATGAAGGAGGGCGCGGCCGCCAAGGCCAAGGAACTGGGCGTCACCCTGAAGTCCTATGCCGGCAAGATCGACGGTGATTCCGAAAGCCAGGTCGCTGCGATCGAGACCTGCATTGCCGATGGCGCCAAGGGTATCCTGATTGCCGCCTCCGATACCCAGGGTATCGTGCCCCAGGTCCAGAAGGCACGGGATGCGGGCCTTCTGGTCATCGCGCTCGACACGCCGCTCGAACCCCTCAATGCCGCCGACGCCACTTTTGCGACGGACAACCTGCTCGCCGGCAAACTCATCGGCCAGTGGGCGGCCGCAACGCTCGGCGATGCCGCCAAGGAAGCCAAGGTGGCCTTCCTCGACCTGACGCCGTCGCAGCCCTCCGTCGACGTGTTGCGCGACCAGGGCTTCATGATCGGTTTCGGCATCGACCCCAAGGACCCGAACAAGATCGGCGACGAGGATGACCCGCGCATCGTCGGCCACGACATCACCAACGGCAACGAAGAGGGCGGCCGGACCGCGATGGAGAACCTCCTCCAGAAGGATCCGACCATCAACGTCGTCCACACGATCAACGAGCCGGCCGCCGCCGGCGCCTATGAGGCGCTGAAGTCCGTCGGCCGCGAGAAGGACGTGCTGATCGTTTCCGTCGACGGCGGCTGCCCGGGCGTCAAGAATGTCGCCGAGGGCGTGATCGGCGCGACGTCGCAGCAGTATCCGCTGATGATGGCGGCGCTCGGCATCGAGGCGATCAAGAAGTTCGCCGATACGGGCGAGAAGCCTACGCCGACCGAAGGCAAGGACTTCGTCGACACCGGCGTCGCGCTTGTCACCGACAAGCCGGTATCCGGCGTCGAGTCGATCGATACCAAGACCGGCATGGAGAAGTGCTGGGGCTGATCGGCCACGCGCACAGGCGTGAGGGGAAGGGCGGCCCCGGCCGCCCTTTCCGCAAGTGCCGAGGTCTTTGACAAGGCATAGAAAACCTGCGCAATTTTCAGGGCGGGGCGAGGAAAGCACGAGATGCTTCTTGCCCGCGTTCCGCTCTGGCTTCTCAGAACCGATCGCGGCGCAAGCGGGATTGTCGTCGAGCGTTCTGAGGCTCGCCGCTTCGACCGGTGGGCCGCGCATCCTGCAGCAATGCACCCCCTCTTGAGCGGGGTTCACGGGAGGAGTCCCCATGGGCGAAACAAACACGGCCGCACAGCCATCCCAGGAATTCGAAAAGGTCCTGGCCGACAGTTCGACGGACGTAGCGTCTTTCGACGCGCATGATAAGACGCTGCTTCAGAAGCTGCAGCACTTCCTGCATTCGAGCCCGGCCGCGGTGCCGCTGATCGTGCTGGTTCTGTCGCTGATCGCCTTCGGGGTCATTCTCGGCGGCAAGTTCTTTTCCGCCTTCACCATGACGCTGATCCTGCAGCAGGTGGCAATCGTCGGTATCGTCGGTGCCGCTCAGACGCTCGTGATCCTGACCGCCGGTATCGATCTTTCGGTCGGCGCCATCATGGTGCTCTCATCCGTCATCATGGGGCAGTTCACCTTCCGCTACGGCTTCCCGCCGGTGCTCTCCGTCATCTGCGGTCTTGGGGTGGGGGCGCTCTGCGGCTACATCAACGGAACGCTCGTCGCGCGGATGAAGCTGCCTCCCTTTATCGTCACGCTCGGCATGTGGCAGATCGTGCTCGCCTCCAACTTCCTCTATTCCGCCAATGAGACGATCCGGGCTCAGGATATTTCCGCGAATGCCCCGATCCTGCAGTTCTTCGGCCAGAACTTCCGCATCGGCAATGCCGTCTTCACCTACGGCGTCGTGGTGATGGTGCTCCTCGTCTGCCTTCTTTGGTATGTCCTGAACCGCACGGCCTGGGGGCGCTATGTCTATGCCGTGGGCGACGACCCCGAGGCTGCCAAGCTCGCCGGCGTCAACGTCACGCGCATGCTCATCTCCATCTATACGCTCTCCGGTCTCATCTGCGCCCTTGCCGGCTGGACCCTCATCGGCCGCATCGGCTCCGTCTCCCCGACAGCGGGGCAGTTCGCGAATATCGAATCGATCACCGCCGTGGTGATCGGCGGCATCTCGCTCTTCGGCGGCCGCGGATCCATCATGGGCATGCTCTTCGGCGCGCTGATCGTCGGCGTCTTCTCACTCGGCCTGCGCCTCATGGGCACCGACCCGCAATGGACCTATCTCCTGATCGGCTTGCTGATCATCATCGCCGTTGCAATCGACCAGTGGATCAGAAAGGTAGCAGCCTGATGGCACAGGAACCCATTCTCACCGCCCGCGGCCTCGTCAAGCGCTATGGCCGCGTGACTGCCCTCGATCGCGCCGACTTCGACCTCTATCCCGGTGAAATCCTGGCCGTTATCGGCGACAACGGCGCCGGCAAGTCCTCGATGATCAAGGCGATATCGGGCGCCGTCACGCCGGACGAGGGCGAGATCCGGCTGGAGGGCAGGCCCATCCAGTTCCGCTCGCCGATGGAGGCGAGGCAAGCCGGCATCGAAACGGTCTATCAGAACCTCGCCCTGTCGCCGGCATTGTCGATCGCCGACAACATGTTCCTCGGCCGGGAAATCCGCAAGCCGGGAATCATGGGCAAGTGGTTCCGCTCGCTCGACCGGGCCGCCATGGAAAAGCAGGCGCGGGCGAAGCTCTCCGAGCTCGGTCTGATGACCATCCAGAACATCAACCAGGCGGTCGAGACGCTCTCGGGCGGACAACGCCAGGGCGTCGCGGTGGCACGCGCCGCCGCTTTCGGTTCCAAGGTCGTCATCATGGACGAGCCGACTGCGGCGCTCGGGGTGAAGGAAAGCCGGCGCGTGCTGGAGCTGATCCTCGACGTGCGTCGCCGCGGTCTGCCGATCGTGCTGATCTCGCACAACATGCCGCATGTCTTCGAAGTCGCGGACCGGATCCACATCCATCGTCTCGGCCGCCGCCTCTGCGTCATCAATCCCAAGGATTACACCATGTCCGATGCGGTGGCCTTCATGACCGGCGCGAAGGAGCCGCCGCGCGAGGCGATTGCGGCATGAGCGTCAAATCCCTTGCGGATGAAATCCTGAAGCGGGCGGTCGTTTCCGGCCGCTTCATCGTCGCCATCGCCGGTCCGCCCGGCGCCGGCAAGTCTACGCTTTCCGAAACGCTTGCGGAGGCGATCACGCAGGCGGGCGAAAAGGCGGCGGTGTTGCCCATGGACGGGTTTCACATGGACAATGCCGTTCTCGAAGAAAAAGGGCTGCTTGCCCGCAAGGGGGCACCCGAGACCTTCGACGTCCGATCCTTTCTCGCAACGCTTGCTGCCGTGCGCGCCGATGACGGCGAGGTTCTCGTTCCGGTCTTCGACCGCTCCCGGGAACTGGCGATCGCCTCGGCGAGGATCATCGCGCCCGAGACGCGTATCGTGCTTGCCGAGGGCAACTACCTGCTGCTGGAGGAAGCGCCCTGGAACGGCCTCGACGGCGCCTTCGACTATTCGATCTTCATAGATCCGGGTCTGGAGGTGCTCGAGCGGCGGCTCCTGCAGCGCTGGTACGATCACGGCTATGACGAAGACGCGGCGCGCAGCAAGGCCTATGGCAACGACCTGCCCAATGCCCGCCGGGTCCTCGACAGCCGCAGGCCGGCGGATGTCGTGATCAGGGACTTTTAGAGTGCTCGGCATTCGTCCCGCAGTTTCCGGCCGCGGACTGCGGTGACCTTTCGAATCGCCATTGTCTTCGGCGGCGCAATGGTGTTATCGAGGCGCGGTTTCACCACATGAGTTGCCGCCCTTCGAGCGCACCGGTACGCCTGATGCCGGCCGCGCGGATCGGGCGCGAGCATCGGGAGAACGCTGATATGCAAGACCTCGTTATACGCCGCCCTGACGATTGGCATCTTCACCTGCGCGACGGCGGCATGCTGCGCGGCGTGATCGCCGATACGAGCCGCCATTTCGCGCGTGCCATCATCATGCCCAATCTGGTGCCGCCGGTGGTGACCTCGGCCGATGCGGCCGCCTATCGCGAGCGCATCCTCGCCGCCATTCCCGCAGGGGACCGGTTCGAGCCGCTGATGACGCTTTATCTTACCGAGGGCACCGATCCGGGCGATGTGGAAGCCGGGTTCAGGAGCGGCCTCGTCAAGGCGGTCAAGCTCTATCCGGCTGGCGCCACCACCAATTCGTCGAGCGGGGTCCGCGATATCGACAAGGCCATGCCGGTGCTCGAGCGCATGGCCGAGATCGGCCTGCCGCTCTGCGTCCATGGCGAGGTGACGACGGCCGAGGTCGATATTTTCGACCGTGAGGCAGTCTTCATCGAAACCGTTCTCGACCCGCTCCGCCGGCGACTGCCCGATCTCCGGATCACCATGGAGCATGTGACGACGAAGGACGGGGTCGATTATATCCGGGAGCACGCGGCCAATCTTGCCGGCTCCATCACCACCCATCACCTGATCATCAACCGCAACGCCATCCTCGTCGGCGGCATCAAGCCGCATTACTACTGTCTGCCGGTAGCGAAGCGCGAGACGCATCGGCTGGCGCTTCGCCAGGCGGCGATCTCGGGCGACGTCCGCTTCTTCCTCGGAACGGACTCCGCCCCGCATGTCGACCCGCTCAAGGAATGCGCCTGCGGCTGTGCCGGCATCTACACATCGATCAACACCTTGAGCTGCCTCGCTCACGTCTTCGAGGAAGAGGGCGCGCTCGACCGGCTGGAAGCCTTCACCTCGCTGAACGGGCCAGCCTGGTACGGCCTGCCGGCAAATGAGGAAACGATCACGCTGCACAAGCAGGAGGAGCCCGTCCGCTATCCCGCCAAGATCGAAACCGAGGCCGGCCCGGTCACTGTCTTCGACCCGATGTTTCCGCTTCATTGGGCCGTCGTCCAGCCCTGATTGCAGAAGGAGAATCCATGTTTTCGAACGCGTTCACCGATAAGGCGGTGATGGCCGAGCTGGTCGCGAAGATGCTCTGGGAAATCAAGGCGGTGCATTTTCGCGCCGACGAGCCCTACAAGCTCTCTTCCGGCATGGCGAGCCCGGTCTATATCGACTGCCGCAAGCTGATCTCCTATCCGCGAATCCGTTCCGCAGTGATGGATTTCGCCGCTGCGACGATCCTGCGCGAAGCCGGATTCGAGCGGTTCGACGTGGTGGCCGGCGGCGAGACTGCCGGCATTCCCTTCGCAGCAATGCTTGCCGAGCGTCTCGGCCTGCCGATGATCTACGTGCGCAAGGCGCCGAAGGGACATGGCCGCAACGCCCAGATCGAAGGCCATATGCCGGAGGGCGCGCGCGTCCTGGTCATCGAGGATCTGACGACCGCCGGCGGCTCGATGTTCAAGTTCATCGACGCTATCCGCGCGGCCGGCGGCGTCGTCGAGCACGGCATCGCGCTTTTCTACTACGACATCTTTCCGGAAGCCCGCGGCGACATGAAGTCGAAGGGCGTCGACCTGCACTACATCGCCACCTGGCGCAACGTGCTTGCCGTCGCGCGCGAACTGGCGCTGTTCGACGATAAGACGCTCAACGAGGTCGAAGCCTTCCTCAACGCTCCGCTCGGCTGGTCGGGCCGTAACGGGGGCGTCAGCGCGCTCGCGGTCCAGTAGCGAAGGGCTTGGCGCGATTGCCGGATCGATGAATATGTGTGGGGAGGAATGGATATGATCGTTTGCTGCGGAGAGGCCCTGATCGACATGCTGCCGCGGGAGACGGCGGCGGGCGAGAGCGCCTTTGCGCCCTATGCGGGCGGCGCGATCTTCAACACGGCCGTCGCGCTCGGCCGGCTCGGCGTCCCCACAGGCTTCTTCACCGGCCTCTCGGACGATATGTTCGGCGACATCCTTCGCTCGACGCTCGAGGCCGCGAATGTCGATTTCGCTCCCTGCGCCACGCTGCCGCTGCACACGACGCTCGCCTTCGTGAAGCTCGTCGACGGGCATGCGAGCTACGCCTTCTTCGACGAGAACACGGCCGGCAGGATGATCACCACGGAGCACCTTCCGGCGCTCGGAGATTTCTGCGAGGCGCTGCATTTCGGCGCGATCAGCCTCATTCCCGAGCCCTGCGGCTCCACTTACGAGGCGCTGATGGCGCGGGAGCACGAAAAACGGGTGATCTCCTTCGATCCGAATATCCGCCCCGGCTTCATCAAAGACCGGGGGGCGCATCTCGGACGCATGAAGCGAATGGCTGCCATGTGCGATATCATCAAGTTCTCCGACGAGGACCTCGCCTGGTTCGGCATGGAGGGCAGCCACGACGCGCTCGCGGCCGAATGGCTGAAACGCGGCCCGAAGCTGGTGCTGATCACCCGCGGCGCGGACGGCGCGGTCGGTTATACGGACGGCCACAAGGTCGAGGTCGCGAGCGAACGGGTCGAGGTCGTCGATACTGTCGGCGCGGGCGACACTTTCGACGCCGGTATACTGGCGTCGTTGAAGTTCAACGGCCTCCTGACCAAGGAGAAGGTGGCAAGCCTGACCGACGAGGCCATCCGTCAGGCCCTGACGCTCGGAGCGAAGGCGGCGGCCGTCACTGTTTCGCGCGCAGGCGCCAACCCGCCCTGGCGGCACGAACTCGGGCTGTGAGGTCGGTGCCGGCGACGCCGGGTCTCGGCGGGTCCAAGCAGCACGCGCGGCCGTCTATGCCCGCTCTGGCTTCCTCCATCTCCCCCGCAAGGGGGGGAGAATCTGCGCGGCTGACCGATCACTCCGATCGGTCGTCGATCAGCGTGCCGCCTTCAACAGTGCAGCAACCAGTCCGGCGGTTGAGGAATCGTGTCCCTCGGTGCTTTCCTTGCCTTCGATGACGGGCAGCAGGCCGGTCGCCAGTTCCTTGCCGAGCTCGACGCCCCACTGGTCGAAGGAATTGATGTTGAAGAGCGCGCCTTCCACAAAGACGCGATGTTCGTAAAGCGCGATCAGACGGCCGAGCGCGAAGGGGTCGAGCTGATCGTAGACGATGGTCAGCGACGGCCGGTTTCCGGTGAAGACGCGGTGGGGTGCGATTTTGTCGGCCTTTGCCTCGTTCATTCCCTTGGAGGTCAGCTGCGCCTTGGCTTCCGCCAGCGTACGCCCTTTCATGAGGGCTTCCGACTGCGCCAGGCAGTTCGCCATCAGGAGCTGGTGCTGGTGACGCAGGTCCTTTTCGTGGCCGTTCGCCGCGATCATGAACTCGGCGGGAAAGATATCGGTTCCCTGGTGGATGAGCTGATAGAAGGCATGCTGCCCATTGGTGCCGGGCTCGCCCCAGACCACGGGACCGGTCGCGAATTCGACCGGCTGGTTGTCGAGCGTCACGCCCTTGCCGTTCGATTCCATGTCGAGCTGCTGCAGATAGGCCGGGAAGCGCGTCAGCCGCTGATCGTAGGGCAGGATCGCCCGCGACGGATAGCCGAGAACGTTGCGGTGATAGAAGCCGATGAGCCCGAGGAGCATGGGGATGTTCCGGCTAAGCGGCGCGCTGCGGAAATGCTCGTCCATGGCGTGGCCGCCATCGAGGAAGCGGCCGAAATTCTCCTTGCCGATCGCGATCATCAACGGCAGTCCGATCGCCGACCAGATGGAATAGCGTCCCCCGACCCAGTCCCAGAAGCCGAAGACGCGGGCGGCATCGATGCCGAAGGCGCCGACCTTATCCAGGGCGGTGGAGACGGCCGCGAAGTGATGACCCACCGCCGCCTCGCCGAGCTTGCCGGCGATGAAGGCGCGGGCAGTCGCCGCATTGGTCATCGTCTCGATCGTGGTGAAAGTCTTGGAGGCGACGATGAAGAGAGAAGTCTCGGGATCGAGGAGCTTCAGCGTGTCTGCGATGTGGGCGCCGTCGACATTGGAAACGAAGTGCAGCCGCGGACCGTCATGGAAGGGGGCAAGCGCCAGCGTCGCCATGACAGGGCCGAGGTCGGAGCCCCCGATGCCTATATTGACGACGTCGGTGATTTTCTTGCCTGTGGCTCCTTTCAGGGCACCGGAGCGGACGTCGTCAGCGAACTTGCCCATGGCCTCCAGCACGGCATTGACGTCCGGCATGACGTCCTTGCCACCCACGAGAACCGGCCGGTTCGACCTGTTCCTGAGCGCCGTGTGCAGAACCGCGCGCTCCTCGGTAATGTTGATGATATCGCCGCGGAACATCGCATCGCGCTTTTCCTCGACCTTCGCCGCCTTGGCGAGCGCTTCGAGGCCGTCGATCACCCGGTCGTTCACGGCGCATTTGGAGTAGTCGAAGAGGAGGTCGTCGAACGCCGTGCTGAAGCGCGAGAAGCGGTTCGGATCGGCCGCGAAGGCGGCACGGATATCGGTCGCATCGGTTTCGCGTGCAGTGGCTTTCAGGTTTTCGACAAGCGCTTTCATCGCAGGGCTCCTTGCATCGCAACTGGGGCATGGGAATGAGGGCATTGGAATTTGGCTGCGATAGCTAGTCGGTTTAACCGCGGCAAATCAAGGGCAGGTGTGCGCTGCAGCGAAAAAAGGTGGCCGCATCGCTCCATCGGAAGGGCGGCGAAAACATCCCCTCACCCTAACCCTCTCCAGGCAGGCGGGCAGAGGGGACTCGGACGCACACGCGGCGGCAAAATGGAACGAGGCGGTGCCACGAGTCCCTTCTCCCCGTCCAGCGGGGAGAAGGGGGCCGACAGGCCGGGTGAGGGGCGTTTTCGCGCCCAAGCCGTTACCCGCGAAGATCCTTGCGCAGGATCTTGCCGACGTTGGACTTGGGCAGTTCCGTGCGGAACTCCACGTGTCGCGGCCGCTTGTAGTTGGTGAGGTTGGCGGCGCAGTGGCGCTTGACCTCTTCTTCGGTGAGGTTCGGGTCCTTGCGCACGACGAAGAGCTTGACCGCTTCGCCGGAATGAGGGTCGGCAATACCGATTGCGGCGCATTCGAGGATGCCGGGATGGGTCGCCGCCACCTCCTCGATCTCGTTGGGGAAGACGTTGAACCCCGAGACGAGGATCATGTCCTTCTTCCGGTCGACGATCTTCGTCAACCCCTCGGCGTTCATGAAGCCGACATCCCCGGTGCGGAAGAAGCCGTCCGGCGAAATGGCCTTGGCCGTTTCCTCTGGGCGCTGCCAGTAGCCCGCCATGACCTGCGGGCCGCGAATGCAGATCTCTCCGATTTCGCCCGCGGGAAGCGTGCGCCCGTCCTCGTCGCGGATCTCGATCTCCGTCGAGGGCAGCGGCATGCCGATCGTGCCGGTGAAATCGTCGGTGTCGAGGCGGTTGGCGGTCGCGACCGGCGAGGTCTCGGAAAGGCCGTAGCCTTCATGGATCGGGCAGCCGGTCAGCTCCAGCCAGCGCTCGGCGACGGGCCGCTGCACCGCCATGCCGCCGCCGAAGGTCAGGATCAGGGACGAGAAGTCGAGTTTGCGGAATTCGGGATTGTTCATCAACGCGTTGAAGAGCGTGTTCAGCCCCGGAAAGATGTTCGTCCTGTGCCTGCCGAGCTCCTTGACGAAGGCGGGGATGTCGCGCGGGTTCGGTATCAGGATGTTGTTGCCGCCGGTTGCCAGCCCCATCAGCGAATTCACCGTGAGCGCGAAGATATGATAGAGCGGCAACGCGCACATGAAGGTGAGCCTCTCCGGGCGCGGTTTGCGCAGGAAGGCCGTGTTCAGCCACAGTTCCATCTGGGCCATGTTGGACAGGAGATTGGCGTGCGTCAGCGTTGCGCCCTTGGAAACACCGGTGGTGCCGCCGGTATATTGCAGGAAGGCGACATCTCCCGGCGCCACGTTCGGCCGCTTGAAGCCGAGCGTCGCGCCCTTGGCAAGAACCGACTTGAAAGAAAGGTGACCTGGAATCGACCAGGCGGGGACCAGCTTCTTGACGCGGCGCACCACCAGATTGACGATTGTTCCCTTCGGACCAAGCATGTCGCCCATGCTGGCGACCACGACATGCTTGACCTTCGTGCGGGGCAGCACCTGCTCGACCGTATGGGCGAAGTTCTCGAGCACGAAGATCGCCTTGGCGCCGGCATCCACCAACTGGTGCTCCAGTTCGCGCGGCGTATAGAGCGGATTGACGTTGACGACGGTGAAGCCGGCTCGCAGGATTCCGTAGACGATGACGGGATTTTGAAGGATGTTGGGCATCATCACCGCAACCCGATCGCCGTTCGCGAGCCCCAGCGACTGGAGCCAGGCGGCGATTTTCGCCGAATGCGCATTGAGATCGGAGAAGGTCAGCGCCTTGCCCATGCAGGTGAATGCGGGCCGCCAGGAATATTGCGCAACCGCGTGATCGAAGAATTCGCCGATGGAGCGATAGGTGAGCGGGCCGATGTCGGCGGGCACGCCCGGCGGGTAGGATCCGAGCCAGATCTTCGCCGTACCGGAACCCGACTGCTGGGTGCTTGCTTCCGCCATGACCTTCCTCCCTCTGGTCGCCAATGAACGGCCGTCATCGCGGCAAAGAAAAATCCCTCCCGATCTTCCTCTCCGTCGAAGATGCTGCTTTTAGCTCGCCTCTTCAAGCCGTAATCCGGATTATATAACTTTGACGTAAACGTCAACAATCGGCAGACATGCACCGGTTGTGAAATATTCATGTGCCCTGCAGCACAGTTCTTGCAGGTGCAGCGGGCCCGCCTATACTGCACTGCAGTATAACCTGCCACGACATCGGCTGCGCCGACGTCCCCAAGATATTTTACAAGATCCCTCCCAAGCGGCGGCCGATGGTCCGCGAGCCAAGGTAACGCATGTCCGAAGACGTCCTTTCCGCCGATATCGGCCCCACCCATATAGGCAAGTCCCGCAACAGAGTTTCCGCGGCGGAAATCGCGCTGGCTGTCGGCGGATTCGGTATCGGTACCGGCGAATTCGCCATTATGGGTCTGTTGCCTCAGGTCGCCGACGACGTCGTGGTGTCGGTGCCGGCGGCCGGCGCCGTCATCAGCGCCTACGCGCTCGGCGTCGTCGTCGGGGCGCCGTTGATCGCCGTGCTTGCGGCGCGGTTCGCCCGCTTTCATGTGCTGCTGGTCCTGATGGCGGTCTTTGCATTGGGCAATTTCGCGTCCGCATTTGCTCCAAGTTTCTACCCGCTCGTCGCCGCGCGCTTTTTCGCGGGCCTGCCGCACGGGGCCTATTTCGGCGTGGCGGCACTGGTCGCGGCAGGACTTGCGGCACCGAACCAGCGGGCGCGCGCGGTCGGGCGGGTCATGATGGGGCTGACGATCGCCACCCTTTTCGGCACGCCGCTCGTCGCCTGGTTCGGCCAGGCGCTCGGCTGGCGCAGCGCCTTTGCGATCGTCGGCGGCATCAGCCTTATGACGATGGTCCTGATCTGGCTTCACGTGCCGCGGGACAGGGGCGATCCGCAGGCGACGCCGCTGCGGGAATTGAGCGCGCTGGGAAGCCTCCAGGTCTGGTTGCTGCTGGGTATCTGTGCGATCGGCTGCGGCGGGATGTTCGCCGTCTTCACCTATATCGCACCGGCGCTGACCCAGGTCGCGGGCGTTTCCGTCGCCAATGTACCCGTCATGCTGTCGGTCTTCGGCGCAGGCATGATCCTCGGCAATATCGTGGGTTCGCGGCTCGCCGATTGGTCGCTTACACGCGCCATCGGCATCGCGCTCGTCTTCAACGTCTTCGCCTACATCCTCTTCTATTTCACCATGACGAGCCCCTGGATGGCGATCGTCAACGTGCTTTTCATCGGCGGTGGCTTCGCCGTCGTTCCGGGCGTGCAGACCCGGCTGATGGACGTCGCCGGAAAGGCGCAGACGCTCGCGGCAGCCCTCAGTCATTCCGCCTTCAATCTCGCCAATGCCCTTGGGGCCTGGCTCGGCGGCATTGCCATCGCCGCCGGCTATGGCTGGACTTCGCCGGGGCTCGTCGGCGCCGTGCTCGGCATCGGCGGTTTCGCCATATTCCTCGCCTCGGTGCTCGTGGATCGCCGGAGACGGGACGCGTAGCCTGACTGCGCGCGAAACCGCACGCGCTTTTCCTCAGCCGCTCTAATCTCCCTGTCACGTCCGCTTGCTAGGTGAAAATGCGCGCGTTCTGGCGTAAAGCGCCGATTCGGAGCCGGCCGCCATCATTGCGCCGGAAACCGCGTCCAGCGGAGCGGAACGGGCTGGCAAGGTTGCGGGTTTGTTGTAAGGTTCGAAGAGACGGAGGAGAATTGGTGCAATTGGGCAATCGCGAACGAGAGAATCTACCTGTGGAGCCGCGGCTCTTCGGGCAGCCGGCCCATTCACGCTCCGCCCTCGTCGTGCCGATTTCGGCGGCCCGGTGGCTGCTCGTTCTCATTCTGCTTTGCGGCGTCTATTTCTTCCATGGTTTCCTCGTGCCGGTGCTTGCGGCGGTGGTCATCGGGTTCGCGAGCTGGCCCATCTATTGGCGGCTGCTTCAGGGCGTGAACGGCAACCGCACACTTGCTGCGACGATCGCCATCATTTCCGTCGTCGCCTTTATCGTCGTGCCGATCTCGCTCGTCGCGATCTATGCCGTTGACGAAGTGCGCGATTGGCTCGTCTGGGCGGTTGCGACCAATGCGAACGGCGCCCCGGCGCCTGCCTGGCTGGCGACGATCCCGGCCGTGGGTGCCTGGCTCGGCGAACAATGGGTCAAATATGTCGGTCACCCCGGCGCTCTCGGGGAGTTGGTGCAGCTCGTGAGCGGCTCCAATATCGGCAATATCTATCGCGGCGTGCTCGTGGTCGGTGCCTCCGCCTTCCAGTCCTTCCTGACGCTCCTTTTCATGCTGATCACGCTCTTCTTCGTCTATCGCGACGGCCAGTCCTTTTCGAAGCAGCTCGACCATCTTGGCGAACGGATCTTTCCCATGCGCTGGGAGAGGCTGTCGCGCGTGGTGCCCCTTACGATCAGTTCGACGGTCACCGGCATGGGCATCATCGCGATCGGCGAAGGCATTGTGCTCGGCGTCGCCTATTGGCTGGCCGGCGTACCGTCGCCGGTGACGCTCGGCATCATCACCGGCGTCATGGCGCTCGTGCCGGGCGGCGCTCCGCTCTGCTTCACCCTGGTCTCGGTCTATCTCGTTGCTAGCGGCTCGCCCGCCCACGGCGTGGCGCTGTTCACCTGGGGTACGACGGAGCTCTTCATCGTAGACAAGACATTGCGCCCGAGGCTCGTCGGCGGCCCGATCAAGCTGCCCTTTCTGCCGACGTTTTTCGGCCTGGTCGGTGGCGTCAAGACGATGGGGTTTCTCGGTCTCTTCGTCGGCCCGGTCCTGATGGCGCTGCTCGTCGCCATCTGGCGCGAATGGCTTCGCGAGGTGACGAGCCAGCCGGAGCCGACGGTCAACGGTATACCCAGGGTGGATATTTCCGCCAAGTGAGACCGAAGCCGGCCACGCGGCGATATGGCATTTGCATGGAAGTTGTTTTAAGACAGACTGCAATCATTCATTTGTAGGCCGTACCTCTCGAACATGAGTGTCGCACCCGACGGCGAAGACGCAGACAGGCCGGGCGTGGATCGTCGCCCCATCGCCGCGCGCGACAGCGGCTACGCGCGGCGCTTGACGGCGTTGCTTCTGAAGACGTCGGTCACGCCGAACCAGATCTCGCTTGCAAGCGTCGTCTTTGCCGCGCTGGGGGCAGGGGCCCTCCTTTCCGCAGTCCGCTGGCCGTTCCTTTATCCCGTGGCGCTCGCCGCTATCCAGTTGCGCCTCCTGTGCAACCTTCTCGACGGCATGGTGGCGGTCGAGGGCGGGCGCGGTTCGCCGGTGGGAGCGCTCTACAACGAGTTTCCCGACCGGGTCGCCGATACCTTGCTCATCGTTGCACTCGGCTATGCCGCCGGCGCGGGATGGCTCGGCTGGGCGGGAGCGCTTGCGGCCGCCTTCACGGCCTATGTGCGCGTCTTCGGCGGGTCGCTCGGCCAGGCTCAGGACTTCCGCGGTCCCATGGCGAAACAGCACCGCATGGCGTTGATGAGTCTCGCCTGCGTGCTGGCATTCGGGGAAGCGTTTGTGATGACGGAGCGCCTCGTGCTTTACGCCACGGCTTGGATCATTCTTGCCGGCGCGCTCGTCACATGCGCGACCCGCACGAGGGCCATCGTCGCGCGCATTCGGGAAGGCGCGAAGCCGTGATCGACCTGGCATTGATCGGCCTCACGCGGTTCATCGCCGGCGGGCAGGCGCACTGGATGGGCTCGCGGCCGGAAATGCGCCAGCGAATCTATTTCGCCAATCACGCGAGCCATCTCGACACGCTGCTGATCTGGTCGGCGCTGCCGCGTGCGTTGCGCGCGTCGACGCATCCGATCGCCGCGGCGGACTATTGGGGCAGGGGGGCCGTGAGGCGCCATATCGGGCTAAAGGTGTTGAACGGCGTGCTCGTCGAGCGCTCGACGCAGGGGCCGCCCGGAGCGGCTCTCGCACCCTTGCGCAACGTGCTCTGCGAGGGTGAGTCGCTCATCCTTTTCCCGGAGGGCACGCGCGGCAGCGAGCGGTTGCCGGGGCCGTTCAAGAGCGGGCTCTACTGGCTGTCTCAGGAATTTCCCGACGTGGAACTGATCCCGACCTATCTCGACAATCCCTCGCGCGCCTTTCCCAAGGGAACCTTTTTGCCCGTCCCCATCAGCTGCACGGTGCGTTTCGGACCGCCGGTCGCGCGCCACACCGGCGAAGAGAAGGAGGCTTTTCTGGAACGCGCCCGCGCAGCGGTCGCCGCACTTGCGCCGGAACCCATCGGATGAGGCTTCCATGTCCTTGAACGACAAACTCTTTATCCTCTTTGCCGGCATAGGCGCTCTTCTCGGAGCGGCATCGCTGATCGGCTTCGTGCTGTCGCGCCGCGCGACGTCCGAAACGGGGCGGGCGACGACCGACAATCTCAATGCCCGTATCAGGGCATGGTGGGTGATGATCGCCATATTCGCGGTGAGTTTCGCTCTCGGCCGCGGCGTCACGCTCGTGCTCTTTGCTCTCACCTCCTTCTACACGCTGCGCGAGTTCGTCTCGCTGACGCCGACGCGTGCCGCCGATCACCTGCCGCTCGTCGCTTCCTTTTACGTTCTGCTGCCGCTGCAATACTGGCTGATCTCGATCGACTGGTATGCGCTTTTCACCATTCTGATACCGGTCTACGGCTTCCTCCTCCTGCCGAGCCTTTCCGCGCTGAAGGGCGACACGGAGCAGTTCCTGCTGCGCGTCTCGCGCATCCAGTGGGGGCTGATGCTGACGGTCTATTGCATCAGCCACGCACCGGCCCTCCTGACGCTCGACATCCCCGGCCGGCCGGGCGAAGGCTTTCTGCTGCTCTTCTTCCTCATCACCATCGCGCAGTTCAGCGATGTCATGCAGTATGTCTTCGGCAAGCTTTTCGGCCGGACGAAGATCGCACCGGTCGTCAGCCCGTCGAAAACGGTCGAGGGACTTGCCGGAGGCGGGCTTTCGGCAGTGGCTGCCGGCGCGGCCTTGTGGTGGATAACGCCCTTCACGCCGCTACAGGCGGCCGCCATGGCCCTCGCCATCGTCGCCATGGGCTTTCTCGGCGGACTGGCGCTCTCGGCCGTGAAGCGCTCGATGGGCGTAAAGGACTGGGGCTCGATGATCAGCGGCCATGGCGGCGTACTCGACCGAATGGATTCGCTGAGCTTCGCGGCACCGGTGTTCTTTCACCTGACGCGATATTTTTACACGTGATGTGTGACGGGGGATCACGGTTTCGTGTTCCTCCATGAGGGAAGGATTGTACCCGTCGAAGAGTCGTTTCTCCTGCCGCGCCGTCGAAAGACTGCTGCGGTCCAACACGCATAAAAGGAGAAGCCCGTGCGAATTGCGTTTCTGATTGTCCTGACAACGATCCTTGCCACGCCTGCTTCGGCACAGGACACCGCACTCCATGACCCTTCGATCAGCCGCGATGCCCAGGATGGGGTGATCCGTCTTTACGGTGCAGGCGGTCCGCACACCGCCATCCGGAAAGTCGCGGACGTCTGGACGAAGGAGACCGGCCGCAAGGTCGAAATCACCGCCGGGCCGGAGAAGACATGGTCGAAAAAGGCGCAGGCCGATGCGGACGTCATTTGGGGTACCTCCGAGCAGGCGATGACTGCTTTTCTCGAGACGTATCAAGGATTTTCGTCGGATCAGGTCGCGCCGATTTACCTTCGTCCAGCAGTGATCGCCGTGAAAGCGGGTAATCCCAAGGGGATCGCAAGATTCGAGGACCTTCTGGCGGTCGGGACGAAAATCGTCGTAACCGAGGGGGCTGGCGTCGCCAACACATCGGGGACGGGTGTATGGGAGGACATCGCGGGCCGCCTCGGCCGGCTGGAGGATGTCGCGGCGTTCCGCAGGAACATTGTCGCTTTCGAACATGGTTCGGGCGCGAGCTTTAAGGCGTTCAAAGCGTTGGATGCAGACGCCTGGATCACCTGGCCGAATTGGCCGGTTTCGAACCCCGACACCCTGGAAGCGGTGATGCTGTCGAGCGATCGGGCAATATGGCGCGACTTGAGCGTGGCGCTGGCCCCCGACGCCGATCCCGAAGCAAAAGCGTTTCTGGACTATCTGATCTCCGATGAAGCGCAGAAGATCATGTCCCGCGAAGGCTGGATACGCTGAACTGTTTTGGTGTGCCAGCACGGCCACCAGTCGCGACGGCGTGATCGTGGACGACCGTCCGCTTAAAAGATCAGCGGCGTTCGCGGGGGCGATCGATAATGCCGGGGCGTGGCCATTTTTTCTGCCGCCACGCTCATGGCTTTCGCACGGTCGGACGGCCGAAAAGAGATTTCCCTTCTTTGCACATCCTGCGATCACCGCGGCCGGCGAGGCATACAGCAGCGGTTAGAAGACGCTTAGACTAGGTCAGCAGCCTGTGTATCGCTCGAGCTTTCGATAGAGCCATATGTCAGCCTATCAAACGGGCGACCCAGGAGCCGCCCAAAAACACTTTGATCTCTGAAGAAAATGGTGCCGCTTACGTGACTCGAACACGTGACCCCATCATTACGAATGATGTGCTCTACCGACTGAGCTAAAGCGGCCCTTGGGGCGGTTCCGCGAACGTCGCGGAACGAATGTGAGGCGCTGATAAACGCAAAGCGGCGAGATTTCAAGCCATCAGTTTCGAGAACTTGAAAATTCCTGGGCCCGCGGCCCTTCGGAATTGGAAGTGAAGCCGAGGCGTGCGCGTGCGGCGTCGTATTCCTGTTCCAACCGGTCGATAAGGCGGGCGACGGTGCCGACTTCGCGCACGGCGCCTATCCCCTGGCCGCAGCCCCAGATGTCCTTCCATGCCTTGGCGCCTTCCGTTGCCGTGCCGAAGTCCATCTTGGAGGGATCGGCTTCCGGCAGATTGGCTGGGTCCATTCCGGCGGCAAGAATCGACGGTTTCAGGTAATTGCCGTGAATGCCGGTGAAGTAATTGGAATAAACGATATCGGCGGCGTTGCTGTCGACGATCATCTGCTTGTAGGCGTCGCTCGCGCGGGCCTCTTCCGTGGCGATGAAGGGCGAGCCGATATAGGCCATGTCGGCTCCCATCGCTTGCGCAGCGAGCACTGCGCCGCCAGTGGCGATCGCGCCCGAGAGCAGAAGCGGCCCGTCGAACCAGGCGCGGATTTCCTGTACGAGCGCGAAGGGCGAGAGCGTTCCCGCATGGCCGCCAGCGCCTGCCGCGACTGCGATCAGCCCGTCTGCGCCCTTGCGGATCGCGGAATTCGCATGGCGGTTGTTGATGACGTCGTGGAGAACGACACCGCCATAGGAATGGATGGCGGCATTCACCTCCGGTACGGCCCCGAGCGAGGAGATGACGATCGGAACCTTGTACTTGACGCAAAGCATCAGATCCTGTTCGAGCCGGACGTTCGATTTGTGTACGATCTGGTTCACCGCGAAGGGTGCCGCCGGGCGCTCGGGGTGTCTGGCATCGTGGTCGGCCAGTGTCTCGGTGATCTCCGCCAGCCATTCGTCGAGCTGCGATTGCGGGCGGGCGTTGAGCGCGGGAAAGGCGCCGATAATGCCGGCCTTGCATTGTGCGATCGTCAGCCGGGGATGCGAGACGATGAAAAGCGGCGCCCCTACGACCGGCAGCCTCGTTTTCCCTGACAGGATTGGCGGCAACGACATCGAAAATCTCCATCCCAATTTTGACGTTCTCGTAAACGTCAAAATTGATAGCAGCAACGGACGCGCTTGCCTACTGCATCGTTCCTGAAGTCCACCGGTGCGCAAGGACATGCAGCAACCCCGAAGACACCAGCGACCTTTGCGCCTCCGATACGACGCCGCGACACCGCAAAGCGGTGCGCGCTCCGGCAATTCGGCCACGCTCGCCCATGTTTTACCTGGGGAACGCCGGACGAAGTCGCGGCTGCACTTGCGAATTCGCAATGCAGCGGTTACCCAATCCTTAATAAAACCAACGGCGTGTGACGGGAAGAGGCGGGGCTCGTCGCGAGAAAGGCACATCCGGCAGCTTATTGCGGCAACCGGAAGACTTCGCGCAGAAGGATTTGACGTGAGCGGACTTGAGACAGCGATCAGGAATGCGCTGGAAAGATCGGATCGAAGCAATGCGGAGATCCGGGCGCGCATCTATCAGTCGGCGCGTCAGGCGCTGGAAAACGGTCTGCAGAAGCAGCAGATCGAAGATCCGGAGGTCATCTCCGTGCAACGTCACCGGCTCGAAGCGGTCATCCGCGCGATCGAGATGGAAGAGCGCGCCGCCCTTAAGGAGCGCGCTCAGACGCCGGTGGTGAGCCTTGGCGAAGTGAAGGCGAGGGGCGAGAGGGTAGAGCGCGCTTCCGAGGCGCCAGCACCTGCCGCACCACGGAGCGAGCCGGCATTGAAGCCGGAAGGAGGCGCCCCTGCTCAGGCGGATGGGGGTCTCGGCGCTTTGCGTCCCGAACGCGACGGCTCGCCGGCGGCTTTCAGAGCGACGGCGGACGAGGGAAGAATAGACCCCGCGCGCAAGCCTGCTCCCGATCCGGGCGTCGCCGACCAGCGACCGCGCAAGCGCAGGCGCAGCCGGTTCTTCTCCTATGCGATGATCGTTGCGACGCTTGCAGCGGCGGCGGGCGTCGCCGTCTGGTGGGTTCAGACGAACGACCTCCTCCGGCCGCCGACGGACACCGGCGTCGCCAATCCGCCCGCGACGGTGGATGCGGAGGATTTCGACGGCGCGGCCGGCCTGCAGACCCTCGGCGCCCAGGAAGGCTTCTCCGGCGATTGGATAGAGATCTTTGCTCCCGGAGAAACTGCGGCGGTCACGCCGGGGCCGCGAGCCAGCGCGGAACCGTCCGGCGGTGATGCAGGCGAGCGCCTGCGGTTGATTTCGGCAGCGGCCTCCAAGGAGGGCGATGTGGCGATCGAAATTCCCGCGGATGTCCTTGCCCAGCTGTCGGGCAAGTCGTCGACACTCGCCCTGACGGTCCAGGCGGCCCCGGGCAAGGCGACCGAATTCTCGGTCGAATGCGATTTCTCGACGCTCGGCGACTGCGGCCGGCACCGCTTCACCGTGCACGACGAGCGGGTCGACATGCTGTTGAAGGTCAATTTCGAGCGCGGCTCGGCACCCAGCAGCCCTGGAAAACTGGTGATCAACAGCGATCTCAGCGGCGGCGGCAACAGCCTCGATCTCTTTGCGATCCGGGTGCAGCCGGGCGGCTGATCGTCAGCGCGTCGGAATCACCTGAGAAAACCGGGGCCGGAGCCGAGGATCTTCTCGTCGACATCGCCGATCGCCGCCTCGTCCTTGCCGTCATAGTCGAGCTTCGTCAGCATGTGGCGGATCACGTTGATGCGGGAGCGGCGCTTGTCGTTCCCGCGGATGACGGTCCATGGCCCGTGCTGCGTGTGCGTTTCCTTCAGCATACGGTCGCGTCTTGCGGTGTAGTCGTCCCACTTGTTCAGCGCCGCGATGTCCATCGGCGAAAGCTTCCAGATCTTCAATGGGTCGTGGCGCCGGTCATGGAAGCGCTTCAGTTGCATCTCCCGGCCGATATTGATCCAGAACTTGAAGAGATGGATGCCCTCGTTCGCGATCATCTCCTCGAAACGCGGCGTCTCTTCGAGGAATTGCTCGTACTGGTCGGCGGTGCAAAAGCCCATGACCGGTTCGACACCGGCGCGGTTGTACCAGGAGCGGTCGAATAGGACGAACTCGCCGGCGGTGGGGAAGGTTGCGACATAGCGCTGGAAATACCACTGACCCCGTTCGGTCTCCGTCGGTTTCGTCAGTGCGACGACGCGCGCGGAGCGGGGATTCATATTGGCCGTCGTCGCGTGGATCGCGCCACCCTTGCCGGCAGCGTCGCGGCCCTCGAAAACCGCCATTACGCGCTTGCCGGTCGCCTGCATCCAGAATTGGACCTTGACCAGTTCGATCTGCAGCTTCGTCAGCGTTTCTTCGTACTCCTCCCGATCGAGCTTTTTCTTGTAGGGATAATCGTCGGAGCCGAAGGCTTCCTCGTCGATCCATTTCGGCAGGTCCGGATCGTCGATGTCGAAGATGCGGCTTCTGCCGTCAATCTCCAGTTCGACCGCCCGGCTCCCCGGCCTTGCTTCGGCCGGTGCTTCGTGGCGTGCCATCTGTTTCCTCCCGCTCGCTCGATTTCTCCGGAGGAGGCCATAATTACATTGCGGATTCAAGCATGTCGTGAAAATCATGTCATGAAGCAACGCTATCTCTGCGCCCTTATGGCCGGATTCGGATGGAGGCTTTGAGGCGATTACCCTCACTTCTGCGGCATCCGGGCCGCTGGCTGGATCAGCAGCAGTCGTCGAGGTGCAGGAGGCAGCGAATTGAGGAACGAGGGTATCGTGTTGGATGGCGCGAAGGTGTTCTGGCGCACCCTGCTGCCGAGGTTGAAGGCGGAGCGCGGCCTTCTCGGCCTGTCCGTCGTGCTCGCCTTCCTTGCCGCACTCGCGGGCATCCATCCGCTGGCCGTTCTGCCTTTCTGGGTCGTGCTCGTCGCGGCCATCCTCAACCGGGGGGCACCGCCAGTCCAGGCAGCGCCGGCGAGCGTCGGCGCTGCCGTGGAATCCAAGGGCGACCCGCTCGCTCCCCTGCTCGACGCACTCGACATGCCGGTGCTCGTCGTGGCGGCCGACGAGACCGTCGTCTTCCAGAACGTTGCCGCAGAGAAGGCCTTCGGAACCATCCCCCAGGACAGCTATCTTTCCGCCCGCGTCCGTTCGCCCGGCATTCTCGACATGGTGCGCGAGACGATCGCGACAGGCAAAGTCAACCAGATCGAGCATGCGGAACGGCTGCCTTCGGAGGCGGTCTACGTAGTTCGCGTCGCGCCCGCGGACATAGGTTGCGAAGGTTCCGGCCGGCGCATCTTCCTGCTGACGTATCGCGATATCTCGCAGGCCCGCCGCATCGACCGGATGCGCTCCGACTTCGTCGCCAATGCCAGCCATGAGCTGCGCACGCCGCTCGCATCGCTGCGCGGCTTCATCGAGACGCTGCAGGGCCCCGCCCGCGACGACCGGAAGGCCCAGGAGAAATTCTTCGGAATCATGCACGAGCAGGTCACGCGCATGAGCCGGCTCGTGGACGACCTCCTGTCGTTGTCGCGGCTCGAGTTGAAGTCGCACATCGCGCCGGACGATGCCGTCGATCTCGGGCCGCTGCTCGGACACGTGCGCGACAGCCTGGCGCCGCTTGCGGGGGAACTCGACGTGACGATCGCGCTGGAGGTTCCGCAGACGCCGGTTTTCGTCCAGGGGGATCGGGACGAACTGGTGGAGGTCTTCGAAAACCTTATAGAGAACGCCTGCAAATACGGCCAGGAAGGCAAGCAGGTCGATGTCCGGCTGACCGGCGGGAACGGTCATCAGGCGGAGGTGACGGTTACCGACCACGGTCCGGGAATACCTGCCGAGCATGTCCCGCGCATCACCGAACGCTTCTACCGGGTCAATGTCGAGGCGAGCCGGTCGAAGAAAGGCACCGGCCTGGGCCTCGCCATCGTCAAGCATATCCTCACGCGTCACCGCGCCCGCCTGCTCATCCATTCGGAGGTGGGGAAGGGCACGGTCTTCAAGGTCCGCTTCTGACACACCACGCCGCGCTGAAATATTCCTACGAGGAAATCAGGAAGTATTTTCAGCATGTTAGCCTGTCATAAATGTTTCACCGAATTGACATAAAAGCTGTAGCCATCGGCGGCTAACTAGGGGCGGCCGATGAAACGGCGAAGAGAGCGCTGATCCCTGGCGCACCAACACAAGCCCATTCCGGGAGAACATTCATGAAATCTCTTAAACTCACTGTAGCGGCGCTGGTTGCATCCGCCGCCTTCGCGGGCGTTGCTGCGGCTCGCGACCAGATCCAGGTCGCCGGCTCCTCGACCGTTCTTCCCTATGCCAAGATCGTTGCCGAGAATTTCGGCGAGACCTTCCCCGACTTCAAGACGCCGGTGGTCGAGTCCGGCGGCTCCTCTGCCGGCCTCAAGGAATTCTGCAAGGGCGTGGGTGAAGACACGATCGATATCGCCAATTCTTCCCGCAAGATCAAGGACAGCGAAGTCGAGGCCTGCAAGGCTGCCGGCGTGACCGAGATCCAGGAAGTGAAGATCGGCTATGACGGTATCGTCTTCGCCACCGACGCCGGCAATGCCGACCTCGCCCTGAAGCCGGAGCATATCTACAAGGCGCTCGCCGCCGAAGTCGTCGTCGACGGCAAGCTCGTCGCCAATCCCTACAAGAAGTGGTCGGAAGTCGACGCATCGCTGCCGGACGCCGAAATCGCCGCCTATATTCCGGGCGAAAAACACGGCACGCGCGAAGTCTTCGAAGAGAAGATCCTTGCCGCCGGCTGCAAGGACACCGGCGCTCAGGACGTCATCAAGGCCGCCGTCAGCGACGAGAAGCAGCAGCACAGCAAGTGCATCGCGGTGCGCAAGGACGGCATGGCCGTCGATATCGACGGCGACTACACCGAGACGCTGGCCCGTATCGACTCCAACAAGAACGGCATCGGCGTCTTCGGTCTCTCGTTCTACGAGAACAATGCCGACAAGCTGAAGGTCGCGACCGTCAACGGCGTCGTTCCTTCGACCGAGACGATCGCTTCCGGCGAGTATCCGGTTTCCCGCCCGCTGTTCTTCTACGTCAAGAAGGCGCATATCGGCGTGATCCCGGGCCTCAAGGAATATGTCGAATTCTTCGTCGACGATCAGATGATCGGCCCCGACAGCCCGCTTGCCGAATACGGCCTCGTTGCCGCTCCGGACGCCGAGCGCGAGGAAATCCGCACGTCCTTCGAGGCAGGCAACCTGCTCTGATCATGACAGGCTCCGGCGCTGCGCAGCGCCGGAGCCGCATTCTTCCGAATTTGTCGGGGCTTACGATAAGCCTGTCGCGGAGACGTGCCGATGAGTACTTCGCTCCTTCTCCTGATCATCGCTTTGATCGGTTTCATTGCGTTTCTTGCCGGCCGTGCGCGCTCGTTCGCCCGGTCCGGAGGCAAGCTCGCCAGCCTGCATTCCCTGCCCGGATATCACGGCAGCTACGTCGCCATCTGGGCGATGCTGCCGGCTCTTCTTCTGCTTGCGGTATGGCTCGTCGCAGCTCCGATCTATGTCGATTACACCGTTCGCTCGTCTCTTCCGGAACCGGTGCAGAACCAGGGGGCAGCCACCGTTCAGCTCGCGCTCGGTCAGGTCAAGTCCGTGGCCGCGGGCTTCGAACGCCTGAATGCGGGCGAGATCGCTGCAATCGAGAATGGCTCGACCAACATGCGGGAAGCCCTGGCCGCCAAGGGCGTGGCGCTTGCCGGCGAGGGCGAGCCTTACATGATCCAGTCCGCCCAGCAGTTCAATGCGATGCGGCAATATAGCCGTTGGCTGATGAGCGCCGTCGTGCTGCTCGTTTCCGTTGCCGGCGGGCTCTACGCCATCCGCAATATCGACGTCCGTTTCCGTGCCCGCAATCGGGTGGAGCGCGTCATGCTCGGCTCGCTCATCTTCGCCTCTTCCATAGCCATTCTGACGACGGTCGGCATCGTCGCCTCGATGCTCTCGGAGGCGGGCCGCTTCTTCACCATGGTCTCGCCCTTCGAGTTCTTCTTCGGCACGGTCTGGGATCCGCGCTTCGCGGCGGCCGGAAGCGGCGGCGCCTCCGGCCAGTTCGGCCTGCTGCCGCTCCTTGCCGGCACCCTGTATATCGCCTTCGTGGCGATGCTTTTCGCGGTGCCGATCGGGCTTTTCGCCGCCATCTACATGGCCGAGTATGCGAGCCCGCGGCTGCGTTCCACAGCCAAGCCTCTTCTGGAGGTGCTCGCCGGCATCCCGACGATCGTCTACGGCTTCTTCGCGCTGGTCACCGTCGGGCCTTTCCTGCGCGACATCTCCGCGCAACTGAACGGTCTCGTCACCGGCAACTACCAGAACTTCATTCAGGCCCAGAGCGTCATCACCGCCGGCATCGTCATGGGCATCATGCTCATCCCCTTCGTTTCGTCGTTGTCCGACGACATCATCACCCAGGTGCCGCGGGCGCTGCGTGACGGTTCGCTCGGCCTCGGTGCGACGCGCTCGGAAACGGTGAAGAAGGTGATCCTGCCTGCCGCACTTCCCGGCATCGTCGGCGCGCTGCTTTTGACGGCCTCGCGCGCGGTGGGCGAGACGATGATCGTCGTGCTCGCTGCCGGCGTCGCGGCGCGCATGCAATTGAACCCCCTCGAGCCGATGACCACGGTGACGGTCAAGATCGTGAATCAGCTGACGGGCGACCTCGAGTTCACTTCGCCGCAGACGCTGGTCGCCTTTGCGCTCGGCATCACCCTCTTCGTCATCACGCTCGGCCTCAACATCTACGCGCTCTACATCGTGCGCAAATATCGGGAACAGTACGAATGACCGAATTTGCCTCCCCCACGGTAAGGGTCTCCACCCGACCTGCCGCAAGCCGACGCGATATCGGCATCAAGCGCCGCTATGCCGCGGAGCGCCGCTTCCGTGCCTTCGGAATCAGCGCCATCGCCATCGGTCTGTTCTTCCTCGCGGTTCTCCTCTGGAGCGTCGTTTCGAAGGGCTATACCGCCTTCCAGCAGACGACGATCACGTTGCCGATCGAGTTTTCCGAGAAGGTGATCGATCCGAAGAACGAACGGGCGACCGATCCGAAGCGGCTCTATACCGCCAACTATCCGCTGCTCGTGCGGGAGGCTCTGGTCAAGCAGCTCGGCCTCGATCCGTCGAAGCGGCCGCTGGTGAAGCAGGCGACCGATATGGTCTCCGCCAGCGCCCGGACGCAACTGCGTGACATCGTCGTCGCCGATCCGTCGGTGATCGGCAGGACGATTCCCGTCACGCTGCTTGCCGAGGCGAACATCGACTCCGCCTTCAAGGGCCAGATCGACCTGTCGGTCGACGAAGCCAAACGCAAGGTGAAGGATGAGCAGGTCGCGTGGATGAACCAGCTTGCCGAGGCCGGCGTGCTCAAGAAGAGCTTCAACACCGGCATCTTCACCTTCGGCGCATCCAGCCGGCCTGAAGCGGCGGGTGTCGGCGTCGCCCTTCTCGGCTCGCTCTACATGATGCTGATCGTGCTCGTGCTGTCGCTGCCGATCGGCGTCGCTGCCTCCATCTATCTCGAGGAGTTCGCGCCGAAAAACCGGCTGACGGACCTGATCGAGGTGAACATCAACAACCTGGCGGCCGTACCTTCCATCGTCTACGGCCTCCTCGGGCTTGCCGTCTTCATCAACTTCGCGGGCATGCCGCGCTCGGCAGCACTCGTCGGCGCCTTCGTGCTGACGCTGATGACGCTACCCACCATCATCATCGCTACCCGGGCGGCCCTGAAGGCAGTGCCGCCGTCGATCCGCTCCGCCGCACTCGGCCTGGGCGCATCGAAGATGCAGACCATCTTCCATCACGTGCTGCCGCTTGCCATGCCCGGCATCCTGACCGGCACGATCATCGGCCTCGCCCATGCGCTGGGCGAAACGGCGCCGCTGCTTCTGATCGGCATGGTCGCCTTCGTGGTCGATTTTCCGGGGTCGCCGCTGGAGCCATCCACGGCGCTGCCGGTGCAGATCTACATGTGGGCGAACGAGGCAGAACGTGCCTTCGTCGAGCGTACGTCCGGAGCGATCATCATTCTCCTGATCTTTCTCATCTTCATGAATCTCGGCGCAATTCTCTTGCGGCGTCGCTTTGAGCGTCGCTGGTAGTGGGGTAAGGACTATGAACATCATGTCGGAAGCTGCAGTCGAAAAGGCTCTTGAGCAGAAAATGAATACGGTGCCTTACAAGATGATCGGCAACGATGTGTCGGTCTATTACGGCGAAAAGCGTGCGCTCTTCGACGTCAACCTCAATATCCGCGAGAACACGGTCACGGCGCTGATCGGTCCGTCCGGGTGCGGCAAATCGACGTTTCTGCGCACCTTGAACCGCATGAACGACACGATCGAGAACTGCCGCGTAACGGGCAAGATCACGCTCGACGAGGACGATATCTACGATCCGTCGATCGACGTGGTGGAATTGCGTGCCCGCGTCGGCATGGTGTTCCAGAAACCCAATCCGTTCCCGAAGTCGATCTACGACAATGTCTCCTACGGCCCGCGCATCCATGGCCTGGCACGCACCAAGACCGAACTCGACGAGATCGTGGAAACGAGCCTGCAGAAGGCCGGGCTCTGGAACGAGGTGAAGGATCGGCTGCAGGAGCCGGGCACCGGACTTTCCGGCGGCCAGCAGCAGCGCCTCTGCATCGCCCGCGCCGTTGCCGTCAGCCCGGAAGTCATTCTGATGGACGAGCCCTGCTCGGCGCTCGATCCGATCGCGACCGCGAAAGTCGAGGAACTCATCCACGAATTGCGGGCGAATTT
The DNA here is from genome assembly GCF_059758575.1 of Sinorhizobium sp. GQ132. NCBI lineage: Bacteria > Pseudomonadati > Pseudomonadota > Alphaproteobacteria > Hyphomicrobiales > Rhizobiaceae > Sinorhizobium > Sinorhizobium sp. GQ132. The sequence goes on along the minus strand of NZ_JCAXDX010000004.1, from coordinate 84,202 downwards.
CACGATCGTGATCGTCACCCACTCGATGCAGCAGGCGGCGCGCGTGTCGCAGCGCACGGCCATGTTCCATCTCGGCAATCTCGTCGAGGAGAACGATACCGATAAAATGTTCACCAACCCGGACGATCAGCGCACCCAGGACTACATCATGGGCCGCTTCGGCTGATGGCCGGAGAGGGGCGGCGCTTTTCCGTCCCTCCCGGTCAAGACCGAACGAGGCCCATTCAGAACAGCGCGTCCCCCGAGGAAACGAATATGTCTCACGCACACATCATGTCCGCCTTCGACGAAGAGTTGAAGTATCTCACGCGCCGCATCTCCGAGATGGGCGGTCTTGCCGAGCAGATGGTCGCGGACTCCGTCCGTGCGCTCGTCAATTCCGATCTCGCCCTGGCCCAGAAGGTGATTTCCGACGACACCATTCTGGACGACGCGGAACGGCAGATCGGCGAAAAGGCGATCGTCACCATTGCCAAACGCCAGCCCATGGCCTCGGATCTTCGGGAGATCATGGGTTCGATCCGCATCGCCGCGGACCTGGAGCGCGTGGGCGACCTCGGCAAGAACACCGCAAAGCGGGTGATTGCCGTGGCCGGTTCAGGCATACCGCGCAAGCTTGCGCGCGGCCTCGAACACCTGGCTGAGCTCGCGCTCGTTCAGTTGAAGGAAGTCCTGGACGTCTACGCGTCCCGTTCGCCGGAAAAGGCGAACAGCATTCGCGAACGCGATGAAGAGATCGATGCGATCTACACGTCCCTGTTCCGGGAACTGCTGACCTATATGATGGAAGATCCGCGCAACATCACGCCGTGCACGCATCTTCTTTTCTGCGCCAAGAACATCGAGCGTATCGGCGATCACGCGACCAATATCGCCGAAACGATCTACTATATGGCGACAGGCGCCCAGCCGCAGGGCGAACGGCCGAAGGACGACATGACGTCGACATTGGGTTCCGTGACGGACTGAGATCGCCCGGCAGCCGGTGCCTATGCAGAATTTGTTCCGGCCGCCTTGGCGCGGCCTACCACCGTGCGCGGCGGCATGACGGCTGTCGTGCGTAGGAAGGAGTCCTACTGAATGTTGCCGAAGATTGCCGTAGTCGAAGACGAGGAAGCCCTGAGCGTTCTCCTGCGCTACAATCTCGAGGCGGAAGGCTTCGAGGTCGATACGATCCTTCGCGGCGACGAGGCGGAGATCCGCCTGCAGGAGCGCCTGCCCGACCTTCTCATCCTCGATTGGATGCTGCCCGGGGTTTCCGGTATCGAGCTCTGCCGCAGGCTGCGCCAGCGGCCGGAAACGGAGCGCCTGCCGATCATCATGCTGACCGCGCGCGGCGAGGAAAGCGAGCGCGTGCGGGGCCTTGCCACCGGCGCCGACGATTACGTCGTCAAGCCCTTCTCGACGCCGGAACTGATGGCGAGGGTCAAGGCGATGCTCAGGCGCGCCAAGCCCGAAGTTCTGTCGACGCTCCTGCGCTGCGGCGATATCGAGCTCGACCGGGAGACGCACCGCGTCCACCGACGCAGTCGCGAAGTGCGCCTTGGCCCGACGGAGTTCCGGCTGCTGGAATTTCTAATGTCCTCACCGGGGCGCGTCTTCTCTCGTTCACAGCTCCTGGACGGTGTCTGGGGACACGACATCTATGTCGACGAACGGACCGTGGACGTTCATGTCGGGCGGCTGCGCAAGGCACTGAACTTTTCCAACATGCCGGACGTCATCCGGACGGTGCGCGGCGCTGGCTATTCGCTGGAGAGCTGAGGCCGAAGGTCGCTGGCGCCCGTGCCGGCTTGCGGCATGGCAAAGAAAAAGGGGCCTTTCCGGCCCCGATTTTCGTCGTGCATCCAGAGCGGGATGAGCAAGGCGCCTCAGCGCATGCGCCGGCGCTCGGCGGAGGGCTGGTAGGCCAGCCGGGCATGGAAGGTGCAATAGGGAGAGGCTTCCGGGGAGTCGTTGCCGCAGAAGTGGAACTCTTCCTTGAGCGGGTCGCCGATCGGCCACTTGCAGGTGCGTTCGGTAAGCTCCGTGAGCTCCAGCCGCCGCGACATCGGCAGGACGATGTTCCTGTCGATCTGCAGCTCCTGGTCCATTTCCAGGTCGACTGCGAGCTCTTCCTTGAGCGCGGTCGCACCGGCCGTGCGGGTCACGGTGCGGGTTACGGAACGCGCAGCATAGTTCGGCGCGCGCGGGGCAGACGTCGCCCGTTTGGGCCGGGCTGCAGCGGTCGTGCTTCCTCCGGCCTTGGCGCGCCCGGGCAGGCTCAGCCGATGAACCTTTCCGATGACCGCGTTGCGGCTGACGCCGCCCAACTGCGCCGCGATCTGGCTGGCGCTCAAGCCCTCCGACCACAGCTTCTTCAGTTTCTCGACCCGCTCGTCAGTCCAGTTCATCTCTGCACTCCCCGTTCTCGGCGTTGGGATGGCGGAATCCGTCACCGCTCTCCGGGAAAAACCCGAAGATTCAACGCGATAATACTTTTGGTGACTAGGTCCGCCGCATGCGTCTAGTAATTGAATGTTAACCTACCGGCAGGGTGACTCCGTGGCAAGAGTCGCCGGAATCGCGCCGAATCGATTTCGCGGTTTTCCCCAACTTGCTGTCGGAGCGTTGCATTTTTGCAAGTCCCAGAGTGTGATTTTTTCGCGCTTCGGAATCGGCATCCGCAAAGCGCCTGCAAACCTTGGTTTTGTTGACATCGCGGTGCGAAATGGGAATAGTGCCTGTCGCCGCCGCAAGGCGGCATTTTTGATTTTTATCGGGCCGAATGGTCCGTGCCGCCGGAATGAAGGAGAGCTCGACATGGCCGCAACCACGCCGCTTTACGACACCTATCTGCGCGCGCCGTTGCGTTTCGAGCGAGGTGAAGGCGTTTGGCTGATCGCCGAAGACGGCACGCGCTATCTCGATTTCGCTGCCGGTGTCGCCGTGAACTCGCTCGGCCATGCCCATCCTCATCTCGTCGAGGCGCTGAAGGCGCAGGCCGACAAGGTCTGGCATCTGTCCAATCTCTACGAGATTTCGGGGCAGGAAAGCCTTGCACGGAGGCTGACCCAGGTGACCTTCGCCGATCGGGTGTTCTTCACCAATTCGGGTGCGGAAGCGCTCGAATGTGCGATCAAGACGGCGCGGCGCTATCATTTCGCCAAGGGGCACGTCGAGAAGTTCCACGTCATCACCTTCGAAGGTGCTTTCCACGGCCGCACGCTCGCAACGATTGCCGCCGGCGGACAGCAGAAATACATCGAGGGCTTCGGGCCGAAGGCGCCGGGCTTCTATCAGGTCCCCTTCGGCGATATCGCGGCGGTCAAGAACGCGATCAATGAAGAAACCGCGGCGATCCTCGTCGAGCCGATCCAGGGCGAGGGCGGCATTCGGTCGGCATCGAAGGAATTCATGCAGGGGCTGCGCGAACTTTGCGACGAGTTCGGCCTGCTTCTGATCCTCGACGAGGTACAGTCCGGTGTCGGCCGGACCGGCAAGCTCTTCGCTCATGAATGGGCGGGCATCAAGCCGGATATCATGGCCGTAGCCAAGGGCATCGGCGGCGGCTTCCCGCTCGGCGCTTGCCTCGCGACGGAAGCGGCGGCCGCCGGCATGGTGGCGGGCACGCACGGTTCGACCTATGGCGGCAACCCGCTCGCAATGGCGGTCGGAAATGCCGTGCTCGACGTCGTTCTCGCCGAAGGCTTCCTCGATCAGGTGCGCGAGGTGGCTCTCGTCTTCCGTCAGGGGCTCGCCTCGCTGAAGGATCGTTTTCCGGACGTGATCGAGGAAATCCGCGGCGACGGGCTGATGCTCGGCATCAAGGCCAAGGTGCCCTCCGCGGACCTTTTGAAGGCGATCCGCGCCGAGAAACTGCTCGTCGTCCCGGCCGGCGAAAACGTGCTGCGCCTGTTGCCGCCGCTGATCACCACCGCGGCCGAGGCGCGCGAAGGACTGGCACGGCTCGAACGCGCCGCGGAGGCGGTGAGTGGCAAGAGCGGCAACGCCGCGGCTTGAATGCCCCGACGTTTCGGATCGATCCGGCCCGGGCGGGGCCGATAAACGGATTCTACGACAGGAAACAAGGCAGTATGACCAGACACTTCCTCGATCTCTCGGCCATGACGGCCACCGACCTCAGGACCATCATCGACGATGCCCGCGTCCGCAAGTCGGCGACCAAGGCAGGGACTGCCGAGAAGCCGCTTGCCGGCAAGATGCTCGCGATGATCTTCGAGAAGCCGTCCACCCGCACGCGTGTTTCCTTCGATGTCGGCATGCGCCAGCTCGGCGGCGAGACGCTGTTTCTGTCGGGTACGGAAATGCAGCTCGGCCGGGCGGAGACGATCGGCGATACGGCGAAGGTCCTGTCGCGCTATGTCGACGCGATCATGATCCGCACGACCGATCACCGCCGGCTTCTTGAAATGGCGGAGCATGCGACCGTGCCGGTCATCAACGGGCTCACCGACGATACGCACCCGTGCCAGATCATGGCCGATATCATGACTTTCGAGGAGCACCGGGGACCGGTCAAGGGCAAGACGATCGCCTGGACCGGCGACGGCAACAACGTGCTTCACTCCCTGATCGAGGGCTCGGCGCGCTTCGGCTACCGCATGAACATGGCCGTGCCGCTCGGCTCCGAACCGCATGACAAGTTCCTGAACTGGGCGCGCAACAACGGGGCCGAGATTCTGCTCAGCCACGAGGCGGAGCAGGCGGTTGCCGGCGCACACTGCGTCGTCACCGACACCTGGATCTCGATGAACCAGGAACATCGCGCCCGCGGTCACAACGTCTTTCAGCCCTACCAGGTCAACGGCGCACTGATGAAGCATGCAGCGCCGGACGCGCTGTTCATGCATTGCTTGCCGGCGCACCGCGGCGAGGAAGTGACCGATGAGGTCATCGACGGCCCGCAGTCAGTGGTCTTCGACGAAGCCGAGAACCGGCTGCACGCGCAGAAATCGATCCTCGCCTGGTGCATGGGCGCGGTGTGACGGCTGAAGGCGGGCGCGAGGCGTTCTCTTGAAATCTGGACGGTGCAACACGATTTAGAGCGGTGAGCGGGGCCTTCCGATCATCAAATCGGCCAATCGCCCCACGCCGGCTATCCTGCGCTTGGCGCCCTGCGGGGTGCTTTAAGGCAGAGCAAATGCCGACGGAGAAATTCGTCCATGACGGGATCAAATGGAATGGCGGGCGGTTGTACCGGTGCGCGCCGGTGCACTCGATGCAAGCCGTGCCGGAAATCAAGAGGAACGAGCGGTTTCCATCCGCATCCCGCATGCAGTTTTTGGAATGGGTCATGGCCACATCCCGGATTGAATCGATCCGCGTGACCATGGTCGAGGCAAGGAGCAAGCGATGACAGAAACAGCGCCGGGACTTGGCGAGTTCGATTTTGCCGGTGACGATCACGTCGTGCCCTTTCAGGTCGAGGGACTCGACGTGCGCGGCCGCGCCGTCCAGCTTGGTCCGATGCTCGATGCCATTCTCGAGCGGCACGGTTACCCGCTTCCTGTCGCGCGGCTTGTCGCCGAAACAGTGGTGCTGACGGTCCTGCTCGGCACGTCTCTGAAATTCGAAGGCAAGCTGATCGTTCAGACACAGGGCGATGGACCGGTCGATCTCGTGGTTGCGGATTTCTCGACGCCGGACCGCGTCCGCGCCTATGCGCGCTATGATGAGGAGGCGCTCGCCGACGCCGAAAAGAGCGGGCGCGTCCAGCCTCATGAATTGCTGGGCAACGGCGTCCTCGCCTTCACGATCGACCAGGGTGCGCATACGCAGCGCTATCAGGGTATCGTGGCCCTTGACGGGGCAACGCTCGAGGACATCGCCGGCGCCTATTTCCGCCAGTCGGAACAGATACCGACCAGGGTGCGCCTCGCCGTTGCCGAGCTTCTCGACAAGGACGAGAACGGCAAGCCGCGGCACCGCTGGCGCGCCGGCGGCATGGTCGCGCAGTTCCTGCCCGACGCGCCGGACAGGATGCGCCAGGCGGATCTGCCGGGCGGCGATGGTGACGAAGGCCACGAGGATTTCTTCGACGAGGACGACCTCTGGGCGGAAGCCAAGGTGATGGTCGAGACGATCGACACCGATGAACTCACCGATCCGACGGTCGGTACCGAGCGATTGCTGTACCGTCTGTTCCATGAGCGCGGCGTGCGCGTCTATGAGCCGCAGGCGGTCTACGATCGCTGCAGCTGCTCGCGCGAGAAGATCAAGGACGTTCTGGTGGGGCTCGGCAACGAGGATATCGAAGCCAGCGTCGAGGACGGCCTGATCAAGGTGACCTGCGAGTTCTGCTCGACGACCTACCGCTTCGAGGCGAGCGAAGTCCGCCCGCAATAGGGCAGCCGCGCTGAATTGCGCGCTGGATCAATTAAGCGTGCGGACGAGGCCCGGTGAATCGAGCGAGAAGGCGGGAATGGCGACGTCGAAAGTCTCCCCGCCTTCCGCCTCCATGCTGTAATGGCCGAACATCACGCCCGAGGGCGTATCCAGCGGGCAGCCGGAGGAGTACTCGTAGGTATCGCCGGGGTTGAGCAGCGGCTGCTCGCCGATCACGCCGGGGCCGCTCACCTCGTCCACCTGACCGTTCTCGTCGGTAATGTGCCAGTAGCGGGTCATCAGCCGGACCGCGCGCCCGGAATGGTTCGCTATGATGATGCGATAGCCCCAGACATAGCGGCTGTCGTCGGGGTCCGACTGTTCTTCCAGGTAGTACGGCTCGACCGTCACTTCGATGTCGCGTGTCAGCGCGCGGTACATGTGCAACACCCTGTTTCAAATCCGTACGCGTATTCTACAGCAATATGGTTTCGTCAAGAATAACGGCGAGATTGTGCGAGTGGTATCAAATTTCCCAGGAGGCAACGGCAATGCTTGACGGCGCGCTTCGCAGGCGGCTCGATCCGGTTCTGGACAGGTTCGGCGCCGCACTGGCCGGCCGCGGGGTCAGTGCCGATGCCGTCACCATCCTCGGCCTTTGCCTTGGCCTTGCGGCAGCCCTGCTCATCAGTCTCGGCGCTTATCTGCCCGCCGCCGCCCTGATCCTTGTGAGCCGGCTCTGCGACGGCCTCGACGGAGCCGTCGCCCGCGCGAGCCGGAAAACGGATTTCGGCGGCTTTCTCGACATCGTTCTCGATTTCACCTTTTACGGGGCCGTCCCACTCGGTTTCATCATCGCAGATCCGGCCGCAAACGGTCTCGCCGGCGGATTTCTGCTCTTCGCCTTCTATGTCAACGGCGCGAGCTTCCTCGCCTATGCCGTGATGGCCGAGAAGCGCGGCCTGACGACCGAGGTGCGTGGTGCGAAGTCGCTCTACTTCACGACGGGGCTCGCAGAGGCGACGGAGACGATCGTCTTTTTTCTGCTGTCGTGCCTGTTGCCCGGGTGGTTCCCCTTGTTCGCAACCGTCTTCGCGCTCGTCTGCCTCTATACCGCGCTGTCGCGGATCGTTCTCGCAAGACTGACGTTTCGGCGAGACTGACGACAAAGCCCGCTGACGCGGGCTTCGTCATGGTGTCGGTCAGGCGTTTACGGCCTTCAGCGCCCGTGCGAAATCCTCGATGAGGTCTTCGCTGTCCTCGATACCGGCCGAGAAGCGCACCGTTCCGGCGGAAATGCCGAGTTCGGCGCGGGCTTCGTCGGTGAGGTTTTTGTGGGTGGTCGTCGCCGGATGGGTGATCAGGCTCTTGGAATCGCCGAGATTGTTGGAGATCCGGATGATTTCAAGCGCGTTCTGCAGGGCGAAGGCTGCTTCCTTGCCACCCTTGAGCTCGAAGGCGACCAGCGTCGAGCCGCCGCTCATCTGCTTCGCAATGATGTCGGCCTGCGGGTGATCCTTGCGGCCCGGATAGATGACGCGGGCGACCTGCGGCTGCTCCGCAAGGAAATCGGCGATGCGGCGGGCGCTTTCGGTCTGCTGCTTGACGCGCAGCGGCAGGGTCTCGATCCCCTTCAGCAGCGTCCAGGCGTTGAAGGGCGACATGGCCGGGCCGGTGTGACGGAAATAGTCGTGCAGGTTCTCGTCGATCCACTGCTTGTCGGAGAGCACCACGCCGCCGAGGCAGCGCCCCTGGCCGTCGATGTGTTTCGTCGCGGAATAGACGACGACATGGGCGCCAAGCTCCAGCGGTTTCTGGAACAGCGGCGTCGCGAAGACGTTGTCGACCACCACCTTGGCGCCGATCTGATCGGCGAGCTTGGCGACGCCGGCGATGTCGATCACTTCAAGCGTCGGGTTGGTCGGGCTTTCGAGGAAGAAGACCTTGGTGTTCGGACGCACCGCGTCTTCCCAGTTCTTGAGATCGCGACCGTCGACCAGGGTGCACTCGACGCCGTATTTCGGCGCCAGCGTTTCCACGACCCAGCGGCAGGAGCCGAAGAGCGCCCGGGCCGCGACGATGTGGTCGCCCGCCTTCACCTGGCACAGGATTGCCGCGGAAACCGCCGCCATGCCGGAGGCTGTGGCGCGCGCCTCTTCGGCCCCTTCGAGCATGCACATGCGCTTCTCGAACATGTCGTTGGTCGGACTGCCGTAGCGCGCATAGATGAAACCGTCGGTCTCGCCCTTGAACCGGGCCTCCGCCGCTTCGGAGCTGTCGTAGACGAAGCCCTGCGTCAGAAAGATTGCTTCGGAGGTCTCGCCGTACTGGGAGCGGAGCGTTCCGCCGTGGACGAGTTGGGTTGCCGGGCGCCAATTCTTGCTCATGAGAACGTCACTTTCAAAAACAAAAAAACCGGCCGCGAAACGACCGGTTTGACACCCGGCCTTTTTAGCTACTTGTTTAACGTGGCTGCAAGCCGACCGGCCAAATCACCACGGGATAAAGCTCCAATACTGCCTGGCCGCGCTTGCGTCAATTCCCGGAGTTTGGTTTTGTCTGGCAACTGTAAATGAGGATCGGAATGGGGCGCGACACAGGGATTTTGGCCGACCGCGCAATTGCTGCGCTGTATGCCTCGGGACGACTGAAGAGCGAGAAGGCGCTGGATGATGACCAGATCCAGCCGGCCAGCCTCGATCTTCGCCTTGGCTCCAAGGCGTTCCGCGTCCGGGCGAGCTTCATGCCCGGCCCTTCTCATCTGGTCGCCGACAAGCTCGACCGGCTCAAGCTGCATGTCGTCGATCTGAGCGAAGGCGCCGTGCTCGAGACCGGCTGCGTCTACATCGTGCCGCTGATGGAAAGCCTGTCGCTGCCGGCAGACATGTCGGCCTCCGCCAATCCAAAGAGCTCGACCGGCCGGCTGGATATCTTCACACGCGTGATTACCGACAGGGCGCAGGAGTTCGACAAGATCCCGGCGGGCTACAGCGGACCGCTCTATCTCGAAATCAGCCCGCGAACCTTTCCGATCGTCGTCAGGCGCGGTTCGCGGCTTTCGCAGATACGCTTCCGCATAGGCCACTCGGTTCTTTCCGAGCAGGAGCTGCTGGCCCTGCACGAAAGCGACGTGCTCGTCGCCAGTGACCGGCCGAACGTTTCCGGCGGCGGCATTGCCCTTTCCATCGATCTCAAGGGCACCGGACCGGACGGCCTGATCGGCTACCGCGGCAAGCATCACACGTCGGTGGTCGATGTCGACAAGAAAGCCCAGCATGCCGTTTTCGACTTCTGGGAGCCGCTCTACAGCCGCGGCCGCGACGATCTCGTGCTCGACCCGGACGAGTTCTACATCCTCGTGTCCCGCGAAGCCGTCCATGTGCCGCCGCGCTATGCCGCCGAAATGACACCCTTCGACCCGCTCGTGGGCGAGTTCCGCGTCCATTATGCCGGCTTTTTCGATCCCGGATTCGGCCATGCGTCGGCCGGCGGCAGCGGCAGCCGGGCGGTGCTCGAGGTCCGCAGCCATGAGGTACCGTTCATTCTGGAGCACGGGCAGATCGTCGGCCGTCTCGTCTACGAGCACATGCTGGAACGTCCGGAGGGACTTTACGGCCTCGATCTCGGCTCCAATTATCAGGCGCAGGGCCTCAAGCTCTCCAAGCATTTTCGCGCCGAGTGAGCATTGTGCTTGACAGATCGCGGCTGTTGAGGAAATTTCCGGTTCTGTCGCGGGTGTAGTTCAGTGGTAGAACGCCAGCTTCCCAAGCTTGATGTCGTCGGTTCGATCCCGATCACCCGCTCCAATTCCTCCATTCATAGAGGCGCCATAGCGCTGCGGATTCTCTGGATATTGGTACTGTCGGCCGTTCTCGCCCCGGGTTTGGCCTTGGCACAGCCGAAGGAACTGCCCCGGCTGTTCGATGCCCGCGAACGGATTGCGAAGCCGGACCTCAGCGGCCTTGCCAGGCTCCGTTTCCTGACCACCGTCGACTTCCCGCCCTTCAACTTCATCGACCAGTCGGGCAAGCTGTCGGGCTTCCATGTCGACCTCGCCCGCGAGATATGCCGTGAGCTGGAGATCGAAGCCAAGTGCCAGATCCAGGCAGTGACCTATCCGGAGCTCATGCCGGCCCTCGAACAGGGGCAAGGGGAAGCGATTGCCGCCGGCATTGCCGTGACTTCGGAGCTGAGGCAGAGTTTCGCCTTTTCCCGCGCCTTCATGCAACTTCCCGCCCGCTTCGTCGTCAACACCAAGGCCGCCGGCGCAATCACCGGTCCTGGCGATCTCGCCGGGAAGCCCGTCGGCGTCGTCTCCGACACCACGCATGAGGCAATGCTCAAGGCATTTTTCCCGAAACTCGAAGCCAAGGGCTTTCCGGACCGGGACGCACTGCTCTCCGCGCTTCGCGGGGGCACCGTCGCGGCCGCGTTCTCCGACGGAATGCAATTGTCCTTCTGGGTCTCCGGCAACCTCGCCGGGGGATGCTGCGCCATGCTGGAGGGCTCCTATTTTTCCCAACGCTTCCTGGGCGAGGGACTGACGATCATGAACCGCAAGGCCGAGCCGGCTCTGACCCAGGCGATCGACCACGCCTTGCTGGCACTCTCACGCAGCGGCAGGCTTGAGGAGATCTATCTTCGCTATTTCCCGAACGGGATTTATTGAGGCGGCTCCACTCGCAGCTATGCCCTAGCGACGCCGGAAGGGGAGTATCAGCGACCACAGGAGCTTCACGGGTGCAACGCGCCCGTAGGCCTTCAGCCCGGTCTCGATCGCATCGTCTCCGCGCGATGGATGGGCGACGTAGGTCGAGAACAACCGATCCCAGACCGAAAGATTGAAGCCGTAGTTTGAATCGGTCTCCCGCTTTTCCACGGAATGGTGGATGCGGTGCATGTCGGGCGTGACGATGACCTGGCGCAACAGCCTGTCGGCGCCTTTCGGGAGCCGCAAATTGGCGTGGTTGAACATCGCCCCGGCATTGAGCACGATTTCGAACAGGAGAACGGCGAGTGCGGGCGCGCCGAGCAGGATGATAACCGCGCTCTTCCAGATCATCGACAGCAGAATTTCGAGGGGATGAAAGCGAAGGGCCGTGGTGACGTCGACACCGGGATCGGCATGGTGGACGCGGTGGATGCGCCACAGGACAGGTATCTTGTGAAACACGACGTGTTCAAACCAGATGGCGAAGTCCAGCGCGATGAAGGCGATCAGGCCGGCAAACGGCGGGATCACGCCAAGAGCCGGGAGCACGCCGTAGCCGTGCCCCTGAGCCCAGATGGCAACGCCGGTCGCGGCAGCGGGAAAGGCGACGCGAAGCAGGAGGGAGGATAGGACGAGAATAGACAGGTTGGTGATCCAGCGGCGTGCCTTCAGTGCCCGCATCAGCTCCGGCCTCTCCAGCCGCGGATGAAGGAGCTCGAGCGCTGCCAACGCGGCGAAGGCGGCGGCAAAGGCCGCGAGCCGCCAGACCGGTTCGGCGAGACCGAAATAGAGCATGCATCGATCCCCGTTGCATCGAACCCGGCCCGTTCCGTGCCGGAAACGGGCAAGGACCTTTTTCCGAAGCCTACTTGCGGAAGCGCGCGATGGCTCCGCGCTCGATTGCTGCGCAGGCGAGTTTGTCGAGGCCCAAACGGTCCCGCAGCAGCTGCAACAACCGGATTTCCTCGTTGCGGATACGCTGATCGGCGGCAGCGATCTCGACCGCAAGTGCATAGGCCGTCTCATAGAGCCGCTGCGGCAAAGCTTCGCGAACCATTTCAAGCGCCACGTCGAGGCCCTCCGGGGCCGCAAGCTGGGCGGCGCATTCGCGGCTGATGTGGATCAGATGATCTTCGTCGAAACCGTCGAAGGCCGGGAGGAACCGCACGAGCACGCCGATGCGTGCAATCTCGTCGTCGGTCATGTTCCGGTCGACGGCGGACATCATGACCATGACGTGAACAAGGGCTTCGTGCTGGCTGAGACTTGCGGACATCCTGCCTCTCGATCCTTTCATCGTTCTCATTGGGGCCGCGATACACGACGGGTGCATAGCGGGTTGGACGGACCTGCAGTGGTGGGTGACAGTTAAGGACTTGCTCCAAGCCTTACAAGTCCGGCGCGGCGGCTTCCGGGGCGATGCTCGCAGCCGGATCGTCGAGCGCGAGAGGCGCTCGGGCAAGACCGCGCGGGTCGTCCCCGAAGAAACCGAGCCTGGCGCCCCGGGCTGCCTCGGCCTTCGCCTCGAGCGCCGTGCCCGGCAGCGGCGTCGCCCAGCCGTTGCCGACGAGCCATTCGGCCACGTCCTGTCCGCCGACGCTGCACCGCGCGTTCAAGGTCTCCGAGGAGCCATCCGCCGCTTCGCAGACGAGTGCGCGGCCCCGCAAAAAATTGCGGAACGCCGTACGCGCGACCATGCCGCAAGGCCAGCTCCTGCCATCCGCTTCGCAGACCTTCTCGGGCGTTTCGGGTTCGATATCCTTGAGCTGCAGAGTCGTCTCGCCGGACCGGACAAGCCCGGCCGCAAGCGCAACCGGGCGCGGGAAGACGGCGGAAGCGGGCTTTTCCTTTTCCTCAGGCTTTGAAAGCGGCGGTCTCGGTGCGATCCGTTCCAGCGGTTTGGCAATGCCGTCCTCCGGCTGGGCGAAGAGACCCGGCTCGACCGGCCTGGCCGCCACGCGCGAGCCTTTGCCAGGGGCGGTATCCGGTTCGGGGGGAGGGGGAGCTGCTTCGGTCTCGGCGGGAGGCTCCACCGAAATCGGCTCGTCGACCGCTGCTTCCGGCGTTTCGAGCACGAACTCAGGCGTTGCGACGCTGTCGCGGTTGCGGATGATCGCGGCCCCGGCCATCAGAATGCCGGCATAAAGGGCGAGGGCGGCAAGCCCGCCGGCGATGGTGAAGAGCCTCGGCCGCATCGAAGGATCCTATTGGCTGGCCCAGATGATCCGGGCAATCCATTCTACGTCGTTCATCTCGAAATTGCGGTTGGGGTGGTCGGGGTTGAGCGAAACGAGCTCGATGCCGCGGGGCGTCTGCCGGGCCAGCACCTTCGCCATCACCTCGCCTCCGCGCGTCTTGACCACGACGCGGTCGTTGCGGCGCACCTGCGCGCTCGGGTCGACGATCAGGACATCGCCGTCGCGATAAAGCGGCAGCATGCTGTCGCCCTGAACCTCCAGAGCGTAGGCACCGCCCTGCCGCCGCTCGGGCGTGGGAAATTCGATCGTGTCCCAGCCCTGGCCGACCGGAAAGCCGCCGTCGTCGAAAAAACCACCGGCGCCGGCCTGCGCGAAACCGATCAGCGGAATGCCCGGCGCTGCCGATGCTTCTTCCCTTTCGCGGCCGGCGGCATTGGGCTCCATCAGCGCCAGGAACTGATCGACGCTCGCTCCCGTGGCATGCAAGATCTTCGCGATCGACTCGGTGGAGGGCCATCGGTCGCGCCCGTCGGTGGACTGGCGCTTCGACTTGTTGAAGGAGGTGGGGTCCAGGCCGGCCCGCCGTGCAAGGCCCGACGGCGAAAGCCGGTGGCGCTCTGCCAAGGCGTCGATCGCGCGCCAGATGCTGTCATGTGAGAGCATATCGACCCATCTTCGGAAGGAGAGACGATGCGGGCGGCACAGCAAGCCGTTCCGCGGTCTGCGAATACATTAGCCAAGCGCCTTACGACCGTAAAGCACAGTGAGGAAAATAGTCCTTCCTATCCAATCAAAGGACGGCATACAGCAGATGCAGCGGTCTTCAGGGGTGAACTCTTCAGCAGCTGTGCTAAATAAAACAGCTTCACTCCGGGCCAAGAGGCGTGCTTGCTTGCAAACCTGAGATCGGAACGGCATCTCGTCGCCGCTTTTCTCGCTGCTCTTGCCGGCGTCGCGGTCGAGCATCATCTGCTCGAGGCCGGTCGCGCCGCATCGCTCATCGGTGCGGCCCTGATGGTGGCGGCGATCGTGCTTGCTTCCATGCGGGTCGCCCATCATGCCGAGGTGCTTGCCGCCAAAGTGGGTGATCCCTACGGCACGATGATCCTGACGCTTTCGGCGGTGCTGGTCGAGGTCGTCATCCTCGCTATCATGATGACCGGCGAGACCTCGCCGACGCTGGTGCGCGATACGATCTATTCGGCAGTAATGCTCGATATCAACGGGATCCTCGGACTTGCGGCGCTGCTCGGCGGCCTCAAACATGGCGAGCAGCCCTATAACGACGATTCCGCGCGCACTTACAGCGTCATGATTCTCACGGCCATGGGCATTTCCATGCTCGTCCCCGAATTCGTGCCGCAGTCGAAATGGCATTACTATTCCGCCTTCACCATCGGCGCGATGATCGTGCTCTATACGTTGTTCCTGCGCATGCAGGTTGGCGTCCACAGCTACTTCTTCAGTTACAGCTATCCGCGCGCCAAAGCGGGAACCGCGGCAAGCCGGCTCGAGGACGAGCCGGTGCTTCCTTCCGTCGTCGTGCTCATCCTGGGCGTGGTGGTGATCGGCTTTCTCGCCGAAATCATGTCCGGGCTGCTGTCGGCCGGGATCAAGGGCACGGCGGCGCCGCCGGCCCTGGCCGCGATCGTCGTCGCGGTGATCTCCGCTTCGCCCGAGGTCATGACGGCAATGCGCGCCGCGCTCGCCAACCGCATGCAGGCAGTGGTGAACATCGCGCTCGGCGCTTCGCTTTCGACCGTGATCCTGACCGTACCCGTCATGGAGGCGATTGCCCTTTATACGGGCCAGCCCTTCATCATGGCCATGTCGCCGGTGCAGACGGTAATGGTTGCGGTAACGCTCATCGCCGCCGCTATCAATCTCAATGACGGTCAGACCAATGCCATCGAAGGCATGGCGCATTTCGTGCTGTTCGCCACCTTCATCATGCTGTCCGTCCTCGGGCTTTAGAGCACTTCCAGGAAAAGTGTGTAACGGTTTTCCGTCCGGAAGTGCGTTGGACCGAAGAGCACTTCCAGGAAAAGTGTGTAACGGTTTTCCGTCCGGAAGTGCGTTGGATCAAAGGTTAGTGCTCAGGCCGGCTGCTCTTCCATCGCCTTGCGCGCCACAACGCGGTCATAGGCGGCTTGAAGCGTTTGCCGCACGGAGGGTCCCTCCGGTCTGGCATCGCCGAGGTGTTCGGCGCGCAATTCCCGCATGAAACGCTCCCAGAGCTCGGGGCCGCCCTCCTCCATCAGTTGGGCTCGGATGCTGAGTTCCTCGCTGACCGGCAGGTAGCGCCGGCCCCAGGCGCCGAGATGGGCCATGATCGGCACAAGCGCGATCGCCATTTCCGTCAGGCTGTAGATCGCCTTCTGCTTGTGGCTCGGATCGTCCGCTTTCGTCAGCATGCCGATCTCGACAAGCGTTTTCAGCCGGTCGGCGAGGATATTGGTGGAAATCCCCTCCTGCGAGCGCAGGAGCTCGCGGAAGTGGCGTTTGCCGCCGAAAATCATGTCGCGAATGATCAGGAGGCTCCATTTGTCGCCGAATACTTCGAGCGAGAGATTGATCGGGCAACCCGAGCGATGGTCATCGGTCATTTTGGTCTCTGCAAAACGCGAGCGGAGCATCCGCTCTGAAACTGCTTGCATTATTGCACCAGTGAAGTTAACCTGCAACTGCTTTCATATCGCAACCAGTTTCCGAGCGAAGAGGAGAAGATCATGACCAAAGCTTCTGTCGAACATGCGGATTTCACCATCGAACGCGTTTTCAATTCACCCCCTGAACAGGTCTTCGAGGCCTTCGCCGATCCTGCTGCGCATGACCGCTGGTTCGTCAAGGCCGACAACTGGCCGGTCGCCGAATATAGCCACGACTTCCGCATCGGCGGCCGGGAAAGCGGCCGGTTCAGCCAGGACGGGAAGGTTTTTTATTTTAATGAAACGATCTATCTCGACATCGTCGAGAACCGGCGGATCGTCTCGGCCTATACCATGGCGAAGGACGAGCAGCGGCTTTCCGCGTCGATCGCCACCGTCGACCTCATACCGGAAGGCACCGGCACACGCGTCGTCTTCACGGAGCAGGGGGCATTCCTGGATGGGCTCGACAAGGTGGAATATCGCCGCGAAGGCTGGGAGCAGCTGATCGGATTTCTGGCGGCCGAGCTCGGTGAGAAGGCTGAAGTGGCTGAAGCCTGAACGTTTCTCTCCGGTCATGCGCGGTTACCGAGAATGACCGGAGAGACAATATTTGCGCCGTGCGGCTGACCTGGCGGCTTATGCCGCCTTCTGGCCCGCGCCATAAGGGTCGAAGCGCCCGTAGAAGGTCTCGCCCTTTTCGGCCATCTCCTTCAGAAGCGGCGTCGGCCGGAAGTGGTCGCCATGGTCTGCGGCGAGCTTTTCGCAGAGCTCGACGAAGGCTTTCGCGCCCATGCCGTCGATGTAGGAGATCGTGCCGCCGGTGTAGGGTGCAAAGCCGAAGCCGAGGATCGAGCCGACATCGGCTTCGCGCGGATCTGTGACGATGCCTTCCTCGATCGTGCGCGCGGCTTCGAGTGCGATCGTCACCAGCAGGCGCTGCTTGAGCACGCCGACCTCGATCTCGCCGGCATCCTTCTGCGGGTAGAGCTCTTTCAGACCCGGCCAGAGATATTTCCTGGCCGGCTTTGCCGGATATTCGTAGAAGCCCTTGCCGTTCTTTCGGCCGCGCCGGTCGAGCTCGTCCACCATCTTGTCGATCAGCGCCATGTGTCTGGGATCGACGGCCTTCTCGCCGAGATCGGCGACGGCCGCCTTCAGGATCTTCTGGCTGAGGTCGATCGCCACCTCGTCGTTGAGCGACAGCGGTCCGACCGGCATGCCGGCCATCTTGGCGGCGTTCTCGATCATCGCCGGCGGTACGCCCTCGATCAGCATGTCATAGGCTTCGTGGATATAGCGGAAGACGCAGCGATTGACATAGAAGCCGCGCGTGTCGTTGACGACGATCGGCGTCTTCCTGATCGCCGCCACATAGTCGAGCGCGGCCGCGAGCGCGCGGTCTCCGGTCTCCTTGCCGAGGATCACCTCCGTCAGCATCATTTTCTCGACCGGCGAGAAGAAATGGATGCCGATGAACCGGTCCGGCCGTTTGGAATTCCTGGCGAGACCGGTGATCGGCAGCGTCGAGGTGTTGGAGGCGAAGATCGCGTCCTCGGCGATCACCGCTTCGACCTTCTCGATCACGTCCTTCTTGACCTGCCGGTCCTCGAAGACCGCCTCGATGACGAGGCCGGCATCCTTGAGATCGCCGTAGTCCGCCGAAGGTGTGATGCGCGAAAGCAGCGCTTCGCCTTCCTCCTTGGTCAAGCGTCCCTTGCCGATCGCGTCCTTGACGAGGCCTTCCGAATGCGTCCTGCCCTTTTCGGCAGCTTCCATGTCGCGGTCGATGAGGGTGACGGGGATGCCGCCTGCCGCGGTTACATAGGCGATCGAGGCGCCCATGAAACCGGCGCCGACGACGCCGACTTTCTTGAGCTCGGTCTTCGGTAGGCCGGCCGGTCGGCGCGCGCCCTTGCCGAGTTCCTGCATCGAGACGAACAGCGACCGGATCATCGAGAAGGCTTCGGTCGTCTGCAGGATTTCGGTGAAGTAGCGCTGCTCGATCTTCAAGGCCGTATCGAAGGGAACCTGCAGCCCCTCGTAGACGCATTTCAGGATCGCGATCGCGCCGGGGTAATTGCCGTAGGTCTCGCGGCGCAGGATGCCGGAGGCGGCCGGCCAGAGCTGCGCGGAGGCGGGCGTCCAGATGCCGCCGCCCGGGAGCTTGAAGCCCTTCTCGTCCCAGGGCTGCACCGGTTTCAGGCCGTTCTTGATCATCGCCTTGGCGGCCTCGATCAGTTTGTCCGGGTCGACCACCTCGTGAACGAGCCCCATGGCCTTTGCTCGCGCCGGCGTAAGCGAGGAGCCGGTCGTCATCATCTGCAACGCGTCCTGCGTATTGGTCAGCCGTGGAACGCGCTGGGTGCCGCCGGCACCCGGGAAAATGCCGACCTTGACCTCGGGAAGCGCGATCTTCACCGATTTCGCATTGGAGGCGACACGGCCGTGGCAGGCGAGCGACATCTCGAAGGCGCCGCCCATGCAGGTGCCGTTGATGGCCGAGACCCAGGGCTTGCCCGAGGTTTCGAGCTTGCGGAAGAGACCCGTCATCCGGCCGACGAGGTCGAAGAGTCTCCGGGCCGCGTTGTCCGGGTCCTTCTTCTTCTCCTCCGCCTGGAAGGTGAACATCGACTTGATCATCGAAAGGTCGGCGCCGCCGGAGAAGGAGGATTTGCCGGAGGTGACGACCACGCCCTTGACGGCAGGATCCGCCGTCGTCTGATCGATGATGGCGTCGAGTTCCTTCATCACCTCTTCGGTGAAGACGTTCATCGACTTGTCGGGCATGTCCCAGGTGACCAGCGCAATGCCGTCGGCGTCGGTTTCGATCTTGAAGTTCGTGTAAGACATATTCTCTCTCCCGGGATCGGATCAGACGCGTTCGATGATCGTGGCGGTGCCCATGCCGGCGCCGATGCAGAGCGTCACCAGCGCCGTGTTGAGGTCGCGGCGCTCCAGCTCGTCGAGCACGGTGCCGAGGATCATCGCCCCGGTCGCGCCGAGCGGATGGCCCATGGCGATCGCGCCACCATTGACGTTGATCTTGTCGTGCGGGATGTCGAAAGCCTGGCAGTAGCGCAGCACGACGGCCGCGAAGGCCTCATTGAGCTCGAAAAGATCGATGTCTGAGAGCTTCATGTCCGCCCGCTTGAGGAGCTTCTCGGTGACGTCGACCGGTCCGGTCAGCATCAGGGCCGGGTCGGAGCCGATATTGGCGAAGGCGCGGATGCGGGCGCGGGGTTTGAGCCCCATGGCTTCGCCGCCGGCCTTGGAGCCGATGAGCACGGCCGCGGCGCCATCGACGATGCCGGAGGAATTGCCGGCGTGGTGGACGTAGTTGATGCGCTCGATCTCCGGATGCGCCTGGATGCCGACGGCCTCGAAGCCGCCCATCTCGCCGGGCATCTGGAAAGAGGGGTTCAGCGAGGCCAGTGCCTGCATGTCGGTGCCGGGGCGCATATGCTCGTCGCGGTCGAGGATGACCAGGCCGTTCTGGTCCTTGACCGGGACGACCGAGTTCTTGAAATAGCCCTTCTCCCATGCATTGGCGGCGCGCTTCTGGCTTTCCACCGCATAGGCGTCGACGTCGTCGCGCGAGAAACCGTATTTCGTGGCGATCAGGTCGGCGGAAACGCCCTGCGGCATGAAGTAGGCGGGCAGGTTGACCGAGGGGTCCATGAACCAGGCGCCCCCCGACATGCCGAGGCCGACGCGGGACATCGACTCCACGCCGCCGGCGATCACGATATCGTCCGCTCCCTGGGCGATCTTCGCGGCGCCGAAATTGACGGCGTCGAGGCCGGAGGCGCAGAAGCGGGAGATCTGTATGCCGGGCGCACGCGTCGAATAACCCGCCTCGAAGGCTGCGGCTTTCGGGATGACCGCACCCGCATCCATGACCGGGTCGACGCAACCCATGATGACGTCGTCGACCGTCGAAGTGTCGAGCCCGTTGCGATCGCGCACGGCCTCGAGCACCTTGGCGGCGAGCCGGACGGAGGGCACCTCGTGCAGCGCGCCGTCCTTCTTGCCACGGCCGCGCGGCGTGCGCACGTGGTCGTAAACGAAGACTTTCGTCATCTCTTGATCTCCCTTTCGGCGGCGTTTCCTCGGGCCGCGCATTATCAATCGGAGCGGGATTCGGGCGGAAGACCGCTTCTCGCTTTCGATCCGGCTCCAGTCTGAAATCAGAACGCGGCCGCGTCCAGCGCCATCATCGTGTCGGCGCCCGTTTCGATGCGGATCTTGCGCAGCGCCGTTTCAGGCAGGACGCGCTCCATGAAGAACCTCGCCGTGATCAGTTTGTTCTTGAGATAGTCCGCGCGCTGCGTTTCGCCAGCGGCAAGCTTCTCCTCCGCCGTCTTGGCCATCTTCGCCCACATATAGCCGAGGACGACGAGGCCGAAGAGATGCATATAGTCGGTGGAGCCGGCTCCGGCATTGTCGGGTTTGGCCATGGCGTTCTGCATGAACCACATGGTCGCGGCCTGCAGGTCGTTCAGCCCTTTCTTAAGGGCCTTGGTGTAGCCGGAGAGCTTTTCGTCGCCGCGGTTCTCCTCGCAGAAGTCGCCGATCTCCTTGAACAGAGCCATGACGGCGCGGCCGCCGTTCATCGCGAGCTTGCGGCCGACCAGGTCGAGCGCCTGGATGCCGTTGGCACCCTCGTAGATCATTGCGATGCGGGCATCGCGCACATACTGGCTCATGCCGTGCTCTTCGATATAGCCGTGGCCGCCAAATACCTGCTGCGCCATCACCGCGTGATCGAAGCCCTTGTCCGTCAGCACGCCCTTGAGGATCGGCGTCATCAGGCTGAGGATGTCGTCCGCCGCCTGGCGCTCCTCTTCGCTGTCCGAACGATGGGCGATGTCCGACTTCAGCGCCGTCCAGAGCGTGAAGGCGCGGCCGCCTTCGTTGAAGGCCTTGATCGTCATCAGCGTGCGGCGGATGTCCGGATGGACGATGATCGGATCGGCCTTCTTGTCCGGCGCCTTGGGGCCGGACAGGGAGCGGCCCTGAATGCGCTCGCGCGCGTAGCTCGCAGCATTCTGATAAGCGACTTCGGCAATCGAAAGCCCCTGCATGCCGACGGCAAGCCTGGCCTCGTTCATCATCACGAACATGGCGCTGAGGCCCTTGTTCTCCGGGCCGATCAGATAGCCGGTCGCCTCGTCATAATTCATGACGCAGGTCGCGTTGCCGTGTATGCCCATCTTGTGTTCGATCGCGCCGCAGGAAACGCCGTTGCGTTCGCCCGGCTCGCCGCCGGCGTCGAGCTTGAATTTCGGCACGATAAAGAGCGAGATGCCCTTTACACCGTCAGGCGCGCCCTCGATGCGCGCCAGCACCAGATGGACGACATTTTCCGCCATGTCGTGCTCGCCGGCGGAGATGAAGATCTTCTGGCCGGAGATCCTGTAGGAGCCGTCGCCGTTCGGCACGGCCTTGGTGCGCAGCAGGCCGAGGTCGGTGCCGCAATGGGGCTCCGTCAGGTTCATCGTGCCGGTCCAGGTGCCGTCGACCATTTTGGGCAGATAGGTTCGCTTCTGGTCTTCGGAACCGTGCACCAGGATCGCCGCGATCGCCCCCTGCGTCAGGCCCGGATACATCATAAGCGACATGTTGGCCGCGGACATGAATTCGCCGACGGCGGTGTGGAGCGTGTAGGGCAGGCCCTGGCCGCCGAATTCTTCCGGGGCGGCAAGACCAAGCCAGCCGCCTTCGCGATAAAGGTCATAGGCTTCCTTGAAGCCCTTGGGCACGGTGACGGAGCCGTCCTCGTGACGCTTGCAGCCCTCCTGGTCGCCGGAAAGATTGATCGGGAAGAGGACCTCTTCCGCGAGCTTTGCGGCCTCGCCGAGGACCGCGGCCGTCATGTCCGGCGTCGCATCCGCAAAGCCCGGGAGATTGTGGTAGCGCTCGATGCCGAGCACGTCGTTGAGGATGAACAGGGTATCGTCGACCGGAGCCTTGTAGATGGGCATGCTTTTCCTCGCCTTGATGTCCTTTCGGGCCGCGCCGCACGGCAGACCCGCTTCCCACTGTGTCGAGCGCACACCGGTGGCGGTGTGCGACTTGGACGGATGCTATCGAATTTTGACGTTTGCGTAAACGTCAAAAATTTCCGAAAGGCGAAAGTTTCGCTCCTGCGGCGCGCCGCTCCAAATGCCATATGGCGGGGGGCGGCGGCGTACCGGGCGACAATAATCGTTAAAAATCGGATCGGTTAACGGCTTATTTACCACGTTTAATGAATTGTGCGCTTTGAGATGGTCAAAGCTGCAACCGGTCCCGTCTTTGCATTGTTGCGGTTTTGCCCACATCGGCGGTGCCGCCGAAAATCGGAGCGAAAGCCGGGGAAGCCCGGGCTCCTTCGGCGGCTTCGATGACGGTCGAATTTATAGGGCCAAAGCGACACAGGGGCGAAGAGGCAATGAACGGATCGCGATCCACTTCTCAGCGCATGGGCAGCCCGTCCTATGGCGACCGGCCGTCGCTCGATGCCCTGAACCGCACCATCGAAGGGCTCGAAGCGCGCATCGAGGGGCTCATGAGCAGCGTCAGCCGCGAGACGCGGCAGCCCGAGCGGCCGCGTCCGGCCCCAAGCGAAGCGGTCTCCGAAATCATCGACCGCCAGCGGGCGCTCAATGCGGCGCGCGAGCGGTCGCCGCTGCGCGAACGCGCTGCGTCGGGCGACCTCGATCGCCTCGCTACCACCCGCCTCGCGGCAGAGCCACGCTACCAGCCCTCTCAGGCAGCAGCCGCGCCATCGGGACGCTCTTCGGCTGCAGCGGATATCGCCGAGGCGCTCGTCGGTCTGCGGCATGAGCTGAAGCGCGATCTCGATGACGGCCTGTCGCGCGAGATGCATGCGCTGCGGTCGGAAATCCGCGGCATCAAGGCCGAAGCCGCCCAGGACCGCCGTTTCGCCGAGGACGTGCGGCACGATATCGAGCGGCTTTCGGCTGGCATCAAGGAACTTGGCCGGCAGGCTTCGCCCGCCGAGGCCGATGCGCTCAGGATCGAATTCGATGACCTGAGGTCCATGCTCGAAGGCCTCGCGCGCGAAGACAGCATGCGCCGCATGGAAAACCGCTGGACCGGCGTCGAGGATCGCCTGAACGCCTTCGACCAGAACCGCGACGATGAGCTGGTGGCGCTTGCCTACCGGCTCGACGAGATCAAGGCGCAGATCAATTCCCTGGACAGGGGCACCGGGATCGAGGTGCTGGAAAGCAAGCTCGTCGCGGTCGCCCAGGCGATCGAGATGCTCGGGCGCCAGATCCAGCCGGACGAGAGGCGCCTGGCGCCGCAATTCGCCGACCTCGGCAAGCGGCTCGATGAGATCAGCCGGGCGATCGCCGCAGGCAGCGGTAATGTGGCCGGCACCGACGGTTCGTTCGTTGATCGTCTGGAGAACAGGCTCGGCGATCTGTCCCGGCAGATCGACACCCTCTCCAATCCTGCCGATTCCGGCCTCGGCGCGCGGATCGAGGCGCTGGCAGCTCGCGTGGAGGACCTTGCCGGCGAGAAGGGGGCGGCCAGATTGGAAGAGCGCCTGGACCAGCTTTCCGCGGTGCTGGAGCACAACCGGCAAGGCGCGGAGCCGGATCTTACAGATCGTCTTGCCGACATTTCCCGGAAGATCGAAGCCCTCTCGGGCGACAGCGTCACCGATGCACTGGCTGAACGGCTCGACGATCTCGCCCGCCGTATTGACGGGCTTGCGCGAAATGTCGAGCCCTCGGCGGACCCGCGCTTCGATCGCCTCGAGGATCGCTTGGCAGGTATCGCCCAGCGCCTGGAGGAGACGCATGCCGCGCCGTTCGACGACCGGCAGGCGCTGCGCAATCTCGAAGCTCAGATCGGAAATCTCTCGACGCTGATCAGCCAGTCCCACGGTGAGACGGCAGGCGTGCCGGCGGAATTCGAGAGCCGCATGAACACGCTGGAAGACTATCTCGCCACCAGCGACGAATATATCATCGAAGCTGCCCGGCAGGCTGCGGAAGCCGTGATGGAGGCATATTCCAGGAACACCGCACCGCAGATGGCGGCGAGTACCGACATGGCGGCGATCTCGGCGCTCGCCGAGGATCTGCGTACATTGGAGGAACTCAGCCGTTCGAGCGACGAACGGACGGCACGCACCTTCGAGGCGCTGCATGAAACGCTCGTCCATATCGCCGAGAAACTGGAGCGGCTTGAAGAGCGGGAGCCCCCGGCTTCTCATGGTCCGATGCCCAAGGCTGCGCCCGTCGAAGCCGCGGGCACTTTGACGATGGCGGAACGCGACGAGGACGTGGAACGCGCGCCACACGCGTTCGCGGCCGCAAGCGAAACCTCCATCCACGCACCGGTGCCGGCCGCAGCCGAGGCGAATGATGCCGCCGAAGTCGCAATGGTCGAAGACGGCGAGATCAAGGTGGAGGCCCGTGCGGCGAAGACGAGCCTGCTTGCCGGTCTGACTCGGCGCTTCGCGCCGAGGCAGAACGAGGGAATGCCGATCCAGGCGCGGCAGATGGTCGAGCCCACCCCCTCGATCGACCCCTCCGAAATGCTCGCTCCCGAGGACGCCAATCAGCTCCTCGAGCCGGGCTCCGGCGTGCCGGACGTCAAGAAGATACTCGAACGTGTCCGTGCCGGTCAGATGGCCCGTGGCGCGCAGGAGGCGAACGACGGCGAAAAGGCGGACTTCATCGCCGCCGCGCGGCGCGCGGCGCAGCTGGCCGTCGAGGAATCCGATACGCTCAATCGCGTCAAGGAAAGCAAGGCACCATCCGCCGTCGGCGGCGCGCTCGCCCGCCACCGCCGTCCGATCCTGATCGCGGTCGGTGCCGTGCTGCTCGCGATCATGTCCTATCCGCTCGTCAGCACGGTGCTGAAAGGCAAGGAGGCCCCGAGCGCTCCGCCGGTTGCAGCGATCGAGCGCAAGGCAGAGGTTGCGGAGCCGGAGGCCGCCGTCGAGCGCCTCGCCCAAACGGCAGCTACCGCGAAGACTGGAGAAGAGCCCAGGGCTCCGGCTGGCGTGGAGAAGACGGATGCGCCGGCGATAGCGGCAAAGCAGCCGCCAGCCACTGCCGAAGCCGGCAAGGTTGACAAGGCCGTTGATGGCGCTGGCGACGGCCAGGCGGCCTTGATGCGGCCGGCGGAGGCACGAACGCCTGGACCCGTCTCGACCTTGCAGCCGCCTTTAGAAAGTTCAGCCGCTGAGCCGGCCAGGATGAGCGAGATCGTTCTGCCGGAGGGCTTCGGACCGCCCGCGCTCGTAACCGCGGCCAAGGGCGGCGATCCTCTCGCCTTCTACGAAATAGGCGCCCGCTTCACGGAAGGGCGGGGGGTCGAGGAAGATCGGGCGGAAGCCGTCAAGTGGTATCAGCGCGCCGCCGACGCCGGCGTGATTCCGGCCGCGTACCGGCTCGCCAACCTTTATGAGAAGGGCGCGGGCGTTCAGCGCGACGCAGCAAAGGCCAAGGCGCTCTATCTCAAGGCGGCTGCAGCCGGCAACGCCAGTGCGATCCACAATCTCGCCGTTATGCTCGCCGGCGGCCGGGACGGCGGGCCCGATCTCGCCGAAGCGGCCAAATGGTTCGAGAAAGCCGCCAGTCTCGGCGTTCGCGACAGTCAGTTCAACCTCGCCGTCCTCTATGCGCGGGGCGACGGTGTGGCCCGCAATCTGGAAGAATCCTATAAATGGTTCGCAATCGCGGCCCGCGACGGCGACAAGGACGCGGCAGAAAAGCGCGACGAGATCGCCAAGGCGCTGAAGCCGGACGAGCTTTCCAGTGCCAAGGCGAAAGTCGACGCCTGGAAGGCTCAGCCTGTCGACGCCGAAGCAAACACGGTGGAGGTCCCGGATGCCTGGGTCGGTCCGCCGACCAAGACGGCCACCGTCGATATGAGCAGAGCCGTTCGCAACATCCAGGCGATCCTCAACAATAACGGCTTCGATGCCGGCAAGCCGGACGGCCAGGTAGGCCAGAAGACGATTGCCGCCATCAAGGCCTTTCAGACTTCGGTCGGCCAGGAGCCGACGGGTGAGATCACCGATGGGCTGGTCCGGGAGCTTCTGAAGCGGAACAGCTGAACCGTTTCGGCCGTACCGCGCATGACGTGGTGCCACAAGGTCGCAGGCGTGCCTGCGGGGCCGCGCATGTGCCTGAAAAGGTTGACAGCTCTGGTCCGGGAGCGCATGAGAGAAAGTGTCGCCCGTTTCTCCCTCGGGGGCGCGAACGGTCCACCCATATACCCCCCGTCCGTGGTTAATCATGTACCACTTCGAAGGACAGCGCCGTGCGCCTCTTCGAGCGCGTAAGGCTTGAGAATAGTGAAACATTGCACAATTCCTCAATTGTTTGCGGTTAGGAATTGTGGAGGAGCAATTTCCGCCCGCAATGCGGGCCGCTGGCATATCGAGGTTCGGCCGTGACGGTCTATCTGCCCATTGCTGAGTTGTCGGTGAACATCTTCGTCATTCTCGGCATGGGCGCGGCCGTCGGTTTTCTGTCCGGCATGTTCGGCGTCGGCGGCGGATTTCTGATCACGCCGCTTCTGATCTTCTACAATATTCCGCCCGTCGTGGCGGTGGCGACCGGCGCCAACCAGGTGGTCGCCTCGTCGATATCAGGGGCGATCGCCCATTTCCGCCGCGGCACCATCGACATCAAGCTCGGCACGGTGCTCTTGTGCGGCGGCCTTGTGGGCGCGACCGTCGGCGTCTGGCTGTTCTCGCTGCTCAGGAGCGTCGGCCAGCTCGATCTGGTGATCTCGCTGCTTTATGTGGTGCTTCTCGGCTCGGTCGGCGCGCTGATGCTGTGGGAGAGCATCGGCGCAATGCGCAAAGCAGCGAAGAACCAGCCGGCGCAGCTCAGACGGCCCGGGCAGCACAATTGGATCCACGGCCTGCCGCTGAAGATGCGCTTCAAGAAGTCGAAGATCTATCTGAGTGTCATCCCTGTGGCGACGCTCGGCTTTTCCATCGGCGTGCTGACCTCGGTGATGGGCGTCGGCGGCGGCTTCATCATGGTGCCGGCCATGATCTATCTGTTGCGCATTCCGACCAGCGTCGTCGTGGGCACATCGCTCTTCCAGATCGTCTTCGTCTCCGCCTATACGGTGATCGTCCAGGCCTCGACCAACTACACCGTCGACATCGTGCTGGCCTTCGTGCTGATGATCGCGGGCGTCATCGGGGCGCAATACGGCGTGCGCGTCGGCCAGCGGCTGCGCGGCGAGCAGCTCAGGGCACTGCTGGCGCTGCTCGTTCTCGCCGTCGGCATCCGCCTGGCGGTCGAGCTCGTCATCCCGCCGAAGGACATTTACTCGGTCGTATCCGCGGGGGCCGGCTTCTGATGCGCTCGCTTCTCCTTCACCCGATCGTCGCCCTGGTCCTCGCCGTCGCCACCCCGGCCGCAGCGCAGGTTCTGGAGCGCCAGGTCACCAATTTCACCGAGAAGCTCGAGATCGGCATCTCGACGGAAGAGATTGCCATCACCTCCGATTTCCGCGGCGCCGACCTGACGATCTTCGGCGCCATCGATGGTTTCGACGCCAGCCTCCTGGCGCAGGGCAAATACAATATCATCGTCGCGCTGGAAGGGCCGAAGGACAATGCGACGGTGCGAAAGAAGGAGCGGGTCTTCGGTATCTGGGTCAATACCCAGTCGATGACCTTCGAGCTCGTGCCGGAGGCCTACTCACTATCGAGTACCCGCGCCATCGAGACGATCGCGCCGCGACGCGACATCGCCAATATGGGCATCGGCGTCGACCACATGCGGCTGGTGCCGCTCGGCTTCGTCGGCGACGGCAGCACGCTCGGCGAGTTCCGCAACGCCTTCCGGACGATTCGCGAGACGAGCGGCGTCTATCAGCGCGATCCGGGCGGGGTGCAGTTCATCAGTTCGAGCCTGTTCAAGGCTTCGGTGCGGCTGCCGGCCAACGTCCCGAACGGCATCCATGTCGTACGCGCCTATCTCTTCCGCGACGGCGTCTTCGTCGCCGCCAAGGCTCTTCCGCTCAGGGTGGTTAAGACCGGCCTCGAACAGGCGATTACCCGCGCCGCGCACGATCAGCCGGTGATCTACGGCCTCCTGGCCGTAACCCTCGCCGTCGTCACCGGCTGGGGTGCCAGCCTGCTCTTCCGCAAGGAGTGAGGGAAGCCGGCAAACCGAGTTGGCGTTCCATTTTGCGTTATGGCGGTTTAAGGAAGCACGGGCATCGGTGGCAAGCGATGCGAAACTTGAGGAAACCCCATGAAACCGATTTTCGTGCAACTGCAATGCGCCCCCGGCAAGACCTATGAGGTGGCCGACGAGATTTATCGCAGGGAGATCGTCTCGGAGATGTATTCGACCAGCGGCGACTATGATCTGCTTCTGAAGGTCTATGTCGAGGAAGGCCAGGATATCGGAAAGTTCATCAACGACAATATCGCCAGCGTTCCGGGCATATCCCGCTCGCTGACGACGCTGACTTTCAACGCGTTCTAGAGCCGTGAAACTACGCACTTCCGGACGGAAAACCGTTACACGCTTTTCCTGGAAGTGCTCTAACCTCACCCGAGAAGGTTGGCGAAGCGCACCGAATAGATCCGGTCGCGGCCAAGCATATGGGCGACGAGCTGCTGCCGGTCGAAAAGGCCGCTCATCTCACGATGCCTGAGGTCGAGACCTCCCGTCGTGACCCCGAAAGCAGGCATGACGAGGCGCTTGCCGTCGGTCGCGAAGCAGGCGCGCCTCACCGATCTTTCCCGTCGCCTCACGGTCGCCGAAGGATGCAGGTGGCCGGCGATCTCGCCGATGCCGTCGCGTCTCGAAGGCTCGTGCCGGAAGACCAGGCCCGCGTGGCGGAGCTCGTCCATGGAGGCGCCGGGCAGCCCCTGTGCGCCGTCCGGATCATGATTGCCGTTGATCCAGATCCATTCGCGGCCGCAGGCCATGGCCGCGATCATCTGGCGGAAGGTTTCCGGCATTGCAGCCGATCCCTTCCGGTCGTGGAAATTATCGCCAAGACTGATGACGGTCGCGGGGTCGTGGCGGGCGATGACCGCCTCCAATATCCTGAGCGTCGCAAGCGTATCGTAGGGAGGCAGCATCATGCCGCGCCGGGCAAAGGCGGAGCCTTTTTCGAGATGCAGGTCGGATACGACGAGCGTGCGGCTTTCGGGAAAATAGAGGCCGCCGAGCGGATCGCAGATCGCGGCGATTCCATTGATGGACGTGCGCGCGTGCAGGGATGGGCTGACGGCAGGTGATGTCGCGTAGATGAGCCGATGCATGGTCATTGCGGTGTTCTTGCGTGTTGGCGAAAAAGGCTCCTTTCCTCCCGCTTGCCCCTCACACTAACCCTCTCCCCGCACGCGGGGAGAGGGGACGTGCCCCACGATACCGGTGAAAACGGTAGCGGCGGCGCTTGCCGCGGATCCCTTCTCCCCGCCTGCGGCGAGAAGGTGCCGGCAGGCGGATGAGGGGCGCCGCGGAGGGGTTGGGGGCTTGGGGAGGATTTTCGCTCTCTCATAATTCTCTCATCCATCCTTAGCGTGGCCGCTCATCGCCTCGTTGATCAGGTCGTCCGCCGCTTCCGTGAGCAGGAAGTCCTGGGCTTCTCCATGCACCGATTCCCGTCCGATCTCCAGCATTACCGGGATGGCAAGCGGCGAGATCTGATCGAGCCTGCGATGGGTGATATGGCCCTTGATCCGCTTGAGCATGGAGCCGAGGCGGCCGATGTCCAAAAGTCCCGTGGCCGCATCGTTGCGCGTCGCCTCGAGGAGAATGTGATCCGGCTCGTGCGCGCGCAATACGTCATAAATGAGATCGGCGGAAACGGTGATCTGCCGCCCGGTCTTCTCCCTGCCGGGGTGGCGCTGCTCGATGAGCCCGGCGATGACCGCGCAATTGCGGAAGGTACGTTTCAGGAGGAAGGATTCGTTCAGCCACGCCTCCAGATCGTCGCCCAGCATATCCTCGTCGAAGAGCTGCCCGAGCGACGGCGCCCGCGCCCGGAACGCCGCGCCCATGTCGTCGAGCGCCCAGATGGCGAGCGAATAGTCGGTCGCCACGAAGCCGAGCGGCTTCAGGCCGGCGCGGTCGAGACGACGGGTAAGGAGCATGCCGAGCGTCTGGTGGGCGAGCCTGCCCTCGAAGGCGTAGATGACCATGTAGTGCCGGCTGCCCCGCGGGAAGGTCTCGATCAGGAGTTCGTCGTCGCGCGGAAGCATCGACACGTCGCCCTGCAGCGCCAGCCAGTCCCTGACCTGGTCGGGCAGACCTGCGCGGCGGGCCGGATCGGCGACCATCTTTCGCACCTGTGCTGCGAGATAGGTGGAGAGCGGAAACTTGCCGCCGGCATAGCTCGGCACCTTGGGATCGAAGGAAAATGCCTGCGAGGCCAGGCACTCGTTCTCGCGGATGCCTTCGAAGCGCAGCACCTTGCCGGAAAAGACGAAGGTGTCGCCCGGGGAAAGCATTTCGAGGAACGACTCCTCGACTTTGCCGAGCGACATGCCGCCGCGGCCAAGCGAACCGCGCTGGTTGCGCTTGACCATGCGGATGTTCAGCATCGGCGACTCGACGATCGTCCCGACATTGAGGCGGTATTGCTGAGCAACCATCGGGTTGGAGACCCGCCAGAGCCCGTCCTTCGTCTTGCGGATGCGGGCATAGCGCTCGTAAGTGCGAAGCGCGTAACCGCCGGTGGCGACAAGATCGACGGCGCGCTCGAAGGTTTCCCAGGGAAGCCGGGCATAAGGCGCAGCGCTGATCACCTCTTCATAGAGTTCAAGCGCATCGAAAGGCTGCGCGCAGGCCATGCCCAGGATATGTTGCGCCAGCACGTCGAGAGCACCCTTGCCGATCGACGGCGTGTCCTGAGCGCCGACGTAATTGGCGTCGAGCGCCGCCTGGCACTCCATAACCTCGAAACGGTTGGCCGGAACCAGAATCGCG
The DNA here is from genome assembly GCF_059758575.1 of Sinorhizobium sp. GQ132. Classification (NCBI taxonomy): domain Bacteria; kingdom Pseudomonadati; phylum Pseudomonadota; class Alphaproteobacteria; order Hyphomicrobiales; family Rhizobiaceae; genus Sinorhizobium; species Sinorhizobium sp. GQ132. The sequence continues at coordinate 53,367 of NZ_JCAXDX010000004.1, read as the reverse complement.
CGGCTCGGTTCGTCCATGCGGTGGTTGGCGCGGCCGATGCGCTGCGCAAGCCGGCTTGCTCCCTTCGGCGCCCCCACATGGACGACCAGATCGACGTCGCCCCAGTCGATGCCGAGATCGAGGGTCGACGTGGCGACGACGGCGCGCAGGCGGTTTTCGGCCATTGCCGCCTCGACCCTGCGGCGCTGGGCGACATCGAGAGAGCCGTGGTGCAGAGCGATCGGCAGATTGTCGTCGTTGATTTTCCAGAGTTCCTGGAACAGCATCTCGGCCTGGCTGCGGGTATTGACGAAGAGCAGTGTCGTCCGGTGTTTCTTGACGGCAGCGTAGACATCCGGGATTGCATAGCGGGCCGAATGCCCGGCCCAAGGCACCTGGTTCTCGGTCCGCAGGATGGAGATCTCGGGCTTTGCGCCCCCGGAAACGGTGATCAGTCCCGCATGGTTCTCCTTGGCGAGAGATTGAGCGACCAGCCAGCGCTGCAGATCCATCGGATCGGCGACCGTAGCCGAAAGACCCGTCGTCTGGAGACGGGGCGCCAGGCGGCGCAGCCGCGCGAGGCCGAGCGAGAGGAGGTGGCCGCGCTTCGACATCACCAGCGAATGCAGCTCGTCCAGCACCACATAGCGCAGGTCCTTGAAGAAGCGCTCCGCCTCGCCATTGGCCAGAAGCAGCGCGAGCTGCTCCGGCGTCGTGAGCAGTATGTCGGGCGGGTTGAGCTTCTGCCTCTGCCGCTTGCCCTGCGGCGTGTCGCCGGTGCGGTTTTCGATGCTCACCGGCAGCCCCATCTCGCCGACCGGTTTCATGAGGTTGCGCTCGATATCGACGGCAAGCGCCTTGAGCGGCGAGATGTAGAGCGTGTGAATGCCGGTGAAGGCCGCGCCGGGCGGGATCCTGCCGCGCCTGGTGATGTCGACGAGGGAGGGCAGAAAGCCGGCAAGCGTTTTGCCGGCTCCGGTCGGCGCGATCAGAAGCGTGCTCTCGCCCGCCTCGGCCCGTGAGAGAAGTTCGAGCTGATGGGCGCGCGGACGCCAACCCTTTTCGGCGAACCACCGGAGAAAGGGTGAAGGCAACGTCAGGGCGTCGCCTTCCGGCGACGGAGAATCGATCCTGTCCACGCAGAACAAAGGTAGATCAAACGCGGCAAAAGAGAAGCCGGCATTCTTCGTGCTGCTGCAAGGATTGACTCGAAGCGCGAATCATGGATAAACTTTATCTACGATAGGAGATGCAGATGAAACTCGGCGACGGCGTCGAACAGGCCATTCACAGCGTCACGATGCTGAGCTGTCTTCAGCCGGGCAGTACCCTGTCGGCCGCAGCGCTCGCCGAGTTCCACGGCGTCTCGACCAGTTACCTGCTGAAGCATCTGCAGGCGATGTCGGGGGCCGGACTGCTCGAAGCCGTGCCGGGGCCGAAGGGCGGCTACCGGCTTGCGCGCGCGCCCGAGAAGATCACCCTGCTCGATATCGTCCTCGCGGTAGAGGGGGCGGAGCCCGCTTTTCGCTGCAACGAAATCCGCCTTCGCGGCCCCAATCCTTATTCCTGCAAGCCGGCCGCGCCGTGCACGATCAATGTCGCGATGCTCAGGGCCGAGCAGGCCTATCGCGCCGAACTCCGGCGCGTGACCATCGCCGGTATCATGGCCGACCTGAAAGCTATCGACCGCGACGGGGCGATCGCGGCGCGAACGAACGGTTTTCTCGCCCTTCATGAACGGAAATCGGGCAACGCCGCCTGATGTGAACCACCACCCAAACAGCCAAACAGGAGAAGATCATGCAGTCACGTCTGAATTTTGCGAAAGCCGCTCCGGACGCCTACAAGGCGGTCGCCGCGCTCGACAGCTATGTCAAAGGCTCCGGAATCGAGCCTCGCCTTATCCACCTGATCAAGCTGCGCGCCTCGCAGATCAATGGCTGCGCCTATTGCGTGGACATGCACACCAAGGAGGCGCGCCACAGCGGCCTCAGCCAGCAATGGATCAACCTCGTCTGCGTCTGGCGCGAATCGCCGCATTTCGACGAGCGCGAACGGGCGGTCCTCGGCTGGACCGAGGCGCTGACCAATGTGGCCGAGACACGTGCGCCCGACGACGCCTATGAGGCGCTCAAGGCGCATTTCAACGAGGAGGAAATGACCAAGATCACCGTCGCGATCGGCGCCATCAACGTGTGGAACCGGCTGTGCGTCGGCTTCCGCGCCTTGCCCCCGATCGACGAGCCGGCAGTGGCGGCTTAGAGCGGGATGAGGAAAGTGTATGCGGGTTTCGGTCCGCACCACGCTCTCTAACCACTGAGACTACAAATTCCCGGAAGCGATAGGGCTGTTACAGCGCGATGTAGCGGTCGGCGCGGTGGTTGATCGCCACGAAAAGGTTGAGGACGACCGCGCCGAGCACCGACCAGATGACGACCGCCGGCGTCGTCACGAAGAATGCTGCCGCCAGAACGATCATGTCGATCGCGAGTTGCACGAGACCGGCGCGAATGCCGAAGCGCTCCTGCAGGTAGATGCCCAATATGCCGACGCCGCCGAGGCTCGCGCGGTGGCGGTAGAGCGCCAGGAGACCGTATCCGAGGAGTAGGCCGCCGATGAGAGCGGCCCAGCCCGGGTGAATCTGCCCGATCTCGAAAAGACGCGCTTGCATGTCGGTCAGGAACGAGGTGAGCGCGATGGCAATGAAGGTCTTGAGCGTGAAGGCCGGACCGAGCCGCTTCAGCGACAGGTAGAAGAACGGCAAATTGAGCAGGAAGAAGGTGAGACCGAAGTTCACGCCCGTGGCGTAATGCAAAAGAAACGCGACGCCGGCGGTGCTGCCGGTCAGAAGTCCGGCGCTCGCCAGGAAATAGAGACCGAGGGCGGCGACGAGGCTGCCGGAAAAGACGCCTTGAACGTCCTCCACGGGCGTGTGCCGTGTGGGACTTGTATTCCAGAGACCGAAAACGCTGCTTGCCTGTGCCATGGTTGACCCTCAGATCGCGACGACATCACCATTGCTGCAGCGCACAAAAAATTCAAGCAAAATATGTAAGTAATGCTGACCTATTTTCGCCGCTCGCGTAGGGGAGCTGCATCAAGACAGCTTGCGGGCGAGGAATAATATTCCGGCGACGGGCTCGCCGGCATCCCTGCGGATGGTCGTGCGCTCGGTCCCGATCATGGACAGACCGCTCTCTTCGCAGAGGGAGGCGATATAGGTTTCCGGATGCGCGTAGCGCAGCGACGGACGCAGCACGAAGCCGTCGGCCCCGCCTGCATCCTCGGCGGAAAACGCGAAGAGCCCGCCCGGTGCGAGCAGGCGGTCGGCGATGACGAAGACACCTTCGAGATTGCCGAGATACATCAGAACGTCCGCCGCGCTGACAAGGTCGGCACGCCGCTGCTCCAGCCCGCCGAACACGCCCGAATCCTCGGGAGCCAATGAAAGGTCCGCCTGGGCGAGGCGGTCATAGACACCCTTCGCTTCGGCCTTGGCGAGCATATTGGCGGAAAGATCGAAACCCTCGAGGAAATCGGCGCGATCGCGGATGCGCTCGCCGAAGAGCCCGGTGCCGCAGCCGAGATCGGTGACGTGGCGAAAACGCCCGCCGCCGTTCACCCGGTCGATCAGGGCCGCAAGTTTCTCCGGGACGCTGTAGCCGAGCTTTTCGACGAGCGCGTGGTCGAAGCGCTCGGCATAGTCGTCGAAAAGGCGTTCGACGTAAACGCTCGGCGGCTGTTCGGGCGTCTCGGTCGCGCCGAGCAAAGCGAGCTTGAGGCTGGCGCCGAAGATGTCTTCCGGATTGAGCCGAAGCGTATTGCGCAGCGCGTCGACGGCTGCCTCTATTCGGCCCGATTTCTCTTCATAGTCCGCCAGCCGGAACCAACCGGCCGCCCATTCCGGGGCAAGCTCCAGCGCCTGGGCCATGAGTTCCGCCGCACCTGGCGCATCGCCCGCTTCCGCAAGCATCTTCGCATAGTCGGCGCGGCGGTCGGCGATCAGGTCGCCGGAGGAGAGCTGGTTGAAGGTCATGGAGATCGGCTTGGTTGCGATGGACGCTTCTGACGCCGCAAAAGGCAAAATACAAGCGGATTCTGAAAGCGGCACCTCGGGCCGTCATGCCTTGCACGCTTGGGAATGGCGGCTTATGTGAAGGGAAACAGGAGAAGTTCTCGCTGATGTCGGACGGAATAAATAAATTTTTGGGGGACTCGCCGCTACGCGTGCTCGTCAAGCTGCTGGTGGTGTCGATCCTGGTCGGCTTCGTGATGACGGTCTTCGACTGGTATCCGGCAGATATCTATTACGGTATCCGAAACTTCCTCCTCGATCTCTGGCGGACCGGGTTCGCAGCTCTCGGACGGGTGGGCGACTACCTGCTCCTCGGCGCGGTCGTCGTCATTCCGCTCTTCATCATTCTGCGTCTCTTCAGCTATCGACGGTAAGCATGCACGATCAGATATTTGTCGCCCGCAGACGGCTGCTTCTGCGTGCCGGTGCCGTGGTTTCCCTCGGTCTTATCACCGGCTGCACCACCTCGAACCTCCTTTCTCCGGGCAGCGGTACGGGCAGCGACCAGACCGAAGCGACGCTCGGTTACGTCAACACGTTGCGCAAGGGCAGGGGCCTTCCTGCGCTTTCCGGCGACCCGGTCGCTTCCGTTGCGGCCATGCATCAGGCGGCACGCATGGCGAGCGCGGGCAAGATGCGGCACAATATCGGCTGGCGGGACAGTTTCTACGATCGGATGAAGGGGCAGGGCGTCACGCTGCCGGCCGCCGAAAACATCGCCGTCGGTCAGAAGGACGCCGGGCGCGCCTACGATGCCTGGTTCAATTCTCCGAAGCATCTTGAAAACATGCTCGGCAATTACCGGGGGCTCGGCGTCGCCGTGGCGCAGAATTCCGCTTCCGGAAACCGCCCCTATTGGGCCATGGTGCTCTGCAGCTGAGCTGATTCCCGGGTGACCTACGGAATCGGACCGTAGGGACAGGATCATGACGGCTACGCAAAGCCTCGAACGCGACACGGACAACCCCGAAGCCGGACCTTTCCTGGTCACCAACCGGCTTATCTTCTCGATCGCCCTGCCGATGACGCTCGGCTTTCTGACGACGCCGCTGCTCGGCCTCGTCGACACGGCCGTCGTCGGCCGGCTCGGCAAGGCAGAGCTGCTCGCAGGTCTCGCGGTCGGCGCGGTGATGTTCGACCTCATCTTCACCACTTTCAATTTCCTGCGTGCCGCAACCACCGGTCTCGTCGCGCAAGCCTATGGAGGGGGAGACCGGCGCGAACAGCAGGCGGTCTTCTGGCGTTCGCTCATGATCGCGCTCGTCACCGGCGGCACCATCGTGCTTATATCGCCCATCCTGCTTTCCGCCGGCCTCTGGCTTATGGGGCCTGGTCCGGAGGTTGCGGAGGTGACCCGGACCTATTTCCTCTATCGCATCCTTTCCGGCCCGGCCGCCCTCGCCAACTACGCCATCCTCGGATTCGTGCTCGGCCGCGGCGAGGGCACGCTCGGCCTGATGCTGCAGACGCTGATCAACGGCACCAATATCGCACTCTCGATCCTGCTCGGCCTCGTACTGGGCTGGGGCGTGGCCGGCGTCGCGATCGGCACCGTGGCGGGTGAGGTGATGGGCGCGCTTGCGGGTTTTGCAGTCGTCTACGGCCGCTTCGACAGGAAGGACGCGCCCGGTTGGGCGATGATCTTTGCCGGCGACCGCCTGAGGAAACTATTCGGCCTCAACCGCGATATCATGATCCGCTCGTTCGCCCTTCTGGCCGCTTTCACGCTCGTGACCCGGATCGGCACGTCCTTCGGGCCGGTCACGCTTGCGGCAAACGCCGTGCTGATGACGATCTTCCTTGTGGCCGGCTATTATCTCGACGGGCTCGCCACCGCGGCCGAGCAACTGACGGGCCGGTCGATCGGTGCCGGTTATCGCCCCGCTTTCGACCGGGTTCTGCGGATGACTGCCCTTTGGTCGCTCGGCCTCGCCGCATTGACCACGCTCGTCCTGCTCGCTTTCGGCAACACCGTGGTGAACATGCTGACGACTGCGCCGGACGTGCGCGCGCTCGCCTATGAATATATGCCATGGGCGGCCGTGACGGCGCTGACCGGCGCACTCGCCTTCCTGATGGACGGCGTCTTCATCGGTGCCGGCTGGTCGCGCGACATGCGCAATATGATGCTGGCCGCCTTCATCGGCTACGTGGCGGCACTTGCCGTGCTCGTCCCTACCTTCGGCAATCACGGCCTCTGGGCCGCGCTCAACCTTTTCCTGCTGCTGCGCGGCGCTTTCCTGCTGCTGATGGTGCCGCGCCGGGCGGCTCAGACGTTCCGGCCGCTCCAGTAATCGAGCCGGCTGTCGCGGATGTCGCGGATCGAGGCAAGTTTCTCGCGCTCGCAAAGGGCCGAGAGGCCGCGCACGATCCGTCCCGGCAATCCCGGTCCCTTATAGACCATGCAGGAATAAAGCTGGACGAGATCGGCTCCGGCGCGCATCTTTTCCGCTGCGGTTTCCGCCGAGCACACGCCGCCGACCCCGATGATCGGCAAGTGCGGTCCCACCCGCTTGCGCATCCGGGCGAGCACTGCCGTCGATTTCTCGAAGAGCGGCTTTCCGGAAAGGCCGCCGGCTTCGTTGGCCTGGCGCCGGTCCTTCAGACCCTCGCGCGAAAGCGTCGTGTTGGAAACGATCAACCCGTCCAGACGATGCGCCAGCACCTCGGCTGCGATGTCGTCCATGCCTTCTTCGGTCAGGTCCGGAGCGATCTTGAGGAAGACCGGAACCTGCCGGCCGCTTTTTCGCGCCTCATCGTCCCGGGCGGAAAGCACGGCCGAAAGCAGCGCCGAGAGACTCTCGCGCGCCTGCAGATCGCGCAGGCCCGGCGTGTTGGGCGAGGAGATGTTGGCGGTGAAATAGCGTGCCACCGAATGGAAGGTATGGATGCCTGTCACGTAGTCGGCGATCCGGTCGGCGCTGTCCTTGTTGGCGCCGATATTGACGCCGATCAGCGCCTCGCGCGAGCAGGCCTTGAGCCGCGCCAGCGCCGCCCCGTGCCCGTCGTTGTTGAAGCCGAGCCGGTTGATGACCGCCTCGTCCTCGACGAGCCGGAAGAGTCGCGGCTTGTCGTTGCCCGGCTGCGGCCTCGGCGTCACCGTGCCGATCTCGGTAAAGCCGAAGCCGATCTTCAGCAGCGCTTCCGGGACTTCGGCATTCTTGTCATAGCCGGCGGCCATGCCGACTGGGTTGGGAAAAACGAGGCCCGCCACGGTTTGCCTGAGCCGGGGGTCCGCCGGCGCGGCGCAGCTCGGCACCAGGCCGCCTTTCAGCGCCTTGATCGAAAGGCCGTGCGCCGCTTCCGGATCGAAGAGGAAGAGGCCGCGCCGTGCGAGGTGCTCCAACCGGCGGATCATGGGGCGAGTTCCGGGAAGCTGTGCTGACCGTCCGGCCGCAGCGGCAGGGGCTTCTCCCACAATACGGCTTCAAGCGGGAGCGGAGCGTAGAGATGCGGAAACAGCGCGCCGCCGCGAGAGGGCTCATAGACGAGTTTGTCGCCCAGCGCCGTCGCGTCGACCGCAACGAGCAGCAGGTCGTCCTGACCCTCGAAATGCCGGGAGGCGGTTTCGACGACCTGGTCCCGGGTCGAAAAATGAATGAACCCGTCGGCGAGATCGACGGGGGCCCCTGCAAACGCGCCGGTCCGCCGCGCCTCCTGCCATAGAAGTGCCGGAACGATCTTGTATATGGTAGCGTTCATCTTTGTTCGCTTATCCGTCGTGAGCATGAGTGATGGCCTTGCCGCAAATATCGGCGCCTGTCCACCGCACAGCATGAGATCGAGGCGGATTTTCCGTAAGCATTCAACGGAGAGAACGTCATGAGACAGGCAGTCGCAATACTCGCAGTCGGGTTGGGGTTCGGTCTCGTTGGTCCGGCGGCTGCGCAGGAAGCCTCGCCCGGCCGCTACAGCATGCAGAAGTCGGAAACGGGATTAGCCCGGCTCGACACCGAGACCGGCGAGGTCACCTTGTGCCAGGAAGAGGCCGGGGAGCTCATCTGCAGGATGGCGGCCGACGAGCGAGCCGCATTCGAGCGCGAACTCGATCTCCTCACACGTCGCATAGAAGCTCTGGAAAAGGCCGTGGAAAGCGGTGAAACCGCGGCCGAACCGGCGCTACCCGACGATGAAGAGATTGACCGGGCAATGAGCATCATGGAAAGAATGGTGCGCAAGTTCATGGGGATCGTGAAGGAATTCGAGGACAAGGGCAGCGATTCCGCCGACGAGGGCGAGAATCTGCCGCAGAAGACCTGAAAACGAGCGGTGACGTGCTGGAGGGCACGCGCCGCGCATGTTTCCCTGAAACAGGGATCATTTGGGAATAAGATGATACGGCAGATCCACAGCGCAAAGCTGCAGGATGGCAGCCGAGGCTCTTGGGAGGGAGCGTCATCATGCCGGAAATGACCATCATCATCGCCGACGACCACCCGCTCTTTCGTGGCGCAATGCGCCAGGCGCTGAGCGGCATGGCGGGCGCACCGGCCGTCGTCGAGGCCGGAGATTTCGCCGCTGCGCGCAGGTCTGCGGCCGACAACCCGGACGCCGATCTGATGCTGCTCGACCTGACGATGCCGGGCGTCAGCGGGCTTTCGGGGCTGATCGCGCTGCGTGCCGAGTTTCCGAGCCTGCCCGTGATGATAGTCTCGGCCCATGACGATCCGGCGACCATCCATCGTGCGCTCGATCTGGGAGCGGCAGGGTTCCTGTCCAAATCGGCCGGTATCGAGGAAATCCGTGAAGGCATCGCAAAGGTGATGGCCGGCGAGGTGTTCGTCCCGGCCGGTTACGATCAGAACCAGGAATACGAGCCGGAAGTTGCCGATCTGCTGCATCGGCTGCAGACACTGACGCCGCAGCAGTCCCGCGTCCTCTCGATGCTCGCCGAGGGGCTGCTCAACAAGCAGATCGCCTATGAACTCGGCGTCTCCGAGGCGACGATCAAGGCGCATGTCTCGGCGATCCTCCTGAAGCTCAACGTCGACAGCCGTACACAGGCGGTGATCCAGCTATCGAAGCTGGGGACGGTCGCGGCGGCCTGAGCGGCCGCTCCCCACGCTGGAGATTTTTGCCCCTCATCCCGCTGCCGCGCCCTCTCCCCGTTTTTGAGCGGTGAGGGTGCGTCAGGAGTTGGCGGCTTGTCCCTTCGCCCCGCCTGGGGGAGAAGGTGGCCGGCAGGCCGGATGAGGGGCGATCCCGAGCTAAGCCAATTATTCCGCCGCTATTCCGCCGCGGCGCGTCCCGCCGCGGCAAGCTGCGTGAGCCAGGCGCGCAGCGCGGCCGGGCGGACGGGCTTGTGCTGCAGCGAGACGCCGTCCCGTTCGGCGGCGCCACGCACTTCCGGTGACCGGTCGGCCGTTACCATGAGTGCGGGGATACTCTCCTGCCAGAGGCCGCGGATCGCGGCGATCGCCTCGACACCGGTGCCGTCGCCGAGGTGATAGTCGGCGACGATCGCGTCGGGACGCACGCTCAGTCTGCCGGGCGCCATTTCAGTGCAGGCGGCGAGCGACTCGGCGGTCGTCACGCTGCAGCCCCAGCCGCCGAGCAGCAGGGCCATGCCTTCGAGAATCTTCGGCTCGTTGTCGATGCAGATGACGTTCAGCCCAGCCAGTGCTTCGCTCGTTTTCGCCGCTGCGACGGGTTGCGGTCTGACCCTGCCGCCGGCGCTCTTGTCGAGCGGCACGCTGACCTTGAAGCCGGTGCCTTTCCCGGGCTTCGATTGCAGGCCGACCGGGTGATTGAGAACCCGCGAGATGCGGTCGACGATGGAGAGACCGAGGCCGAGCCCCGACGCGGTTCGCGCGCCTTCTTCGAGGCGCGCGAATTCCTTGAAGACGGTGCGGAATTTCGATGTTGGAATTCCGATGCCCGAATCGAGAACTTCGATCGTCGCCGTCTGTCCGTGCCGGCGCACGCCCACCAGCACCTTGCCCCGGAGTGTGTATTTTATGGCGTTCGATACGAGGTTCTGGACGAGGCGCCGGAGCAGGTTCGGATCGCTGCGCGCTGCGAGCGATGTCGGCATGATGACGAGTTCGATATCCTTCGCCCTCGCCATCGGCGCGAAATCCGTCTCGATCCGCCTGAGCAATTCGTCGAGCGGTACGGATTGCAGGCGCGGCTTCATCGCGCCGGTGTCGAGCCGCGAAATGTCGAGCACGGCGCCGAGGATGGCTTCCACCGATTCCAGCGATGAATCGATGTTCTGCACCAGCGCCCGGTTGTCGGAATCTCCGAGTCGCTCGACCAGCGACGAGGAGTAGAGCCGTGCCGCGTTCAAGGGCTGCAGGATGTCGTGACCGGCAGCGGCAAAGAAGCGGGTCTTGCCGATATTCGCCTCCTCGGCGGCCGCCCTTGCCTCGCCCAGCTCGCGGTTGACGCGTGTGAGTTCTCCCGTCCGCTCGGCGACGCGCAATTCCAGCGTTTCATTCGCCTGTTTGAGCGCCATGTCGGCCGCGACGCGCTGGGTTATGTCGGTGTAGGTCGTGACGATGCCCTTGTCGGGCATGGCATTGCTTCTGACTTCGAGGATGCGGGCGCCGCCTTCGAGTTCGAGCAGGAACGGCTTGTCGAGCGTCAGGAAGTTGGCGATCAGCGCCTTCTCCTCATCCTGGCGGACATCCCCGCGGCGGGCTAGAATCGCGACGATGTCGGCCAGCGGAAAGCCCACCTGTCCGGCGGCCTCGGGGAGATCCAGGAGTTCGCGGAAGCGGCGGTTCCAGATGATGAGATTGTTGGCGTTGTCGAAGACGGCAATGCCCTGGTCCATCTGCGAGAGTGCCGTATGCAGCATGTCCTGGTTGTATTGGAGCGCCTCGCTTGCCTGATCGAGCAGCCAGGCGGTGTCGGAGGAAGTGTCGTCCATGCGCTGCAGGACGAGTGAAAGGACGAGCCGGGCGGAGGACGAGCCGATTGCGCTGCCGAGCAATTGTTCCGAGAAGTGGACAAGCGCCATGTCGGCGGAGGCGTTATCGTCGAGCCAGCGGCCGGATTGCTGTTCATAGGTATGGAAGGAGCGCTGCATGCGCTCCTCGCCCATGTAACGGCCGATCGTCGTCTTGAGGTCGCGCACCGTCACTTTGGTCTTGCGCCCGCGGAAGGTCCGCTCGGTGCGTGAGCGGCGGGTGATGAAGACGCCTGCCTGGAAACGCTCCAAGGGTTTGGGCGCGCGCGTCAGCGAACCCACGATATAGGCCGCGACATTGACGAGCATGCTGAGAGCCGTCGCATTTACCAGCGGGTCTGACTGGGCGCCGGAGAAGAGATCGGTGAAGGGCAGCAGGAAGCTGAGCACCGTGGAGGCGATGTGGGAATTGTCCGGCCCGCCGAGGCTCGGCAGGAAAAGGACGTAGGCCCAGACGAGAAAGCCGCTGACCATCCCCGCGATCGCGCCGCGGGCATTGGCCTGCCGCCAGACGAGACCACCGAGGAGCGCCGGCGCCATCTGCGCGATGGCGGCGAAGGAGAGCAGTCCGAGCGAGGCAAGCCCGGCGCTGATATCGGCGGCGCGATAATAGCCGTAGCCGAGGAAGAGGACGACGAAGATCGCCGTTCGGCGGATATTGAGGAGCGTACCGGCCATGTCCTCCTGGAGAGAGCCGCGGGTGCCGAGCCTGCGGCGCAGGAATACCGGCATGACGATGTCGTTCGAAACCATGATCGAAAGCGCGACCGAAGCGACGATGACCATGGCGGTCGCTGCGGAGAAGCCGCCGATGAAGGTGAAAAGCGTGACGAGCGGCACGTCGCCGGCAAGCGGCAGCGCCAGAAGATAGAGATCCGCATTGCCGGAGCCGGAGAAGGTCAGGATGCCGGCGATCGCGATCGGCAGGACGAAGGCGTTGATTGCGATCAGATAGAGCGGGAAGAGGATGCCCGCCGTGCGCAGTTCGTTATCGGTGCGGTTTTCCACGACCGTCACGTGGAATTGCCGGGGAAGCATGATGATGCCGAAGGCGGAAAGCGCGATCATCAGAATCCAGCGCGCGACCGGCGTCTGGTATTCGAGCGCGGCGAGCACCGTGGGACTCTGCTGCGCTTCTGCCCACAGATTTGCAGGCCCGCCGAACAGGAAGAAGACGATATAGATGCCCACCGTGAGCATCGCCACGAGCTTGACGACCGATTCCATCGCGATCGCGAGGATCAGGCCGTCCTGGTGTTCCGTCGCATCCGTGTGGCGCGTACCGAAGACGATCGCGAAACAGGCGAGAAAGAGCGTGACCAGAAGCGGCAGGTCGACGAAGTTCTCGCCCGAGCCTATGCCGTAGTCGCTGGTGTCGATCATCGTGGCGACCGAACTCGACACCGCCTTGAGCTGCAATGCGATATAGGGAATGGCCCCGACGAGCGAGATCAGCGCGACGATTGCCGCAACGGCCGGGTTCTTGCCGTAGCGCGCAGCCACGAAATCGGCGACGGAGGTTAGCTTTTCGGTCTTGGCGAGCCGGACGATGCGGCGGATCAGCGGCATGCCGAACGTGAACATCAGGATCGGGCCGATGTAGATGCCGGTGAATTCGAGTCCGCGCTCCGCCGCAAGGCCGACGCCACCGAAATAGGTCCAGGAGGTGCAGTAGATCGCCAGGCTCAGCGCATAGACGAGCGGCCTGCCCTTCTCGGCAATCTTGTTTCGTCTGGCTCGCCGGTCGCCATAGCTTGCAACTGCGAAGAGCAGCAGCAGATAGGCGAAGGCCGAGGCAAAAATGACCGAACCCGAAAGCATGCCTCACTCCTCCGCTGCCAGCATAGGGCAAGTCCATTTGGTTGGAAATCGGCGGTGCATCAGTCTTAAGTTCAAGATAACGCGCCGATATCCGCAGCGCTTGACCAAATGCAAGGAGTGCGATTTCCTCACGCGGGGCTTTGGTCTAGATTCCTACCGTCGGTTGCCGCGCAAGACAGGTGCGGGTGGACGTTCGGGGGTATTTCCAGGAGAGAGGCATGCTGAACGAATTCAAGGAGTTTATCGCCCGCGGCAACGTCATGGACCTTGCGGTCGGCGTGATCATCGGTGCGGCCTTTAGCAAGATCGTCGATTCGGTCGTCAACGACCTCGTCATGCCGGTCGTGGGAGCGATCACCGGCGGCGGCTTCGACTTCTCCAACTATTTCCTGCCGCTCTCCGCCAGTGTTACCGCGCCGACGCTCGCAGCAGCACGCGAACAGGGCGCGGTCTTTGCCTATGGCAATTTCATCACGGTGCTCATCAACTTCCTGATCCTCGCCTGGATCATCTTCCTGCTGATCAAGCTCGTGAATCGCGCGCGTGCTTCGGTGGAAAGGGATAAGGCGCCGCCCCCGTCCGCCCCTCCGCCGCAGGACATCCTGCTTCTCTCGGAAATTCGCGATCTCCTGAAGCAGCGCGCCTGAGACGCGGATCACGCGGCGGCCCGGTGCCGCCGAGTGATGGAAACATCACAAAATTCGATAAACAGGTCAGAGAAATTCGCGTGATCGCCGACGCCAAAGCGTCTAGAAACGGCGGGCAATCAGGAGCCCGCCGATGACGATCATGACCAGTCTCAGCCCCCGCGCGACGGCAGCGCCCGAAAGCGGCATCGTCGAAGTGGTCAACTATGCGCGCGGGCGCGAAGGACTGATCCCGCTCTGGGTCGGCGAAGGTGATCTGCCGACGCCGGATTTCGTCAGTCGCGCGGCGGCTGACGCGTTGATGGCCGGCGAGACCTTCTACACCTGGCAGCGCGGCATCCCACCGCTGCGCGAGGCACTGGTCCGCTATTACCAGCGCCGGTTCCAGAAGGCGCTTTCGCCTGAGAATTTCTATGTTACCGGTTCGGGAATGCAGGCGATCAAGCTTGCGATCGAAGCGGTAGGCTCTCCCGGCGACGAGGTGGTCCTGCTGACGCCCGCCTGGCCGAATTTCGCGGCCGCTGCGGACCTCTCCGGCGTTCGCCCGGTCGCCGTTCCGTTGCAGTTCGAAGGCGGCAAATGGCAGCTCCATCCCGAACGTCTTCAGGCGGCGATCGGGGAGAGGACGCGGGCGCTGTTCATCAACACGCCGTCCAACCCCACCGGTTGGACCGCCACTTACGAGGATCTCAAGGCCATTCTGGCGCTCGCGCGTAAACATGGACTCTGGATCATCGCCGACGAGATCTACGCGCTCTACTATTATCTCGGCGGCCGGGCGCCGTCCTTCCTCGACGTGATGGAGGAGGATGACCGCATCCTCTTCGTCAATTCCTTTTCCAAGAACTGGTCCATGACCGGCTGGCGTATCGGGTGGATCGTCGCGCCGCCGGCGATGGGGCAGGTGCTCGAAAATCTCATCCAGTATTCGACCTCCGGTGTCGCGCAGTTCATGCAGCGCGGGGCAGTCGCCGCGCTCGATGAAGGCGACGGCTTCGTCGACGAGAACATTGCCAAGGCGAAGCGCAACCGCGATACGCTCTGCGACGCGCTGATCGCGACCAACCGCGTCGAAACGCTGAAACCCGATGGCGCGCTCTACGCCTTCCTGAAGATCGACGGCGTCACCGACTCGCGGGCCGCGGCGCTCGACCTCGTCGACCGGACCGGCGTCGGTCTGGCCCCGGGGACGGCCTTCGGCGAGGGCGGAGCGCTTTTCATGCGCGCCTGCTTCCTGCGTGATCCGCTCCAGATCGCCGAGGCCGCGGAGCGCTTGCAGCGCTACATACTCAGCCGTTGACGGGGCATTTTCGGCGAGGATACGGCCAATCGGTAAAATCCGAGCGATCGGTGCGGCAGACCCTTAACCACCCCACCGAGAATAGCCGCTGCGTGCCGGCAAACAGCGCTCTGATTTAGAATTTCTGAAACGCGAACGCGTCTTTTCTGATCCTGCATATGCTGAGGACAGGGGACGGGGAAATGGCCGTATTGGTAACAGGCGGAGCAGGTTATATCGGCAGCCACATGGTATGGTCGCTGCTCGACGGCGGCGAAGCGGTGGTGGTGCTCGACTGTCTGTCGACTGGATTTCGCTGGGCGGTCGCACCGGAGGCGCGCTTCTACTTCGGCGATGTCGGTGACCGGGCGCTGCTCCAGCGGGTCTTTGCCGAGAACGACATCGACTCGGTCGTCCATTTTGCGGGCTCGGCCGTCGTACCGGAATCGGTCGCCAACCCGCTTGCCTATTATGAAAACAATACGGCCAATACGCGCACGCTCATTGCCGCAACCATCGAGGCCGGCGTTCGCCATTTCGTCTTTTCTTCGACCGCCGCCGTCTATGGAACCCAGGATACGTCCGACCCGGTCGGCGAGACGGCCGCCCTGCGGCCCCAGAGTCCCTACGGCCGCTCCAAGCTGATGTCGGAGATGATGCTGCAGGACGCCGCGGCCGCGCATGATTTCCGTTTTGTCGCGTTGCGCTATTTCAACGTGGCCGGGGCCGACCCGCTCGGGCGCGCCGGCCAGTCCACCTTCGGCGCGACGCATCTGATCAAGGTCGCCTGCGAGGCGGCGCTCGGGAGGCGTCGAAAGGTCGATGTCCTGGGTACGGACTATCCGACGGCGGACGGTACCGGCGTCAGAGACTATATCCATGTGAGCGATCTCGTGGCGGCACACAGGAGCGCGCTCGCCTATCTGCGGGCTGACGGTGAACCGTTGGTTGCCAATTGCGGTTACGGCCACGGCTTCTCGGTGCTGCAGGTGCTCGATACTGTGCGCCAGGTCTCCGGCCGCGATTTTATGGTGGACTACGCGCCCCGGCGCCCGGGCGATCCGGCGCAAATCGTCGCCGACTCTTCCGTAGCCCGGCTGAAGCTCGACTGGGTCCCGACGCATGCGAGCCTCGAGCATATCGTCCAGAGCGCCTTCGACTGGGAAAGCCATCTCGGCCGCAAGAACAGCTTCGACGAGGAACAGGACGAGCGGTCGATCGCGAACGGCTGAGCCCGTCGGGTGAAGCCTTCAGGCGTGGTCCTCTCCGAGCAGTTTCCGCTCGTGCGCAATGGCACGTTCGACGAGTTGGCCCCAGAGCCGTTCGTAGAAGTCCGGATCGAGGCCGAGCTCGACCGCGTTCCGGCGCGCGTTTTCCTTCACCTCCGCCACCCGTGCCGGGATGTCCGCCTTGAGGTTGAGCGGGCGTTTGATCTCCGCGGCGCGCTCGATATAGCCCCAGCGTTCGGCAAAGAGCGTTATCAAAGCGCGGTCGAGGCGGTCGATCTCCGCACGTATATCGTCCATCGTCGTGCATTCTGCCGGTGTTTTCTGCATGTCGGATCCTCGCGGAGCGGCGGCGGCCCCCTTTGATAGCGCCGAACTGCTAGCAAAGGGGACGCCGGCTGAGAAGGGGTTAAACCGACGCAGCGTGACGGCTCCGCTGCAGCGGGGGGTCACGCACCGAGAGCAAGCTTGATCGCAAGACCGACAATGCTGACTGCCGCGACGCCAGCGGCCCATAGGCCCACGAACCAGAGAAGCTTGCGGGCAGTGCCGCTCGAGCGCGTCAATGATAGCCCTCCTCCGGATCGACCTTGCCGCGGAAGACCCAGTAGGCATAGGCGGTATAGGCGAGAATCATCGGCACGAGCACAAGCGCGCCGACGAGCAGGAAGGCGAGGCTCTCGTCCGGCGCGGCGGCATCCCAGATCGTCAGCGAAGGCGGCACCATGAAGGGATAGAAGCTGATGCCGATGCCGATATAGCCGAGCACGAACAGGCCGAGCGCGGCGATGAAGGGCTGGACATCGTGCCGGTCGCGGATGCCCTTGAGAAGAAGGTAAAGGCAGCCGAGGACGAGCAGCGGCACGATGACGCTGAAGATCGCCGTCGGCCATCCGAACCAGCGCTCCAGATAGACCGGCTCGAGAAACGGCGTCCAGAGGCTGACGACGCCCATTGCGGCAACCGTGGCGAGAGCGGTTCGAAGCGCGACGCCGCGCGCGCGTTCGGCGAGCTCGCCACGGGTCTTCATGACCAGCCAGGTCGCTCCGAGAAGCGCATAGCCGATCACGATCGCCACCCCGGTGGCGATTGAAAACGGCGTCAGCCAATCCCACCAGCCGCCGACATAGGCCCGGTTCTCGACCGGGATGCCCTGCACGAGGGCGCCGAGCGCCAGGCCTTGCGCGAAGGCAGCGAGCATCGAGCCGCCCGCAAAGGCCCAGTTCCACAGGAATTCGCCGCGCTGCGTGCGCCAGCGGTACTCGAAGGCCACGCCGCGGAAGATGAGGCCGATCAGCATGGCGATGATGGGTGCGTAAAGTGCGGGCAGGATCGTCGCATAGGCGAGCGGAAACACGGCGAGCAACCCTCCGCCGCCGAGAACGAGCCAGGTTTCATTGCCGTCCCATACGGGAGCCACCGAGTTCATCATGACGTCGCGATCATGCTTTTCGGGGAAAAACGGAAACAATATCCCGACGCCGAGGTCGAAACCGTCGAGAACGACATAGGCAAGCACCGCAAAGGCGATGATCGCGGCCCAGATCAGTGGCAGATCAATGGCCATGATGGCCTCCCTGGTTGGCTGTTGCCGGCCCGGGCGTCACTCCGGCCGTGCGCAAGGGTCCTTCGTCGAGATCCGGCCTCGCATCGCGCGGCAGGCGTGCCATCAGCCGCAGGATGTAGAAGGTGCCGGCGCCGAAAACGAGAAAATAGACGATGATGAAGGCGACGAGCGAGGCGCCCACAGCCGGCGCTGCGATCGGGGAAATCGAGTCCGCCGTCAAAAGGTGCCCATAGATCGTGTAGGGCTGCCGCCCGACCTCCGTGGTGATCCAGCCGGCAAGCACTGCCACGAAGCCCGCCGGGCCCATGAGCACCGCCGCGCGGTGGAGCGCGGCACTCGTGTCGAGCGTGCCGCGCAGCCGACACCAGAGGCTCCAGAGGCCGAGACCGAGCATGGCGAAGCCGATCGCCACCATCACGCGAAACGACCAGAAGACGATGGCGACCGGCGGGTGCCGGTCCTCTGGTATGGTGTCGAGACCGGCAAGCGGCGCATCGAGCGAGTGCTTCAGGATCAGGCTCGAAAGCTTCGGGATCTCGAGCGCGTAGTCGACGCGCTTCTCGGCGGAGTTCGGAATGCCGAAGAGGATCAACGGCGCGCCTTCCGGATGGCTTTGATAATGCCCTTCCATCGCCATTACCTTTGCCGGCTGATGTTCGAGCGTGTTGAGTCCGTGCTGGTCGCCGGCGAAGATCTGGATCGGCGCGACGATCGCCGCCATCCACATCGCCATTGAGAACATCGTGCGGGCGCGCCGCGGCGCGGTCTTGCGCAGGAGGTGCCACGCCCCGCAGGCGCCGACGACGAAGGCCGTCGTCAGATAGGCGGCGAGCACCATGTGCGTCAGCCGATACGGGAAAGACGGATTGAAGATGACCGCCCACCAGTCGTCGGGAATGAACTGCCCGACCTCGTTAACGGAGAAGCCGGCGGGCGTCTGCATCCAGGAGTTCACCGCGAGGATCCAGGTGGCCGAGATCAGCGTGCCGAGCGCGACCATGGCGGTTGCGAAAAAATGCAGCTTCGGGCCGACCCGGTTGAGGCCGAAAAGCATGACGCCGAGAAAGCCCGCTTCCAGGAAGAAGGCGGTCAGCACCTCGTAGCCCATCAACGGCCCGATTACCGGCCCGGCCTTGTCGGAAAACACGCTCCAGTTGGTGCCGAACTGGTAGGACATGACGATGCCGGAGACGACGCCCATGCCGAAAGCGACGGCGAAGATCGTCTTCCAGAAGTTGAAGAGCTCCAGATAGACCTCGTCCTTCTTCCAGAGCCAGAGCGCTTCGAGAACGGCCAGATAGCTGGCAAGCCCGATGGAGAAGGCCGGGAAGATTATGTGGAAGGAGACGGTGAAGGCGAACTGTATGCGTGCAAGGACAGTTGCGTCAAAGGCTTCGAACACGGCGCTGATCCTTTCGGGCGGAAACCGCAAGCTCAGACGCGAACGGCGTCCGGCATTTGCGATCTGCATCGTGTGATTGAATCTGACGCAATATTGCCAAAGGTCAATGACGGGCGGATCGTCACGTTGTCACACTGCGGCAATCGTTCGCCCGCGGCACTTTGAAGCGCGTGCCCATCAGGGCAGCCGCGCGTGCGACAGCGTCGTCTACGCAGCCTGCCGTGCCTCGCTTTCGAGCCTCATCCCTGTGACGTGCACAGGGATGGGAGGAAAGCACTCCGAGAAATCACCGGCGCGCGAGGTAGGCCTCGGCGAGCTCGGTCCAGAAGGCAGCGCCGATGGGCAGCAGATCGTCGTTGAAATCATAGCCGGGGTGGTGGAGCGATTTTTCCTCGCCTGTCACCCGCGAGCCCAGGAAGAAATAGCTGCCGGGCCTTTCCTTGAGCATATAGGCGAAATCCTCGCTTCCCATGAACGGCCGGGCGAGATCGACGACCTTGTCGGCGCCTGCGAAGCGGATGGCGGCCTCACGGAGGAAATCGGTCTCCGCCTTGTGGTTGATCGTCGCATCGTAGCTTCGCTCGTAATCGACGGTTGCGCGCATGCCGAAGCTTGCCGCTTGAGCCTCGGCGATCATCCGAATGCGGCGTTCGAGCTCGTCGCGGACACCCGGATCGAAGGAGCGTATGCCGACGACGATCTCTGCGCGCTCCGGAATGATGTTGCTGGCGGAGCCGGCATGAAACGCGCCGACGGTCACGACGGAGGGATCCATCGGATGGATGTTGCGTGCGACGATGGTTTGCAGCGCCATGACCATGCTGGCGCCGCAAACGATAGGATCAGCGGTCTCCTGCGGTTCGGCGCCGTGGCCGCCGCAGCCGTGAACGGTGATCCGCGCCTCGTCGACCGCCGCCATGATCGGCCCCTCGCGCAGAGCGAACTGGCCGAAGGGCAGGTTCGGTTCGTTGTGGAGCGCGAACACGGCATCGCAGGGAAATCTGTCGAAGAGACCCTCGTCGACCAAGATCTTCGCACCGCCCGCATTCTCCTCCGCCGGCTGGAAGATGAGGTGGATCGTGCCGTCGAAATTCTTTCGCTCGGCAAGCGCACGGGCCGCGCCGAGCAGCATCGTCGTATGGCCGTCATGACCGCAGGCATGCATCAAGCCCGGCTTCGTGCTTGCATAGGCGGCCCCGGTTTCCTCCTGGATCGGCAGCGCATCGATATCGGCGCGGATGCCGATCGAGCGCGACCCGGTGCCGGATCTCAGCGTGCCGACCACGCCTGTCTTCGCCAGGCCCGTCGTCACCTCATAGCCGAGTGCTTCAAGATGGCGGGCGATGAAGGCGGATGTCCGCGTTTCTTCAAGCCCAAGTTCGGGATGGGCGTGCAGATCGCGCCGGATGGCCACGAGTTCCGGCATGGCATTGTCTATGGAGGCGGAAAGCTTCATGTCAGGCACCACGGGTGGGTATTCGGTTTTCGAAGTAGCGGAAGGCCACGACCAGTATGGCCGTCAAGCACATGTAGATCGCCGCGAGCAGCAGGAGCGGCTCATAGGTCAGGAAAGTTTCCTGCCGCACCTTCGAGATCACCGCATAGACGTCGACGACTGTGATTGTCGCGACGAGCGGCGTGGATTTCAACTGCAGCACGGTCTCGCCGTTGAGGGTGGGCAGTGCGCGGTGGATCGCCCGCGGCAGCCAGATGCGCCGGAACATCGTCCAGCGGCCCATGCCGTAGGCACGGGCGGCCTCCAGCTCCCCGGACGGCACGCCGGCGAACGCGCCGCGCATGACCTCGCCCTCATAGGCGGCGAAGGATACCGTAAGCGCCGCCACCCCATAGGGCCAGGCCTCGCGCAGATACGGCCAGAGAAAGGATTGCCGGATCGCGGGGAACTGCGGAAAGAGCGAGCCGAGCCCGTAATAGAGAAGCCATAGCTGCAGCAGCAGCGGCGTACCGCGGATGACGGTACAGAAGATGCGGGCTGGAGCCTTGAAGAACCAGGGGCCGGTCACCTGGGCGAGGCCGAGCGGCACGGCCAGGAGGAAGCCGAGGATCGCGGTGCTGAAGAGCATCGCCAAGCTTACGAGAATGCCGGAGCCGAGCCTCGGCAGGTAGCGCGGCAGCCAGTCCCAGCGCATGAAGACCGCGACCGCCACCACGAGCGCCGCGAAGAGAAGCATCAGCACGATGCGATGGGGCTTGAGGAAACTCTCCTTTCTCGGGAGGTCTTCCGGCGTGTATGCGAGCGCGTGGGTGGTTTCGTCGGTCATCGTTGCTCCGCGAAGCCGCGTCGCGCACGGCGTTCGACCATGCCGATGAAGACATTGGAAACGAGCGTCAGCGTCAGATAGAGCGCACCGGCGGCGCAGAAGAAGAGGAGATAGGCCTTGGTGGCGCCTGCCGCCTGCCGGGTGACCAGCGTCAGCTCGCTGAAACCGACGACAGCGAGCAAAGCCGTGTCCTTGGTGGCGATCAGCCACAGATTGGCAAGCCCGGGGATGGCATAGGGCAGCATCGCCGGAAGCGTGATGCGCCGCAGCACCAGGAGCGGCGACATGCCGTAAGCGCGCGCCGCCTCGATCTGGCCGGCGGGAACCGCCTTGATCGCTCCGCGAAGCACCTCCGTCGAATAGGCCCCCTGCACGACCCCGATCACGAAGATGCCTGCCACGAGCCCGCTGATATCGACGGCTCCGACCCCGATGGCGCCCAGGAACTGGTTCAGAAGATCGGTGCCGGCATAGTAGAGAAGCAGGATGAGTACCAGTTCGGGCACCGCGCGAACCACCGTCGTGTAACACTCCAGAAGATCGCGAAGCACCGGCCCGCCATAGAGCTTGCCGAAGGCCCCGCCGATACCGAGTGCGAGCCCGAGCGCATAGCCGCCGACTGCGATCTCGATCGAGCTGAGGAAACCCTGCAGCAGGACACCGCCCCAGCCGGGCGCCGAGAGCGAAAGCAGGCTCCAGTTGATAAAGGAATCACCGAGCACGGCAGCCTCTTAAACAGAGCGGGATCATGGACGATGTCCGCAATCCGCATCCCGCTCGAACAGGAATTCAAGGCCGGCGATCGCCCCGACCGCCGGCCGCTTGCGGTTATCCGCCGTAGATGTCGAAGTCGAAGTATTTCTTCGAGAAGGCGTCGTAGGTGCCGTTCTCGCGGATCGCCTTGATCGCCGCGTTGATCTTTTCCTTCAGTTCCGTCTCTCCCTTGCGCAACCCTACGCCGACGCCGGGCCCGATGACGTCGACGTCCTCGGCGACCTCGCCCTTGTAATCGCAACACTGCTTGCCCTGGTCGCTTTTCAGGAAGGCATCGAGGGCGATCGCGTCAGCCTGGACGGCATCGACGCGGCCGGCGGCGAGATCCTGGTTCGCCTCGTCCTGCGTCTGATATTCCTTCACTTCGACGCCGGCCGGCGCAAAGTGTTTCACGGCATAGGCCTGGTGCACGGTCGACACCTGCACCCCGATCGTCTTGCCGGCGAGACCCTCCGGCGTCGGCTTGATGTCGTCGCCCTTGGCGCCGATGATGCCGGTCGGCGTATTGTAGTACTTGTCGGAGAAGTCGATGGTCTTCAGCCGCTCCGCGGTGATCGACATCGAGCCGATGATCATGTCGATCTTCTTGGAGGTCAGCGCCGGAATGATGCCGTCCCAGGCAACCGGGGTGACGACGCAATCGAGCTTGGCCTCGGCGCACATGGCGTTCATGAACTCGATCTCCCAGCCTTGCCAGTTGCCGCTGGCGTCAGGCGAAGTGAAGGGCGGATAAGGCTCTGCCGCGATTCCCACCTTGACCTGTTGGGCCAAGGCGGCGGCCCCACCCGTGATGGCCAGGGCGGCGGCGAGCGCCACGAGTTTCAATGTCTTCTTCATGCCGTTCCCTTTTTGGTTGTTGAGCATTGCGGAATTCAGTGAATGGAGCTGATGAACTTCTTGAGCCTTTCGGATTTCGGAGCGCCGAAGATCGCCTCTGGCGGACCCTGTTCCTCGATCACGCCGTTGTGCAGGAAAACGATGTGCGTGGCGACGTCACGCGCGAATTTCATCTCATGGGTCACGAGCACCATCGTCCGCTTTTCCCGCGCCAGATCGCCGATGACCGAAAGCACTTCGCCGACGAGTTCCGGATCGAGCGCAGAGGTCGGCTCGTCGAAGAGCATGACCAGCGGCTGGATCGCAAGCGCCCGGGCAATGGCGGCGCGTTGCTGCTGACCGCCGGACAGGAAGGCCGGATAGGCATCCCGCTTCTCGTAAAGGCCGACCCGGCGGAGCAGCGCCTCGGCCGTCTCAACCGCTTCGGCCTTCGTTTTGCCGAGTACGTGCACCGGCGCCTCGATGACATTCTGGAGAATTGTCATGTGCTGCCAGAGATTGAAGCTTTGGAAAACCATGCCGAGCTGGGTGCGGATCCGCTGGACCTGCCTGCGGTCGGCCGGCATCAATCCGCCGTGTCCGTCCGGCTTCATGCGGATCTCTTCTCCGTGCACGCTGATCTGACCGGCCGAGGGCAGTTCCAACATGTTGATGCAACGGAGAAGCGTGGATTTGCCGGAACCGCTGCCGCCGATGATCGCGATGACGTCGCCCTGCTGCGCGCTCAGCGATACGCCCTTCAGCACTTCCAATGGCCCGAAACGCTTGTGGAGGTCGGTAACCGCGATTGCCTGGGCCGCATCCGTCATCGGCGCGCGGCTCCTCTCGTTCGCGGAACGTTCGTTGAAGCCATAAAAACAGTTCCCCTGGTCGTTCTCTCGTGCAGCATCTTCGGCTTGTCACGCTGTTTCTGGAGGGCATCGTTGCACTTGTGTCGCTATTATTCAAGCGTATAATAACACCCGCGTCGATTTTCTGACGCTCCTCGCAACAACGGTCATTCCCGGGAGCAACGCATGAGCCCAACCGGTTCGCAGGCAATGACGATCTGGCTGAACGGCACGGTGCGGGGCACGCGGTGAACCGGCGCAGCTTCTATCGCGCCCCCGAGGGCGAGCGGCGCCAGGAACTGATCGAGGCGACGCTGGACTGCATCTCGGAATTCGGCCTCAAGGGTGCGACCGTGCGCCAGATCGCCGTTCGCGCCGGCGTTACCGCCGGGCTCGTCCGTCATTATTTCGAATCCAAAGACCAGATGGTTGCGGAGGCATACCGCGCCGTCATCGCCTCTCTCACGGAGAAGGCGAAGAACGTCGAGGGCGATCCGGCGACGCGTCTCAAGGATTTCATCGCCATCAATCTGACCGAACCGGTCGCCAACAGCCGCAGCATCTCTCTCTGGGCCGCTTTCATCAGCCAGGTGCGGGTCGATCCGGTGCTCTCAGAAATCCATCGCGACGGCTACCTCGCCTTCCGCAACGCGTTGCAGGAGTTGCTCAGCGATTTTCTTGCGGCGAAGGGCCGGCCCGCCGGTCCCGAGGAGTGCCGCCGCTACGCAATCGCGATCAACGGCCTCGTGGACGGGCTCTGGGTCGAAGGCTGCCTCGCCGGCGATCTTTTTCGCGAGGGCGAACTGGTCGGCATCGCCATGGCCTCGGTTGAGGCCCTGCTCGGTCTTCGGATCGAAAAATAGAAAACGAATGAGGGAGTGAATACTTGCGCTACGCGTCGATCACATCACGTCTTGCCGAGCTCGGTTCCGGCAAATGGACGCTGCACACCCGCGCACGTCAGCTGAAGGCGAGTGGCGCCGAGCTCATCGAGCTGACAATCGGCGAACCGGATCTGCCGCCGGACCGCGCGCTTCTGGAAGCGTGCCAGCGGGCGATGAACGCGGGACGCTACCGCTATTCAAATGGTCGCGGAGAGCCGGCGGTCGTGGCGGCGCTTACCGAAAAATACCGTCGCCGCCGTGCCGCCGTGACCGCGGAGAACATTCTTTGCTTCCCGGGAACGCAGACGGCGCTCTTTGCGGTGATGTTCGCGCTTGCCGAGACGGGCGACGGCGTGCTCGTCGGAGACCCCCTGTACGCGACCTATGAAGGCGTCATCCGATCCACGGGGGCCCATCCGGTATTCGTACCGCTGGACCCGGAAAACGGCTTCCACATGCGGGCGGAGGATCTGGAAAAGGCGGTCACGCCCGAATGCCGCGTGCTGCTCCTCAATACGCCGCACAACCCCACCGGCGCCGTTTTGACGGCGGAGGAGATTGCGGCGATCGGTGAGGTCGCGCGCCGTCACGATCTCTGGATCGTCTGCGACGAGGTCTATGAGGAGCTCGTCTTCGATGCGCTCTTCGCTTCGCCGTTCGACAATCCCGATCTTGCCGAACGCACGGTGGTCGTCTCGTCCATCTCGAAGTCGCATGCAGCACCCGGCTTTCGCAGCGGCTGGGCCGTCGGCCCGGCCGAGTTCACCGAGCGCCTCTTGCCGATCTCCGAGACCATGCTTTTCGGGCAGCAGCCGTTCATCGCCGATATGACCGCTTACGCGCTGACGCATGACATCGATACGGCGAGGCAGATGCGGAAATCCTACAGCCGGCGTGCCCGGCGGATCATCGACGGTCTTGCGGGGGTGTCCGGGGTTTCGGTGGTGCCGCCGGAGGCGGGTATGTTTGCGCTGATCGACGTCTCCGGCACGGGCCTCTCCGGCGAAGCCTTCGCCTGGGCGCTCCTGGAAGAGGAGGGAGTTGCGGTCATGCCGGGGTCGTCCTTCGGCGACAAGGCACGCAACTTTCTGCGCGTGAGCCTCACCGTTCCGGATGCCGCTATCGAGGAGGCCTGCCGCCGCATCGCCGCACTCGCCGAACGCTGCACCACCCGCAAGGAGCGCCGCGCATGACCGTCGAATCGAAAACCGTCGGCGAGACCCTTGTCGATCTCCTGGAGGCAAACGGAGTGGAGGTCGTATTCGGCATTCCGGGCGTGCATACGGTCGAACTTTACCGGGGCCTTGCCGCATCGAATATTCGCCACGTCACGCCGCGCCACGAACAGGGTGCCGGCTTCATGGCCGACGGTTATGCACGCGTCAGCGGCAAGCCTGGCGTGGCCCTCGTGATCACCGGTCCGGGCGTTACCAATACGATCACCGCCATGGCGCAAGCCCGGCAGGACTCGATCCCGATGCTGGTGATCTCCGGCGTCAACCGCCGGGATTCTCTCGGACATGGCCGGGGGCTGCTGCACGAGCTGCCCGATCAGAATGGAATGATGAAGACGCTGGCGCTCTATTCGCACACGCTTCTCAACCCCGCCGATCTGCCGCTCGTCGTCGACCGCGCCTTTGCCGTGCTGCTTTCCGGCCGGCCGGGCCCGGTCCATATCGAAATTCCGACCGACGTGATGGCCCTGAAGATCGAGGGTCGTCCGGCAAAGCCGGCGGCGGCGACCCGCCCGCGCTCCGACAGCGAAACGCTGCAAAGGGCGGCGATCCTCTGCGCCGAAGCCGTCCGGCCCGTCATTCTGTGCGGCGGCGGCGCCCTGACGGCGGAAGCGGAAGTGCGGGAACTCGCCGAGCGGATCGGTGCGCCGGTGGTCACGACGGTCAACGCCCGCGGCATGCTTGCCGGCCATCCGCTCCGGGTACCGGCAAGCCCGAGCCTCAAGGCGATACGCGAGCTGTTGCGGGAGGCGGACCTCGTGCTGGCGCTCGGCACCGAAATGGGCCAGACCGATTACGATCTCTACGCGGATGGCGGCTTTCCGCTGCTGAAGAACCTCATTCGCACCGACATCGATGCGGCGCAGCTCGCGCGCGGACCTCAAGCAGCACTTTCGATCCTCTCCGGCGCGAAGGCTGCGACTGCGGGCATTCTGGGCTTCCTGCCGGACCATGCGTCAGCCAAGAATGGAGCCTTGCGGGCGGAGGCCGCGCGCAAGCAGGCGCTGAAGGAGCTGACACCGAAAATGCTTGCGGAAATCGGCGTCGTCGAGGCGATCTACCGGACGCTCCCCGACTGCACCATCGTCGGGGACTCGACCCAGGCCGTCTATGCCGGCAACCTCTATTGCGACGCACCGCGGCAAAGGGCGTGGTTCAATTCGGCGACGGGCTACGGCTCGCTCGGTTATGCGCCTCCCGCCGCGGTAGGCGCTGCGGTCGCCGATCGGGGGCGGCCGGTCATATGCCTCGTCGGCGATGGCGGGTTCCAGTTTTCTCTGGCCGAGATCGGTTCGGCGGTGGATGCCCATGCCAGGGTCGTCTTCCTCGTCTGGAACAATGACGGATACCGGGAAATCGAGTCCTACATGGTCGAATCGGGGATCACGCCGGAGGGTGTAAAACCTTCCGCGCCCGATTTCCTGCTGACCGCCAAAGCCTACGGCCTGCCTGCAGAGCGGCTGGCGACCGTGGAGGATTTGCCGCGCGCTCTCGCCGATGCGGCGTCGCGCCCGGGGCCTTCGCTCATCGAAATCCACCAGGAGAGAACCGCCGGCGCTACAGCGTGACGGCCCGGATTTGACTTTTCCGGCCCGGAGTGATGTTAAGAGCGCACATGCTCGAATCCGGCCACGTTCTTCGTGTAGCTTGGTGCTCGGGCTGAATTGTCTCGCTTGCGTTCGATCGCGGATAGACCGGACGCAAAGAGAAAGGGACCGCGTCCTAGATGGACCTCATGGGTGGTGGCAGCAGGAGCATGCACGCCAGCCGGCTTCTCGCCGTGCTGTGGCTGTTCTGCGCCTCTCTTTCCATGCAGGTCATTGCGGTCGGCCATAGTGCGGCAAGCCGTGCGGCCGGAGCGCCGGCCGGCAATGTCGCTCAACCCGATACAGGTTCCTCCGATCGGCCGATCGCCCGCCAGATATGCAGGGCGGTTGCACTGCCCGACCTCCGTTTCAACGGCGAGCGCGCGGACGGCAAGTCGATGGTCGGCGGCGATCCGGCGCCGTTCATCCAGCTCCAACGCGTCGCGCTCGCTGCGCCCGAGGCTTCTCCTTCTCCAACTCTGCCGCGAGCCGTAATCGCAGGCGGTGCACTGTGTCAGAACGAGTGCATCCGCGCGCCGCCACCGCCGGCCGCCCTCGTTTGAGTTCGGCAGGGCTTTCGATCCCGCCTCAGCCATTGATGAAAACCCAGCCCGGACGCTGATCGAAGCGCGTTCAGGCGTTTATGGAATTCCCACATGCGTACATCCAGATGGGCGGTCCTCGCCTATGTCGCGATCATCATTTTCGGATGCCTTGCGGCGCTGCCGAGCGTTTTGACGCCGGCTATGAGGGAGCAGGTCACTTCCGTTCTCCCGTTCAAACCTGTCACGCTCGGCCTCGATCTGAGGGGCGGTTCGCACCTCGTTCTCGAGGTGGACGGGGCGGGGCTGCAGAAGGCTCGCATCAACTCGCTTCTCGACGATACCCGTCGCGTCCTGCGCGGTGAGCGCGTCTCCGCCTCCTCGGCGCGCATCAGCGGCAACAGCGTGACCGTAAGCATCCCCGATGCTCAGGACCGGGAAAAGGTTCTGCCGAAGCTGCAGGAACTGGCGACGCCCGTGAGCACTGTGGGTTTTGCCGCCCCCGCTCCCGAGGTCGAGGTAACGACGGCGGGCGATGTCATCACCCTGGCCATGACCGAGGCGGGTCTTGCCGACCGCATGACCAAGGCGGTCGAGCAGAGCCTGGAAATCATCCGCAACCGCGTCGACCAGGTCGGCGTCGCCGAGCCGCTGATCCAGCGCATCGGTTCCAACCGCATTCTCGTCCAGCTGCCCGGTCTCCAGGATCCGACTCACCTGCGCGAGCTTCTGGGTTCGACGGCACAGATGAGCTTCCACATGCTCGACCAGGCCGTCGACGTCACGCAGCCGGCGCCACGCGGGGTCGACATTCTGCCGGGCGCCAATGATGGCAACCGCTATCCGGTCGAAAGCCGCGTCGCCATTTCCGGCGAGCGCCTCGACGACGCCAAGGTCGGCTTCGATCAGCGAACCAACCAGCCGGTCGTCGATTTCAGCTTCGACTCACTCGGCGCCCGCCAGTTCGCCGACATCACCCGCGAAAACGTCGGCCGGCCGTTTGCGATCGTGCTCGACGGCAAGGTTCTGACGGCACCGGTCATCAACGAGCCCATTCTCGGTGGCCGCGGCCAGATCAGCGGCAGCTTCACGGTCGAGGAGGCGACGGTTCTTTCCGCGCTCCTGCGCTCCGGTGCGCTGCCGGCACCGCTGACGATCATCGAAGAGCGCTCGGTCGGTCCGAATCTCGGCAGCGACTCGATTCGTATGGGCCTCTATACCGGTCTCGCCGGTTTCGGCCTCGTCGTGGTCCTCATGGTCGTCCTCTACGGCGCCTGGGGTATGATTGCCAATGTCGGTCTGGTGCTGCACACGATCATGACGATCGGCGTACTCGGCCTGATCGGGTCGACGCTGACCTTGCCCGGTATCGCCGGTATCATTCTCGGCATCGGCATGGCCGTGGACGCTAACATCCTGATCAATGCGCGCATCCGCGAAGAGTCCGAGGCGGGCGCCGGAGCGATGAAGGCGCTGGATATAGGCTTCAACAAGGCTTATGCGACGATCATCGACTCCAACGTCACCACGCTTGCGGGCACGGTGCTTCTCTTCTGGTTCGGCAGCGGGCCCGTGAAAGGCTTTGCCGTCACCATGATGCTGGGCATCGGCATTTCGATGTTCACATCCGTTACGGTCGTGCGCCTGCTGATGCGCGAGGTCGTCGTGCGCCGCAAGATGAAGAAGCTGGAAATCCCGTCGCTTTTTGGCAAGGTGCCGCAGCTGCCCAACTTCTCCTTCATGAAGGGCCGCTTCCTCGCGATCGGCTTCTCGGCATTCCTGTCGATCAGCTCCGTCATCCTGTTCTTCACGCCGGGCCTCAACTACGGCATCGACTTCATCGGCGGCATTCAGGTCGAGGCGGTTTCGAAGGAGAAGATCAGTCTGCCGACGCTGCGTCAAAGCCTCGCGGAGCTCAATCTCGGCGAGGTGGCGCTCCAGGACTTCGGCGGCGGCCAATCGGTGCTGATCCGCGTGCAGCGGCAGCCGGGCGGCGAGCAGGCGCAGACGGTGGCACTGAACAAGGTCAAGGATGCGGTGACGACCGCCATCCCCGGTGCCAGCATGGAGCGGACCGAGGTCGTCGGTCCGACGGTCAGCGGCGAATTGGCGCGCTCCGGCTTCCTCGCCGTGGCCCTGGCCATGGTGGCGATCCTGCTCTACATCTGGTTCCGCTTCGAATGGCACTTTGCCGTCGGCGCCATCGCCGTGCTCTTGCTCGACATCACCAAGACCGTCGGGTTCTTCGCGCTTACGGGCATCGACTTCAACCTGACCGCGATCGCAGCACTGCTCACGATGATCGGCTATTCGGTGAACGACAAGGTCGTGGTCTACGACCGCATGCGCGAAAACCTGCGCAAGTACAAATCGATGCCGTTCTCCGATCTCATCGACATGAGCATCAACCAGGTGATCGCGCGATGCATCTTCACCTCGGCTGCAACGGCGCTTTCCCTGGTGCCGATGGCGATCTGGGGCGGCGAGGCGGTGCAGAGCTTCGCATGGCCGATGATCTTCGGCGTCATCGTCGCCACGACTTCGTCCATCTATATCGGCGGCCCGATCCTGCTGTTCCTGAGCCGCTGGTGGAAGGAGCGGGAAGCCGCTCGCTCCACCGGGCAGCAGGCGGAAACGCCGACGGCCTGACGGCCCCGCGCCGTTGACGGATGCGGGCGGAAAACCGTCCGCGATTTTGCTGATGCCGCCGTGTCGATCGCGGCAAAGGGGCAGCCTCTCCGGGGGCTGCCCCTTTTTCGTCGGAAATAACTGCCTATATTCGACCCGTCCCTTGCACGGCGATTCGGCGCTACCTAGATAGCGAGATAGCCCGGACAGGCGAACGGATTTGCCGAGACGGCAGCTACGGAAACGAGATGGGGAATTATTTTTCGCGTTCTCGTTTCTTCAGTTGACGAAATTGGTAGATTATTTTAGCTTGCCATCGTGGGAAGCGGAAGGATTCCGCTTCGATTTGTTCATGAGCGCCTGGCGTCCTGTGCCGGGCCAGCCAAAGGAGAGTGACATGTTCGAATTCTCGACCGCCGCTTTCTGCGGCTCACGTTCCCATTGTCGTGCAACGGTTAAAGGTCTCATTCGCCAACTTCGCCGAATGTGACCGTTCAAACTTACCGAGTTCATCCTTTGCCGAGAATTGAATTATCCGCGCCCGTGGGTGCGGAGGAGCGTTATTTACATGAGCAAGCAAGTTATCGAATATGGTGGCGAAGCCGTCGGAGTCGTCGTTCCTGACCAAGACCGTCTGAAGTTCCTGGCGGTCAAGTATCACGTCTGGGACCTGGACGCTCAACGCTTCCGTTCGGTCGATGAAGCACGCGCGGCCATTGGCCGGCTCCTTTCCGCCCAGGGCGGGCGGAATCTTACCAGCCGGCCACCCGGCATTGCCGCCGCGTGAGGGCAGAAGTCGAACTGCTTCAGAACCGAATACTCCCAAGAGTACGCACTTCCCGACGGAACGCCGCTGCACAGTTTCGCTGGAAGTGCTTTAGTCCCCATTATCGTTTCAGGACCGCGGGCGGGATGCGAGCGTAATATACGCGCGCTCCCGCTCCTTGCGTCTTGATTGCCCGTCATCTCCCGGTTGTCGACTATAGCTGTGTTGGCAGCGCATTCTTGTGCTATGCCAGGACAAGATTGTATCCGAGGGCGGATCCGGCGATTCTGCGGGATCGGGGAGAATTGGCTCGAATGCTGACGAAGAAGGGAAAATACGGACTGAAAGCATTGGTCGACCTGGCACGGCTTCCACCCGGGCAGACTGCCTTCATCACCGAAATCGCGCAGCGCAACAACATTCCGAAGAAGTTTTTAGACACCATACTCCTGGAACTGCGCAACGCCGGCGTGCTGCGCTCGAAGAAAGGACCGGGCGGCGGTTATTCCCTGTCGCGACCGGCCTCCGAGATTCGCATCGGCCATGTCATAAGGACGCTCGACGGCCCGCTGGCGCCGATACGCTGCGCCAGTCGCACGGCCTATGAAATGTGCGATGACTGCAATGATCCGGAGACCTGCCGGGTGCGCATCTCGATGACCTCGGTGCGTGACGCGATGTCGTCCATCCTCGATTCGATGACGCTCGCTGAGTTTGCCGCCGGCGGAGTCCTCCCCCCCCGAGACCTCGGCCGAAAAGCGCATCGGCTGACCTGACGGTCCCGAAAAGTCGCCGGTTTGGTACAAATGGCCGCCGAATGACTTGGTTTGTCCGTGAAAAGAGCCTATCTGGCCTCTATCTTGCTGCGGCCCGCTGACGAGGCCGTTTTTTTGCTACGCACTTCCGGCGGAAAACCGTGACACACTTTTCCCGGAGGTGCCCTACAGGGGGGCGATGATGGGTGTGAGACACGCGACGGCGGATGCGCATGCCGGTGGCACCGTGCTGGAGTCGATCGGGAGGACGCTGACGACTGCCTCGAACGGCATCAAGGCCCTTGCAGACCATCTGACCGGCGACCAAGCCTTCGCGGCCGCCCTCGTCGATGCGGTCGAACTGATGGGCGACGGCGATGGCCGGGTCGTCGTTTCCGGCGTCGGCAAGAGCGGGCATATCGGCCGCAAGATTGCAGCCACGCTCGCATCCACCGGCACCTCGGCCTATTTCGTCCATCCGACCGAGGCAAGCCACGGCGACCTCGGCATGATCACCGCCCGGGATGCGCTGGTGCTGCTCTCCTGGTCGGGCGAAACGGCGGAACTCGCCAACATGCTGACCTACGCCAAGCGCTTCAAAGTGCCGATCATCTCGATCTCCTCGAACCGCGAGAGCACGCTTGCACGCAATTCCGAGATCGCCCTCGTGCTGCCGAAGGTGCCGGAGGCCTGCCCGCACGGCCTGGCGCCGACGACCTCGGCCATGCTGCAGCTTGCTGTCGGCGATGCTCTGGCGATCGCGCTCCTGGAGCGGCGCGGCTTCTCGGCCGAGGATTTCAAGACCTTCCATCCGGGCGGCAAGCTGGGCGCGCAGTTGCGCC
The DNA here is from genome assembly GCF_059758575.1 of Sinorhizobium sp. GQ132. Lineage (NCBI taxonomy): Bacteria > Pseudomonadati > Pseudomonadota > Alphaproteobacteria > Hyphomicrobiales > Rhizobiaceae > Sinorhizobium > Sinorhizobium sp. GQ132. Next base: position 20,497 of record NZ_JCAXDX010000004.1, on the reverse strand, counting down.
TGGTTCAGGAGCTGGCGCATGGCACCGGGCAGATGCCGTTGCTCTCCGTAGGTCGCCCGATGAGCGAGGCGGTCATCGAAATGTCGGCCAAGGGCTTCGGCGTCGTCGGCATAAAAGATGAAAGCGGCAAGCTGGTCGGCGTCATCACCGACGGCGACCTGCGCCGTCACATGACGGGCGACCTCCTGGCGCAACCCGTCGAAGAGGTGATGTCGCGCAATCCGCGGGTGATCAAGGGTGATGTCCTTGCCAGCGCCGCCATGGAATTCATGCAGGACCACAAGGTCACCGTGCTGTTCCTCGTCGACGAAGCGGGCGCGCCGGCCGGCATCCTGCACATTCACGATCTGCTGCGTGCCGGCGTCGCCTGATCTTCGCTGACTTTCGCCGGCTTTTGCCGGGGCGGCGGGTCGACGAAGGCGCCCGGTTCATTGACGTCGTTGCGGTGCAGCCGCTCCGCGATCGCCTTGGCGCCGGCATCCGTACCCGCACGGGAATAGAAGTTCCCGCGCACCTGGATCGAAGCGGCCATCAGCCTGAACATTGCCCCGCTCAGCACCGGATCCGGGGCTTCGGGCGCCGTCCAGAACGCGTCGAGCGGCTGCTGGTCGGTGAGACCGGCAATGTCGAAGACGGCCGTCCCCAGGACCTTAACGGGCTTGCCCTGCTTCAGAGCATGCAATCCGGCGGTGGAGTTGACCGTTACCATTCCGCAGCTGTGCTGCGTAAGCGAATCGAGATTGCCGCCGTCGAGATAGAGGACCCTGTCGCCGACACCGAGCGAGGCGGCCTTGTCCGAGGCGATCCTGCGCCAGGGGATCAGGCTGTTGTCGAGCGGGTGCACCTTGATGGCGAGACTGGTTCCTGCCGGCGCATGTCGCGCGAAAGAGGCAAGAATGCCGTCGATCGCTTCCCGCTGGCTGCGGAAGGGTGAATGCGCACGCAATTGAAAGTCTGTTTCAAGTTGAAGCGGATAGACGAAATACGGCGCATTTTTCGCCGAAAGCGAGCGGATCAACGCATCCGCGCGCCGCTGCTCGCCTTTGCCGGCCGCCAGCCGCCGGATCCACCCGGCATATTCGGCGAGCGGATGAAAGATTCCGTGCCGGCGGTAGCCGGGAAAGAGGAAAGAGAAAAACACGTTCGGCAGGTTGTACAGGAGGTCGTATGCAGCCTCTGCAAGAAAGCTCTGCCCGTAGCGCCGCTGCCAGTCGGGCTCGGGCAAACCCGTTGCCGCGCGCAGGATTTGCGCGGGATCGACCGGAAAGTGCGAGTTGGACGACATGCCGCCGCGCTCGAGAGTCAGCCAGTCCGGCCTGAGATAGCCCATCTCGACCACGAAGACGCGGATGCCGGCTGTTTGCGCCGCAGCTGTGGCGGTCCGGTGATAGGGGCGCTCTTCGCCGAGCAGGACGAGGTCGGTTACGGCGTGGCGGCGGATGAAGGCTTCGACATAGGCCGGCCACCGCGCCGACGAGCCGCGGTAGTTATGGGCGCCCCGGCGTCGCCAGAATATCTGGTCGCCGGGATTGAGGTTGATGCGCAGACAGCAATGGCCCAGGGCTTCGAGATGCCCGGCGACCTTGGCGAAGACCGGCGACGCCGGCCCCTGCAGGAACAGGAAGGTTCTTGGCGGCGCGGGATCGAAGGTCGTATCTGCTGTCATCGGGCGGATTTCCGGAAGACGCTGCTATTGCAGCGCGTCCTTGTGCAGATTGGCGTGCTTCAGCATGGAGCCGAGCAGGTTCCAGGGATCCTCGTCCTTCGCTCGCTTCGGGCTGTGGGCCGCAGTGCGCGCCTTGGCGAGCGGCACGATGAAATAATCCGTGCGGGGATCGGGGAAGGGATCCGCGAAGGATTTCAGAAGGGGCGCGTGGTCGCCGTAAAAGACGAACCAGACCGGCCGGTCGAGCTTGTTGAGGCCGTCGATCAGCTGCTTCAACGCAGCGTCAGACTGCTCGAGGATCGCCAGGTAGATATCGACGGGATTGGTGAGCGTGCCGACACGCCCCGGTTCCCAGGGTCCGTGATTGGCCATCGAGGCGACGAAGAAAAAGCCGCTCTCCTCTTCCGGCAGCTTCTCGACTTCGGCGAGCACGCGGGCTGCCAGCGTGGCGTCCGAGACATAAAGCCCGTCGCGCTCCGGTTTATGGTCGAAGGCATCGAGCATGGTAAGCTTCTCGAATCCGAGGAGGGGCATCGCCTTGTGCCGCAGGAAGAACGTCCGGTCATAGGGATGAATGAAATGCGTGCGCCAGCCGGCGCGCTTGAGCTTTCCGGGCCAGACGACATCGGCATAGTGCGCGGCACGGAGATAGGGATAGCTGGCATCGACGTGGATGTCGTCGGGCACAAGACCGCTCAGGACGGCAAATTCGGTGCGCAGCGTGTAGCCGCCCTCGAAGACATTGCTCAACCGCCCCCATTGCACCGCCTGCTTGCGCAACCGGTCGACCGTCGGAAGTTTGATCGAATCGACACCGAAATGCCGCATGTCGATGAAGGACTCCGACTGCCATACGACGATCAGCGGGGCCTCCTCGTGGCCGATGAGGTCGTGTACCGCGGCGCGCAGTATTTCCGACAATTCGGCGACGATCTTGTCGCGCTTGACGCCGAGCCAGATGATGAAATGGAAGACGACGGAAGCGAAGGTACCGAAACGCACCGTGTTCATCTTGACGTTGATCGCCTTCACCAGTCTTTGCACGAGAGCGGCCGTCGGGCGGTTCACCGGCCCGTAAAACAACAGGCCCCAGGGTCCGGCGGCGATCCCCACCATCATCAGAACCCAGAAGAGCCTGCTTCTTTCGGGCAGGATCGTCGGCTCGAAATACATGTAAAGCGCCGATACGCCGAACACGTAAAGGAAGGCGACGATCCAGAAGACGACGTTCAGCGAGCTCGCATAGAAGATCGTCTTGTACTTGAAGACATCCGCGACCAGGGCAATATCGGAAAAGACCAGCGGCTCGCGGATGAACTTGAACTTCGCGCGGGAAATGCCGGTGAAAATGATGAAGAAGCTCATCGTGCCGGCGGCGGCATAGAGGGGCCGCCACGAGATCGCGAAGAAGCCGGCAAAGACGAGCGCGATGACCGGCAGCCGGGCAAGACGGTCGATCCTGTCCTGATAGCGCCCGTATTTCGGTGCATTCTTCCTGCGTTCGCGCGCCGGAAGGGCGAACCGGTCGGTATAGAAGATCACCGCGCAGGACAGCAGGTAGCACCCGAGGGTCAAGGCTATCGGGTAGTCGTGCAGGTGGAAGGGAATGAGCGCCAAGCCGATACCTTTGAGCCATTTCACCGTCGCCGCCTCGGCAGAAGGCTTCTCCCGACACTTAAAGCCTAATATTGGCTGGCACAAGCATGGCCGGGGGCGCCGCCGTCACAGTCCACTGTTGCGCGCGATCGCCCGATCGAACCACCAATTGAGGAAAGGCCTGACCGCCGGCCCGAAGCGGCCGAGAAGATATAAGATCGCGCCGAAATAAATCTCGAATCGCCGCCGGTCGATCCCGTCGACGATCTTTCGCGCAACCGCCTCGGCCGTCCATGGGCGGACGGTTCCCATGATCAGGCTGGCCTCCTGCGGCCGGGCGGCAAGCTCCCTCGTGAATTGCGGCGTCACGGTATCGGGTGGAAAGCAGATCGATATGCCGACGTTGTGGACGCGTGCTTCGCTGCGCAATGCCTGGGCGAAGCCGCCGAGGGCGAACTTCGAGGCGCAGTAGGCCGTATAGCCGTAGATTCCGATCAGGCCGGCGCCCGAAGAGACCATCAGAATATGGCCGCTGCGCCGCTCCTTCATGTCCGGATAAACGGCGCGCACGGCATGCACCGTGCCCGAAAAGTTCGTTTCCATCTGTCGCTGGAAGGCCGCGCCCTGCATCGCCTCGAAGGACGCCGGTTCGACGACGCCTGCCGAGGTCACGAGAACGTCGCAGGGCCCGAACGTCTCCACACAGCGCAAGATCGCGGCCTCGATCTCCTCTCCTTTGGAAACGTCGGCGGCCTCGATGCGGACCGCTTCGGCTTCGAGGCCGTGTTCGGCCACCAGCTTCTGCGCTGCCTGTTCCAGAAGATCGCGCGAGCGTGCGACAAGAGAGAGCCTCGCTCCCCGGGCCGCGTAGATCGAGGCGACCGCGAGGCCTATTCCGCTCGAGCCGCCGGTGATGATCACATGTGTCATGGACGCACCCGTTGGCGGCCCGCTTGCGGCGGCTCGTGGTCAGCGCGCCGAGAGCGCACTCAGCATCTTCTCGATATCGACGCCGCCGAGCCCGAAATTGCGGTCGGTAAGATCCTTCAGGCGTTCGGCCGTCAATGTGACGGTGCGGCGGATCTGTTCCTCCGTGTGGTCGCAGGTGATGAAGAAGCGCAAGCGCGCCTGTCCTTCCGGCACCGCCGGGTGGATGATCGGCAGCACGTTGACGCCGGCGGCGAGCAGGTCGTTCGAAAGCTGGACGGCGCGCAGCGAATCGCCGACGATCACGGGCACGACCGAAAAGCCGCCGCTCAGCCCCGTATCGAGGCCGGCCTCCTTGGCCAGCTTCAGGAAAAGGCTGCCGTTGCGTCTCACTGCCGCCGTGCGTTCCGGTTCGCTTGCCAGCACGTCGAGGCTGGCGACCGCGGATGCGGCAAGCACGGGCGCGAGGCCGACGCTATAGACGAAGCCGCCGGCAGATGCCTTCAGGACGGCCGCCAAAGCGGCGCTTCCTGCTATGTAGCCGCCGCAGCTCGACGTGGTCTTCGACAATGTTCCCATCCAGATGTCGACTTCGTGCGGATCGGCCCCGAAATGTTCGGCGAGGCCCCTGCCGTGCCGGCCGAGGACTCCCAGCGAATGCGCCTCGTCGACCATCAGCCAGAAGCCGTATTCGGCCCTGAGCTTCAGAAGCGCCGGCAGATTGGCGACGTCGCCGTCCATCGAGTAGATGCCCTCGACGATCACCAGGATGCGCCGGTAGTCACCGGCGACGGTGCGCAGGACATGTTCGAGATCCGCGGTGTCGTTGTGCTTGAAGAAGCGGCGTGCCGCGCCTGAAAGCTTGATCCCGGCGAGCGCGCTGTTGTGGATGAACTCGTCGTGGATGACGAGGTCCTTCGGCCCCATCAGGCAGCTGATTGCGGCGACATTGGTCAGGTAGCCGCTTACGAAACAGACGGCGGCATCGACGCCGTAGAACTGCGCGATCTTTTCTTCGAGCTCCACATGCTGCGGCCGTTCGCCGGCGACGAGGCGGCTTGCCGACGCGGAAATCCCGAAGCCGGCGATCGTCTCGCGCGCACGCTCGAGGACGTGAGCATGCCGGTTGAGCCCGAGATAGTCGTAGGAGGCGAAGTTGATCAGCTTGCGGCCATCGATCATCGTCGTCGCACCGGCCGCCGTCTGATGCGGCCGGTAGAACGGGTTGGCGATGCCGAGTTGCTCGCTGGCGATCTTCTGGGTAAGGACCTGCTTATATTCGGGCAGATCCTCGAAACGCGCCTGCTGGCGACGCGGAGCCGGCGGCAGCTCCCGCTCCGAGCGCGCCATCCGGTTGCGCTCGGACGATTGATGCGTGTTCCGCATCCTGTCCAGCAGACTCTCCTTGAGCGTGCTGTTCATCTTCGGGAAAGTCTGGCCGTTTCCGTCGCTGCTCATTGGCTCAGTGCTTTTTTCTTGTCCGCTCCGACATGGCGTTGCGCAAGTTCGGTCACGAGCTTGTCGTCCCCGGCCTCGTTCTCGTTGCCCTGATCGCGCTTGCTTACCTTTTCATGAAGCTTGCGTGCAATGTCACCGACAGTGGTATTATCCGCGACGCCGCTCAAAGGCATGTCGAAGCCGGTGTTCTGCTGGAAACTCATGCCGAGTTCAACGGCCATGAGGCTGTCGAGACCGATCTCCTTCAATATTTTTCCGCGAGTGACCGTATCCTTCGACACGCGGAGGATGGCGGCGATCTCGCTCGCAACCAGATCGAAGAGGATGTCCTCGGCCTCCTGAGGCGATTTGCCCTCGATCATCGCGACGAGGTCCATCTTCGTGCCTTCGGCGCCTGTGGCATGCTGATCGGCGCTGCGCAGGATCACCTCGAAGAGCGCGTTGCGGGCGACCGGCAGATTCCGCGCAGCTGTCCAGTCGATCTCCGAAATCATCACGACGGCCGCGTCGACCGTGCCCGGATCCGCGGCGATGTGGTTTTCCACCATGTCGAGCGCCACCTGGGCCTTCAACGCCGTTTTGCCGATGCGCTTGGCGAGCAGGTCGTTGACGTCGGCGTTCTGCGTCAGGTAGCCGGCATCGGCAATCGCGCCGAAGCCGACGGCGAGCCCTGCCAGGCCCTCCTGGCGCCGTGCGCGGGCGAGGCCTTCGAGATAGCCGTTGGCGGCGACATAGTTCGCCTGGCCAGGATTGCCGACCAGCGTCGTCGCCGAGGAGAACAGGATGAAGTTGTCGAGCCTGTCACCACGGGTAAGGCGATCGAGGATCGCCGCGCCCTTGGCTTTCGTGTCGATGACAGGCCGGTTGCGTTCGCGGCTCAGATTGCTGATCAGCGCATCGTCGAGCACCATCGCCGCGTGAACGACGGAGCGAAGCGGTGCTTCCGAACGAAGCGTCGCCAGAAGCGTCTCCACGGCCGCGGCATCCGTGATGTCGCAAGCATGGACCGAAGCCGCAACGCCGCCATTTTGCCAGCGCTCGATCATCGCGTGCGTTTCCGCGTCCGGCTGTCCCCGGCGGGAGCAAAGCGCAATCCGGCGGGCGCCTTTCTCGACGAGCCAATTGGCGGCGACGAGGCCGAAGCCGCCGATGCCGCCGACGACGAGATGGACGCCGTCCGGGTCGACCTTCATACCCCTTAGAGCCTTCGCGGTCACCTCGTGCCGGCCGGCAACGGGCGGCAGCACCACGATCTTGCCGATATGCCCGGCATTCTGCATCAGCCGGAAGGCATTGCCGATTTCATCGTAGTCGAAGGCGCGATAGGGAAGCGGCGTGAGCTTGCCTTCCTCGAAGAGCGCTCCGATCTCCATGAAGATGCGCCTGGTCAGATCCGGCGCATTCACCAGCAGCTGATCGGCGTCGATGCCGAAATAGCTGACATTGCGGCGAAACGGCCTGAGCCCGATCTTGCTGTCGGCGTAATAGTCGCGTTTGCCGAGCTCCAGGAACCGGCCGAAGGGTTTTACCAGCGAGAGGCTCTGCTCCATCGCCTCGGCGAAAAGCGAGTTGAGCACGAGGTCGACGCCTTCCCCGCGGGTGACCGAACGGACATCGTCGACGAAGCCGAGCGAACGCGAATCGAAGACATGATCGGCGCCGAGCATCGTCAGGAAGCGCCGCTTTTCGCGCGTTCCCGCCGTGGCGATGACCTTGGCGCCCTTGAGCTTTGCGACCTGGAGCGCGGCGAGGCCGACGCCGCCGGCAGCACCGTGAATCAAAATCGTCTCTCCAGCCTGAATGCGGCCGAGTTCGACAATGGCGTAATAGGCGGTAAGGAAGGCGACCGGCAAGGTGGCCGCGGCCACCGGGCTCATCGCTCGGGGCAGCTTGGCAATGCCGGCGCGCGCGACGACCGCATGGGTCGAGAAGGCGGCGGAGGCGATCGCCATCACCGCATCGCCGACCGCGAGATCGTCGATCCCTTCGCCGACCGCGACCACGTGGCCGGATAGTTCCATGCCGATCGTCGCCCCGGCAAAGCCGTCTTCCAACGCCTCTTCCGGCAACAGGCCCATGGCCCACATCACGTCGCGGAAATTCAAGCCGGTTGCCGCGACGGCGACGACCACCTCGCCGGATCCCGGCTCCGGTACGCTCGCCTCTTCCCAGGCGATGCTTGCAACCTGCGAACTGACGCGCTGGCGAATGGTCGCGGCCGCAAACGCGCTGGTTTTCCCGTCGGCCTTGTTCGTTGCGCCGGGTACGGCCCGAAGCTCCGAAAGCAGGCCCGTCTTCTGGTCCAGCAGCCATTCCCGGTTCTGTCCCGAAACCGTCAGCAGGGAAAGCGCTGCGGCAAGCATATCCTTGCGGGCGATGTCGGCAGCGCCGGCAACATCGAGCGCATGAATGTCGATGAACTCATATTCGTTCTGAAGGACGCGGGCGAAGGCCCACAATCCGGAATTCAGCCCGGAGCTTGCCGAGGCTGACAGGGGAGCGCCGCCCGGGGCCACGAGCACGAGGCGCGGCCGGTCGTCGCCTTCCGGCTCGACGCCGGCGAGATGCTGTTTCAATGCCTCGGCAAAGGCGCTGAGCGCCAATACGCGCGTCTGCAACAGGTCCGAACCGACGCCGCCGGCGCGCTCCGCCTCAGACGTGAAAACCGCGCGCAACGGTCTGTCGCCCATGGCTTCTAGGGCTGCGCGGAGCGTCGCCATGTCTGCGGCAAGGTCGCCTGTCACCCGGACGGGAATGGCACTTCTTCCAGCGGTCGCGACCGGTTTCGGGGCAGTGGCAGTCTCGATCAGCAGATAGGGTGTCGCGGCTTCGCCCGGCTCGGCGCCTGAGCCTGCCGCCGCCGTGCCCCGGGCCTCGATCAGGATAGTGTTCCCATGCGGGCATTCGCGATCCGTCACGACCACGTCGCCGAGGTCGAGATCTGCGAGACACTTCTGCCAATGGGGTACGGCAGCGATCCTGCCGATCGGGAATTCTGCCGTCTGGCTGCGCTCGAACCATCCGCCCGAGAGACCCAGGGCGAAATCGGCGAAGATCGACGGCGCGCTTACGGCCGCGACGAGCCCGCTTCCGGTGAGCATCGAGCGAAGGGCCGTGCGCACCCCGCTCTCCTCTTCGATCAGCTGGTAGAGATTGTCCGAAGCGCTGACCGCGAGGTCGAACGGACCGATATCTGCGAATTCGCTCTTCTTCAGAACGCGCACATGCGCATCCTCCTCGAAGGCGATTTCCAGACCCCGTTGTGCATTGTCGCGCGGCTCGAAAATCGAAAGTACCGCACCGTTGCGCGCCGCGAGATCGGCCAGCCGGCGGCTGAAGCCGGCAGAGACGCTGCCGAGTTCGATGAGCCGCAGGCGGGCGCCTGCCGGTTGCGCCGCGAGAACGCGTTCGACCGTGTGAAGCACCTGGTCCATGCGCGACCGGCTCGCCACGGAATGCACGGCCTGATGGTCGAGCGTCGCTTCGCTGACGAAACCGGCATTGAACGAAGCCGCGTCGTCACCTGCAGGTAGGGGAGCAAGCAGCGCGTCGAGACGGCTGAGCGCTTCCGCATAGGCGTTGTTGACGAGCACCGCTTCGACCGCACGGTCGGGGCGGTCGCCATAGAGCTCGCCAAGGATCTCCGGCACGGTCGGAAGCGTGAATTCCCGTGCGACCTTCCAGTTGCCGTTCTGATGTTCGCAAAGACCGGCATCCTCCAGCGTCAGGAGGCAGCTCGTCAGGAAGCACTGGAAAGCGAAGTCCCCGGGCAGCGCGTCGGCTCGCACTGTGGCGGTCCCCTTGCCGAGCTTCAGGGCAATTTCCTGGCAGGCGCGATAGATGGCCGCGTTGAAGAGCAGGGTCGCGTTGTCGACGCCATCGCCGTCTATCGGCTCGGCCAGCGTCGCAGGCATGGCCGTCGCAACTTTCGTGCCGGGCACGGCCGCGTTGGACAGAACTGCCTCATAATGGAAGGACAGGCCTTCAAGCGTCTTGTGCTTGCGCAGATAGGTACGGCGGAAGCGGCAATCCTCGAAATGTGCGATCGCGACGCCGGTCTCGTCGAAGAAATGGAACCGTGCCTTGATCGAGTTGGCGCTGACCCGCTCGATCTCGATCGTCGCGCGAGTGATCGCCCGGCCGGCATTGACCACGCGTACGGAGCCGAAACGGACAGGAATATAGGGGGCGCCGCCCCTGTCGCCGGTGAAACGGTCGAAGAGTGCGACCAGGCCGTGGAAGGTCGCGTCGACCGAGATCGGATGAAGGGCGTAGGTGACGTGGGGGTGCCCCGACGCCTGAGGATGCTTCAACTCGACGTCGATGAGCCGGTCGCCATAGGCCACGGCTTTGGAGAGAAGCTGGAAGTGCGGGCCGTAGTCCAGCCCGAACTGCTTCGCCGTTTCATAGGCCTTGGCCGCCGTCACGGTCGCCGTCTTCGCCAGGCCTTTGGTGGACGGACAGCCGTTGCTCGTCGTCGGCAAGGGTTTGCGGCTTCGCGCGACGGCATGCACCGTCCAGTCGTCCTCCGAGAGACGCTCGCGCGACCGGATCTCGATGTCGCCGGTTTCCGGCGACAGGATGGTCGAGAGTTCCATGATGCGGTTGTCGCTCAGTTCGAGCGGGCGGACGATCTCCAGATTGGTGATCTCGACTTCGTCGCTGCCGTGAAATTGCTGTGCGGCGGAAACGGCGATTTCGATGAAACCGCTGCCCGGGAGGATCGCCTTGCCGTCGACCACGTGTTCGGCGAGATCGGGAAAGAGATGCGCGTCGACGTGGTTTTTCCAGCTTCCCGCATTGGGGTCGCCGCGCCAGCCGTTGAGGCGATAGGGCTTTGCGGAGCGTCCGAAGAGATCCGTCGCATCGGTCGTGACTGCCGGTCGCAGCTCTACCGGCTCGAAAGGCAGCGCGGGCAGTTCGATGAATGCGTCCCGCTTGCCATAGACACGCGACCGGTCGACGGCGGCACCGTGGGCGACGGCGCGCGCCATCGATGCCGAGATCGGATCGTGGCCGTTCTCGCCGGCATCGCGCAGCAATGTCGCCACCACCGAAGCCGGCACCGCCGCCTGCTTGATCGTCTCCTTGACGTAAGATCCGAGGATGGGACGCGGCGAGATCTCGATGAACAGCGTGCAGCCGAGATCGAGCGCGGCCTCGGCAGCGGCCTGGAAACGCACCGGCTCGCGAACGTTCTTCCACCAGTAGTCGGGATCGAGCGCAGTCCCGTCGAGCGCGGCACCCGTGACGGTCGACAGATAGGCCAGCTCCGTCCGGCGGGGGGCGATATCAGGGATGTCGGCGAGAAACGCCTCTTTCGCCCGATCGATGATCGGATGATGGAACGGATAATTGATGTCGAGGATCTGAACCGGGATTTTAGCCTTGCGCGCAGCGTCGCGGAACGCCGAAATCTCGTTCGCCGGGCCGGAAATCGTCACCGAATTGTGAGCGTTGATGGCTGCGACGCAGACATCGTCGAGCCCGCGCTCCGCCGCGAAGGCCTTGGCTGCCTGCTCGCCCAGCATAACGGCAGCCATCGTGCCCTGGCCGGCCAGAAGGTCCTGGTGCAGCGATCGTTTGGCGACGATCGACACGGCGTCGACGAGGGACAGCGCCCCTGCCGCATAAGCGGCAGCGATTTCGCCGACCGAATGACCGAAGACGGCGGTCGGCTTGATGCCCATGGCCACGAGCGAGTCGGAGAGCGCGGCCTGTATCGCGAAAAGCAGCGGCTGGGCCACCTTCGTGTCCGCGAGCTTCCTGTCGAGTCCAGGGTCGGTCAGGAGATCGGTGAGAACGATATCCGAATGGAACCTGAAAAGGGCGCTGACCGAGGTGAACGACTGACGGAAGTGCAGATTCTCGCGGAACGCCTCGACACCCATGCCGGCCCATTGCGAGCCGTTGCCGGAGAAGACGAAGGCGACCTTTGCTTCCTTCGCTGACGCTTCGCCCGTCTCTCCGATATCGGAGCCGGGCTTTTCCAGGTGGTTGGCAATCGCCCGGACGATATCTTCGGGATGATCGCTGCGTGCCGCGAACCGATGGCGCATATGCGTCCGGTTGGCGCCGGAGGCGGCGACGATCGCGCGCGTCTCTTCCTTCGTCGCGCCCGCAAAGGCGGCCTTATAGTCTCTGAGCAGGTTTTCGAGGCTCGACGCGGTATGGGCGCTTGCGAGAAACACGTGGCCCGCCGGAGAGGTCGCAGTCTTTTCCGCCTGTGCCGGATCCGGATCGCTGATGACGACATGGGCGTTGGCGCCGCCGAAGCCGAAGGAATTGATGCCGGCGAGCCGCGCCCGCTTGCCCTTCAGCAGCTCGATCGGATTGGCCGTCACGCGGACATTGAGTCCGTCGAAGTCGATCTGTTCGTTCGGCGTCTCGAAATGCAGCGAGGCCGGCAGATAATTGTTCTCCAGAGCCAGAACCGCTTTCAGCATCCCGAACAGGCCTGAGGCCGGCTCGGTATGGCCGATATTGGACTTTATCGAGCCGATCGGCACCGGAGCCCGGCGCTTCGCGCCGATGACCGTGCCGATGGACCATACCTCAGCCGGGTCGCCGACCTTCGTGCCGGTACCGTGGCCTTCTACGAAGGCGACCTGGTTGGCGTCGATGCCGTTGCCTTCGTAGATCATCCTCAGCAGATTGGCCTGCGCCTCGCGCGAGGGCAGCGAGATGCCGTTGGTGCGGCCGGCCGAATTGACGCCGGTGGCGACGATCCGCGCATAGCTCCGGTCGCGCTCGCGTTGCGCCCGGTCCGTGCGGCGCAGGACGAAGACGACGCCGCCCTCGGCGCGCACATAGCCGGCGCCGTCGTTGTCATAGGCGCGGCAGAGCCCTTCGGGCGAGAGCATGCGCGCCTGGGCGAAGCCGACGAAGGGAAGCGGGTGGGCGAGGATATTGACGCCGCCGACGATGGCCGTGTCGATCTCTCCGGCGTTCAGCGCCCGCATCGCCTGATCGAGGGCCACGAGCGAAGAGGAACAGGCCGTGTCGACGGTCATGCTCGGACCGCTCAGGCCGAAGACGTGGGAAATACGGTTGGAGACGATCGACAGCGTGTTGCCCGTCATGAAATAGGGGCCGGCGGCAGCCGGATCGTCGACCGTGAGATTGGCGTGATCGAGGCTGGAGGCCCCGACATAGACGCCGACGTTTTCACCGTGCAGCGAGGCGACGGAAATATTGGCGTCCTCGAGCGCACGCCAGGCGAGCTGCAACAGAACCCGCTGCTGAGGGTCCATATACATGGCCTCGCGCTGCGACATCCCGAAAACGGCGGGATCGAAATCGTAGATCTGGTCGAGGACGCCGGCGGCAAACGAATAGGTCTTGCCGGGCGTGCCCATGACCGGATGCCAGAATCGCGCAAGGTCCCAGCGGTCCGAAGGGACGCGGGTCACGGTGCACTTGCCCTGACGAAGGATTTTGAACAGCGCCTGCGGAGATTTCGCTCCCGGGGCAAGGCATGCACGCCCTATGATTTCAACCGTCATGTAAGATCGAACGCTCTGAACTGCCGTTAAAATTGTCTTAGCCCATTGCAAGGTCAAACGTAAATTGCAATCGGCGACATTCCTGCTCTGTGGGTATCCCCGGGTTTATCCCCTGCGCTGTATTAGTGAGCTTTTAACTCATAGTGCCTAGCTTTCAACCCCGAAGGGCTAGATATACGTCTCCTGCGATCCGTCCAATACAATTACCGCGACGGTTCGTAACCAAGATCGAGGCGGTATGGCCGGAAGAGCGCAGTCGCGATTATTTTGCCGGCTGTCGCGGCGAGGTGGCTTGTTGTGGGACGGCCTTTGTGCTTTTCAGAGACCGGCGGATTCCCTGCCGGGAAAATGCGGCGCAGATATCTGTATGGAATCATTGCTGCGCCGAACACGGAGTGTCGTAGTGAAACGAGTGACTGCCCTTCTGCTTTGTACCGCGCTTGCGGGATGCCAGGCCGTGCCGGGCGAGGGCCCTCTGACAACCGATATCGTTTCGGATGCCGGCCAGTCCGGCTCGGAGATCGGCAGGAGGAACGCGACGGTATTTGATATTGTAGATGTCGATGGCCAGTCGGCGCGGCTCGTTTCCGAATATGTTTCCACAACCCTCAGCCGCCGCTTCGGCATTGGCGGCGGCGTCGGTCAGGTGGTCATCGGCATTGGCGACCAGTTGAAGGTGACGATCTTCGAGGCGGGCAGCGACGGGCTGTTTTCCACAACTGAATCGAAGCAGACGAGCATCGATCTCGTCGTCCAGCCCGATGGCAAGGCGGCAATTCCTTATGTCGGATCGGTCCGTTTTGCCGGCCTGACGCTCGAGCAGGCGCGCCAGGCGATCCTCGATGCCTTGAAACAGAAGGCCGTCGAGCCGGATGTGATCGTGACGTCGACGTCGACGGCGTCGCGCATCGTCACGGTCTCCGGCGCCGTCGGCCGTCCTTCGGTCGTGCCTCTCAATCTCGTCAGCGAGACGATCAACGAGGTCATCGCGAAGGCGGGCGGCCCATCGGCGCAGCCCTACGAGACCTATGTGACCCTGGTGCGCGGCAAGAAGACCGGCACGGTCCTGCTGAAATCGATCATCGAGAGCCCGTCGGAAAACATTCACGTAAAGCCGGGCGACCAGATCTTCGTGACGCGCGATCCGCGGACCTTCACCGTGCTCGGCCAGGTCCGCGCAAATCAGCGCGTCGAATTCGGCGCCAACGATCTCAACCTGCTCGAGGCCGTGGCGCTCGCGGGCGGCGGCTCGGACCGGACGGTGGATGCCAAGGGTTACTTCGTCTTCCGCTACGAGGAGCCGGACATCGTCATGAGCCTGCTTGGACAGGAGCGGTTTCACAAGCTGTTGAGCAAGGGCATGAAGGCCGACCGCGTCGGGCGCTATCCGGTCGTCTACCGGTTCGATATGACGAAACCGGACAGCCTCATCGTCGGTCAGACCTTCCCGGTCAAGAATCGCGACGTCATCTATGCCTCGCGCCATCCTTCTGTCGACATCACGAAATTCCTCGATTTCGTCGCAAGGCCGATCGGTATCGTCAATTCCGGCGTGAACGTCGCCGACAATCTCAGCGATTTGAACAACTGACCTTGGGGCGCGCGACACCGGGCGTTGGCCGGTGTCGACGCGCCTGCCGCTGAACGCTTTCGGCCGGCATGCATTAAGATCTTATAATCAATCACCTTTATAAGGTTCGCCCGTTCGCCGCGAGATTCACGTCACGAGCGCCGAACGTGCTTGCCGCGTTGCGCGTTCTATGGTTGATCTGGTTTAGAGCGGGATGAGGAAAGGTGTATGCGATCTTCCGCCCGCATCCCGCTCTAACTTGGAGCGGGATGAGGAAAAGTGTATGCGGTTTTCCGCCCGCATCCCGCTCTAACTTATTAGAATCGATCACGTTCATCACTTAGGTCGATCCGACCTGAACCATCGTGATCCAGATCGATTTGTTGATGGCCGATGCGGCTCGGCCGGATTGCGAGAGGCAATGCCTGACGACGCCCTGATCGTTATCGACTTGCAGAACGACTTCTGCCCCGGCGGTGCTCTCGCGGTCGAGGGCGGCGATGAGATCGTGCCTGCCGTCAATCGCCTCATCGACGCGTCGCCGCATGTCGTCCTGACCCAGGACTGGCACCCGGCCGACCATTCGAGTTTCGCCTCGACGCATCCGGGCAAGGCTCCGTTTCAGACCGTGGCGATGCCTTATGGAGAGCAGACGCTCTGGCCCGAGCATTGCGTCCAGGGGAGCCTCGGTGCCGATTTTCATCCGTCCCTGCGATGGACCTCGGCGGAACTGGTCATACGCAAGGGCTTCCGCCGCGAGATCGACAGTTATTCCGCCTTTTTCGAAAACGACCACCGGACCCCGACCGGACTTGCCGGTTACCTTCGCGAGCGCGGCATAAAGAGCGTGACGCTTTGCGGCCTGGCTACCGATTTCTGCGTTGGCTTCTCGGCACTCGATGCGGTCGCTCAGGGCTTTTCGACGTCGGTGGTGCTCGGTGCCTGCCGCGGCATCGATCTGAACGGCTCTCTCGCGGCCATGACCCTGCGCATGCGCGATGCCGGCGTCCGGCTGATCTAGTCGCCCCGGGACGGGGAAGCACGGCATCGGCCGCATCCCCGCCCGGACTTAGGATATCGACCACGATCGCCTCGCCACAGAGCGGGTCATGACGGTCCAAGAGGAGCGTATTGCAGATGCCAAAGACCGATATCGCGCGACGGGTCTATAACCATACCTGGAAGCTCGATCCGATCGTCCGCAGCCTGCTGGATACGGATTTCTACAAGCTTTTGATGCTGCAGATGATCTGGCAGCTCTATCCGGGCGTGGACGCGACCTTTTCGCTGATCAACCGCACGAAGACGGTGCGCCTTGCAGAGGAGATCGACGAGCAGGAACTGCGCGACCAGCTCGACCACGCGCGCGGCCTGCGCTTCACCAAGAAAGAGATGATATGGCTCGCGGGTAACAGCTTCTATGGCCGCACGCAGATATTCTCGCCGGAATTTCTGGCCTGGCTCGCAAAATTCCGCCTTCCGGAATACGAGCTGTCGCGTCGTGATGGCCAGTTCGAACTGACGTTCCGTGGCCGCTGGGCCGAGACGACGATGTGGGAAATCCCCGCGCTCGCGATCATCAACGAGTTGCGCTCGCGCGCGGCGATGAAAGGGCTCGGCCCGTTCACGCTGGACGTCCTCTATGCCCGCGCCAAGGCCAAGATGTGGTCGAAGGTCGAGCAGCTGCGCGAGCATCCGAACCTGCGCATCTCCGACTTCGGCACGCGCCGGCGGCACAGCTTCCTATGGCAGCGCTGGTGCGTCGAGGCGCTCAAGGAAGGCATCGGCCCGTCCTTCACGGGATCCAGTAACGTGCTGCTGGCAATGGACAACGACCTGGAGGCGGTCGGCACCAATGCGCACGAGCTGCCGATGGTGGCCGCGGCGCTTGCCCGCAACGACCGCGAGCTTGCGGCCGCGCCCTACAAGGTTCTGCAGGACTGGAACCAGCTCTATGGCGGCAACCTCCTGATCGTGCTCCCGGACGCGTTCGGGACGGCCGCGTTTCTCAGGGATGCGCCCGACTGGGTGGCGGACTGGACCGGCTTCCGGCCGGACAGCGCCCCGCCCATCGAGGGAGGCGAGAAGATCATCGCCTGGTGGAAGAAGATGGGCCGAGACCCACGGGAGAAGCTCCTGATCTTCTCCGACGGCCTCGACGTCGACACGATCATCAAGACCTACTGCCACTTCGAAGGGCGCGTGCGCATGAGCTTCGGCTGGGGAACCAACCTCACAAATGATTTCGCCGGCTGCGCTCCGACCGAAATCAAGGGCCTCAACCCGATCTCCATCGTATGCAAGGTCAGTGAGGCCAATGGCCGCCCGGCCGTCAAGCTCTCGGACAACCCGCGCAAGGCGACGGGGGATCCGGCCGAAGTCTCGCGCTATCTGAAATTCTTCGGCAGCGAGGATTTCGTGGAGCAATCCGTACGGGTGTGACGCGGGAAGAAGCCGGAGTCTGCGGCTTCCAATCCCTCAATCATATGACTTATTGCGGTACCTCACTATTTCCTTGAATTTCCCCCCGATTGCCCCATGATGAGGTCGTTGAGGTACACCTTGGGAGGGGTTCGTGCGTCAGGCCTATTCTCCGGATGACGTGGACGTCATGCGCGGAGCGCTCGATATCTGGTGCGCTCTGCACAATGTCGGCAGGGATGGTGTGGAGGCCAACAGGGCCGCCAAGCGCATTCTCGACCTGATGGACACGAAGAAGTGTTCCTGCGACGAACTTCTGGCTCAGCTGGGAGATTTCGGCCCGGAGCAACGTCGCCGCGTTTCATGACGCATGTCCCCAGGCGATCTTTGCGCCTGACAAGGCGGCCGCTTTCATCGTGGTATCGATGAGGTGACTTCGTGCGACACGGCGGCATTCGCCTCCGGGCGATAGCTGGACAGCGCAAAATGCAGGATGCCGCTGACTGTGATGGACAGCGCGAGAACCGCGACAGTGACGCCGAGACCCGATTTGATCATGTCCACCTTCTCCGACCGTTGCTTGGTTGCACGTGCGAAAGACCGCGGAATAGAGTTATTCCTGTGGCGCCGGTCGGACTGTTCCCCGAGGAACGGAGAATATGGTTAACAATCTCCTGACCGTGGCGGGCATGCCACGCCACCTGAGGCTTTCAATTGCTTCTCTTCCCTGAAATTTTTCCGATTGACCTTGCCATCGTTGTAAGCCCTAGAACTTGAAAATCGGGTTGCAGCGGCGAAGTTCGCCCGTTGTGGCCGCGCCACACTCGATGCGCCTTGCGCGTCAACGTGAGCTGAAGATTGAAAATTTTGGGCCCGATGATAGGCATTGAACATGGGCATGCTTCGAATCACGACGCAGAAGCTGTTGATTCTGTTCCGCCTGGTGATTTTCGTGTCACTGGCGGCATACGCATTGCCGAGTTCCTCCGCAGCCATGCACGGCGACTGGTCCCAGTCTGAAATCGCGCAGTCGGGCGATCATTCCGATATGGCGAGCGGCGCGCATTCGCACGGCGATCAGGACTCCTCTGCCGCAGGCGACGAAAAGCCCGCGAAGCAGCAATGCTGTAAAGACGTTTGTGCCGGCATGGCGATTCTGGCGGCGACCGACACTATTGGCAGACCCCGCCTATCCCCCGTCCGGGAATTCGTCGACGAGGCCGGGACCACGGGCGAATTGCCGCTGCTGCACCGCCCCCCAAGCGCCTGAATAGGATGCGCCCGTCCGCTTGACGGGTCGAACGCGTGTTCGCGAGCAAGCCTTGCTCTCGAGCGCTGCCGCAATCTCCTATTCGGATAAATCCATGAAACATCTGCTTTTCGTGGCCGTCCTGCCGCTTTTTGCGAGCGGTTGCGCCGCCACCTTGCCTCCCGATGTGATCGCCTCGGGCGAACTCCCGGCCAGCGATGCCGGGGTGCGCCCCGTTGCCTATACGAGTCCTGTCTCGGGCTATACGGACCGCAGGGCCGTCGATCCCAAACCATGGCGCGACCAGAATGATGCGCAGGCTCCGAAAGGAGGCGGATCATGATGAAAGCCAAGATGAGACTGGCGGCGACGCTCGCACTGCCGCTGGTGCTCGGCGGCTGCGTTACGGCTGGCGAGTACGCAGTTAAGAATGCCGGATTTTCCCTGGTCGCGGCGACAACGGCCGAAGCCGCCGGCAAGCAGACCGTGTGGGTGCAGAACCAGGAACAGGCCCGATCCGTCTCCAAGCGGGTGAAGGCGCTGATGGCGAAGAAGTCGATCGACGTCGAGACGGCAGTCCAGGTCGCGCTACTCAACAACAAGGGGCTGCAGGCGG
This sequence comes from Sinorhizobium sp. GQ132, assembly GCF_059758575.1. NCBI lineage: Bacteria > Pseudomonadati > Pseudomonadota > Alphaproteobacteria > Hyphomicrobiales > Rhizobiaceae > Sinorhizobium > Sinorhizobium sp. GQ132. The sequence goes on along the minus strand of NZ_JCAXDX010000004.1, from coordinate 1,489 downwards.
CCTATGCCGATCTCGGCGATTCGGCGTCCGACGCCTGGCAGGCGACAATGCTCGTCAACCCGACCGTGGGTGTCGGGCTGACGGGCATCGGCACGCCAGGGCTTACGGCATTCCGGACGGTCGAGGGCGCGATCGTCTCCAATATTCTTGCGCTCGTCACGCGCGACAGGAATATCGCGCTCGCCGACACCGAGTTCCGGAAGGCGCAACTGGATGCCGCTTCGCGCACCTTGCAGCTTGCTTCCGAGACGCGGCGCGCCTGGATCAATGCCGTAGCGGCTTGGGAAACGGTGGGCCAGCTCAACCGGGCGCAGGCGGCGGCCGACGCAGCGTCCGCGCTTGCCGAAAAGCTCGGCGAGAGCGGGGCCATGACAAAGGGGGCGCAGGCCCGCGAGCATGTCTTCTACGCCGAACTGGCGGGAGAGGGGGCCAAGGCGCGGCTCCAGGCGCGTCTGGCCAAGGAGGAACTGACGCGGCTGATGGGCCTCTGGGGTTCGGACGTCAAGTTCCAGGTGCCGAACCGGCTGGCTTCCCTGCCGAAGGGTCTGATGAAGCGCGACCAGATCGAGGCGGAAGCTCTGCGGCGGCGGGTCGATCTCCAGATTGCGAAGCTCGAGTTGGAGGCGACGGCCAGATCCTCCAATCTGACCGAGGCCACCCGCTACGTCACCGACCTCAACCTCCTTGCTGGCTTCGAGACCGAGCGGGCAAAGGAGGACGGCGACATCTCGTCGGAGACGACGGGCCGGGCCGATCTCGAATTCGTCATTCCCATCTTCGACAGCGGCAAAGCGCGCATGCGCAAGGCCGAGCTCGCCTATATGCGGGCGGCGAACCTTCTCGCCGAGAAGGCCGTCAATGTCCGCTCGGAAGCACGCTCGGCCTATCAGGCCTACCGCGCCAACTACGACATCGCCCGGCACTACCGCAGCAGCGTCGTGCCGCTGCGCACCGAAATCGAGGAACAGTCACTCCTCACCTACAACGGGATGATCACCAGCACCTTCGAACTGCTCGCCGACAGCCGCGAAAAGGTCGATGCGATCCTGCTCGCGATCGATGCCAAGCGCGACTTCTGGCTGGCCGAGGCGGATCTGGCTCCGGCGATCTACGGCGGGGGCGCGGCTTCCCGCGAAACCGAGGTCGCGGCGGCCGCCGAAAACGGCGAATGAGAAAGGCACGCAAAATGTTCAACAGACGACAGTTACTCGGCGCGAGCGCCGCACTGGTATCCACCGCCGCCTGGGCGAAAACGTCGAATATGGGCCTGCCGGAGGCGGCATTCATGGAGACGGCGGATACGCAAGGCCCCGTCCGGCCTTCCTCCGGGCCCGACTACAACCCGGTGGTGACCATCAACGGCTGGACCGCACCCCACCGGACGAACAGCGGCGTCAAGGAGTTCCATCTCGTCGCCGAGCCGGTCGAGCGCGAGATGGCGGAGGGCATGACCGCCTATCTCTGGGGCTATAACGGCCAGTCGCCGGGT
>NZ_JCAXDX010000038.1:0-2022 GCF_059758575.1 Sinorhizobium sp. GQ132 | reverse complement strand
TACCTGCGAAAGAGTTCCTCGGCCGCGGTGGAGAGCAAGCTCACCTAGATCGATCCGGGGAGCAGGCTGCTATGCCAGACACCGTCCATCGTCGGCCCTCTCCCTGATCTCCTCAAACGAGGGATGCCTCAACTTCCGCTCATCGGTCCCACGCCCGATACTCGCCCCCACTGAAATGATCATCGAGGAAGGGCTCCGCCGTAGTTGCGAAGGGTCTGAGCTCCTTACCAAGAGGCTGGTTTTTCTTGTTTTAATCTGGGCCCGCGACCTGCTCCGCAAGATCGGGGTTTTCCCGGATGGGCACCTGTTGCATCCTTGCAGGGCGTTCTCGCTACAGCGATGACGATGTGGCTATGTTGCTAGAAAATTGGACGCAGTCTCTACCAGTTTTGCTGGGGGGGAACGGCATTTCTAGCATAATGCCCTTCGGGACACTTCTGGACGCCCGAGCTTAGAACTGGCAGTGCCCGGCAAATCAACAGCATTGGAGCCGACCGGCGGCTTGTGACGGCGGGCAATCTGCTCCGGGCGAGGCGCGCTCACGACGCGCCGCGGCACCAACGAAGTTAGCCCCCCTGGCGCGGTCCCGAACGCTGGTCTCGCCCCGTTGAAGAGGACGGAGGTTGCCTTCGCTCTTCAAGCTCCGCCGCGATCCACTCGCGAAATAGGCTGTGGGCAACCGCCAGCAGCGTGGGCCCGAGGAAAAGGCCGATGAGGCCGAAGGCCAGGACGCCACCAATTAGACCGAAGAGCCCAAGCAAAACGGGTAAGTTGATATTTTTCCCGAGGAGATAGGGTCTCAGGAAATTGTCGATACTACTAACAAGAAGTAGGCCCCAAATCGCGATGAAGATGCCCCACCAGACTGATTCCTGCATGAAAAGCCACAGCGCGACAGGTCCCCATACAAAGGGAGGCCCCGCCGGCACGAACGACAGAACAAATGTCAGGCATCCGAGCAACAACGCCTGGGGCACACCGGCAATCCAGAAACCTACGCCGGCGAGGAGGCCTTGGGCCAGGGCCGTGCCGATCAGGCCATAGACAACGCCCGTCACTGTCACTCCAACCACGCTGAGCAATCTTCGAGCGCGGGCTCCCGCCACCCGTTCCGCGATCTGACGGGTAAGGGCGGTCAGACGCCGCCCGTGCAAAAATAAGAAAAAGCCGATGAAGATACTTAGCGCGAGTTCGAGAAGACCGGCGCCAAACAGCGTTCCCCCAATCAGAGCGACATCGGCGAAAGGGCCGATCAATTTCTTCAGCTCGATGGCGAAGGCCGGCGCGTTATGTGCCAAGCCCTCCCAATAATTAGCCAAGCCCTCACCGGCAATGGGTAGCCCCCTCACCCAATCCGGCGGTGCCGGCGGGCCCTTTTCGAGGACATGGGTGACCCCTGCCACCAAACTGCTGATATCGTCCGCGAGCGTCGTTGCCAGCAATGCAAGCGGTGCGACGATGACAACGACGACCAGCACTGTCATGGCGGCCGCGGCGAGTGCCCGATAGCCGCCGAGAGCTCGCTCAAACAATTTGTAGGCGGGCCATGTCGAGAAACATATCACAGCCGCCCACAGAATGGCGGATAGGAAGGGCCAAAGCACCAAGGTACAGCCGATCGCCAGCAGACCAAGCGTGCCGAGCGCAAGAAGCTGCCCAATCAGTTTGCCCTGAGTAATCATCGACATTGCTCGTGTTTCGCATCCTACCCGCACAATGCGGAAATGACGGCCGAGTTTCCACCTAGAAGCGGCACACTTTTGGGAGGCCCTTGAAAGCTAATGCGTTTACCAGGAACTGTCGAGCAACACAAAACAACGAGATCGCGCCCGTTCAGTGGGGCGACATTCGTCCGAAAGGAAAACCATAAAACCCGCGATTGTTGACGCAGCTTCGCTTTCGGTACGCTCTACACGTTTAGCACGACCAATCCCGAAACACCCCAGACCTTTATGCATTGTGCCCGCGAAACCAAGCTGGTTAAGAGTCTTCGAAGCTTTCTTAGCCGTAACGGCGCTGCCC
>NZ_JCAXDX010000037.1:0-2466 GCF_059758575.1 Sinorhizobium sp. GQ132 | reverse complement strand
GTGAGCGCGACGAACAGCCCACCTTTTCTTTGCTGATTGAGACCGCGAGATAAGCTCTTCATCTGCAGGAGTGGAACGGGATGGTTGGAGATCGCGCTGGTGCCATGCTTGGAGTCATGGATGAAGCCATGGATGAAGCCAGGCATGATGGAGTCTACCGGCGGATCGAGGTGATCACCGGTCGACGACAGCGGCGGAATTGGACCGACGAGGATAAGGCGCGGATCCTTGCTGAAAGCGCAGAACCCGACGTGAACATCTCGGCCGTCGCCCGGCGCTGGGGCGTCAACCGTGGTTTGCTGAATGTCTGGCGCCGCCAAGCCGGGCTGACCGCTCGACGATCCGTGCAAGCCTGCGCGCAGCAGGCCATGTTCGTGCCGGTGACCGTCGTTGGAGAACGAGCGCCTCCCCAGAGCGCGTCGTCGGATATCGCTTCCGTTGCTTCCGGCCGAATTGAGATCGAGATTGCCGGAGCACGCATGACCGTGATCGGCTCGGTGGCGCCCGAGTTGGCGCAGGCGATGGTGGTGGCGTTGCGAGGACGCCGGTGATCGGACTTTCGCCGAATGGCGTGAAGATCATGGTGGCGACGCAGCCTGTCGACTTCCGGCGCGGCATGAATGGCCTTGTTGCGCTGGTGGCGTCAGCGCTTTCGGCTGATCCCTACTGTGGTGACGTGTTTGTGTTCCGCGCCAAGCGGTGCGATCGCCTGCGCTGCATTTATTGGGACGGGTCGGGCATGATCCTAGCGACGAAGTGGCTTGAGGCGGGCAAGTTCGTTTGGCCACCGATCCGCGATGGCGCGATGCAGATGAGTAGCCAAGAGTTCTCGCTTTTGCTGGCCGGTATCGACTGGACTCGGGTTAAACGGAACGTCGTAAAGCGGCCGACGAAAGTGGGCTGATCTTATTGGATTTGCTTGAAGATTCAGGATCATGTGCTAGGGTCAGCCATGCCGCTTCGACCCGACCCTTTACCTCAGGATGCCGCCCAATTGAGCCGGATCATTCTCTCGCTCGATGCGGAGAATGCCGACCTCAAGGCGCGCGTTGCCTTCCTGGAGGGTCAGCTCTTTGGACCGAAATCGGAGAAGATGACGGCGATCGACCCGACGCAGGCGACGCTCGACCTTGGCGACCTCAGCGACATTCCCGAGGCGGCCAATGACGATGTTGCACCCGTGGCTGAAGGGCCAAGACAGGAGCGGCGATCGCCGTCGCGCAACATCGGCCGTTTGCCCAAGCACCTCCCACGGTATGAAGAGCTCATCGAGCCGGAGAGCAAGATTTGCCCGTGCTGCTCGTTCGAGCTTCATTGCATCGGCACGGACGTCAGTGAGGCGCTCGACATCGTGCCGGCGGTTGTCCGGGTGAAGCGGACGATCCGGCCGCGCTATGCATGCCGGGCCTGCGAAAGCGTCATTGTGCAAGCGCCCGCACCGGCGCGCGTGATGGACGGCGGCATGGTGACTACGGCGTTTGCAGCCCATATCGCCGTTTCGAAGTTTGCCTGGCATCTGCCGCTGCATCGCCAGGCGCAGATGCTTGCCTCCTGCGGCGTGATCATCGATCGCGGCACGCTTGGCGCCTGGGTGACGCGGGTCGCCTGGTGGCTCGAGCTTCTCTACGATGCGCTTACCGCCTTCATCCGCTCCCAGCCAAGGGTGTTTTGTGACGAGACGCCGCTTCCGCGGCTCGATCCGGGGCGCAAACGCACCAAGCTTTGTCAACTCTGGGCGCAGGCGGTCGACGACCGGCCATGGAATGGTCCGGCGCCGCCGGCGGTGGCCTATACTTTTGCTGAAAGCCGCAGCGCTCGCGAGGTCGAGGGGCAACTGTCGTCGTTTGCCGGCGTACTTCAGGTCGATGGATACCAGGCCTATAAAACCTTGGCCAAGCGCCGGGGGAAGAGCAATATCGCCCCCATGCGGCTGGCGTTCTGCCTTGCTCACGCGCGACGCAAGTTCGTCGATGTCGTCAAGCTGACCGGCTCTTCGGAGGCGCTGTCGATCCTGGCCAGGATCGCCGAGGTCTATCGCATCGAGGCGAAACTGCGCGGCGAAAGTGCCGATACCCGGCTCACGGTACGGCGTCGCGAGACAGCACCCATCATGCGAGAACTGAAGGTCCAGCTCACCGAACTGAGCGAAGAGGTGTCGTCAAAATCGGCGCTGGGCAAGGCCGTCTCCTACGCGCTCAATCATTGGAACGGGCTGGCAGCCTTCCTGGAGGATGGCCGGATCGAAGCGGACTCCAATGTGGTCGAGCGTTCAATGAAATCGGTGGCTCTGACGAGGAAGAACTCGTTGTTCGTGGGCAACGAACGCGGTGGCAAGTCCTTCGCCGTCCTGGCATCGCTCGTCAACACAGCAAAGCTCAATAGTGTTGACCCCGAGGTCTGGCTTGCCGATGTGCTTGAGCGCATCATCTCGGGCAAGGTGCCCGCGAACCGGATGGATACGCTCTT
>NZ_JCAXDX010000036.1:0-2862 GCF_059758575.1 Sinorhizobium sp. GQ132 | reverse complement strand
AGCCCGTTACAGAAGATCGCATAATGTATCGTCTGGAAACGACGGCGTGGGATTTCGGGGGCCGTCGTTCATGACGTAAGAAAGATCAGTCGTCTTGATGCAGAACTTCCATAGAGTGCTTTGACAATTGAAGCGCCCGCGTGGCTTGGAGTCACGCGGGTGCGGGTGCGGGGGAGCGCCGGGAAGCGCCTCTGGGAAGGGCGGTTGGCTTCGCGGGTTGAATAATCCTATTCGACCTTGAACTCGGACGTCTCTCCCGCAAATGTGCAGGTTGCAGTCCAATCCATTGCGAAAACTTCGCCCTCCGGTGTTGCAGTAATATGGTACTTGTCGCCCTTCTTCGGGTGCTTGTTGGGAGCGAATTTGCCGCAGGCGAATTCCTTCTCGCCGCCGCTTCCGGTTCCACCTTCGAGTAAATGATCTCCTCCGTCAGCATGCTTAACAGAGACATTCTCCCAAGCTGACATGGTTCGTACCTCCATCTGGTGTCTGTGATGTGAGTTTGAAATAAAATTTCTCTGGCGGACGACGCCGCGGAAAAGCCTAGTGGGCCGGCGCGGCGGGCTATTTTCCGCCGCGCGCCTCCACCCAGGACTTGTCAGTCGGTGGCGGCAAGGGGCCGGAGGGCTTCCCAGTCTGACCCCAGGCGGACATTTTGGGGAAGCTTGGGCCGATGAGTGCCTTGTAGGCTTCGACGAAGCTCAGCCCGCCGGCGCCCGGAGCCGCCGAGAGGCAGGCATATACGTAGACGCTGCCGGAGTATCCCTCCGGGAAGATAGTCAGATTCTTGTTCAGGTCGCGTGCCGTCAGGTAGAAGTCGTCCCCCTTGCTGCCGATGACCGGCTGGCCTTCGTCGCCGAAGGCTGCGCCGTGTGCAACAATGAACAGATTCTCCGTCGGACGAAGATCGGGGATGTCCCTGTCGAAAACTTTGTACCATTCGCCGAAGACATGGTGGTTGCCTTTAGCTGCGTCTCGGGCAATGTCTTCGACCATAAGATCGTCAGTGCAGGCTGCGATGATCATCGGAATCCTCCTTTGAGTTGGACGTTGGTGTGGGAACTGCATTCAGATCAGTTGAAGATGCGCAGATAGAAGGGTTGGTCGCTCGGCGGCCCGAAGGAGCCGAAGACCTTTGTGATGGTGGTCTGCGTTTGCTTGTTCGAAAGGTTAAGCGTCGCCGAGAGTAGAGTCGAAGCGATGCTGAAGCTCTCTGAACTGCCGGCGTCAGTCACATTCAGGCACGTCAGGTACAGGTGGATTCGATCAGTGCGAGTTTGATCCAGGATGAGGCAATTGAATGCTGTCGGTTCTCCGTACTTGTTCAGGTATGAGCCGATGGGTTTCGCCAGGGCTGATGCGTGAATTCCGCCGACGACATTGGCGCAAATTGAAGCAAGGGCGCCCGGTAGATCCCCGATCGGCATCGTACGGTTCAGCGCTTGCGATGTTATCGCGCCTTCTACCTGGCTTGGAACCATCTGCACGGCATTCTGCCAGGTGCGCGGGTCCAGGTTGCGGGACGGATCGTCCGACAGTTTCTGGATCAACGCAGAGCAAATCCTTTCTGCTTCGAGGGGGGTGGTGCTTTGGGGTCCGACCACCAAGAATAGACCCGCAACTGTTTTAGCAAATGGGTTCATGTCGGTTCCTTCCGGAGGCGGCCGTGGGAATTGCCGGCACCGCCGTGCGACAGAGCATCGGCTAGAGGTTGCCGGCTTGCTCTGTCGCCCTGGTTTTAGCGGGCGCGTTTCGACCCGAGCCGCACCGTTCGCTTCTGGTGCTGCGTTGTCCGCGGTCGAGATTTAAAAGCTCAGACCTGTGGCTTGATGTCGTTTTGAGGCGTGGAGCCGCCGTTGAAGAAGTTTTTGGCCTTCTTGAACTGCTCGGTGGAATTCTTGTTCACCAGCTCCTGGAAGTTTTTGTAGTCGGCGCCGCCTTTCCGGATGCGCCGGGTCTGGATGAGGTTTGTGACCTCCGTATAGTCCATGTCGACATTGACGTATTGCGTCGACGAGCAGGACGACTTCAGCTCGAGGAAGTATTCCTTGAACTCGATCTGCCGCAAGACGATGGCGCCGTAGTCGAAATAGCTGCCGGCACCGTTATCGAGAAGGTAGCTCTGATAGGTGCAGGTCAGTGCTTTGTACTGCTGCGCCTTGCTGCTGGCACTGAACGTCAGGTCGCCCATTTGGGTCAGGAAAGACTGGAAGTCCGTCAGCAAAGATGCCCCGTCGGTGACGATCGCCTTGGCGATCAACGACAGGAAAGTGCCGGAGACGGATGTGCCGGCAAACTTGTTTGAATAGCTTTTCTGCTTCTGCCCTCCGATCGAGAGATCGGGAATGTTACCAACGACGTTCGTCCAGGTGTTTATGTCGAGTTTTTTTGAGTCGATATCGGGATAGTGAGTATGCATGTAGTCGTGGATGAGCCCGCCCATCGCCAGCAGATTGTCCTGGTTTTCGTTCATGATCCCGCCCCATTTCGGATCATCGGTTTTCTGGCCGATGAGGTGGAACTGGACTGTACCCTGGTCGTTGGCGATCTGGTCGTCACTGGGGGCCTCAGCATCGGTTTGAGCCAGCATCAGGGGTTTTGCATAAAAGAAGGAGCGTGCTGCGTTGTAGCTCTTGTTGGAATAGCTCTGTTCATGTTCCTGGACATTCACTGCGGATACACTCGACATGCCTGCCTCCTACTGTCAGATTTGAACGTTGCTCCGAGAGTCGTGGGTTTCCCCATAAAACTAATGGGTGCAATGCTTCCCGCTTATGCTCTCATTAGCTGTATAGCAGGTTGTGTCGGCCTCCACCTTTGTCTTAGACAGGCTTTTCTCTGCGAAACGCAATTTTGCGGTAG
>NZ_JCAXDX010000035.1:0-3446 GCF_059758575.1 Sinorhizobium sp. GQ132 | reverse complement strand
GCTCATCTTTGATGAGCATAAGCAATGGGAACGATCAAGCCGATCGAACGATTAGTACCGGTAAGCTTCATGCGTTGCCGCACTTCCACACCCGGCCTATCAACGTGGTCGTCTTCCACGGTTCTCAAGGGAATACTCGTTTTCAGGTGGGTTTCCCGCTTAGATGCCTTCAGCGGTTATCCCTTCCATATATAGCTACCCTGCTATGCCCTTGGCAGGACAACAGGTCCACCAGAGATATGTCCATCCCGGTCCTCTCGTACTAGGGACAGATCCTGTCAATATTCCTACACCCACGGCAGATAGGGACCGAACTGTCTCACGACGTTCTGAACCCAGCTCACGTACCGCTTTAATTGGCGAACAGCCAAACCCTTGGGACCTGCTCCAGCCCCAGGATGCGATGAGCCGACATCGAGGTGCCAAACAACCCCGTCGATATGGACTCTTGGGGGTCATCAGCCTGTTATCCCCGGCGTACCTTTTATCCGTTGAGCGATGGCCCTTCCACGCGGGACCACCGGATCACTATGACCGACTTTCGTCTCTGCTCGACTTGTCAGTCTCGCAGTCAGGCGGGCTTATGCCATTGCACTCGACGAGCGATTTCCGACCGCTCTGAGCCCACCATCGCGCGCCTCCGTTACTCTTTCGGAGGCGACCGCCCCAGTCAAACTACCCACCATACACTGTCCCGGATCCGGATGACGGACCGCGGTTAGACATCCATGACGATAAGGGTGGTATTTCAAGGATGGCTCCACGAGAACTGGCGTCCCCGCTTCAAAGCCTACCACCTATCCTACACATGCCGACACGAATGCCAGTGTAAAGCTATAGTAAAGGTGCACGGGGTCTTTCCGTCTGACCGCAGGAACCCCGCATCTTCACGGGGAATTCAATTTCACTGAGTCTATGTTGGAGACAGCGGGGAAGTCGTTACGCCATTCGTGCAGGTCGGAACTTACCCGACAAGGAATTTCGCTACCTTAGGACCGTTATAGTTACGGCCGCCGTTTACTGGGGCTTCGATTCAGAGCTTGCACCCCTCCTCTTAACCTTCCAGCACCGGGCAGGCGTCAGACCCTATACGTCGTCTTGCGACTTCGCAGAGCCCTGTGTTTTTGATAAACAGTCGCTACCCCCTGGTCTGTGCCACCCCATCCTACTTGCGTAGAAAAGGGTCACGCTTCTTCCGAAGTTACGCGTGCAATTTGCCGAGTTCCTTCAACATAGTTCTCTCAAGCGCCTTGGTATACTCTACCTGACCACCTGTGTCGGTTTCGGGTACGGTCTATACGGTGGAGCTATTTCCTGGAACCGCGTCCCCGCCCGGACAATCCAATAAGTCCGGACAAGTTGAGCAATCCGTCACTACCACCAGGCCCACGAATATTAACGTGGTTCCCATCGACTACGCGTGTCCGCCTCGTCTTAGGGGCCGGCTAACCCTGCTCAGATTAACTTTAAGCAGGAACCCTTGGTCTTTCGGCGAGAGGGTCTCTCACCCTCTTTATCGTTACTCATGTCAACATTCGCACTTCCGATACCTCCAGGATCCCTCACGGGTATCCCTTCACTGGCTTACGGAACGCTCCGCTACCCCTATACACCTAAGTGTATAAGCCTCAGCTTCGGTGCATGGCTTCAGCCCCGTTACATTTTCGGCGCAAAGACCCTTATTTAGACCAGTGAGCTGTTACGCTTTCTTTAAATGATGGCTGCTTCTAAGCCAACATCCTGGTTGTTTTGGGATCCTCACATCCTTTCCCACTTAGCCATGACTTGGGGACCTTAGCTGGAGGTCAGGGTTGTTGCCCTTTTCACGACGGACGTTAGCACCCGCCGTGTGTCTGCCGACTAGTACTCCTCGGTATTCGGAGTTTGGTTAGGATCAGTAAGACGGTGAGTCCCCATAGCCCATCCAGTGCTCTACCCCCGAGGGTATTCGGTCGACGCACTACCTAAATAGTTTTCGCGGAGAACCAGCTATTTCCGAGTTTGATTGGCCTTTCACCCCTAGCCACAAGTCATCCCAATCTATTGCAACAGATGCGGGTTCGGTCCTCCAGTTGGTGTTACCCAACCTTCAACCTGCTCATGGCTAGATCACTCGGTTTCGGGTCTAATGCGACATACTAAACGCCCTATTCAGACTCGCTTTCGCTACGCCTACACCTACCGGCTTAAGCTTGCATGTCACACTAAGTCGTTGACCCATTATACAAAAGGTACGCCGTCACCCTTGCGGGCTCCGACTGTTTGTAGGCATCCGGTTTCAGGTTCTATTTCACTCCCCTTGTCGGGGTGCTTTTCACCTTTCCCTCACGGTACTTGTTCGCTATCGGTCATGCACGAGTACTTAGGCTTGGAGAGTGGTCTCCCCATGTTCAGACAGGATTTCACGTGTCCCGCCTTACTCAAGGACAATGAGTGTTATACGTGTACGGGGCTGTCACCCACTGCGGCAGACCTTTCCAGATCCTTCCACTTCATTCCTCATTGCCACTGGCCTGGTCCGCGTTCGCTCGCCACTACTTGCGGAGTCTCGGTTGATGTCCTTTCCTGCAGGTACTTAGATGTTTCAGTTCCCTGCGTTCGCTTCTTATCCCTATTGAATTCAGGATAAGATACCTTTCAACAATGCTTGGAAACCACTTTGGTTTCTTGACGCCGGATAACCGGCGACGGCCTCTGGCCTTGCGAAGCCTTACGGCTTCGGGACCAGTTGCCAACCAAAATGATTTTCCAAGCATCTAAGGTGGGTTGCCCCATTCGGAGATCCATGGATCAAAGCTCATTCGCAGCTCCCCACGGCTTTTCGCAGCGTATCACGTCCTTCATCGCCTGTGCATGCCAAGGCATCCACCAAATGCCCTTCTTTCACTTGATCGTTCTCATTGCCAATGCTCATCACTATCTGGGTTTGGCTAAGCTTACCCACTCGGCTTGTCGCCTCGTAGGGCAGCCAAACCTGGCCATCCGGGCACAACTGAATGTGCCGCAAATGCCGCCCAGAGATCCGATTACCTTTTACAATCGGATCATCTCATGATGCCATCGACGTGTTCGATATGGTCCTCACAAAAGTCACGCCGAGCGACTTCGAGGCCATATCTTAAGACCAGCTTCTCGAGATCTGTCCGGTGATGCGCGGTCAGGCAACACCAATCCGACACGACCGTCAGAGGCGCGCTCCGAAGAACACCCCAACAACGATCATGCCCTAACGACAAGACTTCCTTCCTACCTCCAGACCCTCTTCCACTTCCGGTCGGCTAGACCATCCATGGCTTCTTCGGGACTGGGCTCGGACGTCTCGAAACGATCTTTCGACCGCTCAAAACACCTGGAAGCTTCCAGACATATCTTCTCTTCACAATGTAAGCAGAACAGGCATCCATCTCATCATAGAGACGATGCAAACCTATTTTTCTCCAAGGATA
>NZ_JCAXDX010000034.1:0-4043 GCF_059758575.1 Sinorhizobium sp. GQ132 | reverse complement strand
TTACCGCAAAATTGCATTCCGCAGAGAAAAGCCTGTCTGAGACAAAGGTGGAGGCCGAAACAACCTGTTATACAGCTAATGAGAGCATGCATGGGAAACATTGCACCCATTAGTTTTAAGGGGAAAGCCCACGTCTCTCGGAGCAACGTTCAACTCTTACAGTAGGAGGCAAGCATGTCGAGCGTATCCGCGGTGAATGTCCAGGAACATGAACAGAGCTATTCCAACAAGAGCTACGACGCAGCACGCACCTTTTTTTATACCAAGCCGCTGATGCTGGCCAAGACCGATGCTGAGGCCCCCAGCGACGACCAGATCGCCAACGACCAGGGCACAGTCCAGTTCCACCTCATTGGCCAGAAAACCGATGATCCGAAATGGGGCGGGATCATGAACGAAAACCAGGATAATCTGCTGGCGATGGGCGGTCTCATCCACGACTACATGCATACTCACTATCCGGATATCGACTCGAAAAAACTCGACATAAACACCTGGACGAACGTCGTCGGCAACATTCCCGATCTGTCGATCGGAGGGCAGAAGCAGAAAAGCTATTCAAACAAGTTTGCGGGCACATCCGTCTCCGGCACTTTCCTGTCGTTAATCGCCAAGGCGATCGTCACCGACGGAGCATCTTTGCTGACGGACTTCCAGTCCTTCCTGACCCAAATGGGCGACCTGACGTTCAGTGCCAGCAGCAAGGCGCAGCAGTACAAAGCGCTGACCTGCACCTATCAGAGCTACCTTCTCGATAACGGGGCCGGCAGCTATTTCGACTACGGCGCCATCGTCTTGCGGCAGATCGAGTTCAAGGAATACTTTCTCGAGCTGAAGTCGTCCTGCTCGTCGACGCAATACGTCAATGTCGACATGGACTATACGGAGGTCACAAACCTCATCCAGACCCGGCGCATCCGGAAAGGCGGCCCCGATTACAAAAACTTCCAGGAGTTGGTGAACAAGAATTCCACCGAGCAGTTCAAGAAGGCCAAAAACTTCTTCAACGGCGGCTCCACGCCTCAAAACGACATCAAGCCACAGGTCTGAGCTTCAGATCTCGACCGCGAACAACGCAGCTCACCAGACACGAACGGTGCGGCTCGGTCCAAAACGCGCCTGCGCAAACCCGAGGCGATAGAGCAAACCGGCGACCTTTAGCCGATGCTCTGTCGCACGGCGGATGCCGCGTGCCCGTTGCCGCTCCCGAAAGGAAGCGACATGAACCCATTTGCCAAAACAATTGCGGGTCTATTCTCGGTGATCGGCCCCCAAAGCAACACACCCCTCGGAGCAGAGAGGATTTGCTCTGCCTTGATCCAGAAGCTGTCGGACGACCCGTCGCGCAACCTGGACCCTCATACTTGGCAGAATGCCATGCAGATGGTTCCAAGCCAGGTGGAAAGCGCGACAACATCACAAACGCTGAACCGCACGATGCCGATCGGGGATTTGCCGGGCGCCCTTGCTTCAATTTGCGCCAATGTCGTCGGCGGAAGTCACGCATCAGCTCTGGCGAAACCCATCGGCTCATACCTGAACAAGTACGGAGAACCGACAGCATTCAATTGCCTCATACTGGAACAAACCCGCACTGATCAGATCCACCTGTACCTGACGTGCCTGAATGTGACTGACGCCGGCAGTTCAGGGAGCTTCAGCATCACTTCGACTCTGCTCTCGGCGACGCTTAACCTTTCGAACAAGCAAACGCAGACCACCATCACAAAGATCTTCGGCTCCTTCGGGCCGCCGAGCGACGAACCCTTCTATCTGCGCATCTTCAACTGATCTGAATGCCAGTTCCCACCCCAACGTCCAACTCAATGGAGGATTCCGATGATCATCGCAGCCTGCACTGACGATCTAATGGTCGAAGACATTGCCCGAGAGGCAGCTAAAGGCAACCACCATGTCTTCGGCGAATGGTACAAAGTTTTCGACAGGGACATCCCCGATCTTCGTCCGACGGAGAATCTGTTCATTGTTGCACACGGCGCAGCATTCGGCGACGAAGGCCAGCCGGTCATCGGCAGCAAGGGGGACGACTTCTACCTGACGGCACGTGACCTAAACAAGAATCTGACAATCTTCCCAGAGGGCTACTCGGGTAGCGTCTATGTATATGCCTGCCTCTCGGCCGCTCCGGGCGCCGGCGGGCTAAGCTTCGTCGAAGCCTACAAGGCACTGATCGGCCCAAGCTTCCCCAAAATGTCCGCCTGGGGCCAGACCGGGAAGCCCTCCGGCCCCTTGCCGCAACCGACTGACAAGTCCTGGGTGGAGGCACGCGGCGGAAAATAGCCTTGTCGCGCCGGCCCACTAGGCCTTCCCGCGGCGTCGTCCGCCAGAAATTTTATCGCTCACATCACAGCCGACACCAGATGGAGGTACGAACCATGTCTGCTTGGGAGAATGTCTCTGTTAAGCATGCTGACACAGGAGATCATTTACTCGAAGGTGGAACCGGAAGCGGCGGCGAGAAGGAATTCGCCTGCGGCAAATTCGCTTCCAACAAGCACCCGAAGAAGGGCCACAAGTACGATATCACCGCAACGCCGGAGGGCGAAGTTTTCGCGATGGATTGGACTGCGACCTGCACATTTGCGGGAGAGACGTCCGAGTTCAAGGTCGAATAGGATTATTCAGCCGCGAAGCCAACCGCCCTTCGCGGAGGCGCCTTCCGGCGCTCCCCCCGCGCCCGCGTGACTCCAAGCCACGCGGGCGCTTCAATTGTCAAAGCGTTTTATGGAAGTTCTGCATCAAGACGACTAGACGACTGATCTTTCTTACGTCATGAACGACGGCCCCCGAAATCCCACGCCGTCGTTTCCAGACGATACATTATGCGATCTTCTTGGCCCAGAACGTGAACATCCTCGTAACAAGCTGTGGAAGGGCTGGTGAAGAACGGCTCTCTTCGACCCAATGCAGAGTCTCAAGGCAGAGTCATGGCGGCCGCTCTGCGCCCAAATGTCGGTCATAGCGGAAGTCATCGCGCCTGCCGGAAAGCAGACATGGTTCTGAAAGCGGCGTCACGCCGCCTGTGCGCCATGAGCGGCCACGTCTTCGGGTTGCCATCCATGGGGCTTTACGTAAGCTCCAATTTTCCTGGATATCCTTCAGAACGACAGCGAAGCCATATGGACATTCAACCAGCAGCCCCCGAAGACGAGGAGGCGATAGTTCACCTTTGGCATCAGGGATGGCATGACGCTCATGCCGAACTGGTTCCTCGAGAGGCTCTAGTTTACCGGACGAAGAGTCACTTCCGCATCTGGTTGAAGGAAGCGCCAGATACTTTCTACGTTGCTCGATCAGGCGACAACCTGATTGGTTTCGTTTCCTTGATGGGGATCGAAGTCGTCAAACTCTACGTTGGCGTAGGCGCTCGGGGCACCGGCGTGGCGTCTGCCTTGTTGGGTTTCGCAGAACAAGCTTTACGGCAAGACGGGGTATCTCAGGCGGAGCTTCTTTGCACAGCGGGCAACATCCGAGCCGAACGTTTTTACATCCGACAGGGTTGGTGCCTCATCGACACATTCGACGGTGCTCTCTGGGCTCCGCCTGGCATCAGCCAGAAGTTCGTCGTCTCCACTCACCGCTATCGGAAAAGGTTGGTCGACTAGCAATGACGCCCAAGGACCGACAGCGGCCATGTCGCTGAGTGTCAATAGCAGACATGCACTGGCCGGTCGGCTAACATCGGTTGTTCACCATATCGACGGATGCGCACATGCCGAGCTTAGTCGAACTCGTCCCTTACGATGCGAATTGGTTGAATGATTTTTCAGCGGCTGAAGCTTTGCTAAGAACAACGCTCGGCAAATGCGTCTTTGCTGTCGACCACATAGGCAGCACGGCTGTACCGGGCTTGGCCGCAAAGCCGATGCTCGACATTGATGTAACCCTATCCGGGTTGGACGACATTCCCGACGCAAGCGCGAACCTCATCAAGGTTGGATTCGAACCGCGTGGCAATCGCTACCACGACGACGTTCGGGCTTTCCTTTTGAAACGCGCTGCGCCTCAGATCAGGGTCTACC
>NZ_JCAXDX010000033.1:0-5102 GCF_059758575.1 Sinorhizobium sp. GQ132 | reverse complement strand
CCGTCGATCACCATTCAGCCACGCGGCCTTCAAGCGTGAGGCAGGGCCCGTTAATAGCCACGCGCAATGCTGTCGTTCACAGACTTAAGCGTGGACGTCGCCTTAGGAGCGGAACGAACCGTGTTCGCACGAGCCATGCACAGCTTGTTGCCAGGATGTTCACGTCCTGGTCCAAAATGATCGCATAATGTATCGACGGGAACCCGTCGGGATATGCAAGTCGCTGAGGGCCGAAACCTTCCGGGGGAGCTCAGGCACTGGAGCGCGCTCTCCAGCCAGTAGTAAAGTCGAGTGCCGTCATCATCTGAAAACTGTTGCACCACTGCACGCCGAGATCGTTGCAAACGTCAGGAATCCGCCTGTTTGCTCTCTTGCAGCTCGGCTTGGACGCCTCGACTGTCACAACGACACGACTCTCCGGAGCTACCAGGGCGTAGGCGATCAGGAATGGATCCCTACCCACTTCAATGATCTCGGCTTCATTGAGGTCAAGCGCATATCTGTCCATCACCGCCTGAACGTGAATGGCGTCTACGTCCTCGTCGAGCAGGAGTGCCTTGCTATTGTCACCGTCCCTGAGCCATTCGGCCAAATCGTCCGAGCCGCCGGTAATCTCTTCTACGATTTCGAGTGGCATTTTGATCGCCCCGCTCTCGCCCATATATGAGAGCCAATCCCAAAACTCGGGAACCCGATGAATCGGGTAATACTGGTTCTTTGCGGTGATCAGGACGTTCGCATCGAGCAGATACACAGTGAACGCCTCAAGCCGCGGTCTCGGTCAGGGCATAGACATTGCTCGGCTTCACACCGAGGATGGCGGCGGCCTTGGACGGAGACAGGGCTCCTTCGGTCAGCATCCGGCGAGACAGCTTCAGAAGCCGATCACCGAGCCGATGCCGGCGCACGACATAATAGCTCGGCCCACGGTCGTTCTCCTTTACACGAGCGGCATTGCGGTTCTGTAGCCACTGCTGCCGGTAGAGGCTCGTAACGGCCGCCCACATTTCGTGACTGATCAGACCCTCGCGGAAGAGCTTATAGGCGACCATGGAATTGCTGACCTGTCGGTTCGCGGCAATTGCCGCTATGCGGCTGATCACCTCGGCCTGCGGCGCGTCTCTCAAGTCGTATTGCCGGGCGAGCTCGGCCGCTGGCAGCAGGACGCGTCCGGCAACGTCGTTGCAGAAAATCTCGACTGGTGTTCCGGCCTTCGATCCGCTCACACCGGTTTGACCGAGGAAGATATGCGCCAGCTCGTGCAAAAGCGTAAAGGACCAGGCGGTGTCGCTATCCTGATCATTGATGACCACGAACGGCGCTACCGGATCCGCAAGTGCAAAGCCGCGGAATAGTTCTACGTTCAGGGCACTGTGGTGACTGCCGAGATTGCCGATCAGTAGGACGAAGATGCCAGCCGCCTCGACCCGTTCGCGCAGGTATGCAAATCCTTTGGGTGCGCCGGGCCTCTGACCTCGCCGGAAGTCCTGTAGATCGAAAGATAGTGTTCGGATGATCTTGTCGGCCAGCGCATCAGCGCCGTCGCGCCGGTCGAAGGAGCCGACGAAGGGCAACTGAACAGCCTCGTCCTCAGTTTCCAAAAGGCTCCGGACCATTTCTTGCCGAGCCCGCACCTCTCGCAGAAGCGCAGAGACTAACGCCTCGTCCCGCTGTGCGTAGTGCTCGGGAAGCGTGCGAAAATCCTGTCCGCTGGCGACCGGTTGCGGAGGCTCTGCCATATAGAACGTGAGAAGAGGCCGTCGATATTGGTTTGCCATCTTTAGCAGAACGGGCCTGGAAGGTTCGGTCTCTCCTCTTTCGAGCATGGAAAGGCGTTCAGCGCCGGTTATGCCGCGCGCCGGTCCAATACCCACCTTTTCGGCCGCTTCTTCCAATGTCAGCCCGGCGGTTTCCCGAGCCCAATGGAGAATCGCTGGATTCACCTTCGGCACTTGCTTCCTCTACTCGCTGCGTGCGTTGCCAGCCAGGATATCAGCAGAAATGCAAACGCAACGTTATGACAGATATAGAACGAACCGGCTTTTGCCTAGCATGCCACAAATGCTGTCAGAGCAATAAATGTTGAGATAGATATCCGTTCCCAAGGAGTGCGGAATTACGCGGTCTGCAGTTCGAGTCTCTTCAAGGCGTTCCACCTGGAACCCTCGCCCAACTCATTTTTTCGGGACGGCTTTCGGCTTGGGTTGATACAGGCGCCGCTTGACGTTGGAGCGCAGAGCATTGCGGAGATCTTTGTCCACGATCGAAAGGTCGAACCATTCCGAATCAAAGTATCCACCGCACCACAGAATAGTTTCGGAATATTCGGGATCTTCCCGATCGGCGATGATCTCCAGGAACCGCTCATAACCGGACACGCCACCAACGTCTTCGGGCGGTCGCGCCCTTTCCCCGGCGATGCACTTTCCTTGTTTGGGCGTAGAAGCGAGCGTCAGGAACTCCTCAACCGCGACGGTGTGACGCCAGCCATCCCCGAAATCATAGTGGTAGCTGAAGACAGCACCTTGCTCGAAGTCCAACAAGCGAACCTCTCTCTGATCGAAGACCCGAGGATCCTCATCGGTCGCATCCTCCATCAGGGTCTCGACGTCGCCATACCGCAGACCCCCGATGCGGAATTCATAGAGATGATAGTTCCACCAGTTGAATGCGGCCTGAATTCCGAGATGCAGGTGCTCCAGGTTCCAATGGGCAGGCAGGACCAAACGGCGCCAGACGTCCGGCTCGATCTCGTCGATGGAAACTCTGATCTGCACAGCGTTTGCGGCTTTGAACATTGGAAGAATGAACAAGGTTGGGAGAAGATGGTCAAGAAGGCCGCTCGATCGTGGCACTTTATTGGAATTGGATCGTCCTGACAGCGATCTGCCGGCTTGTGCAGCCGTCGAGGCATACCATCTCTGGTGTAACCTCCGAACTGGACCATCGCCATGGATCGAAGCGCGGCCGACACGCTGTCGGAATCCTTCATTGAAATTCTTCCGCCGGAGCGCGATGGCACTTGTGGACCGGATGCAACGAGATGTCCGTGCTGTCGAAGGTTACGTCCGGCCTCAAGCATGGATGATGATGGCTGCGGGATCTGCGACGAATGCCTGGCGCCGTGACCTCCTGCAGAGAAGCACCTGCACCTGTTCTGGCAAGGTTCGAAGAAGCGCTTGCCAGATTGCCGGGCCGCTATATGGACGGATCTTTTTGTGGCCGGCCATGGGGCGTGACCGTGAAGCGATCGGAGGATGGCAAACGGATCTGGCTCTACGGCGAGGAGCTTGGCGGAACAGATATCGTCAGCTTCAACCTCTATCGATTGGCTGGATCGGGGTCGCTACTGAAGCCGTGCGAAATGTCCTCTGATAAGGTCATCGAATTCGTTCTCGGTTTCGAACCAAGCTCCGAGACAGCGTCACTTCGCTGATGGTGGGCCAAACAATAGGCACGCACTTCATATTGCATTGCAACATTTGCATGGCTGCACTGCGGTCTGAGCGCTGGCGGTCGGGGCAGCCTCTGATATCTTTAGATCCACGAAGCAATGCACCTCCTCCCGCAGAGCTTCGTGTTTCAGGCGACCTATTCCTCCTCCCAGAGGGCGCCTGACGGAACAGCGGCACTCCTCCTCCCAGCCGTTGTTCAATTCTTTGAAAAAGCCTGCCGCACCTCCTCCCGCGGCAGGCTTTTTCGTTTTCGATACAAGCCTGGAATTCAGGCGTCAAAGCAGACTGCCCTGTTCCACCAGCTCTCCGGATTTCGAAACGATCGTGGATCCGTATGGTTCGCGGGACGAGATGATCAGCGCGTCATTGGGTAATGAGCGGGCCAGTTCCTTGGCCTCTTCCCATGGCGCCCGCATCCAGGTGTCCGTCTCTTCCTTCGTCAGCAGCAACAGGACCGGTCGCGCCGGCCCAGAATGGCCCTATCGCAGCACGCTTCACCTCAAATGCGAACTCCTGGTCTTCGGGGGCGGTTCCGAGTTTGGGGAAGGACAGGTCAGGTGGAAGGTCCGGGATATTCATGCTTCAAAAATCCAGGATATTATTCGCTCATTGCGATGAGCCGTTCTCTGACTTCATCCAGGTCGGACGCGATATATGCGCAAAGCCCCCTCATCTCCTCGTCTGCCTCCAAGATGTCGGGCACCATAACTGTCATCATCCCCGCCGCCGCCGCTGATCTCACTCCAATGTAAGAGTCTTCCAGTGCAAGACAGCTCGCTGGGTCGACTCCGAGCAACTGGGCGGCCTTCAAATATGGATCGGGAAATGGTTTACTTCTTGAATAATCGCCAGATGCGACAACCTGATGGAAACGACCGGTAAGGTTGTGCATCGCAAGATAATGGCGGGCATCATCGTGATTCGAAGAAGTCGCGATCGCGCGTGGTAGACGCAACTCATCCAAGGTTTGCAAGAGTCCAGTCGCACCCGGTTTGATCTGCAGATTCGGCAATAGCGATTTAAACTGTCTCACCCATGCCGCTCGCAGGACCTCGGTCTCGCAATGCTGACCAAAATGGGAGGTCAACAGCCCTTCAATGATTGGCCATTGGCATCCTACCATTCTGCGATGGACCGCGTCTGTCATCTCGTAACCAATTTCCAGACAAGCCGTAAACAATGCTTCGCGTATCAGGCGTTCTGTATCGAACAGAAGTCCGTCCATGTCGAAGATGACAGCAAGTGGACGCACCATCTTAACGCTCCGTGGTTTATATCCAAGCTATAGAAGCCGTGAGTACTGACTCCGGATGACGTCTCGATGACCGCTTCGAGGCGCAAAGCGGCCACCATGACTCCGCCCTTGAGATTCTGCATTGGGCCGAAGAGAGCCGTTCTTCACGAGCCCCGTGCACGGCCTATTGCGAGGATGTTTACGTTTTAGGCCAAAAAGATCGCATAACGTATCACCCGGAACCGATCCTCACGTTAAAACTTCGCCCGACGCTACTGTCGGAAGAGCCCGGGCAACCGGCCGCGTGTATTGGCTTTGGCGCTTCAAGCGCTGCGCCATGATGCTGGCCTTCCAGCTTGTCGGAGAGAGATGAGCGCCGGGGCTAACCGTGCCATGACCGCCCGCCGCAGCTT
>NZ_JCAXDX010000032.1:0-5249 GCF_059758575.1 Sinorhizobium sp. GQ132 | reverse complement strand
CCGTCAATCATGAAAGCCGTGGGCCATTCGTTGCGCTCACGATCTGACCAACATCGGAAGACGTCGGCCGGTATCTGCAATGGAAAGATTGGAGACATTCACACATTCACAAAACGGGTTGGGCTGTAAATCCCACGGTCCCGGATTCCCGAGAAGCGTCGAATAGTTGGTTAGGGATGAAAAATTGAAGCCGGAGGGTGCTCGGAGTGGTACACGTTACAGACTCCCCTAATCGGCGCAAACAGAAAGCTATTCAGCAATCATGAGCCAAAATCTGCGCCAAACCATCGGATGCTATTTGGCTCACTCAGCCTCTTAAACCAACCAGCTGAGCCAAACATGGCTAAGACGTGGTTCCGTCGACGATCATACGATCAGGCACGTCGCGATACGGAGACGAGTGACGAAGTGACATCGAGCGGCGGCTCGCGGTCGATCACCCTCACGTCTGTGGCCATCCCGTAGCAGATACAGCGCGGTTGCGAGACCGACGAGCCGCGCGGAGACGACGATCACGTTCTGTTTTGCCGCTTCGATGCTCTCCCGCTCCTCCACGGTCTTGCAGTCTGCTTCAAAGTAAATCTGGGTGTTGTCCCGACGCGTAAGCTTTCAATACGCCGAAAGATCAGCGCCCGCGGCCGGTCGGCAAGCGACGAGGCGCAGGCGATGTTGGATGCGTACGGAATGCCTCGACCGGCTGCCGGTCGCAGGCAAAGGCACGGGCCGGCATCACGGTGACGCCGTGCGTGTTCAATGTCGCGGTGAAATCCTCCAAGCGCCAGGGCGCCGGCAAACGTAGTCAGCTGAACATGCACCGCGGATCGGAACCGAAGCTGTTGCCGCTAAGCAAAGCGGCGACGAGCGCATTGCGGGCGCGCAGTTCCGTCAACTGCGCATTCAGGATCGATTTCGCCGTGCCATCTTCCAGCCAGCGCGTCGCCACCAGCAGAGGTACCGGCGCCGGCATCCAGGAGGTCGTGTGGATCGCCTCGGCCGTCACCAGCGCAAGGCCGGGCGGGGCATGTGAGATAGCCGACGCGCAGGCCCGGCGCCAACGCCTTCGACAGCGCCGAGATGTGTTAGGTGCGGTGCGGCGGCATGGTGAAGAGCGCCGGCGCACGTTCGCCGAGCATCGGTCCGTAGACGTCGTCCTCGATGATGGCGAGGTCGTAGCGCTCCCACGACCTCGACGAGCGCTCGCCGGCGCTTTGCGCTCATCGTCGTCACCCTGGAATTGTGCATAGAGGGCGTGGTGAAGACCGCCTTCACCTGCTCGCGCCCGCAAGCTCGCTGACGTCGAGACCTTCCTCGCGAACGTGCCACCACGAAAGCACTCCAGCGCGAATCGTCGAGAATTCGCCTGCGCGATCTGAAGATGGCGCGCGATGCAATCTGTCCCATCGCACGGGATTTCGCCCTTGACTCAGCGTCGGCCCCTTTCACGCTACTCCCCAGCCCTCACGTGAGGCGCCTATGAGTCCAAGCAAGCGGTCGCAGGATCTCTCGAGTTGCCTTTGTGGCGCTGTTGCGAGCCCCAAGAGCAAGCCGGACTTTGCGGAATTTGGCGAGGCATACCAGACGGAGAGCGGTGCCGGGGCCATCCCGAATGCAAGCGTCTCCCGTGTGATGGCAACGTCCGGCGCGCCGTCTGGCAGGCGCACCAGCACGGCCAAACCGGCGACAGCCGCCTCCCCGGCATTCGGCGGAAGACATTTCAGCAAGGCGTCCCGTTGGGCTGAGTAGACGCGCTTCGTGCGCCTCAAATGCCGCATGTAGTGGCCCTCGCGCATGAATTCGGCGGTTGCGAGCTGCACCGCCGGCCCCGGAGGCGGCGCAAGACAGGCCGCGACCTCCGCAAAACGCGATGCCAGCGCAGGCGGCGCGACGAGAAAGCCGAGCCGCAACGCCGGGCTGATGGTCTTGCTGAAGGAGCCTATGTGGACAACGCGCCCGGCGCGATCAAGCGAGGCAAGCGCCGGTGCCGCCCGGCCATTGAGCTGCAATTCACTGAGATAGTCGTCCTCTATGACCCAGGCTTGGGTCTGGGCTGCCCAGTCGAGCAGGCGCAGTCTGCGTGCCAACGACAGGGTGCGCCCCAGCGGCGCCTGCTGCCCCGCTGTCACGACGACCAGCGCTGCATCCGGGGCATGGTGGAAGCCATGGCCGACATCGATTCCATCGGCGTCTACGGGAATCGGCGTGAGCGACAATCGCGCGAGCTCCAAGCCTCGCCGGGTGAACGGGAACCCGGGATCCTCCATCCAGGCTTTCCGCCCCTCAAGCCCGAGTACGCGCAGTGCCAGTCCGAGCCCGCTGGCGAATCCGGCGGTGATCATAACCTCGGATGGGGAACACTCGATGCCCCGCGCGACGGCAAGATAGCTGGCGATCTCCCGCCGCAGGTCCAATTCGCCGCGCGGGTCGGGATAGATCGCCGGGGCGCTCGATTCCGCGCGGACGGCCTGTGAGCGGATCCTGGCAAAGAGTGTCGCGGGAAAGGTTTCGAGCGCAGGCACGCCCATCTGGAAGATCGCCGGCCCCGCCGTCATCTCCAGATACCGCTCCAGGAACGAGCCGGGCTCGGGTGGCTGCTCGACCCGGTCGATGGCGGCAGGCCGATCCGCAACGCGGGTTCCGCCCGCGCGCGATGCGACGATGAGCTGGGCGGCGGAGAGCTTCTCGTAGGCCGTGCGCACTGTGCCGCGGGCAACGCCGAGCTGGGCCGCGAGATCCAGCCAGGAGGGTAGCCGCGCGCCCGGCGCGAGCACCCCGCTTTCGATCGCGGTGCTGATGCCCCTGCGGATCTGCTCGGTCAGCGGCGTCTTCGCGGACCGGTCGAGCTCCAACTGTAGCGGCTTGTCCATGCTCTCCTGGTACACGATTTTTGCCGGTTCTTGGTGCTTTTTTTAGAACCAGAAGCACGTCATTTCTAGGGGGCAAGGAAGAAACGTCATTGTGATCAAACCTAAAGGAGAACCGCTATTATGACCATACGATCATTCATTGGCGCCGCCGGCGCTGCCCTCGCAATCGCCACCGCGATGCCTGCCGCGGCGCATGACCCCGGCGACGTTGTCACGCCCCATTTCGAAAAGGCGATACCCAACATTCCGGGCAAAACGCTGACCGCGCTCATCGTCGACTATCCGCCGGGTGGAACTTCGGCCCCGCACAGGCATGCGGACTCGTCGTTCATCTTCGCCTACGTCCTGTCCGGAGAAATCGAGTCGAAGGTGAATGATGGCCCGACGCAGACCTATCGCGCCGGCGAGAGCTGGTACGAGCCGCCGGCGGCCAACCACCTCATCAGCCGCAATGCGAGCAAGACCAAGTCCGCAAAGCTGCTCGCCGTCTTCGTCGCCGATACCGACGAAAAGGAACTGACCACCAACATCGAGTGAACCGACGTTCACCGACAGAACACTTCCAAGGAACAGAACAGTGAGCAAGCGTCTCGACTACAACCAGATCGCACCGGCCGGCGTCAAAGCGCTTGGCGGAGTCTACGGCTACATCATGCAGAGCAGTCTCCCCTCGGAGCTGGTCGATCTGGTCTATCTTCGGATCTCGCAGATCAACAACTGCGCCTACTGCCTCGACATGCACACCCGCGACCTTTTGAAAAAAGGGCAGAAGGTCGAGAAAATCGCGCTGGTGCAGGCATGGGCGGAAGCCGGAAATCTCTTCGACGCGCGTGAGCGGGCGGCCCTCGCCTGGGCCGAAACGGTGACACGCGTGGCCGAGACCAACGTCCCGGACGAAGCTTATGAGGCGGCGCATGCCGTGTTCGAGGAGCGGGAACTCGTCGATCTGACGATCGCGATCGGCCTGATGAACACTTACAATCGCCTGGCGATCAGTTTCCGCAAGACGCCACAGGCTGCGCTGGAAAATTAAGACGGGCAAAGCGCCCCAACCAAGGAATTGGCTATGAAGATCTTTGTCGCAGGGTCCACTGGCGCCGTCGGCCTGCCGCTTGTACGGTCGCTCGCGACGCTTGGCCATCAGGTGACTGGCATGACGCGTCCCGGTCAGGGTCCGGATCGTCTGCGCGAGCTCGGGGCCGAGGTGTCTTTCGCCGATGCCTTCGACCGTGAGGCGGTCTATCGCGCGATCGAGGCGGCAGCGCCGGACGTGGTGATCGATCAGCTCACCTGGCTTCCGGCCAACCCTGCCGACATCATCAAGGCGATGCCCAACGATACGCGCCTTCACCGCGAGGGCGGCACCAATCTCATCGCCGCGGCAGAGAAGTTGGGAGTCCGCCGCTACATCATGCAGTCTCGTGGATTCTACTTGGAGGCGCCGGCAGGAGGGCTTGCGGACGAGACCGCCAAGCTGAGACACGACGCTCCCGGCGAGATCGGCGAGAGCACGCGCACCATCGCCGCCTATGAGGACCGGGTGCTCGCCTCGCCATCGCTCGACGGCGTCGTACTGCGCTACGGCTTCTTCTACGGTCCCAACACCTGGTATCGACCGGAGGGAGCCATCGCGGATCAGGCGCGCAAGGGCCAGTCGGCGATCATCGGCGAAGGCAATGCCGTCTGGTCCTTCGTCCACATCGACGACGCCATCGCCGCGACGGTCGCATCGCTTAACGCCGAGCCTGGGATTTACAATGTCGTCGACGACGATCCGCTGCCCGTCGCCGAATGGCTGCCGGCCTTCGCCCGGTGGGTCGATGCGCCGGAGCCCAAGCGCGTGAGCGTGGAGGATGCGCTGAAGACGGCCGGCGAGGAAGCGGTCTACTACCACACCCGCCTGACCGGAGCCTCCAACGGCCGGGCGAAGGCTGAACTCGGGTTCGCACCGCGGCCGCTTCTGTGGAAGAGTGCTTGATCGCTGACAGGGGCAACCGGATGAAGTCGGCCCGCGCTTTCCGGCTCTTTCGTCGAAAGCGCGGGCTGCTGCCGCTTCCGAAAAAATGAACTATCATCGAAGGCAAGGCGCGCGAGACCGTCAACAAGGCGTCGAATTTCGCCACGAATGATCCCGAGCCCGGCGCGTCGGAACTCTATACGGAAATTCTGCTCTAAGTTCTTCCGAAAGTAATACAGACCAGGACAAGACCTACCAAGCCGGCGACGTTGGCCCTCAAGCATTCCGGGGCCTACAGGAAACTCTGAATACGCTGGAGCAGTACGCGAGGCCGTTTGCTGAATGAGCGAGTTTCTCACGAGCATACCAGGCATTGTCCCCGTCGCCGCCGGCTTGGAGATCTGGGCGAGTATGGCTTTGATGGCGGT
>NZ_JCAXDX010000031.1:0-15092 GCF_059758575.1 Sinorhizobium sp. GQ132 | reverse complement strand
GCTTGCCGCCGTTGTAGCCCAAGAGGAAGCCGCCGAAAATCAGGACCTAGCTGCGGAGGACGGCGACGATTCAGCCGACGACGTGTCGTCCTCAACCACTCGCCACAGGCAGCTTCGCGAGGTTCGTTACACAGAAGTTATCGAACTTGTGAAGTTTCTGGACGGGGACACAACGTTCGCGACCCAGCATAGCGTCAAGGGGGCCGAATTCGAGAATGTGGTGGTCATTCTTGGAGGCGGATGGAACCATTACAACTGGCCCCGACTGCTCGAACTCATCCATACCCAGGCACTCAACGCGAAAAACGCAAAAGGGTATTACAGAGCCCGAAACCTGTTCTACGTCGCTATATCTAGGCCCAAAGTGCGGCTCGCTGTTTTAGCAACCCAAACCCTTCCAGACGACGCATTGCAGGGAGCTATAAAGCTTTTCGGCGCTGAGAATGTCGCAGTCCTTAACCTGCCAGAGTGACCGTGACCAGGAGAGCATACGTGCCCGAAAACATCTACAACATTTACCTGATATTTGAAGGCGAATCCTGCAGATCGCTCAAGTAAAAAGTCCATCCTCACACGTTCACAGATGACGATGCCGCCGTCCGATTTCTTCACTCAATCACAAAAGGTGCGGGGAAATTCGCGCTTACACTTGATGCTTGGCATCAAGTGTGAAATGTCGCCCGCACAGGCTTTGTTCATCGCTGCCAGAATTCTGTCCTGATGATCCGCGGTCAGGGAAAAGCGCGTCGCGGCGCGGAACTTGGCCTCGAGTTCTGCCGACGACAGGGGATCACTTGCCTCCCCTTTCGGAGCGGAAACATCCGAAACAAAATGCCGCCCCCTCACCGTCACCGTGACCCGAGCCAATGTTTCGGTAGGAAACCGCGCATCGAAATCCGCGTTCACTGACAGTGTGACTTTTCGGGCCACATCGACGACTGCGCTTTGCCCCAGGACTGCTGGTGTAAGCGGCAGAAGTGCTTGAGACCCCTGAAGGGTCACAAGCGCAAGGCAATACGGGATGCTGTATTGCACATCGACAAGATTTGTCGGGTTATCCCGGTTCGAGATGCGCAATGCACCGCTGGTGCTCTCGACCTCGATGGCGTCGATTGCACGCGGATCGATCGAATACCGACCTACAACTTGAAGCAAGGCGTCAAGCGGCGCGTGTATGTGACGGCAGCATGCGTAGAGTTTGAAATAGGTATTGCAGATATGCGGATTGACGCCGAGCCGGAGATCCTCGGAAAACCGGTAATGTCGCGTGCTGTCGAGGATATTGCGCGGTCCCGTATGTCCCGCTTCGGCGAGGCTCAAGGCGACCAGCCCCGTGACCACCGACCACGGTATGCCTTCTTTCACATCGCTCGCTTCGGGAGCCGGATTTCGAGGCACCGGGGCGCTGGCAAACAACTGGTTGGGTGAACTTTCGCCGGCGATCGCCAGGGCATGCGCCAGTATCTCGGGCGCGGTGCCGTGCAGAACGGCTGCCGTGGCGACCACAGCGTAGGACGACCACGTCCCGGTATTGCCGTAAGTGGTGCGCGCGGCACCGATGGTGACGCCGACCTCGTAGCCTATGATGATTGCACGAAGGGTATCTTCCAGCGAGGCGTCCGTCTCACTGGCGATGGCAAGTGCTGTGGGAATGACCGCCGCGCCCGGATGACCGCGCGCCAGTCGATGCCCGTCGTCCAGGTCCAGCGCTGCCGCCGCGGCACTGTTTGCCCAGGCTGCACCGACAACCGAACTGGTCGTACCGGAAAACCAGATTGGCACGTCACCGGCGGCCATTGTTGCCAAAGCCGTCTTTCGAGCCGCAAGCACGCCGGGCTGGTTGATCCCCGAGGCGGCGGCGCCGAGGAGATCGAGAATGCATCTTAAAGCGGCCTGACGGGGAAGATCCCCCACCGGCTGCCGGCGCGCTGTATCGATATAAGATACAACGTGCGCCAGGTTGCTGTTTTGATGGAAACCGTCATTCACCTCGTCAGATGTCCCGCTCATTGTGATGCAGCTTCTTTCCCGGTCCCATTAGCCGAAGAGCGGGCAGGGTAACCTTCCACGACCAGCCGCCGGAGCCGGTCGCTGTCCAAGGCTCCAAGTTCGCCGAGGATATCGTTTTCCGCGGCGAAATCGCGCCCGTAGCACGTCTCAAGCAACTCAACCCCGCACTCATGAAGCCGCGCGCTTGCCCCGGAAATTCGCGCGAGATGCAGCATCGGCATGAGACCGAAGGGCACGTCTTCGAGGACATAGCGTGTGTTGATATTCTTGGGGCCTTGCGGATCTTTGCCGCTGGCTGCCAGATTGGCGTAGATTTCCGCCACGGAGTCTCCCGAAGCGCCGTGCGACAAGGCCGAATGATCGAGGATGGTGCGCACCGTCTTGCCGAATGCCGAGGCGATGGCGATCCGTTCCTGGTCCAACCGCTCCAACAATCTCGCGACGGCAGGTGTCATGTTGGAGTTTTGACCCCACGTCTCTCCCCGCTCAATCCGCGTCAGATTGCAGAGCGCAATACCCATGTGGTTTTGCGGATTGAGATTGCTGAGTGCGATCGTCAGCAGGTCGTCCTTGAGCAGGAACCTGTCGCCGAAAACCTCGGCACATATCTTGTAAGCACTATCCGCGCTCCGAACAGGCACGACCGCCATATCGACCTTCGAACGGATTGCGCCGACCCTGACATGCAGTCTCGATTGCGCCTTGGCCGTCAGCAGTGTCGTGTTCCAGACAGCGATCGGAATCTGAAGCCCACGCTCGCTCAACTTCTTCGCAAGATAGAGCGCGGCGAATGAGAGATGCGCGCTGATGACGACGGTATGGCGGGCTTCCAGATAGTCTACGAGTTCGTCCAGAACGCGCCGGTAGCCATAGGCGGGCAAGGCCAGGAGGATGACATCGAACTTCACCAGATCCGCGGCTCCCTCAGCCACCTGAGGATGGAACTCTCCTTCAATGGCTCCCGACACCTGCAGGGCCTTGCCTTCGCGAAGTTCCTTCGTACCATTTCCCGAAGGAGACCACAGCCATGCCGCATGCCCATTCCCGGAAAGAAATGCCGCATATCCCATGGCGATAGCGCCGGCTCCGGCAATACCTACACGCATCGTGATTTTCCTTTTTACTCAGCCTGGCAAGGAGGCCGAAGCGGCCTTCGATTTCCGGCCCGATCAACCGGACCATCGCGTGTCCAGAGACTTCAATCGACCCGATAGAGATGACCGGGCGAGGCTTCACGATACTGCCGCACCGCTGGCTGGTATCCGACGGGCCGGACAGGGCTCTTCAGTTCATCGACGACCATGTTGCGTTTGATCCTGCGCCGTGCCGGGTCTGGCACCGGCACGGCTGCTATCAGCTTCCTGGTGTAGTCGTGCTGGGGGTTGTCGAAGACCGCCGCGCGCGGGCCGATTTCGACGATCTCGCCGAGATACATGACTGCGACGCGGTGGCTGACCCGTTCCACGACCGCCATGTCATGGCTGATGAACAGGAATGCGAGATTGAGGCTCTGCTGGAGATCCAGAAGCAGATTGCAGACCTGCGCCTTGATCGAGACATCGAGTGCCGACACCGCCTCGTCTGCAACGATCACCTTCGGGTCAAGCATCAGCGCGCGGGCAATGGCGATACGCTGGCGCTGGCCACCTGAAAATTCATGCGGGAAGCGTGCCATCATATCGGCTGACAGGCCCACTTTTTCCAGAAGCATCGCAGCCTTGTCACGGGCCTCGCTCTTAGTTCCGAGACGGTGCTGGAGAACGGGCTCCATGATTGCGGCGCCGATGCTCATGCGTGGGTTGAGCGACGCATAGGGGTCTTGGAAGATCATCTGGATGGATCGGCGCATCGCCCGAAGCGCCGACTGGCTGAGCTTCATGACGTCCTGGCCGTCGACCGTGACCTTGCCACCGGTCGGCGTGATGAGCCGCGTGATCGAGCGCCCGGTCGTCGATTTGCCGCAGCCTGATTCCCCCACGATCGACAGCGTCTCGCCTTCGAAGAGTTCGAACGAAACATTCTCGACCGCATGCACCGCTCCTGTCTTTCGGCCGAACGCGCCGGACCGGATATGGAAGCGGGTCGTCAGGTCCTTGACTTCGAGGATCGGTCTCTTCGCGCGTGCGACAGTGTCGGATACCTTTGCCAAGGGAACCTGCTGCCCCGTCGTCATATCAACGGTGGGAAAGCGAAGCGGCAGGTCGCGTCCACCCATCGAACCCAGCTTCGGTACCGCCGACAGCAGCGCGCGGGTATAGGGATGTTGACCACGATGGAAGATGTCCTCGGTCTTGCCGGCCTCTACCGCATCGCCGCGATACAAAACGATGGTACGATCGGCAACCTCGGCCACCACGCCCATATCATGCGTGATGAAGAGCACCGCCATGCCCTCTTCGTCCTGAAGCGTCTTTATCAGATCGAGAATCTGCCCCTGGATCGTCACATCGAGCGCCGTGGTGGGCTCGTCGGCGATCAGCACCTTGGGCCTGGAAGCCAAAGCCATGGCGATCATGACGCGCTGGCGCATGCCCCCGGAGAACTGATGTGGATATTCGTCGAAACGGCTTGCAGCATTTGGAATGCGGACCTTTTCGAGCAGCCGGATAGCCTCCGCTTTTGCCGCGGCCTCGGTAATGTCCGTGTGGACGGTGAGCGCCTCGGCAATCTGCTTTCCGACCGAAAAAATCGGGTTGAGCGAGGTCATCGGCTCCTGGAAGATCATCGAAATGTCATTGCCGCGAACGCGGCGCATTTCCTCTTCCCGCAGCGAAAGCAGGTCGCGGCCATTGAGCATAACCTGCCCTTCGATCCGGCTCGATTCCACGGACAGCAGTCGCATGATCGAAAGCGAGGTCACGCTCTTGCCGGAACCGGACTCGCCGACGATCGCAACCGTCTCCCGCGCGGCAATATCGAACGAGATGTTGCGGACCACGTTCTTCCATCCGTCGCCGGTCCTGAAGGAAGTATTGAGGTTGCGAACCGACAGGACCGGTTCGCGAGCCGGTGCGGTGAACCCTGCTTCCTGGCCAGAATAGTGCATCGGGCTTTCGCTGATCAGGTTCATCCCTGGCTCCTTGTTTTGGGATCGATCGCATCGCGGAGCGCATCACCAAGAATGTTCAGTGCAAGCACCGTCAGAAGAATGGCGAGCGACGGGAAGACAACCAGCCACCATGCGCTCCGGATATTGTCGAATCCTTCGCGGATCATCCCGCCCCAAGTCGCGGTCGGTGGAAGGACGCCGAGACCGATAAAGGCCAGCGAAGCTTCGGTACGGATCGCCGATGCCATCCAGAGAGACGCCACGACAACGATGTCCGACAGGATGTTGGGGAGAATATGCACCCGCATGATGTGCAGGGGCGTATAACCCAGTGACCTGCCGGCCTCGACAAAGTCACGGCGCTTCATGGCGATCGTCGGTGCCCTTGCAACACGTGCGAACGGTGCCGTCTCGGTAATCGCGATGGCGATGATGAGATTTTCGAAACTCGCACCCAGCATGGCGGCGACCATCAGGCCGAGCAGAAGCGTCGGGAAGGAAAGCATCACGTCGACGATGCCCATGACGATCTGGTCGAAGACTCCGCCGATATAACCGGCCAGGATTCCGAGCGCCGATCCGACAACCATGGCGATCAGCACGGACAGAAAGCCGATGGAAAGCGAGATCCGTGCGCCATAGAGCAGACGCGAGAGAACGTCGCGACCGTAACTGTCGGTACCGAACCAGAAATCCGATGACGGCGGGCTCAGGCGATGAAGGATGTTTTGCTTGAGCGGGTCATAGGGCGCGATGACCGGGGCAAAGATCGCTACAAGAACGATCAAGGCAAGCAACCCGATACCGATCCAGGCGAAACGATTGCGGCGGAGAGCCCTCAAGACAGGGCTGGATTGCCTGGCCGGCATGCTTTGGGAAATGGCAAAGTCGGTCATTGCGCATAACTCACTCTGGGATCGACGAGAGCGTAGATCAGGTCGGTTGCGGTATTCACGAGGATCACGAATGTTGCGAAGACCACCATCAAACCCTGAAGAAGGGTGTAGTCGCGCGACTGGAGGGCGCCGAGGATCAGCTTGCCGAGACCGGGCCTCGTGAAGACGATCTCGGTCAGCACGGAATTGCCGATCAACGTGCCGAAATACAGTCCGACCACCGTCACGATGGGGATCAGGGCATTGCCGAGAGCATGCCGCATGATGAGCTTCCTCGGCTTTACCCCCTTGGCCCGCGCAGTCCGGATGTAGTCCTCACCCATCACATCCAGCATTGATGAACGGGTCACCCGCGCGATATAGGCCGTCATGATCAGCCCGAGATTGAGGGCCGGAAGAGCAAGGCTGCGCAGATGGCTAAGCGGATCTGTGGAGGCCCTGCTCATGACCGGAAGCCATTGCAGCCAGACGGCGAAGGCGAGGAGCATCAATATGCCGGAGACGAAGCCCGGGAAGGACAGGCCGACGAGAGACAGGATCCGGCTGACATAGTCCGGCCACCGATTGCGCCTGACCGCCGCCACGACGCCGAGCGGAATGCCGAGGAGTGTCCCGATCAACATCGCAGCCAGCGCCAGTTCCAGCGTATAGGGAAGGACCAGCGCCACTTCTTCCAGAACCGTGCGCCCACTCGTCATCGAGCGACCGAAATCACCGCTGAGCATGTCGGTGACAAAGCGCACATACTGAACCGGAATGGGCTGATCGAGACCGAGCTGCGCCCGAAGGTTCTGCAGTGTCTGTGCGCTTGCCCGATCGCCCAGCATGGCTACGGCGGCATCGCCCGGAACGAGCCGGACCAGGATGAAGACCATGGTCAGCATTGCAAGCAATGTTGGAATGGCCAGGAGAAGTCTCCGTATCACATAGCCGATCATGCAACTGCCCTTTCCTTGGCAAGGCGTTCGACGTCAAAGGCGCCGAGGTCGAGATTGGTCCGGCCTTCGCAGACGAGATCGGCAACCACCCTGCCAACCGAGGGTACAAGCTGGAAACCATGGCCGGAAAATCCGAAGGCATGAACGAGGCCGGTCGCCTTGCGCGAGAACCCTATGACCGGCAGGTGGTCCTCCGTCATGGCCTCCATGCCAGCCCAGGTCCGAACGATACGCAAGCCCTTCAGCGCAGGAAACAGACGCACAGCGGCGCCGACCGATGCTGCCAGCGCCACGAAATCGACGCTCGCCGACTGCCGGTCACTGGCAAGCCGGCCCTGCGATCCACCGCCGATCACCATCGTCCCTTGAGCGGTCTGCTTGAAGGAGAGCTTTCTCCCGAGCGAACTGACGACCGGCTTGACGCGCGCCTGCGTGCGCTCCGTCACCACCATCATCGAGGTGCGAATGGATTGGCGGACAGGCTCTCCGGCCAGCTCTGCGACCCGGTCTGCCCAGGCCCCGCCGGCATTGACGACGGTTCCCGCCTCGATGACGCCGACTGATGTCTCCGCGATCCATCGGCCGGCCCGGCGTTGCAGGCCGGTGAGCAGGCATTGTTCGACGATCTTCACGCCCGCGCGCAACGCGGCATCGCGGAAGGCGATGATCGTGCGGTGCGGGTCGGCTGAACCATCGACGGCGACCCAGGCGCCACCAAGACAATGAGGTGAAAGATCGGGCACAAGTTCCCGCATCTCATCGCCGCCGATGACCGTCTCGTGCGTAAAGCCCTTGGCTTCCAGACCACGAATGCGGGCCTGGATCTTGGCCAGCGCAACCTCGTCCTCCGCGACCTGCAACTGCCCGCAGGCGATAAAACCGCAGTCGTCGCCCACAAGCTCGTTCATCTCGTGCCAGGTCCCGGCAGCCTCTAGGCTGAGTGGCAGTTCAGCCGGATCCCGGCCGAGCGTGCGGACCCCTGCGGCAGTCGCGCCTGAAGCATGCCGGCCGAGAAAATGCCTCTCCACAAGAATGACCGACACGCCGCGCCGCGCCGACTGCAGGGCCGCCGACAGACCATGCAGCCCTCCGCCGATGACCAGAAGATCCGCATTCATAATACGTCTTCCAGATCACCGAGCGCCGCGATCTCGCCGAGCGTCACAGGCTTGAGCGGTGGGCGAATGTTGAAGAAGCTGACGTCGCGAGGCGGGATTCCGTGCGCTTCCGCGACCAGCGCCTGAACCGAATAGCCGCATTGCCGGCCTTGGCAGGGTCCCATTCCGCAACGGGTCGCAGCCTTCACCGCATTGGGATCCGGCGCGCTGACCTTCGCGACGGAACGGATCTGCGCAGCAGTCACCTCTTCGCAGCGACAGACAATCACCTCGTCTGCAATGCTGGCCGTCGGCGGCGGATAGAGCGCGTCGAGAAACGGGCGCAACGCACGCGCGCTCGCAAGGCGCTTGTCCAGACCGGCTTTATGCCGTTCACCTTCCGCATCGAAGGAAGCATCGAGATGCTTGGCGATCCCAAGTCCCGCGATTTCGCCGGACAGCGTCGCTGCCAGCCAACCACCAATGCCGCCAGCGTCGCCTGCAACGAACAGTCCAGCCTTGCTGGATTCGCCCCATCCGTCGAGCTGCGGAGTGAAATAGTTCTGCAGCTCATTCCATTCATGGGCGCATCCGAGCGCCATGGTCTCATGGATGCGTGGCACCACGCCCTCATGTACGAGGAGAATGTCGGCCTTCACCTTGCGTCGCTCGCCCGCCGACTGCCATTCCAGATATTGCAGCCGCCCATCGCCCCCAGCGCGGAGGTCATGGAAACCGCGCACCATCTTGCCGCTCTTGCGCAAATCGCGAAGCCAGCGTGCTCCCTTCAACAAGCCGGGAATATCGCGCCACGCACCAGTAAGCTTGGTCAGAGCCGCGAGACCCGGCTTGCGCGACGTATCGAGGAAACCTGCGATACGTCCTTTGAGACCGAGGAGCTGGGTCGCATAAAGCAGCGGCAGCGGCCCGGCGCCTGCAATCCATACGTCGCCTTGCGGCAGCATCCCTCCGGACTTGAGCAGGATTTGCGCCGCCCCGACCGTCATCACGCCGGGAAGCGTCCAGCCCGGGAAAGGTACCGGCCTTTCCTGGGCGCCATTCGCGAGCAGAACGACGCGCGCGCCGATGCGACGGGCATTTCCTCCTGACGTCAGGAACAGGTTCCATCCTTCTTCGATCTGCCAGACCTGGGTCTCGGGCATATAATCGGCGCCGCAGGCACGAAAGGCCTGCACCAGCGCGTCTCCCTTGCGATAATCAGTACCCAAAGCCTCGGCTACCGGCCCGGAATTGCGCTCAACGCCGCGCCAGATCTGGCCGCCCGGTGCGGGTTGCTCGTCGATCACCGCAACGGACGAACCGTTTTTCCGGAGCCGGATTGCAGCCGACATGCCGGCGGGCCCAGCGCCAATCACCACCACATCGTATTTCATTTCGAGATCTCCCGCGGCCCGTGCTGGCTTTCGATTCTCATGCCCGGCGCCACCGGAACGAGACAGCCCTGCATCGAGGCGTTGCCATCGACGGTCACCAGACACTCGAAACAGACGCCCATCTGACAATAGGGCAAGCGGGGTGTTCGGCTGACTGTCGATCCTCGTCCGGCTCCAGGAGCACGCAGCAATACGCTCGCCACCGTCTCGCCATTCCAGGCGCCGATTTCGACGCCATTGACGCGGACGATCATGTCCGAAGCCTTTCCAGGCTTTTCATGCACACTTTTGAACATTGAATCTTCCATTGGAAAAAGCTGCCAGATCCTCGGGCAGATGACCGCCGGCCATGGCCGGCGCGATGACAGCGGCATGGACCGCAGCAAGCGTCACGCCTGAATGACAGGCTGCCGCGAAGAGACCCGGATAGTCCGCCGATTCCGCATAGATCGGTGTCTTGTCGAGTGGAAGGACACGCAGACCCGCCCACTGCCTGACAAGCCGGGCCGACCCGAGTGCCGGGATGATCCGCGTCGCCCTTTGCGCCAGTTTGGTTGCCGACGCCGCCGTGACGCTCGTATCGGCAATCTTCTCGTTCGTCGCGCCGATCATCACCGTGCCGTCGGCACTCTGCCTCAAGCCGCTGCCGGGAAAAGGCAGGATGGGTGCAATCCGCTCCGTGACAAGGATCTGCCCCCGCTCCGATTTCATCGGCATGGCCAATCCAAGCGGCTCGGTCAGCGCCGGCGTTGCAAGCCCCGCGGCAACAACGACGCGCGGCGCCTGCAACTCACCATGCGGTACGATCACGCGGAACCCGTGGGAGACCGGTACAATCCCTTTAACCGGACTGCGAAATTCGATCTTTCCCCCGAGAAGCATGATCGCGCGGTGCAAAGCCGCCAGAAGCTGCAGCGGGTTCACATGGCCATCGAGCTTGCAGTAGCTCGCACCAACGACATCGGGACCCAAGCCCACCGCAGGCAGCATGCGCTCCAGCGCACCGCGCTCGATCATTTCCGTGTCGGCCTGCGCACCTTGATTATGGGTTCGTTCGTTGATGGCGGCCCGGTTCGCATACTCGGTTTCGCTCAGACAGTAGACCAGCCCTCCGGGCCGTTCATAGTCCACGCGATCGGCAGCGACCGTCGAAAGTTCATTCCTGAATACGGGCCAGAGATCCGAGCTCTGGCGGGTCAACGCGCTATAGGCGGGCGCGTCGGACCCCTTGCCCTGAACCCAGACCAGGCCGAAATTTGCCCGGGCAGCACGCGGGTCGCGATCCGCTCCGTCCAGAACAACGACGCGCTTGCCTTTCAGCGCCATTCCATATGCCAGTGCCGCGCCGACCACGCCCGCGCCGATAATGATGACGTCTGCGTTCAAGTCGTTTCTCCCCTTCTTTCTTGTCACAATCAGCGCCTAGAGGTAGAAAGTCAAAGTCGCTTATTTTGCCATTGTATTCGTGAGGGTTATACCAGTGAGAAATCCCAGCTTGAGGCAACTGGAGGCGCTGATGGCCGTGGTCGAGGCCGGTACGGTGAGCAGGGCATCAGATATCCTGCGCATCTCGCAACCGGCCGCGAGCAAGCTCATCCAGGATTTGGAGGCCGACACCGGACTGCAGCTCTTTGAACGCGACAGCGGCCGGCTGGTGCCGACAGGCCGCGGAATGCGGCTCTACGAAGAGGTCGAACGCATCTTCGGTGGAGTTCATCAGCTTGCGCGCGCAGTGGAGGCCATCCGCCGCGAAGAACACGGGCAGTTGGTCATAGGAACGATGCCGGCGCTATCCGGGCCGTTCATAACCAGGGTTCTCAAA
This sequence comes from Sinorhizobium sp. GQ132, assembly GCF_059758575.1. NCBI lineage: Bacteria > Pseudomonadati > Pseudomonadota > Alphaproteobacteria > Hyphomicrobiales > Rhizobiaceae > Sinorhizobium > Sinorhizobium sp. GQ132. The sequence goes on along the minus strand of NZ_JCAXDX010000031.1, from coordinate 3,886 downwards.
TTGTTTCGAGCCCGTCACCCCGATGTCTTCGTGTCAGTCGAAGCAAGGAGTTCGCAGTTCCTGACCGAGGCTGTCCTCCTCCGTCGGCTCGACGTGGTGATGGTCATCAGCGGGCTGGAACATCCCTCCGTCGTGGGTGAAGCTCTCAAAAGCCCGCCGGCGGTGGCGATACTCCCGAAAGGACACCGCCTTTGCGAGAAGAAGGAATTGACCCCGCTCGACTTTGCAGACGAACCATTCATCGCCTTCGGCCCAACAAGCATGATGCGCAGGAAAGTGGATGCAGCGTTTGACGCTCATGGCCTACGGCCCAGGATCGTTATTGAAGCGACGACAGCACCGAATGTCGCCGAATTTGTAGCCGCCGGGCTCGGTGTGACAATCGGCGATCCCCTCTCCATGGAAATTGTCGCCGACCGGGTGGCCATCCGTCGCTTCGTTCCTGAAATTGCGTTCGAATACGAGATCGTCCGGCCGGTTCGCGCCCGCAACAGCAGCCTCGTCGCCGATTTCGTAGCCGCCGCACATTCCGCGGCACTGAGTACGACGATCGCTCCATGACAAAAACGGCCCCGGACTGTGCCATCCGCACGGATGCGGACGCCCAGGCCAAGGCCAGACAGGGGAGTTTGATCGTTCAGCGTTTCAGCGTCGTCTTTTCGGTGATCGGCGGAGCGAGATTGAGCGAGCCCTTCAATTCATAGCCATAATCGAGCGCCTTGCTGTGTACCCAGACCTGCATCAGGCTGAAAAGCGGGACCCCGCACACCTGCTCGAAGATCTTCTTCTGGGCGGCCGACCACTGCTTCAGCCGCTCGTCATCCGAGGTTGCCCGCCGCGCCGCGGTGATTTCGGCATCGGCCGCATCGCAATGGCCGAAGTTCGTAACAGCGGTCGGTTTTCCGATCGCAGCATCCGAATGGTAGAACTGACTGAGATAACTATCCGCTACCGGATATCGCGCAGCGCCGTAAAACACGACGTCGCCCAGGTCCTTGCGGATCTGTTCCTGGTATGTCGGATGATCGACCACCTTCATCTGCAGATCGATGCCTGCCTCGGCCAGTTGGGCCTGGATGACTTCCATGATCGGGAGCTGTGACGAATTCGAGGACACGACAGCCGAAAGCTGCACACCCTTGGGGAACCCGGCCTCCGCAAGCAGTTTCTTCGAAGCGGCGGGATCGTATTTATAGGTCCAGCTGCAATCCTCTCCTAGATAGCCGGAGGGAACGACCGAACACCCTTTCGGGCCAACGCCGGCGCCGACGAACTGCACGATCTGGTCGACATTGATGGCTTGCGCAACCGCCTGACGGACCTTCACATTGTCCAGAGGCGGACGAGACTTGTTGAGGAATACGGTGCGATATTCGCCGGGTGCGAAAATATCGACGACCGCACCATCCCACGCCTTTGCCTGGTCTACCCACCGCTGTTCGCGCTTGCCGTAAATGAGATCGAGCTCGCCGGAACGGAACGCCAGCTCGCGGCTGGAGTCGGTCGGGATGAGGTCGAACCTGATACCGTCGAGCTTCGGCGCGCCCCTGAAATATCCGGGAAAAGCCTTCAGCTTGACGGCCTGCTGCGTGATCGCGCTTTCGAACATGAAAGGCCCGGTCCCGATCGGCCGACTCTTGAAATCCGCGCCGAGCTTTTCAAACGCCTTTTTGCTGATGATATTGCCGCCATGATAATTGGCGATGAGACCGAGAAAACCCGGTACCGGCTCGCTCAGTGTAATCCTGACCGTCATCGGATCGACTGCATCGATCGATTTTACACCGGAGAAATCGCTTGAGAACGACGACGTTTTCGGATCTTTGGCGCGCATCAAGGAGAAGACCACGTCTTCCGAGCTCAGCGTGCCGTAGTCGCCATGGAATTTGACATTCGGGCGAAGCTTGAAGGTCCAGACCAAACCATCGGGCGAAGAAGTCCAGCTCTCTGCCAGATCCGGTTCGATCTTGGCAGGGTCCGCGCTACCGGGTGGGAAACGCACAAGCCCGTTAAACATCCAGGAGACGAGCGTTACATCCGCGGTTGCAGTTGCTCGCGTCGGATCGAGCGTTGAGATATCCGGCGCATTAATCCCGACCCGGAGCGTTTCCGCTACCGCAAGCTGAGGTGCGACCGCAAATGTACCCAGCGTTAAAGCAATTGCGGCCGCATCCATCTTAATATTCTTCAGTTTCATGTTCACCTCCTTGTTATGATGAGATCCGGCCACGTTTCACTATAGCTGTCAAAGTCGCTTACTTTAGACCGGTATTCGCGGAGGTTATATGGCCCGGTTAGTACGCCAGCTGCTCGGTGCAAAGTTGCCACCGAAGGTGCCGCGTCCCTCTCGGCCAACCGGCAGTCCCACTACAATCGCCGGAACAGCGCCATCACCTTAAGGGAGTGAGCAACAGCTCAAGTCTTAAAGAGATGGAACCACGGACCACAGTATCCGCTATGGAGCAGTTGAAGGGATTCGAACTTGCGGCCCCCTATTTCGTTGCTGGACCTCTGAGATGTAACGAAAATTCAGAACGTGGTTTGCGACCGGCGCTGCTTTTCCCGTAATGCCCTACCGCGATTTCTATCAGCCGGCGCTAGCCGTTCCTCGTCAAGGCCTTGAAATCTCTGCCTACTGATTATATATTCCGGCACATCGGAAGAATTAATATGGAGGCCCACATGCCCGCAGTTGCGGAAATGCTGAAGGCGAGTGAGGCTGCCGTTGTCTCGCGCGTGAGCCTACGCGACATCAATCGCGTCATCGACGAACACATTCTCCCAGAGGCCTTCGTTTCGCTCGACAACGGTCGTCATATCCTGGCTGGGGCCTGCTCGCTCATCTCCTTCTATTTCGAAAGCGCCCGCCGTCTCACCTCGGAAGAACGACTGTTTGCCATCCGGACGGCAGAGGATCGACTAGCAAGAGCGCGCACGCTCCCTTGGCCGGCTTTGTTGCGCGAGGACTGGACTGTGCACCACGAGTTCCTGACGATCGATCTTATGCCCTTTATGAGAGGTGCGAGCGAACGGCTGGACGACCTTGCCGCGGCGCGAGAGATCGTCACGTCCTCTCCCGACATTCTTGGCGGCACACCTGTCGTGCGCGGCAGCCGCGTTCCGGTCTACGATGTTGCCGCATCGCAGGCCGCCGGTCATTCAACCGAGCGTATTCTGGAAACTTGGCCGAGCTTGGACGCGGAGAAGATAAGGCTCGCTTCAATCTATGCCGAAGCGAACCCCTTGCGCGGCCGGCCCCGCGCCTTCGGCGACCTTCCCGAAGGCTCGGTCATCATCACAGATCGTCGCGTCCCCCGTCGCAGGAAAACGGGATGAAGTATCTGATCGATGAGTGTCTCAGTCCTGAACTGGCAAAAATGGCAATCGAAAAAGGCCACGGCGAAACAAGCCATGTCGTCTGGATGAAATTGGGCGGCCTGAAGGATTGGGAGCTTAAGCCAATTATTCTTGAGGGCGACTGGACGTTTGTCACGAAGAATTCGGTCGATTTCCGCGGATCAAAAGACAAGCCAGGCACCAAAGGGCAATACGCCGACGTCGCTATCCATGCCGGGCTGATCTGCCTTAACGGTCCGCCCGGTATGGACCTCGACATGCAGATCGAGCTGTTCGAGCAGGCATTGATCGAACTCGACAATGACGATGATCTCGTCAATCAGGTGCTGGAGATTTCGGTCGAAGACGAAGACCTCCATGTGCTTCGGTACGCTCTGCCGAAAGAGTAGTCAAAAAGGCCGGGGGGCGGAGCTAAGCCACTAAACCAGTGAGCTCACTCACGCTCTGTCGCTAGGGCATTTTCCAAGAATTTAACCGACTGCGGCGCGGTGTTTCAGTCGATACATTATGCGACCTTCTGAGTACGGAA
>NZ_JCAXDX010000030.1:0-17606 GCF_059758575.1 Sinorhizobium sp. GQ132 | reverse complement strand
GCCGGGAGACTGGCCGTTATAGCCCCAGAGATAGGCGGTCATACCCTCGGCCATCTCGCGCTCGACCGGCTCGGCGACAAGGTGAAACTCCTTGACGCCGTTGTTCATCCGGTAGGGCAGGGTCCAGCCGTTAAGCGTGACTACGGGGTTGTAGTCGGGTCCGGAGGTGGGCTTTAGCGGCGGCTGCGTCTCTGCCGTCTCCATAACGGCGGCTTCTGGCAGCCCCATATTCGACGTCTTCGCCCAGGCGGCGGTCGATACCAGGGCGGCGCTCGCGCCGAGTAACTGTCTTCTGTTGAACATGGCCTGTTCCTTTCTCAGTGGCCGCCACCACCGCCCTCGGCGGCAGCCGCAACTTCCGTCTCGCCGGCGGCCGCACCCGCGCCACCACCGTAGATGGCGGGGGCGAGATTGGCCTCGGCCAGCCAGAAGTCGCGCTTGGCGTTGACGGCAAGCAAGTTCGCATTGACCTTCTCGCGGCTGTCGGCGAGCAGCTCGAAGGTGTTGGTGATCATGGCGTTGTAGGTGAGGAGGGATTCCTCCTCGATCTTGGTGCGCAGCGGCACGACGCTGTTTCGGTAATGCCGGGCAACATCGTAGTTGGCGCGGTACGCCTGATAGGCCGAGCGCGCTTCCGAGCGGACGTTGACGGCCTTTTCCGCGAGGAGGTTCGCCGCCCGCATATAGGCGAGCTCGGCCTTGCGCATGCGTGCCCTGCCGCTGTCGAAGATCGGAATGACGAATTCGAGTTCCGCCTGTCCGGTCGTTTCCCTCTTGATGTCGGCGTCCTCGAGTTCCCGCTCTGTCTCCAAGCCCGTAAGGAGTTCGAGGTCCGTGACGTAGCGCGTGGCTCCCGTCAGCTTGTAGGATTTCGCGGTCGCTTCGACGTCGAGCTTCGCCATCTGCAGATCGACGCGGCGATGCAATGCCTCCGCCTCGATCAGGTCCCGCTTCATTATCCCCTTCGGCAACTGCGGCAGGCGGTTCGGAACCTGATAGTCGATGCCCGAACCCCAGAGACCCATCAGCCGCGTCAGCTCCTCCTTGGCGAGCCTCGCCTCCAGCCGCGCCTTCGCAGACTGACCAGCCAACTCTGCAGAGAAAACATGCTCCCGCGCCTGACCTTCCTTGGTCAGCGCCCCGCTCTTGCCAAGCTCCTGGGCAAGCTCGGACGCTGCGTCGGCTGCCGCCTGCGCCTGGTTGAGCTGGGCCACTGTTTCCCAGGCGGCAACCGCATTGATCCAGGCGCGCCGTGTGTCCGAGGCAAGCTGCAGCGTGCGAAGCGCCGCATTCAACTGCGCCCTTCGAAATCCGGTGTCGGCGATGGCAATATTCCGGTCTCTCGTGGCAAGCGCGAGAATATTATTGGCAATCATGCCTTCGACCGACTTGAAGGCTTCGAGCCCCGGCGTGCCGATCCCGGTCAGGCCAACTGAGACCGTCGGGTTGACGAGCATCGTCGATTGCCAGGCATCAGCGGCAGAATCCCCCAAGTCGGCATAGGCGGCCTGCAGCCCCTTGTTGTTGAGGAGTGCCACCTGAACCGCCGTCTCAACGTCGATCGCTTTTTTCGCCATCAGCGTCTTCACGCGGTCGGATACGACACGTGCGTGCTGCTGGTTCTGTATCCAGACCGTCTGCTTTCCCACAGCCTCGGCCGTCTTGGCCTCGACCGAGGAGAAGCCGGCGTTCTTCGCTGCGTATTTGCTCGCGGCCACGCAGCCGCCGAGCACAAGCGGCAGGGCGAGGGCCGCAGCCAGTTTGAGAGTGGTTCTTATCATGACGCGTCTCCTTCCGGAGTCTGCGCGTCGTTCTGGTTGCGCCACGGCTGGGGATCGACCGGAACGCGGTGAGTGTAACCCGAAACTGGGCTCGTATATCTGACGGGGCGGACCTGAGCCTGGGAGGCGGCGAGGTCGCCAGAGGCAATGACATCGGGAGGCAATGTGGAGGCGCATCCGCTCGCGAAAAGCGGCAGGGCGGCCACGAAGAACAATGGTTTCATGGTATTATCCGAATAGGAAAATTGCAGCGGCGCACGAGAGCAAACCGGCTCGCGAACGCACGTTAGACCCGCGAGAAGAACGGGTGCGGTGCTATTCAGATGTTCGGTGGTCGGTGCAGCAGCGGCAGCTCGCCCGTGGTCCGGGCGTCGTCGACGAACTCGCGGATGGAGGCGACGCGAAGTCCACCGACGGGATTGGATTCAGCGACAATCGCCATGCTGACGCAAAAGCCCTTGCAGCAGTCGGTCTTCACAAGCTTCTGGGAGTCGTCCCGGGAGGATTTCTGATCGGCGTGCGTATGTCCGCCGCCCGCCACATCGTGATGATGGTCGTCGGACTGGGCAATTTCAGGGCTCGACCAAGCGCCGTGCATCGCGGCGGAGGCGGTCGGCAATGAGTACACCGTCAGCGACATGACAATCGCCAAGCGGAGCAGAACCAGCATCTTTCGCAATGTGATTCGAAACATACCCATGCCCGAGGACTACCATCGGTCCCGAAGTTGTCAATTGTCAGCCCGTATGAACACGCGATTCGCGTCCATTATATGGCGCCGGCCTTACCGTCGATCCGATGCTGGTTAAAGGTGTAATGGTTCCAACGATGGGAAGGTCAAGCGAGAAAATGACCGAACGCACGCTGTCGGCGAAGAGGTTTAGCGGGATGAATCAGCCGGAGCTGTTCAGTCTCCCTCTGATCGCCTTCATCAGCTCGATTTCCTGACGCTGCCCTTCAGAGATTTGTTTGCACAAGTTGGTGAGTTCCTCGTCCGTGAGGTTCGCTTCGCGGCACATCAGAATTGCACCTGAATGGTGCGGGATCATCGAGGCGATGAACTGGTCGTCGTCGATCAACGCCTGGGCGCGCGTTCCCGCAAACGCCAGAACAAAGAGAGCGGCCAGGCCGAGGTGAATCGCCACGTTCAGTCGTCTGTTCCCATACATTCCACCCATCGTCGCCAGCATGATGATTCCCATCGGAGCAACCATCGTCAGTGCCATGTAGAACATGTTGAGGTTGTTCCGAAAATCGGACCAGCCGTCGATCATCGAAAACATCACGATATACATGACGGCCAGGCTGAGCGCCATGTTGACGGCGAACATAAGGTAATGGTGAGCTGTCGTGTCCGGGTGTTGCATTGAGTGTTGGTCTTGCTCTTTCATGATGACGCTCCGCTTCGTAGACAGTTGCAGCGTATGAACTTGGGGATGCTGGAGCAACCGGCGGGCCGGTCGTTCGTTCCATCAAAAGCCGTACTGGGGTTGCGCCTCTGCAACCGAACCCAGCCTTGGGCAGTCGCACGTCGGCGCGGGCACGCGCCGCCTCTTGAGTCTGGGGCCTCGTGCCTGTCGATCTACTTGCGCCGGGAATCCGTATCCGGCGCGTAGTGGGCGCGGGAACTTTCATCTGGAAGGCTGGTTTGAGGATGGAAGGAATTGCGCCCCATGCGTGCTTTCAGGGCAGTCTCCCGGGTGATTGGAATTGCGGTGCTATGCTTCGTGGTTGTGAACCTGCATAGCGCTGCGGCGGCTGCCGCCTTCCATACCGATCGCCATTGCCCGTCTATTTCGGAGCCGGGCCAGGTTTCTCCCGGCAGCACCCATTCCGCGAGCTGCTGCATGACGGTGCAGTGCTGTCCAGTCTTGGTGGATTTGACGCTCGCGGCTCAAGTCGCCCCCTCGCTTCTCCAGACACCGTTTATGCGAGAAGCCAAACCGCTGTTGCTCGTGCGGGCGCTCTATCCGCCGCCAAAGCTCCGACTCTCCTGAACCAACCAACCTTCCAACCGAATAGGAGAACTCAATGAATACCGTGCTCAAGTTTGCGGTCGCAGCGGCGGCCGTCCCGACCATTGCTTTCGCAACGATGGAATCTGCCTCGGCTCAGATGGCAATGCCGGACGCATGCAAATCCGAGGCCCCGGCGAGTGGAGACATGCAAACGTCCGGCAGCGGCATGCCGCCAGGCGAGATGGCCGAACACCAGAAGGCGATGATGGAAGGGATGCGGGAAACGGAACCTGCCATGATGCAGGGGATGATGGCGAAGGACCCGGATGTCGCCTTCGTCTGCGGCATGATCGCCCACCACACGGCCGCTATCAACATGTCCGAGGTCGAGCTGAAATACGGCGACGATCAGGAGGCGAAGTCTATGGCCGAGAAGATCATCGACGCGCAGAAGAAGGAAATCGAGGAGATGACCAACTGGGTCAAGGAGCACGCCAACTGAGCCTCCAGTTCCTTTAATGGTGATGCGATGGATCGTCATCAAATCACCGGTGGTCAATAACTGCCTGGGGCTGATCAATGGCACTCGACGGCGATGAGCCCAGGTATTTCGGGCTGATAACGGGCTGTACGGAAACTTGCCGGACCTCTGCGCATTTCATCCCAATTGCCGACAACGCGTATGTTGGATATTGAACTAGATCGACGAGTAGACCTGAAATCCTTCTATCTCCGCCGCGCCTTCCGCATCTTCCCGGCGTTTTTCGTTGTCCTCGGCCTCTATGCCGTCTTCCCCGTCATTTGGGACGCTCCGACGATGCAATCCGTCTGGAGCTTCGCGACCTTCACGGTGAATTTCGACTTCGACCCCCGCGTCGGCCGACCCTTTTCGCAGGCATGGTCGCTTTGTGTCGAGGAGCATTTCTACCTGGTTCTACCGCTGCTCGTGTTGCTCCTGCATCGCCGGACTAGCATGGGGTCGACGCTTCTGATCGCAGGGGCGATGATGGCCGGGGGGATGATCCTCCGATACGCGATCTGGGACAGCCAGGTCGGCGTCCTCGTAGCGGCCGACAAGCTGAGGGATGCCTTCGCGGTATATCTCACGGACGTGTACTACCCGACTTACACCCGCCTGGACGGCCTCATGTTCGGCGTGATCCTCGCCGCGGCGAGATTTTTCAAACCGGAACTCTGCAAGCGATACGCGCCCCCGCGAGTCGCCTTGCCGATCGGCTTCGCCTTTGTCGCCGCCGCCCTTGTGCTGTTCTCGATCCGCGGACCGCTCGCGGGAACGAATCTCTTCCTCGTCTTTCAGGCGCAGCTCGGTTCAGTCGCCGGATTCCCGCTCATCTCGATCGGGATCGCTCTGATCCTCGGCGCTATGCTCGACATCGAGCATGTTCTGGGACGGTGGCCGCTTCCGAGTGCCGCGACCGTCGCCACCTTGTCCTACAGTCTGTATCTCACTCACAAATCGGTTTTCCACATCGACAGGCTTGTCTTTGGAAGAGAACCTTCAGGGCGCTTTCGGCTTCGCGGTTTACGTGGCGACCAGTTTCGCGGCCGCGACCGTGCTCTGGTTTTGTGTAGGAAGAACGTTCCTCCTACTCAGGGATCGTGCCTCTCTCCGTAATGCCCCCTGGCAAAGGGAGGCCCACCCCGATTCCCGCGCGTCATAGGACGCTCAGACCGAAACGCGCATTGACTCTCGGGCTCTTGGCATCGGCCACTTGGCGATCTCTTCGATGATCGGGCATTCCGGCCGATCATCCCCATGGCAGTGGCTGGCGAGGTGCTTCAGCGTCTTCGTCATTTCCTCGATCGCCGCAATCTTGCTCTCCAGTTCGGCAATGTGTTCCAGCGCCACCGCTTTGACATCCGCGCTGTTCCTGGACCGGTCGCCCCAAAGCGCAAGCAGTTCCTTGATCTGCTTGACCGAGAAGCCGAGATCGCGGGCGCGGCGCACGAACTGCAGCGTATGGACGTCTTTGTCGCCGTAGACCCGGTAGCTGGAAACGGTCCGAAGAGCAGGGCGGGTCAGCCCGATCTGTTCGTAGTAGCGGATCATTTTCGACGAGACGCCGCTCGCCTTGGAAAGTTCTCCGATGTTCATGTGTTCATCCTTTCAATTCGGGCCTCCGGCGAAGCCGGACCTTTGAGACTCTCAGGCGGGGTTGACGGATCGAAGCCGCAGGGCGTTGCCAAGAACGAACACGCTCGACATCGCCATCGCGGCGGCCGCGAGGATCGGCGAGAGCAGGGTGCCGTTCAGCGGGTAGAGAACGCCCGCGGCGACCGGAACCAAGCTGACGTTGTAGGCAAACGCCCAGAACAGGTTCTGCTTGATGTTGCGGATTGTGGCCTTGCTGAGCGCGATCGCCTTCGGCACACCGATCAAGTCGCCGGACATCAGAACCACGTCGGCGCTCTCGATTGCGATATCGGTGCCAGTGCCGACGGCGATGCCGACGTCGGCTTCAGTCAGCGCGGGCGCATCGTTGATCCCGTCGCCGATGAATGCGACGTTGCGTCCGCCCTCGCGCAGCCTCTTCACCGCGTCGACCTTGCCATCCGGCAGGACTTCGGCAACGACTTCGTCGATGCCAAGTTGCTTGGCAATGGCCTCGGCTGTGCGGCGGTTGTCTCCGGTGATCATCGCGACCTTGAGGCCGAGGTCATGCAGAGCCTTGATGGCTTGCGGCGTCGTGTCCTTGATCGGATCGGAGACCGCGATGATCGCCGCGAGCCGCCCGTCGATGGCCGCATAGAGCGGTGACTTCCCGCTCTTGCCAAGGCGTTCGGCCTCCGTGGCAAACAGGCTCACATCAATCCCGATCCCGCTGAACGCACGATCCGCGCCAACCAGTACAGGCAGGCCGGACACGGTTCCGCGAACACCGAAACCGGGTGTTGCTTCGAACTCGGTCGCAGGTACCAAGGCGATGCCCCTGGACTTTGCCGCCGACACGATTGCTTCCGCGATTGGATGCTCCGAAAGAGCTTCAAGGCTGGCGACGAAGGACAACACCTCGTCGGCTTTGAATCCGTCGGCCGGAACGATGTCCGTCAGCTCGGGACGTCCTTTCGTCAGGGTCCCGGTCTTGTCGAGCGCGATCACATCGGCCTCTCGCAGGCTCTGCAACGCCTCGCCCTTGCGGAAGAGGATGCCGAGCTCGGCAGCGCGTCCCGTGCCGACCATGATCGAAGTCGGGGTCGCGAGACCCATGGCGCAGGGGCAGGCGATTATCAAAACGGCGACGGCGTTGACGAGCGCGAAAGTCAGGGCGGGCGAGGGACCGAAGACGTACCAGGCGGCGAAGGTGAGGATGGCAGCCAGGATGACGGCGGGGACGAACCAGCCGGTCACCTTGTCGACCAGCGCCTGGATTGGCAGTTTCGAACCCTGTGCCGCCTCGACCATCTTGATGATCTGTGCGAGCAGGGTATCGCCGCCGACCTTCGTCGCCCTGAACGTGAACGAGCCGTTCTTGTTGATCGTTCCGCCGACGACCTCGCTTCCGGCAGCCTTCTGGACCGGCACAGGCTCGCCGGTGATCATGGATTCGTCGACATAGGAGCTGCCATCGAGAACCGTGCCGTCGACCGACACCTTCTCGCCGGGTCTGATCCTGATGACGTCGCCGACCACGACATCGCTGATCTGGATTTCGACGAATTCGTCGCCATGCTCAACGAAAGCGGTCTTCGGCTGCAAGCCCAGAAGCCGCTTGATCGCCTGGCTGGTGCGGCCCTTGGCGCGGGCTTCCAGAAATCGGCCGAGCAGGATCAGCGTGACGATGACCGCGGCCGCCTCGTAGTACACGTTTGCCGTCCCGGAGGGCAGAAGGCCGGATGCGAATGTTGCGACGACGGAGTAGCCCCAGGCGGCGGTGGTGCCAAGCACGACAAGGGAATTCATGTCCGGAGTCCAGCGCAGCAGGTTCGGAACGCCCTTCCGGAAAAACCGCAGGCCGGGTCCGAACAGGACAGCGGTGGCGAGCGCGAACTGGATATGGAGATTATGGCGCATGCCGATATTCTCCATGATCCATTCGTGTACGCCCGGCAGGAAGTGGGAGCCCATTTCGACGAGGAAGAGGGGCAGGGTCAGCAAGGCCGAGAAGATCACCAGGGCCTTGAGCTTGCGGATTTCCAGTTCCCGCCGGTCCTCCGGCTCAGCAGCCGCGCCGGAAGCCTTCGCCTTTCTGACGTCGTATCCCGCATTTCTGACGGCGGCTTCGATCGCGGCGACATCCACGCCCGAAACGAACCGGACGGTGGCCTTCTCGGTCGCCAGGTTGACGGAGGCGTCGGTGACACCGGGTACTGTCCTCAGCGCCTTCTCTACCCGGGACACACAGGAGGCGCAGGTCATGCCTTCGATGCCGAACTCCTGAGTGACGACCTTGGGTTCGTAGCCCGCCTTCTCGATAGCAAGAAGAACACCGTTCGTGTCCGGCGCTCCGGTGAATTGCACGGTTGCCCGCTCGGTGGCGAGATTGACGGTCGCGGAGGCGACGCCGGGCACTGCCGAGATGGCCTTCTCCACCCGGCGCACGCAGGAGGCGCAGGTCATTCCCTCGATGCCGAAGTCGCTCGAGGCCGGGACGGCAGTGGACTTTTCTATCTGTGTGAATGCAGTCATCGGAGCAATTCCCATTACAACTGCACTATCAGATAATCCTTCCAACAATGGTAAGGTCAAGGGGCAATTGTACCTTTGCTGCCGGGCTTCATCGCTGACGACGATCCTCCTGCGGGACCAGGTGCCGACGGCCGGACAGTTCCCGATAGAGCGCTTCGGGAGATACGCCGATTTCCTCTGCCAGCCTGCGCCATTCACCCTTGGGCGGAAGCTGCCCGTCGTTCCACGTCAGCCAAGCGTCAAGCCTGGCTCCCACGGTGCGCAACGACACGATTTCGGCTCGCTTCCTGGCGCTCTGAAGCTCGTGCGATAGGTGCCGTGTCCAAGCGCGGGCAAAGACAGGTTCGTTGTTCAGCAGGTCACGGACGACGCCGATAGGGACAACCAGAATGTCCGTCTGCGTCGCCGCCACGGCATCGCAGTGATAATGATCCGAAAACACAGAGGCCTCCGCTAGAATCGTAGGGCTCGCCGAACGCTGTAAGACGGCACGGCTTCCGTCCACGTGATAGCGCAGGAGGTTCACGCATCCCTCCGTTACGAGAAACAGCGCATGAACGGGGTCGCCTCGATGAAAGAGGTGCTCATTCTGTTCGAGCGACTTTTTTGCGACCGCTTTCGGCTGGAGATGGACGAGAATTTGATCCGACATGATAGCTATCATGTCCGGGACGACCAGCGTTTGGCAAGCTCGAGGCATCGAACTTGTGAACGGTGACTCATGAAAAAGCTGATCCCTGTGCTCGCAGTTTTGCTGTTTCCGATTACCGCCGCTGCGGAGGGCAAACACGTTCATTCTTCGCCCTATGCCGGACAGGAGCATCGCGACGTAAAAAGCCTATCGGCGGACGACATTGCCGCGCTGGAGATTGGAGAAGGTTGGGGCTTGGCGAAGGCCGCCGAGCTGAACGGAATGCCCGGGCCTTCACATGTGTTGGCGATGAAGACCGAGCTTCATCTGACTGGCGAACAGGAGGATAGAACGCGGAGCATTTTCCAGAGAATGCGCACCGAAGCGGTTGCGGAGGGCATGAGCTTGGTGGCCGGGGAACAGGCGCTCGAGATCGCTTTCCGCGAGCGCTCTATAGACCATGGTGGGTTGCGCGAACATCTCCGGCGCATCGAGGCGAGCAGCGCCAACCTCCGTTACATCCATCTGGCAGCACACCTGGAGATGCTGAAGATTCTGAGCGCAAGCCAGATCGACCGCTACAACGAGTTGCGCGGATATACTCGATAGAACAAGGCTGTCAGAGCCATTCCTTGCTTTCCGACTTTGTTGACCAAGAACACGCGCCGTTGCGACGGCGCGTGTTTGCGATCATCGCTGAATTCAGGCGACGTGGCTGCAGCAAGACTTCGCGAACGAAGCCTTGTAGCCAGCGTCCTCGATTGCGGCGACGAATGCTTCCGAGGCGGCCTGGGAGTCAATTGAAGCGGTCTTCGCCTCGAGATTGACCGCCACCTCTGCGTTGGGATCGACGGATTTGACGGCTTTTTCCACCGCGCTTACGCAGTGTCCGCAGGTCATTTCGGGTATATTCAGATGATGCATCGAGGTCTCCTCGTGGGTTTTGACACGATCCAATGTGGCGTTTCCAACGATGGTAAGGTCAATAGCCCGGTACAAAAAATAGCCTGCCGACAGCGCAACCAGCAAAAAAGGAGCCGTGGACCGCAAGCCCCGCATCAGCGGCGCGCCCGGAGCCATCGGTCCGGTCGAGGACCGAACCGCTTGAGAAAGCATATTGAATTGCCGATTTTTCTTTTCGAGACAGCGCATCCCGATGATCGGCGGCATGATCTCGTCGACGGTGCTGCCCTCGCCGTGATCCCGGCGATCCGCGGACTCGGGAAGGGCTTGCGGTTGCCGGCACGCACCGATCATTCCTCGACTGAGGTGGAACGGACACCGCTGATCGAGGCGGCCGAACGAAAGGAGCTGCCATGATGAACGATATGATGGGCGGCGGCATGATGTGGGGCATGGGAGGAATTGGCATCGTCGCGTTGCTTATGATCGTGCTCGTGCTTGCCGCCCTGATCAAATACGTGTTCTTCCGCTGAGTCGTCTGCCCGCGCCACGTAACGCAATGTTGACGCGCCAAGCCTCCGCATAAACGCATCCTGTCTTGTATTCCGGGAAGTTCGGCGCGATCCTCATGCATCATGAAGCACTGGTCAGTCCGACATCTAGCCCACTTGCTCCTCGCGGTCCTCCTGGCCGCGGGAATGGGCCTGTCGGTCACCCAGGCGAGCGGCATGGCCGCGAAGATGGCAACCATGTCCGACATGGCCATGTCGGACATGGGAGATTGCCAGGCTTGCCCCGATCAGACCGGCAACGGCGCGATGAAGGCGACGGGCTGCGGCAGTATGTGCGCCGCGCCCGTCTCATTGCTTCCAAGGGCAGCGGTCGTTCCAACCGTTGGCGATCCGGCTTCAGAGGAGTCCGTCGATCCGCTCCTCATTGGCAGGGCGCTGCAGCCGGACCCCGATCCACCACGAACCTCCGACATCGGCTGACGTCCGGCCGGCGCAAAGCGACCGAGCCGGCCAAGCGAGCGCATGGGCATTGCTCATGTGTTCCGTCACGGTGATCGGGAGGATCGAATGTGAATAGCGAACCCAACTGCCTTGTCTCGCGCCGGCGTCTGCTCCGGGCGGGCGCGGGTCTCGTGCTGGCGGCCGCGCTAACGCCGCCCTCGGCGCGGGCAGCGCCGCCGACCGAGTTTCGGCTCGCCGCCGCGCATGCCCGCACACGGCTGGCGGGGCCGGATCGGCCGGAAACGGATGTCTGGACCTACAACGGGAAGGTGCCAGGCTCAGTTGTACGCCTTCACCAGGGCGAGCCGGCGCGTCTGATTGTCGAGAACCGGTTGGACCAGGAGACCACCGTCCACTGGCACGGCATCAGGCTCCCCAACGCCATGGACGGGGTACCCGGATTGACGCAGCCGCCGATCAAGCCGGGAGAGAGCTTCGTCTACGCATTCACGCCGCCAGACGCCGGAACCTTTTGGTACCACCCGCACGCCAACAGCCTGGAACAGCTCGGCCGCGGTCTCGCAGGAGCCGTGATAATCAGGGAACGTGAATCGGTCGACCTCGACCGTGACCTCATCTGGCTACTTTGCGATTGGCGGTTGACCGACAGAGGCGAGATTGCATCCGCTTCGGCAACCGGATGGAAGCGGCGATGTCCGGCCGCGTCGGCAACACCGTGACCCTCAATGGCCGGGCTTCTGAGGCAGCAGAGCCTTTCCGGACCGGGGAGCGTGTCCGCCTGCGCCTCGTCAACACGTCGCTCGCCCGGATCATGGCACTTCGGTTCGAAGGTCATCGACCGACGGTAATCGCGATCGACGGCCAGCCCTGTGATCCGCACGAACCTGAGCATGGCCGTATCCTTCTCGGCCCGGCCATGCGCGTCGATATCGTGCTCGACCTCGAGGGCGAGCCGGGACGGCGATACGACGTCGTCGACGACTTCTATGACGGGCTTTCCTATCGCCTGACGCAGATCGCTTACGACAGCAGATCGCCGATCCGCGGGCGCTTCCTCGACGCCTCCATCGAACTGCCCCGCAACCCCTTGCCGGAGCCCGAGCTTGCATCGGCGGAGCGCCACACCCTGACGCTCCAGGGCGGCATGATGGGCATGGCCGGGACGGCGGGAATGGGCGGCATGATGGGTGGTGGCGGCAGTATGATGGGCATGGGCCGCGACGCGGTCTGGTCGATCAACGGCATTTCGATGGCCGGAGACGGCCATGCCGGCATGGAGCCCGCCCTTGCCTTCAAGCGGGGCCGCAGCGTCGTCCTGGAACTGCACAACGAGTCCGCCTGGTGGGCACCCAATGCACTTCCACGGACACAGCCTGCGGGTGCTCAGCCGCAACGGCAACCCCGTCCCGCACCGCCAGTGGCAGGACACCGTCCTGATGGCCCCGAAGGACGCCGTCGAGGTCGCCTTCGTCGCCGACAATCCCGGCGACTGGATGCTGCACTGCCATGTCATGGACCACCAGATGTCCGGCATGATGACCGTACTGCGGGTCGCCTGACCAAACAGAACAAGGAGAACCGAAATGACCCCTTCAATCCGCTTCGCCAGTCTCGCCTTTCTCATGGCCTTCGCCGCGCCGGCGCTTGCCGATCCGCTGCAGGCGACCCTCTACAAGAATCCGCAATGCGGCTGCTGCGAGGGCTATGCCGCGTATCTCCGGGAGAACGGCTTCAACGTCGACGTGAAGCCGACCAACGACCTTCTCGAGATCAGCCGAAAGGCGGGCGTGCCTGAAGACATGCAAGGCTGCCACACGATGCTCGTCGAGGGCTACGTGGTCGACGGGCACGTGCCGGTGAACGTGGTCCGCAAGCTGCTCAACGAGAAGCCCCCGATCGCCGGCATCACGTTACCTGGAATGCCGATGGGCTCGCCCGGAATGACAGGCACCAAGACCGAACCGTTTGTAATCTACACCGTGCCCAAGGACGGCAAGGCACCAGAGGTCTACGCTTCGGAATGACCAAGATGGACATCGACACAGCGGTGTCGGCCACCCGCTGCTGGCTGTTTCTGCTTAGATGCCGACCCTCGATCGGCTACAGGCGGCGCTCGGCGGCGCTAGCTTCGTAGTCGCCCAGTCCGTCGACCATCAGGGACCGGAGGCGGTGAAGGCGTTCTACTCGGAGATCGAGACGTCTGCGGTATGGTCGACGCTTGGGCCAGGCGCTCTCCGCCCTCGCGGCGACGGACTGCCCACTACGGTACTGGGACGCCCCGGACATGGTGGCGCTCCTGAGGTTGATCGCCGGGAGGCCGAAAGGCGTGACACCTCCGGAAACAAGGAGAATTCGCAATGATATATCCAGTGCGTACGCTGCGACTGGCACTACTCGCGGTCACCGCCATGTTCGTGTTGATCGCGCCAGCCGCACCGCACTCGCTCGAGGAGGTTGACCAGGACCTTCGCGACAAGGAGCAATATTTCCAGTCCGTGGACAGCGAAGCGCCTGGCTTCACGCTGCAGGATGCCGACGGCCTCGTGGCCAGCCTGGATACCCTGCGGGGCAAGGTCGTCGTACTGAATTTCGTCTACACCAACTGCCCGGACGTGTGTCCGCTGCACGCGGAACGGATCGCCGAGATTCAGAAGATGATCAACCAGACGCCGATGAAGGAGATGGTCGAGTTCGTCACCATCACCACGGACCCGAAGCACGACACCGCCGCTGTCCTCCGCGACTATGGCGAGGCGCACGGCCTCGATCCGACAAACTGGGTCTTCCTGACGTCCGCGCCAGATAGGCCCGAGGACTCGACCCGCAAGATCGCCGAGGCCTACGGACTCAAATTCACCGAAGGCGAGGGCGGCATGCAGATGCACGGCATCGTCACCCACGTTATCGACCAGGACAGTCGTCTTCGCGCCCGCTTCCACGGACTGCATTTCGAGCCCGTCAACCTGGTCGTCTTCGTCAACGCGCTGACAAACCGGACCCAGAAGCCGCACCCGCATCCGGAGCCGGGCTTCTGGGAGAAGCTGAAGGGATCGCTCCCATGGTAGCAGCGCGAGATCGTGAAAGATTAGACGATGCAGGCGGGACCAAGCGGCTGATCGTATCTACGCGGGAGAGCCAGGCGCGGATGTCGGCGAAGACAGTTCTCTTCTCAGTGCTGGCGATTGCCGCCGGCGGGATTGGAGTCATAGGGGCTTGGCCATGGCTGGCCGCTGGGATTGCCAACGGCGATGCCTCGGCCGAGGCCATCGCGCTCGGCGAGGCGCTCTACACCAGACATTGCGCCGCCTGCCATGGTGTCGACCTCGAAGGGCAGCACGACTGGAAAAGCCCGCTGCCTTCCGGACGGATGCCCGCGCCTCCGCACGACGCATCCGGCCACACCTGGCATCATTCAGACGGCATGCTCTTCCGCATCACCAAGGAAGGGTCGGCAGCGGTTGTCGGTGGTGGCTACCAAAGCAATATGCCCGGGTTCGCGAACGTCATGAGCGATGATGAAATCCGCGCCGTGATCGCCTTCATCAAAGACACATGGCCGGAACGAGAGCGCGAGTATCAAGCGGAGATGAGCCGCCGTGAGCTGGAAACAACTCAGTAATGGAGCCATGTGCCATTCGGGTCATCGTCGCGGTCGTGCCAGCCTTCGACATGAACGCCATCGGCTTCGCCCCCGACCTCAGGATGTAGCCATTTTCGATCCGATCAAGGCGAGAGCCGCCGTGCTTCGGTGGAATTCCCCAAGGGACTGTTAGCATGGGCGACGATCCTCGCGTCCTATAAAGTCATTGCCGTTAATTAGGATGGTTCCAGCACGGTTAATCAGGCGGCCAGCCCGATGGGCTGATCAAGGTCGCATGGTGGGACGCAGTCAGGCAGGCCCCGCCATAAGGACTCTGCTACGATGACTTAAAACCAGATGGAGAATTCCAAGAGCGGTAAGAAACGAAGCGCGGACCGGTCGGTTTGCCGAGATGTTTTGGACAACGAGGATTGGTCATGGACAGCTTCAGCCCGCAAATCGGTTATCCTCCGCAATCGCAGAGCCCGAGGCAGGGTTGGAATGCCGCGCGAACGTTGTCGAGCTTACTCTTAGGGATGATCGTTGGCGTATGCTTCCCATTGAAGGTGGCTGCGCATAACGCCCCTTCAGGATGGTCCTATCCATACCAGTGTTGTAGTGACCGGGATTGTCGGCCGGTCCATGGTGCCGCAATTGTCGAAGGACCGGACGGATATGTCGTCGAAGAGACAGGCGAGATCATCGGCTACAAGGATTCGCGACTGAAACCCTCTCCGGACGATGAATTTCATCTATGTTTGCGACCGGGTAACGTCCGCTCTCGCGCGATATGTCTGTTTGTGCCCCCGCGCTTTTTCTAGCACGGATGCGCCTTTCGCCTAGCGAGCGCTGTACATCGGGTCTCAAATTCAATCATGCGGCAGCTTGTACGCTGATGGTCGGCGCTTCGCAGGCAGCCGACGACACTCTGGCGGCGCGCATCACTCCGGACGGGCGCTGCCTTCGTACATGAACGTCATCGGTTTCGGTCCCTGCATGTATCCGGTCTCGACCCGCTCGAGCCGGAAGCCGCCGCATTCGATCATTGACCGGATCGGACGATTGAGATGACAGCCGCCGCTGATCCGCCGCCAGACAGGCGTGAGAGTATCCTGCCACCAGCGTACTCCGCGGTCGGGCGCAAGGCCGTGTTCAACAAACAGCAGTTTTCCGCCAGGTCTGAGTACGCGACGCATTTCCGTCAGCGCCGCGGCGGCATCAGGAATCGTGCATAGCGTCCAGGTCGTCACGACGGTGTCGACGCTCCTGTCATCGAGCGGTATGGCCTCGGCAGACGCGTCGATGAAGCTGACGGGCAAGTCGGGACGCGGGGTATCACGGGCCATCGCCACAAGACCCGCGGACGGCTCGAGCGCCAGAACTTCACCTACCGCAGGGCCGTAAAACGGGAGGTTCAAGCCAGAGCCGACGCCGATTTCCAGAACTCGCCCCTGCGCAGCGCCGATTACGCGCTCGCGATAGGGGCGCAGACGTTGGTTGCGCATCGAGAGATCGCATAGCTTCGGCAAGATCACGTCCCGATAGATGCCCATGGTCCTTCTCCCGCTAGGACTCTCCCTCAGATCGTGGTTTGTGGCAAACCGCTCCGGGGTAGGCGGAACGCATCGTCCTTGCCGAATGCGCCAGTACGCCACTCTCGACGACCCGCACGATCATCGGCCGCGTTTGCATCGAGCTGCTTTACATGGCGTGGGTTGGTATGAGCCCAATGCCTCCAGCGGCCATCCAGACTGCCATCGCGATCATCATCAGGTTCTCGGTCAGCGAGATGAAACCAAGGGGGACGTTGCTCGATCCGCCGACGCAGGCGCACTTCAATTCACGCTTGTCGATGTAAACCGCCTTGAAGACCGAAACAGCCCCCACCGTACCGATGAACATCGCGACTGGAACAGACAACCAGTTCAGAGCGCCTGCCACCATGAGCACGCCAGCCAGTCCCTCGGCATAGGGATAGATGTAGCTGTATGGAACCCAGCGCTTTGCCAGGAGGTCATAGTTCAGGAACATTGTCGCAAAGCTCTCGACGTTCTGGAGTTTCATCATCGCCAGAACCACCATCGAAAAGGCGATGAACCATTCGGCTGCGCGCAAGGTGAATGGAGTTCCGTTGACGGCATAGCTCGCCGCCATCGCCGTGAGTGCGGTCAGCGTGAACAGCACGATAACCGGCCGGTAGCTAGTCGCCTTCGGATCGGCAACGGGCTTTCCGAGAAAACGACGCAAGTCGTCGTAGCCGCCGACCCGCTTGCCATCGATGAAGACCTGAGGCGTCGTCGGCACGCCGTGCTGCGCCTTGAAAGCGTCCGTCTCCTCGCGGGTGGTCAGATGATGATCATCCACCTCGTAGCCTGACCGCTGCAGCAGGTCCTTCGCCTTCAACCCGTAGGGGCAGGTGTGCCTTGGCATCACCATCCGGTACAGGACGGCCTTCCTGGCGAGATTCTGCGGATTGGTCCTGTCCAACATTTTCACATCTCCTTGTTCTTGTGAAATCGTTGGCGGGACTATAAGTTCCGTAGCATGGTACAGAGTCAAGACCTTCAAGAACTGACGATCGGGAAACTTGCGGCGGCCGGAGGGGTGGGCGTTGAGACCATCCGTTTCTACCAGCGCAAGGGGCTGCTGGCGACGCCGAAGCGGTTAGCGGGCGTGCGCCGCTATGGAGGCGAAGACGTGCGCCGACTACGTTTCATCAAACAGGCGCAGGCGGCGGGTTTCACGCTTGAGGAGATCGGGCAGCTCCTGGCACTAGATGCCGGGCACAACCGCTCGGCCGCACGGGAACTGGCGAAGAAGAGACTTGAGCAGCTGGATGCCAGGCTCGCAGAGCTTAGTCGTGCTCGGGAAGCACTCCGCAAGCTGGTCTCTGAATGCGCAGAGGGCAAGACCGGGCCTTGCCCTATCCTGGTTTCCTTTGGAGTTTGAACTCGGATCAGGCCGGCCGCGGAGGGATTCGGTCCGATCGTCATGTTCCGCTTGTTCTACATTCGGGGAGCCCTCCGCAAATCCGGCTTGCGGAGTCCAAAGGTTGCGAAAGTATTCGGAGATCGTTAATTATCAACTGCTTAGTTCCATAATATGCGTTATCTGATTTTACAATGTAGCCG